>CALUMJ010000042.1 GCA_944321715.1 uncultured Muribaculaceae bacterium | reverse complement strand
GCACCTAATTGCGCAGCGGACGCACGGGCCGTGCGTCCCTACAAAATTGCGCAAATTTGCATTTTGATACACCCTCGTATGCCGAAATGCACTGTTAACCATTTGTAAATTAGCAGAATATGCACCTGATTGCGCAGCAGACGCACGGGCCGTGCGTCCCTACAAAATTACGCAAATCTGCATTTTGATACACCCTCGGTGCAGCACGATGCAGTCCGATAGCGGCCGCAATATAACTATTGTGTTTAAACTGTGGCAGTAACGAGCTGCCATGGTATGACGGCTCTACACAAAAACCGTCTGGCAATTGCCGATAGTTTCAGTATCGGGAAATGAATATTTCACAATCTGCATGGTGCAAAACATGTCAACTTGCAACAATTTCAACAATTTATTGTTAAATTTGGAACACAATAACCTCAATTTAAAACTTTCTATACATGAAACCTAAGGACTTCAAAAATGTTTATAGTGTACTTTGCTATTTTTCACAAATGTTGAGCAGAAAACATCGTTACTTCACTAAGGGTGACGGCACCACCGTCATGTGCGGGAGGCATCGTGCCTTGTCACTGCGATATGAAGAATACATTAGGAAAGACATAGATAGATGATTTAAAACACTTTAAACAGGAGAATTGTATGTATCAAACAGTATTTAAAATGATTAAAGCCATGGTTGACGAATATGCTTCCAATGGCCGATGGGGAACAGCTCACATTTACCAAAGTGCACGCAATGCTTTTGAAGCCTATATGGGGCACCGCGACTTGCCTTTTACCGACTTGTCGGCACATGTCATCAAGGGATTTGAAATATACCTACGACAACGGCAATGCAGTTGGAACACCGTTGCAACCTACATGAAGGTATTAAAAGCCGCCTACAACCGTGCCGCCGAATGCGGGTTGACCGACTACAAGCCGCGGCTTTTCGCACACGTCAGGACATCGGTCGATAATAGCCGAAAACGGTCGCTTAACGTGGGTGAAATCAGCGAGTTGCTAACAGTGGAGAACCAGCCAAACTCGCCAACCCCGACACTGAGGCGCACAAAACTGATATTCACGCTCATGTTCATGCTACGCGGAATGCCGTTTGTTGACCTATGCTACTTGCGCAAAGAAGACATTATTGGCTGCCACCTCACATACCGCCGCCGGAAAACGGGACGCGTCATAACAGTGAAACTGACCGACGATGCCCAACGCATCATCGACATACTTGCTGCCGAAACAGATGCCGACTCGCCATACGTGTTCCCGTTCATCAGCAGCCCCGAAGGGAGCCGCAATGCCTACAAGGAGTACCAGTGCGCTCTGCGGCACTTTAACCACCAGCTGCAACGGCTCTCCAAGACGATGCCGCAAGCCGTCCACCTTAGCACCTACACCGCGCGCCACACTTGGGCTACAATGGCTTATTACTGCGAAATACACCATGGCATTATATCCGAGGCAATGGGGCATTCGTCAATCGCCGTCACCGAAACCTATTTAAAACCATTTTGCGACGACCGCATCGACAATGCCAACAACACCGTCATTTCATACGTAAAGCACCACAGGTTGAAATGTGCCGAAAACGACATATAAATAATGGTATCGCGGCGCAAATTGCACGACAATATGGAGCAAATCACGCACGCTTGGCTTAATTTGAATGGGCTAAAACGACCACTCATAGCTCAGTAACTTTTTTTAACCATTCTCAACAATCAATATGAAACGCCATAATATCTAACAAACTGTGAAAAAACACATTGCACCGAAACACGAATGGTTAACAAGCACTAAAAAAAGTGCCGTTACTTAGTAGTTAACGGCACTATTTAGAATGGACGTTGTAATTATCTGACAATTAGTGTATTATAAGATATGGTAATTACCATAAAAATGGTATCAGTACCCTAAAAACCGAATTTCTCAGACTTTTGCATTCCCATGCAACATGACTCTTCAAACAAATGGCGGTGAAAAAATAAAATCGGGAAATACCCTTAAATCACCGATTTAATAAAAAAATACCAAATATTTTTGCATGAAATAAAAACAACCCTTATATTTGCACCGATAAAAGTGCCGTTAACTACTAAATAACGGCAGAAAATTTACTCACCATAGACAGGAAAAACATGTAGTTATATAGATAGTAACTCTTTTCATTTTTAATATTTAAAGTTTTTATTATTATGATTAAAAAGTTTTTAAGTGCGACCCTGTTTGGCTTCCTCATGTTGGGGCTGGCAGGTACGTTTGTAGCTTGTGACGACTACGACGATAGCGACCTCCGTCGGCGCGTCGAAGCCATTGAAGGCACGCTTAGCGACCTTCAGGCTCAAATCGCCGAGGGTGTTGTTATCACCGATATATCGTCATCAGAAAACGGTATCACTATTACTACTTCGGATGGTGGTACATACACCGTCACCAATGGCGCGCCTGGTTCGGTGGTAGAAATCGGTGCCAATGGCAACTGGTTCATCAATGGTGTTGACACTGGAATGCCTTCGCGCGGCCAAGACGGCCAGGACGGTCAAGATGGCCAAGACGGCGAGGATGGTAAAGATGGCCAAGCCAACGGCAACATGGTTTATTATGAACCCGACATGGAAAGCGGCTGCTGGGCAAAGGTTGTTTGCAATAGCGACGGCGAAGAAGAATCTCGCGTTGTGATGAATGGCGAGAATGGTACCGAAAAGATGCCTTGGAAAGCCGAGGGCGGTATTATCACTGCTGTTTACAACACCGAAAACCAAACCCTCACGCTGACTAACATAGAGGATGCCGATGGCAACCTTACTGATGTTACTATCAAGCTCAGCGAGCCTCTCAACGGGCTGCTCTTTATCCCCGACGTAATCAAGGAAGGCCACGGCGTGACTACCTACTACTCGCTGTCGGTTTGGGACAACACGTCGAAGACCTACAAATTCTTGGCTTCAAACGACCTCGTTATGACTTATCGCTTGAACCCGAAGAATGCCGACACCACTAACTTGAAAGAACCTGCTGCTTGGTCGTTCATCAACCGCACAGTAGAAGTACGTTCGGCTAAACCCGATGAAAACAACTTCCTTGAAGTTACCAACATCAGCTTCGCTGAAGCAGGAAAGGTTACTGTAACTTCGGTTGCTTCGAAAGAACTTGCCGACGCAAGCAACTCAAAGACCGACAACAAGGAAGTCCTCGTTGCCCTGCAAGCCAACGACAAGACTGTCGATGGCAAGGACCGCATCGTGACTTCGGATTACTCGATTGTTGACTTTGAAACTCTCAACGACTTCGCTATCGCAAAGAAGCACAAATTGCCGCTTGCTGATGCCGACCGTTACTATCCCGAAACATTCGGAACTGTTACCGACGCAACCACTGTTGACGCAAATATGGTTTACACTGGCGAACTCAACCTCAACACGCTTGCCGAGGCTTGGGCTACCAGCGAAACCCATATCAGCCTTGTTGACGCTGGTTTTGGCAAATACCTCACTTACAAGTTCGAGGAAACCAAGATTAAGGGTACCGACGGCACTGAACAGGACTACTACACTTCGATTGAACAAAAAGAAGATGGCAATTACTACATCTCGGTTGACGATGCAGCAGACGGCGAACCCAACGAAGCTGCTATCAGCCGCAAGCCTGTCGTAAAAGCTACAGCATACCTCAACGGCGAAGAAATCGCAGTGGGCTACATCGTAATCCAAATCACGCGTACCGCACAGGTTAACCCCGACCCGATTGAAATCACCAAGGAAGGTGGCGACATCATGTACTCTACTCTGCCCGACAGCCCGGCATGGAGCACAAGCAGCAACAACACTATCGTGTTCACATGGCAAGAAGTAAATGACCAAATCTACAGCGTTGTTGGTATCCCGGCCGAAGACTTCGCTCTCCGCTACGACCAAGCCAACACTACTTACAAAATCACTAACTATGACGGTGTAACCGACAATGGCGTGAGCGTAACTATTCGTCCGTTCAACAGCAATGCTACATTGACCGACGGTTTGGTTTACGTACAATTCAACGACTTGGCCGACATCGAAGAAGGTCTGAAGGATGGTGCAGGTAAGGTAGAAGTCGTAATCCCAGCATTCGACCCGACATCTTATCCGGAAATCCACATCACCATCAACTACAATATCCACGATGATTGCACCGAAGCTAAGTTGATTGACGACTATGCTACCGACAAGACTCAAATAGTACGTGGCCAAGTTATCGGCGGCAACTTGACGATGCAGACACGTTTGGTTGAGGCATTCGAGGATTACTTGAAAGACTTCGCCAACAAGCACCACACCTACTACTTCACATTGGCAAGCGGCGCACCTACTACTTATGTTGAAATCGACCCGGCTAATCCAGCAGCTGCTGCTCAGACATTCGAAGACCAAATCATCAAGCTCACACAAGAGCTCAAGACTAAGTCGCTCGATGTTCCAGTACGTTTCGTAGCAGTCCGTGACTGTGGTACTAACCACTACCTCGACTACACAGTACAATTCCGCAATCCGTTCATAATCGAAGTAGAAACTCCGGTAGAACTCGAAACTCCTGTAGGCTTGGCTACCACCGACGACTTTGCCGACCGCATCAAGGTATTCTTCGAAGTAGGTCACAAGTTGGTATGGGAACACAAGGCAGGCAATGCATTGTTCGACGAATACTTCGACAGCGACAGCAAGTTTGAGTTCACCTATGCAATCAAGGCTGGTGAAGACCAGAATGGCCGCTTGACCATCGACCCGGCAACTGGCTTGATTACATGGAGCAACGACGGTTCGGGCTTGTACAACGACATCACTGTTCACGTGATTGTAACGTTGAATGTCGATGGCGTGGGTACAATCAGCGAGGAAATACCTGTAACGCTGCTGAAGACGGAAGGTATGTAATTCGTTAATTGCATTATAACTCTAAAGGACAGCATATTATGTTATTGCGCATCGCAATAAATCAACATAATAGGAGGACGATGGTAAAAATAAAACCAATATAGTCTAATGAAGTCCTTATTAAGGAACGCAGGGGTGACCGTGAGGTTGTCCCTGCGTGTTTTTTATGCCTACTGGCACACTCCATAATGTGTGATTTGGATACACGCTCATAAACTGCTTTTTTTGCCACAAATTTTGCACTGTTGAGCCAATATGCTAAATTTGTAGAACATTCACACTCAAAAACAATCGTGTCATGAGAACCAACTACAAGAGGATATTGCTCAAATTGAGCGGCGAGTCGCTCATGGGCGGCCAAGGATATGGCATCGACCCGCAGCGCGTGGGCGAATATGCCCGGCAAATCAAGGAAGCCGCACAAAGCGGTGTGGAAATTGCCATCGTAATCGGCGGCGGCAACATTTTCCGAGGCCTTGCCGGGGCTGCACACGGCGTGGACCGCGTGAAAGGCGACCAAATGGGTATGCTCGCAACAGTAATCAACTCGCTGGCACTCAGCTCGGCACTCGAAAGCATCGGACAACCAGCACAAGTGTTCACGGCTGTCAATATGTTCCCAATCGGCGAATATTACAGCAAGTGGAAAGCTATCGATGCCATGCGAGCCGGAAAGGTGGCAATAATAGCTGGAGGAACCGGCAACCCGTTCTTCACAACCGACACCGGTGCGGCACTGCGCGGCATTGAGGTAGAAGCCGACGTGATGCTCAAAGGCACACGCGTGGACGGCATATACACTGCCGACCCCGAGAAAGACCCGACGGCGACCAAATTTGACGAAATAAGCTACGACGAAATCTATACACGTGGGCTGAAAGTGATGGACCTCACAGCCACCACAATGTGCAAGGAAAACAAGCTGCCAATCATCGTCTTCGACATGGACACTGTGGGCAATCTGGCACGTGTGCTATCGGGCGAGAACATTGGCACATTGGTTTCGCCCAAGTGATTGCCACAGCAAGACTGCAAATAGAAACAATCAACAAATAAATATATTTAAACCAACTTTGTTATGAACGACGTTAAACATTACCTTGGCCCTGCCGAGGAAAAAATGGAAATGGCTGTTGCCTACTTGGAAGAAACATTGGCACGCATACGCGCCGGAAAGGCCAACCCGAAAATCCTCGATGGCATACGTGTTGACTACTACGGCAGCCAGGCTCCCATCAGCAACGTTGCCAACGTTGCCGTACCCGATGCCCGCACCATTACCATCACACCGTGGGAAAAGTCGATGTTCCGCGTGATTGAAAAAGCAATTATCGACTCGGAACTCGGCATCACGCCCGAGAACAATGGCGAAATAATCCGCCTCTCGATTCCGCCACTCACCGAGGAACGCCGCAAAGCTCTCGTGAAGCAATCCAAAAACGAGGCCGAACAAGCCAAAATATCGGTGCGCAACGCCCGCCGCGAGGCCATCGACGGCTTGAAAAAGGCTATCAAGGACGGAATGCCCGAAGATGTCGAGAAAGACGCCGAGGACAAGCTCCAGAAGACCCACGACCGCTTCATGAAGAAAATCGACGAAGTGTTTGCCGCCAAAGAGAAAGAAATCCTCACAGTATAATTGTATTACACTGTATTGTAGAGGGTGTATCAAAATGCAGATTTAAGCGATTTAGCAGGGACGCACGGCCCGTGCGTCCGCTGCACCGAAGGCATATATCAGTCTGAAACATAGTAATTTAATAGTGCCTTGCAGCACACGGACGCACGAGCCGTGCGTCCCTACAAGTTAGGTGATTGGGCACTTTGATACACCCTCTACATAAAACGCATTTAAACATCGAGGCTGCACCAATGGCGCAGCCTCGATACTATATTACGGAATCAGGACACCTCATTTAACCCTGATTACCATTTCACAGGCTCGGCGAGGATGTTGCCATCGGCGGCATCGTCGGCAGTGAATGTTGCACCACGATATTGCACACACAGCATCACCAATGGGGTAGTGCCGTTGTTGCGAACCGAGCGGCGACCGTTGGGCGAAACACGCACCACACTGCCCTCACTCACAGGAAACACATTACCGTCAACTTGAAACTCGCCGTTGCCGCTCAAGAAGAAATACAGTTCCTCGTGCTGCTTGTGCGTGTGCAAGAAGCCCGTTTCGGTTCCAGGCTGGAACATTTGGAATGAAAATTCAGCACCTGTGGCGTTGAGAGCCGCACCACCAAACACTTTTCCGGGAATTTTCACATCTGGCCCGAGTTCCAAAACATAGTCGCCAAGTTCATTCAATTTGCCTACGCTTATTGCATTGAAATTTTCAGCCGAGGCTATTTGCTCAATTTGCTTCATATCTGTATATTTTTAATTGGTTTTCAACGCTACAAAGATAGCCAACAAGCATGTAACTACCTACAAGTTACGACATTGCCACTTGGTTACCTCCATTTCACCAATGTAGATTTCCAGCAAATTAGGCATCTGTTAAATAACGTTAATCCCCCCCCCCGAATCCCCTTATTCATGTAGAGGGTGTATCAAAATGCAAATTTGCGCAATTTTGTAGGGACGCACGGCCCGTGCGTCCGCTGCGCAATTAGGTGCATATTCTGTTAATTTACAAATGGTTAACAGAACCTTGCGACATGCGGACGCACGAGCCGTGCGTCCCTACGAGGTGGGTACTGCCAATTTTGATACACCCTCGATGACAGCTCAAATGCAACCGTAATATGCTGTAAATGTGGCAGTAACGAGCCGCCATGATATGACGGCTCTACATAAATGCCTGTCTATAATTGCTGATTGTTTCAGACATCGCTATTTTTGATACACCTCCTACATAAAACAAAAAAGCTGCACCCTGCGGTACAGCTTTTTGTATCTTTTCAAAAGAAATAAGTGACTATCACTTTGCGCTGTCGGCCGGAGCTGGCGTCTGCGTTTGGGCAGCTTCGGGAGTAGCAAACGGTGTGGCTTGCTGCTGTGTGGTTTCTTGCTGCTCGATTACGCGCGATTGCTTGCCTTTAACCCAGTCTTGCGGAGCCACAAACGACGAAATGATGCTAAGCACGCAAATCACGGTTGCAAGCGTCCATGTGGCTTTCTCCACAAAGTCGGTGGTCTTGCGCACACCCATAATTTGGTTGGAGCTTGAGAAACTCGAAGCCAAGCCCCCGCCCTTGGATTTCTGTATCAAGACTACGCCAATCAACAGCAGGGCAGCTATCACAATAAGAATTGTCAAAAAATAGTACATAATATTATCTGTTGTTTATTTCTTCGTTAAGTATAAGTTTCTGTAAGAAACGTATTTGGTCTGCAAAGTAAATACTTTTTTCTGGAAATTTCAAACTTATGTTTTTAATAATTTCCAGTGCCTTGGCATATTTGCCTTGTTTGATAAATATTTTTGCCAAACTTTCGCTCAGCATCGAGTCGTCGGCGGCAGGTTCGGGTTCTTTTACATACTCCTCGTCAGACTTTGGTTGCTCGGGTGCAACAGGCTTGGCACGTGCCGCAAGATTGTCGAATGCCGATGCCACACGCGTCAACGGGTCGTCGCCGGCTGCATCATCGTCCGCAGGCTGTTGCTCCGCTTCAAGCACCTGTGAATATTCTGGCATAGGGTTGAATATCAAGCGGTCGAGCAACTCCACCTCCTTGTCGTCGCTGTGCCCGTAACGGTCGAGGAATGTGTCGATGGCTGCCTCGGTGTCGGGTGTGGGTTTTGGCTCGGTCGGCGGATAGAATTGGCCGAAACGGTCGGCAGCCTCGCCAACAAGGCCACTCAGCACCGTGCGGTCGGGAAAAGCAAGTGCCAACATCGGCAAAATCGCCTTTTTCTCCTCGTCGGTGATGCTGTCGCGATTGCGCTGCAAGTACAAGATTGACGGTACCACGAAGTAGGGCCACTGCACACGTGCCGCATCCAACTCGGCACGGCCCATAGCCTTCCCCCCGGCCGCATCTTCGACCAAGCCGCGTATGTCATCTATCGAAAGTAGCTCTTTTGCCATGCGTCAAACCTTTGATTCCTTACCAGTTGCCAAATGTGGCATTGAAAATGAGGTCGCACAACTCGTCACATATTTCCTCGCACAAGGAGTCTTGCACGTCAATCAGCAATTGGTCGCTCGAAAAGTCGTGATACGCCGAGAAGGTCTGGTCGAGGTCCATGTCGGGATTCTTGTTGTTGATATACCTCACACGCACGGTGATTGTCAACCTTGTCTGCGATGCGTAGGCATCCTCGGTCACAGCCTGTGGCGACAAGGCATAGCCAGTGATTTCACCTTCTATGCGCAGGTCGGTGTTGCTCGAATCGACAATCGACAACCGCGTCTGCCTCGTAATCAAGTCTTGCAGCGTGTTTTCAAACATTTGCTGCAACGGTGCGTACACCAGTGCGGCACGTATAGGGAAGTTCGATACCGATATTGTCTTGTAAATGCTGTAATCGAGTATTGCCCCATTGAATGTGTAAGAAATGGAACAAGCCTGCGACACCACTGCAAGGACCAATATCATCAATATGCGTTTTATCATCGTCATGTGCTGGAAATGTTGTCGTTGCGTACCAATGTGTGTGGCCTATTCAAGCCCATATTCCTTGATTTTGCGGTAAAGAGTGCGCTCCGAGATATGCAGCTCCTCGGCGGTCTTCTTCCGGCGGCCGCAGTTGCGTTCGAGCGATTTCTTGATGGTTTCGCGCTCGGAGTCTTCGAGTGTTATTGCCTCGCTGTCGGCGACATCGCTTCCGCTCTCGGGAGCATCGACACCGGCAGCCTCGGAATATGGCGTTTCGTCATCGGCAAACCCGTCCTCGATGTCAACCACCTCTTTTATGGGTGTTGTAGGCTTGTAGCTGCCGGCTCCGCTATATTTTATGAGCGAATGCGAGTGGCTGCCGCTTGTGGTTCCACCTTTCGACAACGAGTCGATGCGGCTGCTCAGCTTCTCTATTTCGTGCTGCATCTTGAAAATCAGCTTGAAAAGCATTTCGCGCTCCTGCGTGTAGTTGAATGTCGGAGCCGATGCCACAGTGGGCTTGTTGTCGGTACTATATTGCGGTGGCAGGTACTTCTTTATGTGGTCGGCATCGACCTCGTTGCCGGCCTCGAAAAGCGACACCTGCTCGATGACATTTTTCAATTGCCTCACATTGCCCGGCCAACGGTAGCCAAGTATTACCTCGCGCGCCGAGTCGTCAAACTGTACCGATGGTGTGCCATATTTCTCGGCAAAATCATTAGAGAATTTTCTCACAAGCATCAGCACATCCCTGCCACGTTCGCGCAGTGGTGGAATGTTGATTTGCACCGTTGACAGGCGGTAATACAAGTCTTCGCGGAACTTGCCTTCGCTCACAGCCCGCAACATATCCTTGTTGGTGGCGGCAACGACACGAATGTTGGTCTTCTGCACTTCCGACGAGCCAACCTTGATATATTCGCCCGACTCAAGCACACGCAACAGCCGCGCCTGGGTGGTTAGCGGCAATTCTGCCACTTCGTCGAGGAATATAGTGCCGCCGTCGGCCTCCTCGAAATACCCCTTGCGCGAGGAGATTGCGCCGGTGAACGCCCCCTTCTCGTGGCCAAACAATTCCGAATCAATCGTACCCTCGGGTATGGCACCACAGTTCACGGCGATATACTTGTTGTGCTTGCGCGAGCTGTAGTCGTGGATTATGTTTGGGAAAAACTCCTTGCCGCTACCGCTCTCGCCTATAATCAGCACCGACAAGTCGATTGGTGCCACCTGCATGGCGCGCCTGATGGCGCCGATTAGCGACGGTGCGTTGCCTATGATGGAGTACCGCTGCTTCACGCGCAATATCTCGGGTGGGATATTTGCAGCAGCTTGGTTGCTATCGTTATTGCTCATTTATACCTCCTAAGCATGTAAGTTTCTTGTTTTAAAAATTCGCCCAGCTGGTCGATGTCGTCATATTTCCCTATTACGTCGGGCATTATGGGATTACCTATCGAGATGTGGAAGGTGCGGCCTTTCTTGTTAAACACCTCGGCAGGCAGCCGCAACGTGCGCAATTGCCAGCTCACAAGCCCAAGGAAATTGAACCACGGGCTATTGCCGCCATGGAAAAAGATTGGCACCACAGGCACCTTGAGCATCTTGATGATGCGTATCACCGAGGGCTGCCATTTGCGGTCTTCGAGCCACAAGTGCCGGTTGAGCTTGGAAACGGCTCCAGCAGGGAAGAATCCGAGCGGTTGCCCGTTCTTGACCTGCATCAACGCCTCGCGTATGCCATGCTTTGAAACAGCTTGCTTGGCTGGGTCCGACGATGCCAGCGCATCGACGGCAATAAAATTGGGGCGCATTGCACCGATATGGTTCAATATCATGTTCACCATCACCTTGAACTGGGGGCGGCGCGAACCCACCATGTTGATTAGTATAATTCCGTCGAGTGCCCCGTAGGCATGGTTCGACACCGTGATAAATGCACCTTGCGGCAGGTTATCGAGCACTTGCTCGTTGTCGATGCGCAATTTTATGTCGAGTTCACGCAGCAGCCGCTCGGTAAACTCCACTCCCGGCGTGTCGCAATTACGGGCATGGATGTCGTTCACCTTGTCAATCGACAAGAGGCGGAACAGCCTCTCGACCAATTTGCGCCGACCCTTGAAGAATGGAGCCATGCGGCATATTTCGTCGTAGTCAAGAACCGCCGGTTTTATCTCTATCGGTGTTTCTTCCATATCGCTTCTAAATGATTACTCTGTGTCAACTTGCAAAAATAAGAATTTTTCCGCAATCCCGAGCAAGCACCCCAGCCAAATTCAGGCCGGACACACCAAATGGAACATTTCGCATTCCTTTATTTGCCATAACTGCAATGCAGCGTCCAACATGTTTGAATTTTTTGTGCAGAGATATGGAATTTGGGATTTTTTGCATACCTTTGAAGAATGTGGGCAACACCAAGGCTCAAAATTATAAAACTCAACATTTGTCATGGCTACAAAATTTGAACTCAACATACTCGGATGTGGGTCGGCAACAGCGTCGCTAAGGCATTTCCCTTCGTGCCAAGTGCTTAACATACGCGACAACCTATTCATGATTGACTGTGGCGAAGGCGCACAATTGCAACTACGCAAAATGTCGCTCAAATATGCGCGGTTGAGCAACATATTCATCAGCCACTTGCATGGCGACCACTGTTTCGGGCTTCCCGGGCTGATTTCAACCATGGCACTGCTCGGCAAAACGGGGGAAATAACCATACACACATTCGATGCCGGGAAACGCATATTCGGCGAGATACTCGACTTTTTTTGCCGCGAATTGCCTTTCAACGTGCGGTTCAATGTCATTTCGCCCGCCAATGCCCTCATTTATGAAGATGATGCCATCACCGTACACGCTTTCCCGCTCTACCACCGTGTACCCACGGTAGGGTTCCGCTTTACCGAGAAGCCCAAAATGAGGCATATACGTGCCGACATGGCTCAATTCCACGAGGTGCCGCACTACGAGATGAACAACTTGCGCATGGGTGCCGACTTTGTGAAACCCGACGGCACTGTAATCCCAAACAAAGAACTCACCACCGATGCCGACCCATGCTTGAGCTATGCCTACTGCTCCGACACCGTGCGGTCGCAACGTGTGGCCGAAGCCGTGGCCGGTGTCGACTGGCTGTACCACGAGGCCACCTACGATGCCTCGTTGCAGGAAAAAGCTCGCGCACGAGGCCACAGCACAAGTGCCGATGCCGCACTCATCGCACAGCAAGCTGGTGTCAAGCACCTCATACTCGGCCACTTTTCCAAGCGTTACAACGACACTCGACAGCTTGTCAACGAGGCGCGCCAAATATTTCCCTCGACCGTAGCCGCCGAGGAATGCCTCACAATCGACCTTACCACTCCGCCGCTTATATAAAATTCATAACTTTGCAAAAACAAAACACGCCACAACATGAAAATAGCAATAATAAACGGTCCAAACCTAAACTTGATAGGAGTGCGCGAACGCAACATATACGGGCAACGCAGCTTTGAAGATTACTTGTCGGAACTGCGCAGCCGATATGATTTTGAACTGCATTACTTCCAAAGCAACTCTGAAGGTGCCATCATCGACGAATTGCACCGCACGGGGTTTGATTACGACGGCATTGTGCTTAATGCAGGTGCCTACACCCACACCTCGCTTGCCATCGCCGATGCCATACGTTCAATCACAGCTCCAGTGGTAGAGGTACATATCTCCAACGTGCACAAACGCGAAGAGATTAGGCACCACAGCATGATTTCGCCGGCTTGCATCGGCGTAATCGCCGGGTTCGGGCTCGACAGCTACCGCCTCGCCATTGAAGCCATCACTGGCATGAAACAGCCCGCCGACACCAAATAACAATAGTAATGGAAGACGAGGAACTTGAAGACTACATACTTGCCCACATCGACCCCGAAGGCGAAACCTTGGCAAAGCTCGACCGCGACACACACCTTTACCACTTGCGGCCGCGCATGTGTTCGGGGCATCTGCAAGGGCGGTTGCTGAAAATGTTTGTGCGCATGGCTGCACCGCGGCGTATCCTTGAACTCGGCACTTTCACTGGCTACTCGGCCTTGTGCCTTGCCGAAGGGCTTGCCGAGGACGGAGAATTGCACACAATCGAGATTGACGACGAACTTGAAGACTTTATACGCACACACCTGTCGCAGTCGCCATACGGCAGCCGGATAACGTTGCACATAGGCGACGCCCGCGACGTACTGGCACAAATCGACCAGATGTTTGACCTCGTATTCATCGATGCCAACAAACGGCAATATTGCGAATACTACGACTTAGTGTTTGACCACGTAACTCCAGGCGGCTTCATACTGGCCGACAACACTCTGTGGGACGGCAAGGTGGTTGAACCCGGGAAGAAAATCGACGCACAGACACAAGGCATACTCGACTTTAACGACAAAGTGGCGCACGACCCCCGGGTCGAAAAGGTAATATTGCCCCTACGCGACGGGCTTACCATCATATACAAAAAATGATAGTACACATCGACTGCAACTCGTTCTATGCCTCGGTCGAGATTGTGTCGCACCCCGAACTCGCAGGCCGCCCGGTTGTCGTTGCCAACAACAACGAGGCTGGCGGCGGCATAATCCTTGCCCTCACAAAAGAAGCCAAGAAACTCGGATTGCGACGCGGCGACCCAGTGTTCAAAGTGAGGAAAACACTCGAATCCAACAATGTGGCCATGTTTGATGCCGACCTGCGTAAATACCGCGAAATGTCGCGGCGCATAATGCGAGCCGTGGTGGAGCAACAAATCGTGGTAAACTTCTTGCAATATAGTGTCGATGAATTTTTTGGCGAAATTCCAATAGACGACCCTATGACAGTGCGGCAATGCATGGAGCAAGTAGTCGATGTGATTACCAGCGGTTGTGGCATACCGGTGAGTTGCGGCTGCTCATGCACCTACACGCTTGCCAAGACGGCGACATGGTTTGCCAAGCAGTATGCGGCATATAACGGAATCTGCATTATCACACCCGATGTGCGCGAGAAAGCCTTGAAGAAGATTCCCATCGAAAGTGTGTGGGGAATAGGGCGGCGCAGCGCACCACGGCTCAAGCAGTATGGCATAAGCACGGCATACGACTTTGCCGCACTCGGCGAACAGGTGGTGAACATGCTCATGACGACGAGCGGAGTGCGCACGTGGCGGGAATTGCATGGAGTGCCATCAATCGACATGTCAGCACCCGAACACCAACAGTCAATCATGCACAGCCGCACATTCCCGTTCATGGTCGAAGAATTGGAAAAACTGCACGAATTGCTGAGCAATTATGCCGCCGACGTGGCTGCAAGCCTGCGCAGCGACAACTGCCTGTGCCGCACCATCACCGTGTTTATCTGCACCAATCCGCACCGCACCGACCTACCGCAATATTCCAATTCCGACACGGCACGGCTTGCCGCCGCCACGTCTAACACTCAGGAAATAGTGCGGGTTGCACTGCTATTATTGGATGGAATTTATGCAAAAGGATACAAATACAAGCGCATGGGTATCGTGCTGGGGGGCATCGTGGAAGATGCCGGGTGGCAACTCGACCTGTTCGACAAAGTCAACACATCGCAAAACAAGCGGCTGATGGAAGCCACTGACCGCCTCAACGCCAAGTATGGGCGTGGCACCGTGCGCCTGACAATCCAAGGCCCCACGACCAAGCAACCGCCCTCAAGCAGCAACGACGGCAATGCGGGCAAACCATTGATAAAACTATAAGAACCTACCCACACATCTTGTCAATACCTCGCGACAAGCGGCCATGATAAACCACCGTTTGGCTCAACCCACGCATGGCAAGGTATGACACAAATGCAAGCCACAGCCTGTCGTTGCCCCACGACTCGGGTACAGTATAGTAGAGCGTGAAAAACGCGGCTGTCGAAATCACGATAGTCAACAGCATCTGCCTTGTGGCCGTAAGGCCAATGTAAACACCATCCCACACAAATCCAGCCATACCAGCCAACGGTATGGCAACACACCACCAATGGTAACGCAATGCCTCGGCTATCACCACCTTGTCGTCGGTGATGAAGCCAAATATATACTCGGCAGCACTCATATACGTGACAGTGAACACCGCAGCCACACCTGCACCCCAACCGAAAATGTGGCCGACACAGCGGCGCAACGACACACTATCGCGCGCCCCGGCATACCTTCCAACCAATGCCTCACCCGAAAATGCAAAACCATCCATGAAATAGGAAAACAATGTGAACAATTGCATGATGAGGGCATTAACTGCGAGTGTCACATCGCCGCTGCGTGCACCAACCGACACAAAAAACAAGTTGACTGCCATCAGGCACACACTGCGCATGAATATGTCGGCATTGACACTGAAGAAACGCCGCATCTCGCTCGCCACAAGCGACCTGCGCCAACTGATGCCTCGCAACAAATGCCCATGCCGGCGATATATTACCACCGCCCCATAGGCAAGTCCGGCATACTCGGCAACAACTGTTCCCACAGGAATGCCGCTAAACCCCATATCCAACAGATACACGGCGGCAAGGCTGGTGACAATGTTGGCAATGTTGATGCCTATTGCCATAAACATGGGCGTGCGTGAATCTTGCATTCCCAAGAACCAGCCTTTGATAGCATAGTCGATTAATATGGCCGGCGCTCCCCACACGCAGATGTAAAAATACGTGCGCGCAATCTCCGTGACCTGCGGCGATGGCCCCACCATGTGTAGCAACATCCATTGTAGCGGCACCTGCAACACAAGTATTGTAGCGGCAACAGCAGCCGCAAGCGCCACCGCCCGCACCAGCACACTTGCCGCCGCACCGAGGTCGCCGCTGCCGTAGGCTTGCGCCGTCATTCCGGCAGTACCCATGCGCAAGAACCCGAAGTTCCAGTAAATGAGATTAAACATCATTGCCCCCACGGCTATAGCCCCTATATACTCGGTTCGTCCAAGGTGGCCGGCAATGGTAATGTCAATCAAGCCGAGCAACGGTACCGTCACATTGGTGATAATCGACGGCAAGGCAATGGCAAGTATGCGCTTATTCATAGGTGTGAAAGGTGTTCATCGGCCAATAGGGTGTATAAATTCCCGCTATAATACTCTGCCACAGGCACTACACGCTTTGTTCCTTTCAAGTGCAAAATGCAATATCCGGCTTCGTCGCGTTCGGCTTTCACTATACGGTCGATGTTCACAATATAATCCTTGTGGCATTGAACCACTTGCTTGTAGCGTTCAAAAGCATGAAGCAACTCGGCGATAGTTGCGTCAAATTCCATGCGATAGGTCTTGCTGCCAAGGCAGTAAGAAATTGATGTACGATTATTGTCGATACGCCGGGCATACAACACGTCGCTCACCGCAAATTCTGCCTGATGGCCTCCATTGCCGCCTATCTGCACAATCTGGTCCATGAAAATCTCCCGTGGATTGTTTCTCTTCTTGTCGTTGCGGTATGCTATGCGTTGGTTTGCAGCACTGCACCATTTGTCGATTTCGGCTATCCGCCGTCGTTTGCCGCTACTATGCGCAAAAGATGCCGTAATCGACACCACCACGCAAGCAAGTGCCATTGCCACAATCCACATCTGCACGACATCGGTAGTGGCAGCATCGCTGTCGCCGAAAACGATGGTATTGCCTGGCGTGAGGCTGTCAACGTATGCAAATGCGGCACCAGTAGCGACAACCGTGGCAATCACATCGAAAGTTCCTTGCCACGCCAATATGCGCCGGGCCGAGAAACCCACAACGACATAGCTCACGACATCGGCAACAATGTGTGCCACAACAGCAGCGGCGGCATAGGCCAGCACCGTGGCCACATCGACACGGCTATCAGCCATAGGCATATCCGACAACCTTATAATCAGCAGTATAACAATTATCGACAATGCCGATATTGCCGCATACCCGAGCCTTGACACAAATTCGGCCGACAATGCCGCAAACCGCTCTTTTATAATATTTGCCATAAATTTCTACTATGCTTGAATATACATTCTGCAAATGTACAACTTTTTACCAATAAAGTCGCCTGGCAACACGCTTCGCTATGTAAGAGCCGTTCAAAGAGCAATATGGCGGGATGTATTTATAGTGTTCAGTTTAGACGTGAAAATTGCCAACAAAGAAGTAATTGCACAAATCAAAGAAGAAATTAAACGGTTGTCATAGGCAGTATATGCCTATCATAAAACATACCGAGAAACGATATGCTCCCATTTATCGTCAAATAAGGAAGATTTTACCACTCTGCGGAATAATATCAATAGGCATTTTAGAATTTAAATGACTAAATTTGCCCAAATTTTCATAGACGTGGTAAGGATTTTCAAATATAACATTTCGGCGGCCGCTTTCAACATGCTACTGGCTTTTGCAGCATTCATGCTGTGCCGTGCCATATTTTTCTTAGTCAATTATTCCACATTTGCGCCATATATGTCGTGGGCGCTTGCCGGGCAGATGCTGCGTGGAGGGCTGGTTTTCGACATTTCGGCGTTGCTGTATCTCAACTCATTGTACCTTGTGATGACGCTACTGCCATTGCACTTGAAAGAGAACAGCGCATGGAACACTGCGGCCAAGTGGTGCTACATCGTTCCCAATGCCATAGGTATAGCTTCAAACCTTATTGATGCAGTCTATTTCCAATACACCGGGCGCAGGACTACAGTGACAGTGTTCAACGAATTTGGCAACGAGAACAACTTGCTGGGAATTTTCGGCGTGGAGATGCTGCGTCATTGGTACCTCGCGGTGGCTTTCGTGGCAATAGTGGCACTGCTGTGGAGATTGTTCAAAAAGCCGGCAACCAAGCCACGCAACCTCGTGGCATACTACGTGTTGCAATCGGTGTCGCTCATAGTGTTCACGCCGCTGTCAATCATTGGCATCCGAGGCAGCGCAACAGCCGGCACAAAGCCCATAACCATAAGCAATGCCAACCAGTATGTCAACCGTGCTGTCGAAACGTCGGTAGTGCTTAACACACCTTTCAGCATCATACGCACCATCGGGAAAAAAATCTTTGTCACTCCCGATTACATGGACAATGGCGAAATGGTAGCGGCATACGACCCTCGGCACACATCGGTGGCCGGCACTGCAAACCGAGGCAAGAACGTCGTCATACTCATCGTCGAGAGCCTCGGCAAGGAGTACATCGGTTTTTTCAACAAGAACGCCGAAAAAGGATATAACGGTTACACGCCATTTATCGACTCCATCGCGTCGCGCTCGCTCACATTCTCCTATAGCTATGCCAACGGCCGCAAGAGCCAAGATGCCATGCCATCAATCTTGTCGGCAATTCCAATGTTTGTCGAACCATTTTTCCTGACCCCGGCATCGCTCAACGACGTAAAAGGGTTGCCCTCATACCTGTCGCCCCACGGCTACAACTCGGCATTCTTCCATGGCGGCCACAACATCACGATGGGGTTCTCGGCATTCGCCCATGCCATTGGCTACGACCGTTATTATGGGCTTGACGAATACGAGCAGGACAGCAACTACGGCGGATATGACGACTTCGACGGCAAGTGGGCTATATGGGATGAGCCTTTCTTGCAATTCACAGCCGACCGCATCGCTGAGATGCAGCAGCCATTCGTGGCCACCGTGTTCACTGCTACTTCGCACCACCCCTATAAAATACCTGCCGAATATGAAGACACATTCAAGGTGGAAAACGGGCTTGAAATATCACGCTGCATAAGATACACCGACCACTCGTTGCGTCGCTTCTTCGAGAAAGCAAGCCGCGAACCGTGGTATGCCAACACCATATTTGTCATCGTGGCCGACCACACCAACCAAAGCCGACTGCCACAATACAAGAGCGACCTTGGCGTGTTCTCGGTGCCAATCATCTTCTACACTCCCGACGGCAGCTTACAGCCACAGGTGCGCAACGACGCAATAGCACAACAGACCGACATCACGCCGACGCTGCTCGGCTACCTTGGTTACGAGGTGCAATACATCGGCTTCGGCTGCGACCTGCTGCACACCGACGGCAACGGCACTTGGGCGGTGAACTACAACAATGGGATATACCAGTTCTTGCAAGGCGATTACATGATACAATTCGACGGGCAACGTGTAATCGCCGTGTATGATTTCAAATCCGACCCACTGCTGGCGCACAACATCATCGCCAATATCGATGCCGCACCGATGGAACACAGTCTCAAAGCCATCATACAGCAATACATGCAACGAATGAACGGCAACGAGCTTGTAATAAGATAAACAATCGGTTAATCGGCCATCTGCTTGTCGGCAGCTTCTATGACCGCCGACAGCGAAGAGCCGCGATACAGTTGCTTGCCTACCGATGTGACAAGGATGAAGTAGGGTGTGCCCTCCACGCTCATGTTCACCAAGTTGCGGCTCAACGTTCCGCCCGGAGCCCAGTAATGCTTCCATGTAGCACTGTCGCCCTCAAGCGTCTTCTTCCAGCGTGTGGTATCGGGCGACATCATTATATCGACCACTTGCAACCGGCCATCGTCGCCACCGTGGCGTGAGTACAATTCTTTCAAATCCTTCACCGTTTCCCGGCGTTGTGAGTCTCGTTTGTCCCAGAAGTATAATAGCGTGGCCTTGAAGCGGGCCATTGTGATGGTGGTGATGGTGTCCTCGCTGTTGTATAGCATCACCGACGGCACATTCTTGTCGCTCTTCTCCTTGTCTAACTGTTGCGAAAGAGCAAAATAGTTATTGACCAACCCGGCAGGGCGCGCTTCCATGCTGATGCGCTTGAACAACGAGTCAACGCTTGTAGTACCTTGTATGTTGGCATAATCGTTAAGCAGCAGCAACGTGCTTGATATGCGGTCGGGGTTGCTTGTCACATATTTCTCGATGGCGCGGTTGAGCTGGGTGCGGTCGGGCATCATGTACAGTGCCGCATTCTCCACCATGAACCGGTTCCATTCTTCAGTAGCATCGTTACCAGCTACAGCAGTGTGATAAGTGTCCGACATGCTCCCTGCAATCTCCATCTTATCGCCATCCTTCACTGCGGCACGAGCTATGATTTCCTTACGGCTGTTGACAATGTAAACCACAGTCCAGTCCTGGTTCATGCCCGTCACCTCGAAATGCCCATCAGTCATTGTCACCCATTCCGACTGCAACGTTTCATAGTCGGTAACATACATTACCCGTATATTCTGTGTGCCTCCATCGACAAATGTGCCTTCGATGGTGAAAAATTCGTCCTTGCAACTCACTGCAAGCAGTGCCACACACAACATTATAACGATGTTCCTGATAATTTTCATATTTCACTTATTGATTATTGCAAAGTTACAACTTAAAGGGGCTGTGTCAAAATAGCAATTGCATTTATATTATGATACACCCCCACGGTTCTTTCATTTAAAGCGGCACTGGGGGGGGGCGGCGAAGCCGTCCTTCCCATGGGCTATCGCATGGATTAAATGAAAAAGCCGTGTGACATACCCCACACACAATAGACCGACAGTAATTGCCGGTTGTTACAAGCCACTAATAGGTGAACCCGAACAGCCACAATGGAATGCGGTTGTGGTGCCCTACCTCCATGTTGTCCACAGCCAAGTAGCTGTCGGGCAAATCCTTTATTTGCGAAAACGTTTTGCCCTTTCCACCCACTTCAAATAGATACCTGCCATCAACCATGAAATCTCCCGCATTAGGACACGTAAGCGCATGCGACTGCCCCAACTGGTTGAAGAAGAATGTTTCACGTATTGTACCGACATCGGGGTTTGGCACGAGCGCAAACATCAGGTTGGTATTGTTGAGATAAATCTTCTCAGGCCGTGACATGTTTTTCAGCGACTTGGTTTCACTTGGCAAGAGATTGAGCAACCCGCCCTTTTCTATCGCATTGAGCATCTTTAGCCCTTGGTTTCGGTCGGTTTCCAATTCCCGGTACAACTCCGACATATTCGGGGTTTGCGGAACCCTGCTTGCTAGCACCATAAGCATCTTTTTCATTTTCTTGATAGTGGCTTGCGACACGTCGGCAATCTTGGGATAGTCTTGCTCGATGATGATGTTCACAATCTCTTGCAGCCGATAAAAATATCCGCTCTTAACCTCCTTATAGAATGGGTAATACCCAGTTTGCAAATATTTGGCAAACAGTGGCAACACTTTTTCGCCCGATTCGTGCAGTTGGGCGACAATCTGCTCGGCTATCAGTTGGTGGTTTCCGAGCAATTCTTCAAGCGTGACGGCTGGCCAGTCGAGCTTGTTTTCAAACCGGAGGTATTCCCTGAACGAAAGCCCTTGCATATCATACATGATTTGCCGGCGCGACAAGTCAACTCGCGATTTTTCAAGCTCAAGCATCGAAGAACCCGTGTAAACGACATGCAAATCGGGGTAATTGTCATATATGTTTTTAAGTAGTTGTTTCCAATTGCTGTAATAATGCACCTCGTCGATAAACAAGTGCGTAAGTCCTTGTTCACACAGATTGTCGATAAATGCAACAATGTCGTTGCTGGCAAACCACAAATCATCGAGCGATATGTAAATGAGATTGTCACGGTTCTTGAAATCCTTTTTGATATGCTGCAAGATTAGCGTGGTTTTGCCGCAGCCCCGCGGGCCCTTTATTGCAATAAGCCTGTCGCTCCAATCAATTTGCGTGAAGCTGTATCTGAACAAGTGCAATTGAGTGGAAGCCAATCTCCTGTTAAAGCTGTTATATAGTGGTTCGGCATTCATGTGGAATAGTTTTGTATGCAAAGATACAAAAAATAATGAATCGAAACACTAAAATCCAAATAATTTTAGTGAATAGAAACACTAAAATCGCATAGAATTTAATGAATAGAAACACTAAAATTATGCTTTAATTAGTGAATGAAAACACTAAAACCCCAGAAAATTTAGTGAATGGAAACACTTAATTGCATTGCAGAAAGAATGCCGATTTTATTGGTTCTCAAGGCCTTCGTATGCCACAATGGCATCACGCCACTGTGGCGACAATGGTGCCGACTTGCCTGTGTCGGGGTCGAAGCCCACCATCACCGAGCGGCATACTGCCTTGAGCTGGCCTGTCGCACCGTTCACCATCACTTGCAACACGTGGAAACTCTTGTTGTGCAAATTTTCCACCTGCGTTTTCACCACTATGCTCTCGGTGCGATAAACAGGGGCTATGAAGTCGCAGTTGACATTGGCTATCACTATGTTGAACTTTCCCCAGTGATTTGTGCAGCCTATTGTGTCGAAATACTGCGCTTTGCCTATATCGAAATAAGAAAAATACATCGAGTTGTTCAGATGCCCGAGCATATCGAAGTCGTTAAACCGCATCTGCACTTCCACCGAGTGCCTGAAAGGACGTTTCCCGGCAATGCTGCTACTATGAGATTTGTCGTTGTTTTCCATATCGATGTCTATCTTATAACTATGTCGTGGATAACCTCGCCGCCCACAGCCTCGTTGAGCCGCTTCATGAGCAGGGTGCGGCTCATCATCAGCTCGTTGCGCAATGCTGCCGACGATATGTGCAGATACAGAACGCCATTCTTCACATAGCGGCTCACCGTGTAGCGGTTGATGCCTTGCCCCACGATTTCGGGCCACAGGTACACCACTTTCTGCTCGTCAAATTGGCGTTCGATATTGTCTTCTCGGAGCAACTTCGTTATTATGTCGCCCACGGTCATCGGCTCCACTCGCTTCATTTGCCGTCAACCTCCTTTCCCGACGATTCGATTAGCGTGAATGCGCCGTCGGCCACATTCCATGTGCGGTAGTCCTTGCCCACGCGGCGTATTATGTGGTCAAGATGGGTGCGGTTGGTGTCGGTGATGAAGATTTGCCCAAACGTGTCGCCTACTACCACGCCGATTATGTTTTCTACTCGGTGCGCGTCGAGCTTGTCGAAAATGTCGTCAAGCAGCAGCAGCGGCGTGATTCCGCTCACGCGCTTCAAGAAGTCGTATTGTGCCAGCCGCAACGCCACAGTGTAGGTCTTGCACTGCCCCTGCGAACCGATTTTGCGCATCGGGTGCCCGCCGAGCAGCAGTTCCACATCGTCGCGGTGAATGCCTGCCGAGGTGTAGCCCAGCACCATGTCGCGCTCGCGGTTGTTGTCGAGCAGTTGGCGCATGGGCAGCTCGTTCAGGTGGCTGCGATAGGCCAGCTCCACGGTTTCGGCACTCGCCGATATTTGCCGGTAATATTCCATGAAAATAGGTGTGAATGCCTTGGCCCACTCCTGCCGTGCGCGGTGCAAGTAGGTCGCCGACACGTCTAATTGCCGCTCGATGCTCTCATATAACAACGGGTCGCGCATTCCACGGCGTATCATCACGTTACGGTTCTCCACCGCGCGGGCATACTTGATGAGGTGGCTCATATATTCGCTGTCGCCCTGCGATATGATTTGGTCGATAAAACGGCGGCGTTCCTCACCCGTGCCACGGATTAAATCCCAGTCGCTCGGCGACACCATCACAATCGGCAGCAACCCTATGTGCTGGCTCAGCCGCGCATACTCCTTGCCGCCACGCTTCACCGACTTGCGCTTGCCCCCCGGCTTGAACCCGATTGACACATCCTCGTCCTGCCCACGGCGCAAGTAATGCCCCTGCACGAGCATGAAGTCGGCTCCGTGGCGCAGCAGCGCGCTGTCGCCTATTCCGGCACAACTCTTGCAGAAGCTCAGGTAATAAATGGCATCGAGCAAGTTGGTCTTGCCCATGCCATTGTCGCCTATAAAGCAGTTCACGTTGTCCGAGAAGTCGAGTGCCGCCTCGGCGATATTCTTGAAATTCAATATTGATATGCTGCGCAGTGTCATAGTCCGAGCCTTTGTGGCATTACAAAGTTAGTGCAAGGCGAGCGCAATAGCAAATCGAGCTCGCTCGATTTTGCATTGCCGAGCCGCAGCCTGACGGTATTTGTGTAGAGGGTGTATCAAAATGCAGATTTAAGTGATTTCGTAGGGACCTTTAGATTTGCAAGGAGAAACATGAGATAGAAAAATCGCTATATTTGCAGCGATAAGTCATA
>CALUMJ010000041.1 GCA_944321715.1 uncultured Muribaculaceae bacterium | reverse complement strand
ACAAGGCGGAAAATGAGGTAGAACGTGTAGTGGAAATAACGTTCGCGCTCACGTTCGTTCTCCTTGCGCCGCATGGTGTAGGGTATGTCGGAAAGGAATGATGTGAACAGCTTGCACACATCATCTACCTGTCCCTCCTCAAGCGCATCGAGCAAATTTTGCACCCAGCTATTCACACTCTCGTATTTGGGCTTAAGGTAATCCGATGCCACAAGCGAAACAAAACCTTTCTTAACTTCAGTGTTTGGGAAATCGAGCAGGAACAGCTCTCGTCCAGGTTTATAATCCTTGATTGTGAGGTAGCCGCTCTGGTATATCATCGGCAACGGCTTCTCTACGCTCGCCTTGTAGTCGATGAACTCCTGCGGGTCGTAATATTTGCCTGTCATCTCGTCTAAGTTCTCATCGGCATGCGACAGCAACCTGATTAAGTAAGTAGGCGTGCCGCTGCTGAACCAATAATCGCGCAATGTGTGCGACGCAAAAACGTTCAACAGGCTAAACGGGTTATAAACATCGGTCATCTGCCGGCTGAAGTGGTAGCCGTCATAACGCCGTTTCAGCACTCGCAGCATCTCATCGACGCTTACTCCTTCCTCATCGGCCATTTCGCCGATTGGCTCGCTGAAATTGGTTTCAAGCTCTTCCTGCGTGATGCCGCACAACGCCTCGTAGCGCGGGTCCATGCTGATGTCGGCAGGCTGGTTGAAGCCGCTGAACACGCTAACCTGCGAGAACTTTGTAACTCCGGTGAGGAATACAAATTTCAGGTCGTTGTCGGCTGCCTTGAACACCGAATAAAACCCACGCAATATCTCGCGGTTGAGGTCTTCCAACAACCACTCCTGCCCGTCAACACTGACTTTTCGCCCGGTGTCGAGCACGTCGAGGATGGGCTTGTCGTATTCATCCACCAGCACAACGCAACGCCGACCATGACGCTCGTGAGCTCGTGCCAGCACGTAGGCGAAACGCTTGCCGATGGTGCTGTACGTTGACCGCCCATAGACCTCTTCCCACGCAGCCACGGTGTCATCAAGAACTTGTTCGAGGATATTCGACACGGTGAAGTTCTCCCCGTTGAAATCGATGTGGAACACGGGGTATTCGGCCCACTCATTCTCAAGACCCTCGATGGCCAACCCACGGAACAACTCCTTACGCCCCTTGAAATAGCACTTCAACGTTGACAACAACAGGCTCTTCCCAAACCGCCGTGGACGACTAAGAAAATAGATTTTACCAGTTTTCGCCAAATTATACACCAATGCGGTTTTATCTATGTATGTGTAACCGTCCTCGCGTATCTGCTCAAAGCTCTGTATGCCTATCGGATATTTCTGCATCTTTGTTTCCGTTTTGTTTTATACAAATGTAATGAATTAATATTGTACAACCAATTGCTAATACAAGAAAAAGATTTTAAATTTACAGCACTGAAAAACTAAATGGCATGAACATCGCATTCCTTTTTTGGAAAAACTTGAACCCCACCACCGGAGGCATAGAACGTGTCACCGACCTGCTGTGCCGTGAATTGCAGCGGCGAGGGCACAACATTTCATACCTCACCAACTCACTCGACAGCATCGACGATGACGACTACGACTATCCTGCCACTGTATGCACATTCCCCGACAAGCGAGAATGGAACGTTCCCGAAACCGAACGCAACATCGACTTTTATCGCAATTTCATAAAATCGCAGCACATCGACATAGCCATATTCCAAGAGCAACTGTATTTCCAAGACTTGATTTCGCTCCCACACCCCACTCGGCAGGTGCGAACCGTCACGGTGCTGCACAGCAACCCATTATACCAGTTCACGCACCCCTACAAATCACTATTTTCAAAATACCATAGCATAAAAGGCCTCTATAATTTGCTCAGGGAGGCAAAATGGACTCGCGACAAAAAAATCGCCACATTCAAGCAATTATCGGCAGCATACAGCAACACATTGGCACATATCGACGCTTTTTGCATGCTGACAATAAAACACCTGCCCGAGCTATGCCGCCTGTATAAAGGCGATACGAGCAAAATAACTGCTATTGCCAACCCTAATGCATACTGGCCCGACCACAGCATAGACCTTAGAAGCAAAAAGAAACAATTGCTATACGTCGGGCGACTCGACAAACGACAAAAGCGTGCAGAACGATTGGTATCTATCTGGAGCCACATATACACAGATTTCCCCGACTGGGAATTGATAATCGTAGGCGAAGGCCCACAATTCGACGAACTACAACAGATGTCTGCTCACTTGCAACGAATCACATTTGCAGGGCGACAAGACCCTCAGCCATACTACCGCGACGCAAGCATTTTTTGCCTCACAAGCGACTACGAGGGGTGGGCCATGGTCATTCCCGAAGCAATGACGCACGGCACAGTTCCAATACTGTTCAACTCGTTCGCTGCCGCTTCAGAAATTGTCGAGGACGGGAAAAGTGGAATACTCGTCGCCCCATTTTCGATGCGGCAATATGAGCGTAAATTGCGCACATTGATGAGCAACGACCATTTGCGCTTAGACATGGCTGCCAATGCGATGGAACACACATCACAGTTTGCAATCGACAAAGTTGCCGACAAATGGGAAATGCTATTTAAGAAATTAACGACTCCGGAATAACCGCCCCAAAGGAAGCCGTCGCACAAGGGTACGCATTGCCGGACATATAGCATACATCAGCACAAACGTGACAATACCATACAACCCTACATTCAACGCCGAATAACCTATCCAGTGCCAGAATGTGGCAGCTGGCGTAAATGCACACTGCGCCAACAGATAGTGCAACGCCGCTCCTGGCACAGCCACAGCAGCAAGGTGTTTCACATAACCCGCGACGTATGTGCGGTATGGCATCTTGAACCCACTGCGATAAAGGTAGTAGGGCTTCCATATAACAACTATCAACATCAAACTTGTGGCACTGCCCAACAACACGCCTGGCAATCCCCAGAAATAGCCGCCGACCACTGCCACGACAAGGCAAATCGACGACTCGGCAATTGGAGCCCAAACGTCGGCAAATAATCCATAGCCGAACAGGAATTGCTCCACCGCACTACGGGTAATCGTTATAAACATGCTCACCAAAATGAGCGACACCACCACGTCGGGCAACACATATTCGCTGCCAAGCCACAGCGTGACAAAAGATGCAGAAAGTTGCATCACACCAAACGCCAGCACCCCTGCCACGAAAAATTGCAACCCTTGCAATTCCCAGAACACGCGCAATATGTTCTTGCGGTCGCCCTCGGCTATCAGGTTGCCCACTCCTGCATTGGTGCTACCAAGCAGATTGGCTACAAGCATCATCAACTTGGCTACAATAATGGTGTAATTGTTGTAATAGGCCACCACTTTTAGCGACACATACAGGTATATTATAAGCGACGATGTTTGCGACTGCACAAACGCACCAATCTTGTGTACCAACAATTGCCGTGCCTTGCGCATTATCTCGGGATACTTCTTGAGCAATCGCCGTCCATCAGACTTGCTGCTATGCAACCACGGATACACCTTGTTAATCTTGTAGTTGAGATATATCGAATAGCAAATGCCGCTTACAAGCTCCATAGTCAACCACACGTAATAATTAGCCAAACGGTAGGCAAGCCACATTTGTATCAACGTCTTCACTATGTAGGCCGTCTGCGAATAAGCCGCCACCACATAGTTACGTTGGTCGGCCGACAGCAACGTCTGCCTGTAATTGGTGAAATATGTGAGAAGCGACGATGTCAGGTATGAAAAATAAGCAAAATATATCACCCCCCACGAAAATCCAGTATCGGGATAGATTACAGGCAGCAAGCTGGCAAGCACCAATCCGCCGCCGAGTATCACGAAACCCACAATGCGGTAGATATGCCCCAGCACCGAGATGATTTCGGTTATCGTCGGTCGGTCGTCCTCGAAAAGTGGCTTGTACAAGACAAAACCGATTGCCGAAACTATTCCCATCTCGGCAATGTTCAAGAAGCCCAACAAGTTACCTATGGTACCAGTGAACCCCATGAAGTCGGCACCAAGCATGTCGAGAAACGTTTTGCGCGAAAAAAACGACACAGCCAGCGTCATCAGGTAGAATATGACGTTGACACGCGCATTCAGCAGCGACTTCTTCACTCTCGATTCCCTTGCCATACAGTTGCGTTGTTTCAACTTGCAAAATTACGCATTATTTCGGAATAATTCTTCCGCTTCATAAACCACTGGCACTTGGCAATATAGACGATGTGGTAAAATTGGCACATTATGAGGTCAAAATTTCATAAAATCGAACACTGGTTTGCAGAATATTCATCAAGATATTCGTAAATTTGTATTATCGCAACAATACATACAATGAAACACACACTGCAGATTATAATCATAACGATGGCATTGGCACTGCAAGCATTAGCAATGGCGGCGCAAACGGTGACACTCGACTCGTGCCGCAACATGGCCTTGCGCAACAACAAGCAGATGCAAATCACTCGCGAGCAGCAACAGGGGGCAAGCTACCAACGCAAAGCTGCCAAAGCCGCTTACTTGCCATCGCTCGATTTCTCGGGAATGTATATCTACAACCAGAAGAACATATCGCTGCTCGAAAGCGACCAAATGCTGCCAACGATGAGTTTTGACCCGCAAACTGGTGGCTACAACTACAATTTGGTAACCGATGCTTCGGGCGCACCGCTCATTGTCAATGGGCAACCTGTGCCATCGACCGTGGCGGTCATTCCCAAGAGTGCTATGACATTTGACATCCACAACGTGTTTGCCGGCGCAGTCACTCTCACGCAGCCCATTTACATGGGAGGGAAAATAAGGGCCATGAACGAAATGACCCACTATGCCGAAGTGCTGGCACAATCGAGCCACAACACGGCAGCAGCCGAAGTAATATGCAACGTCGATGCCGCCTATTGGCAAGTGGTGTCGTTGAAAGCCAAGTATGAATTGGCACGAAGCTATGTCAACCTGCTCGACACACTGAGCCGCAACGTCGATGCGATGCTTCAACAAGGTGTAGCCACCCGCGCCGACCAGCTGAGCGTGGCAGTGAAACTCAACGAGGCCAATGTTGACTTAACCAAGGTACAAAACGGCCTCACACTGGCTCGGATGGCACTTGCTCAAGTGTGCGGGCTGCCGCTCGACACAATCTTCACGCTTGCCGATGAAGACCAGCGAGTGGAAATAGAGCAATTGCCAGCATCGACATACGACATGGACGAAGTGTTCAACCGCCGTGGCGAATTGCAATCGCTCGAAGCCGCAGTAAAGATTTATGATGCCAAGGCCAAAGTGGAACGTGCTGCCATGCTGCCCAGCGTGGCCGTAATGGGCACATACTCATTCACCAACCCCAATCTTTTCAACGGTTTCCAAAAAGACTTCGATGGAATGTTCAGCGTGGGTGCAGTGCTTAAAATTCCATTGTGGCACTGGGGCGGAAACTACAACAAATACCGCAGCGCGAAAAGCGAGAGCGTGGTGCGCCGCCTGCAACTCGAAGAGGCTCGTGAAAAAGTGGAACTGCAAGTGAGCCAAGCATCATTCAAAGCACAAGAGTCCATAAAAACCTACACGATGACACGCTCCAACCTTGCCAAGGCCGAAGAAAACTTGCGACAGGCTCAATTGGGATTCAATGAAGGTGTGATGACCGCCGACGACGTAATGACCGCACAAACTGCATGGCTAAAAGCCAATAGCGAAGACATCGACGCACAAATCGAAGTCAGGCTGTGCGATGTATATCTTTCACGGGCACTTGGCACATTGGTGCCGACCCAACCGACCGAATAATATAATTTCAACAATGGAACAAAATAACGAAATAACGAAGAAAGAACACACACTGTTTGCCGGATTGGCAATAGTGGTTGCTGTGATGGTGTGCCTGTGCATTGCCGGGCTCTTCCTGATAAATCCTCCCGAAGAAACCGTGCAAGGACAAGTCGAAGCTACACATGTGCGCATATCGGGAAAGTTGCCGGGACGCATGGTAGCGTTCTATGTCGAGGAAGGGCAGCAGGTTAAGCAAGGCGATACGCTGGCATACATACATTCATCGACAGTAGATGCCAAGTTGCTGCAAGCCCAGGCAATGGAAGAGGCCGCATCGGCACAAAACCGCAAGGCCGAGGCAGGAACACGTAGCCAAATAGTGAATGCCGCATACGACCAATGGCAGCAAGCCGTTGCTGCCGAGTCAATCCGCAAAAAGACCTACGAGCGCATGGAGAACTTGTTCGGGCAAGGCGTGGTGTCGGAGCAGAAACGCGACGAAGCTCGTGCCGCCTACGATGCAGCCGCAGCACAGGCTCGTGCCGCACGCTCGCAATACGACTTGGCCATGGAAGGAGCGCAAGCCGAGGACAAGCAAGCTGCCCAAGCCCAACAACAAGCCGCACGCGGAACTGTGCTTGAAGTGGAATCACTGCTCGAAGACCAATACCTGACCGCACCGTGCGACGGTGAAGTTACCGACATATATCCCCACGAGGGAGAACTTGTGGGTACTGGCACACCCATAATGAACGTGATGCGCTCCGACGACATTTGGGTAACATTCAATGTGCGCGAAGAATTACTTGCCAATCTGGCAATGGGCCAAGAAGTGCATGTGATGATTCCGGCACTCGGCAAAAAAGAAACCACCGTTAAAATCTATTACATAAAAGACATGGGCAGCTATGCCGTGTGGAATGCCACAAAGGCTTCGGGGCAATACGACAGCAAAACTTTCCAAGTGAAAGCACACCCCACCGAACCTGTCGAAAACTTGCGCCCGGGAATGTCGGTAATCCTGCTTGATGCCACACAATACGAGCAATGAAGTACCTTGCCAAGCTCATATTAAACTCCATTCGCCAAGGCTGCCTCTACGTGATGAGCCGCCCGCTATTCTTGGTGTCAATCGTGGCAATTCCGCTGGTATCGGCATTCTTGATGCTCAACCTCATGTCGAGCGGCCTCGCCAACGATGTGCCAGTAGCAATCGTTGACCTCGACGGGTCGGAAATGTCACGTTCCATAGCCGCCAACATCGATGCCATGCAGACCACCCGGGTGGTGATGACCTGCAACAGTTTCGGCGAGGCACGTGCCGCCGTGCAAGAGGGTAAAATAATGGGCTTCTTCCTTATCCCCGAGAATTTTTCGAGCGAGGCCGTCGCAGGGCGCAATCCCGAGATGTCGTATTACACCAACTATGCCTACATCGTGCCTGCATCGCTCATGTTCAAAGGATTCAAAACTGTGTCGGTGCTGTCGAATGGTTCGTTGGTGAAAGCCACGCTGACCTCGGCAGGGCTTGCCGACGGCAGCGTGTCGGCAATGTTGCAGCCCATCGTCGCCGACATGCACATGCTCGGCAACCCATGGATGAGTTACCCCATATACATGAGCAATTCGTTCATTCCCGGCATTCTCGCACTGATGGCGATGATTGTCACCGTGTTCAGCATCACCGACGAAATAAAGCGCGGCACGTCGCCAATGTGGTTGGAAAGTTGCGGAGGCTCGATGATGGTAGCACTCATTGGCCGCCTTGCACCACAAACGCTCCTGTTCACCCTCACTGGGTGGATTATACAACTCGTCATATTCGGCTGGCTCGATTTCCCGCTGCATTGCAGCATAGCGACGATGATGGCTGCAATGCTGCTACTTGTGCTCGCATGTCAGGCAATGGGTGTGATTGTGTGTTGCATAGTTCCCAATATGCGTTTGGCACTGAGCGTCTGTTCGCTGCTCAGTGTGCTGGCTTTCTCAATCAGCGGTTTCACACTGCCAGTCGAGAACATGTATGGCTGGGTGGGAATCATCAGCTACATCCTGCCCATCAGGTATTACTTCTTGATTTACATCGACCAGGCACTGAACGGTATCGACTTATACTACTCGCGCTACTACTTCATCGCCTTGCTGCTGTTTGTGCTGCTCTCGCTTGTGCCACTCGGCAACCTCAAGCGAATGTGCCGCCGCCCAGTATATATTCCATAAAATGAATGCAATGAACAAAATCGGTAAATGGCTCATAGATGCGTTCGGCGTGTGCAAGCGTGAGTTCCACCTTGCATCACGCGACATGGGCGTGATGCTGTTTTTCCTTGCTCTTCCCATAGCCTACCCTATCCTTTACGCCCTCATTTACAACCCCGAATATGTACACGACGTGCCTGTGGTGGTGGTTGACGACTGCCGCTCGGCGACAACACGGGAATATATACGGCGGCTCGATGCCTCGCAATATGTAGATGTGACAGGTTACGCCGCCAACATGCAAGAGGCCCGGCAAGCCATGGCACAAAAAGATTGCTATGCCATCGTGCATTTTCCCGAGGATTTCGAGGAGTGCATCGGCCGAGGCGAAACGGCACACATGCCTGTATATTGCGACATGAGCCTGCTGCTTCGCTACAAAAGCGTGTTGATGGCGCAAACCGATGTGACCGCAAGCATGAGTGCCGACATACAGGCCGAAGTGCTGCAATTGGCCGCCATGCAAGGGCTATCGGCCGGCAGCGGCATAGTACCTACCGTGGAAAGCACATCGGTGCCGATGGGCAACACATCGACTGGGCTTGCTTCGGCACTGCTCCCGGGCATATTGGTGCTAATCTTGCAGCAAAGTTTGGTGTTAGGTATCTGCATGCTCGCCGCCGGCAGCCGTGAACGTGCACGCCGCAACGGCGGCACCGACCCGCTTGCCATTCCAGCAAGCATAACAGCAACAATGACAGGTAAGGCACTTTGCTATTTTATAATCTACATCGTGCCAACCATCTACATACTCAAGTATGTGCCTATGTTCTTCTCATTTCCTCAAAACGGACATTCGCTCGACATTATCATCTTCATTGTTCCCTTCCTGCTCTCGACCATATTCTTCGGCATGGTTGTGCAACGTTTCATCCATGAGCGTGAATCGGTGTTCCTGCTATTCGTGTTCTCATCTATTCTTTTCCTGTTCTTCTCGGGCCTTTCGTGGCCGCAATATGGCATGAACACGTTCTGCACTCTCCTCGGCAGCTGCTTCCCCTCGACATGGGGCATCAACGGCTACATACACATTAAAACCAACGGAGCGGAACTGTGGCAAGTGGCTCACCCCTACGGAATGTTGTGGCTGCTCACCGCCGCTTATTTCATTATCGCCTACCTAATCCACCGCTACGCCACCCCACACAGCCATACCCATACCCATACCCCCGCCTCGTAAGAGAACATATCATAATTGCAACCACATACATTTTTGTAGAGGGTGGTGTATCACAAAATGTCAATTGTTAATTATCAATTGACAATTGTAAAAGTCGGGATTTTTTGCGAATATTGCGAGCAAATTTCTCAATTTACGCAAATGGACCAAGTAACAATAAAAATCATCAACAGCTCGGGCAACTCGTTACCGGCATACGAAACCACTGGCAGCGCAGGCATGGACTTACGTGCCTCGATTGACTCACCCGTGGTAATCGAACCGCTTGGGCGAGCCATTATCCCCACAGGGCTGCGCATTGCACTGCCCGAAGGCTATGAATGCCAAATCAGGCCTCGCAGTGGGCTTGCAGCAAAGCATGGAATCACCGTGCTAAATTCACCGGGTACCATCGATGCCGACTACCGTGGCGAAATCAAGGTCATACTTGTGAACCTGTCTGACACGCCATTCACGGTCAACCCCGGCGAACGCGTGTGCCAGATGGTCGTAGCACGCTATAGCCGTGTAGAGTGGCAGCAAGTAGAAATTCTCGACGAAACCAAGCGCGGTAGTGGCGGATTCGGCCACACTGGCATAGGTTGAACATTCCAAATTATAGCCGACAATGCACATAACAGAGATTGCACCAGACGAATACACCAAACTTTTCCCCAATGTGCCTCATATCTTCGGCACAGCAGAATTTTCGGAACTTAACCGCGACAAAGCAAGCAAATTGCACTATTTAGCAATTGCCGACGACAAGATACGGTTCGGGATAGTGTTTGGCCAGAAAACCGATGGTCTGTACAGCCCGTTCTCGGCTCCGTTCGGTGGCTTTGTTACAGTCAAAACGCAACGACTAAGGTACATGGACGAAGCCGTTGAACTGGTGCGTTCGTTCCAGCCACAAGCCAACATACACATTACCTTGCCACCTTTAATCTATGAAATGTCGCAATTGTCAAAGTGGGTGAACGTGCTTCAGCGGCAAGCCGCAGTGACGTGCATCGACCTTAACTACCACTTCGATTTGTCGCTATTCCCCCGCTACGAAGAGATTGTGGGGCGCGATGCCAGGTGGGGGCTGCATCGTGCTGCACGGGAAAACCTCGAATTTGTGCCACTTGCCGGAAACGATAGCGACATCGAACGGGCCTACCGTGTAATACAAGCCAACCGCGCCGAGCACGGCTATCCGCTGCGCATGACGCTGCAAGCCGTCAAAGACACAGCCCGGGTGGTACGTGCCGACTTCTTCGTGATGGCCCATGATGGCATCGACATAGCAGCCGCCCAAGTGTTTCATGTGGCCGATGGCGTGGCACAAGTCATATACTGGGGCGACCTCAAAGAATATGCCCACTTGCGCACGATGAACTGGCTCGCCTTCAACATATTCCAATATTACTATAAGCAGGGGCTAAAAATAATAGACATAGGCCCGAGTACCGAAGACGGCACCCCAAACCACGGACTGTGTGAATTTAAAGAAAGCATAGGCTGCCAAGTTTCGCCAAAATTCAGATTCGTGTTATAATTTTTTTGCTTTGCAAATGAACCGAACTCGCAAAAAATGTGCTTATTTTGTAGTCTGCATCTCGGAAAGCAGGACTGTATGAGGCCAGAGGCGTGCCAAAACGGTCATTTACCCACGTTGTAGGGACGCACGGCTCGTGCGTCCTGCGAGAGGCACTGTGATAATCGTGTATTTGCAATGTATCTGAAAAGGACGCACGAGCCGTGCGTCCCTACAATGTGGGGTATTGGTCGCTTTTGCACACTTCCGGAAACAGACACTCATCCACATTGAGCATCCGATGAATGCTAAATTACGAAACACAACCAAGCGAACATAGTGAAGAAGCGATTTATTTTCGGTATAATATCCATCATGTTAGTGGCAATGGCACTGCCGCCAGCCATATCTCGCGCCGCACAAAACGACGCCGTTGCCGACACCGACCGACGCAAGGCCGATTTTGCCTATTACGAGGCTCTGCGGCAACGTGAAAGCAATAATGTCGATGCATTCTTTGAATTGCTGCGATATGCCCACCAACTTGACCCCGACAATAGCATTGTGTCGTATTACTTAGGATTCTGCTATGTGACGATGAACAACTCGACACGCGACATAGCCGAAGAGGGCTACCAGTTGATGAAAAAGCACTTCGATGCCAAACCCACCGACTATGACGAAGCATTGGTGTATGCCAACGTGGCTGGCCAGTTAGGGCATGACGAAGAGGCCGTGGGCATACTCGACACACTTGCGAAACTATTCCCCACCAAGCTCGAAGTGAGGGCTATGCTCGCCAGCGCATATGCTCGGAACGGAATGTTGCGCGAGGCTATTGCGACTTACGATACACTCGAAGCATACAACGGCAAGTCGCTGAACCTGTCGCTGCGCAAAATCAATTACTATATGACGCTAAACGACACCGCCGGCATCATAGACGAGGGCCGCCGACTTTACCAGTCGGCTCCCGACAACGCCACCTACAATCTGCTGCTCGGAACAGTGCTGATGCAAGTGGAGCAAAACGACAGCGCAATGAAATATCTCGACCGCGCGCAACAACTCGACCCCGAAAATGGCATGACATACCTGACCAAAGCCCAACTGTATTACAACGAAGGCGACTCGGTTAACTATGACAAACAAATATACCACGCACTAATAAGCAAAAACCTCGATGTGAAAAACAAAGTGGAAGTGCTGACCGACTACGTGAGGCAAATGCTTGCCGAACGCGACTCATCGCAACGAGCCGAGAACCTGTTCAACGTGCTTCTGTCGCAACACCCACATGAAAAGGAGATACACGAGTTGTATAGCCAATACTACTTCACACAGGGCAACTATAAGGGAGCCATCGAACAAATGGAATACGTGACCGACATCGACCCGTCGAGTGCCAACAATTGGCTGCGGCTGCTGTATCTCGACGTCATGGCCGAAGAATACACCAAGGCCGTGGGCGATGTGAAAAAGGCCATCGAATACAACCCCGACAGCGTAATGCTTTACACCCAAGCTGCCCCAATTTTCTACCAAGTAAAAGACTACAACGGGTCGCTCGAAATGTACAAAAAAGCATTGGAACTGGCCGACTCGACCGACTACATGCTGCGTTCGAGCCTCGTAGGCGGAATGGGCGACGCATATAGCGCACTCAACGACACCACCACCGCCATCAAGTGCTATGAAGAAGCATTGGAAATCGACCCTGGCAACTCGTTGGTGATGAACAACCTTGCATACTTCCTCGCTGTGAGGAATATCGACCTCGACCGAGCCGAGCGGCTGAGTGCGCAGGCGGTCAAGGAAGAACCTGAAAATGCCACAGTGCTCGACACATACGCATGGGTATTCTTCCGCAAGAAAGAATACAAGCTGGCACTCACCTATATCGAGAAAGCCATCGAATACAGCGAAGAAGCCATTCCCGAAATCATAGAGCATTATGGCGACATACTGTTCATGAACGGGCATTTCGACGAAGCCGTGGAACGTTGGGAAGAAGCCCTCAAGCTCAATCCCGAGTCGGAAATATTGCAGCGCAAGGTGAAGAACCGGACATACTTCAACGAATAACCGCACCCTCGCAACCATGCTGCACCGTTGCCGCCACATATTACTGTCGTTACTCGCACTTGTCGCATTAACCACCTGCCGCACTGCAGTCGAGAGCTACCGCCCCGTGCAACTAATTGCCGACCAGCGGCCAACAACACTGCGTGCACAGGCCATCGCCGACCGCCAAGCCCAGTGGCAGACATTTGCCGCCAAGGGGCGATTTGCCATCACCGGGGGCGAGGAGATGTCGGCATCGATGCTATTGCGCATGGTGCGCGACCGCTACATATTCATCTCGCTGCGCGGCAATATGGGCATCGAGGGCGGACGCATATTCATCACCCCCGACAGCCTGTACATAATCGACAAGGTGAACAAGTGCTACATTGCCGATGTCCCTGCTGTGTTCACAGCGGGGATGCCCATCTCTCTCGGCGACCTGCAAGACGTGCTGCTGTGCCGCACATTCGCCACTGGCGACAATGCCCAGGTGGGCGAAACAAACGAATATGGCGACTTCTCGACATCAATCCTTGCCGACGACGGAACGTCGTTCAGCTTCACATTCGATTGCTTCAACCTGCTCGATGCCATGGTGGCAGTGCGAAGCGACGGCCTTGCATCGTGCGCCGCAGGATATGACGACTATGTTGAAACCGACCGTGGCGTAGTGGCAACGTCGTTATCAATAACATCGCGGTCGCGCGATTTCAAAATCGCTATGGAAGCTGAATACTCGCCATCGAGCATAACATGGGATAAACAGGCCGACGACGCACTTTCGATTCCGTCTAACTACCAACGCATCGAGGCATACACGATGCTGCAAAATTTCAATAGTAAAATTTATTAAAACAATATGTATATAGCCAGGTTTCTCATCGTAATAATATCGGCGGCCAGTGTGCTGGCAATGTCGGCGCAATCGTCCAGCATGGGCGATGTCCGCCGCCATAAGACCGAGAAGCAGGAACAAATAAGGCACACATCGTCGCAAATCGACAGCAACAAAAAAGAAATCAACCGACAACTCAACACGCTGCGTTCAATCGAGGCCGACATCAAGGCGCAAGAGAAACTAATCGCTACGCTCAGCGCACAATTAGACAGCATCAACAAGCAAACAACCGTGGTGAACGACTCAATCGACAGCATCAACAAGCGGCTCGCCAAGTTGCGCGACTCATACGCCAACGCCGTGCGCAAGATGCACTCGCACTCGTCGTCGTTCGACCGGCTGATGTTTGTGTTCTCGGCAAGCTCGTTCCATGAGGGATACCGCCGCATGCGTTACCTGAAACAATTCAAAAAATGGCGCGAACGCAATGCAGCCGAAATCAATGACCAGATAAAGCTGCTCGAAGCCGAGAAAGCACACTTGGAAAACCTGAAGAAACAAAAAACGAATAACCTGACCGCCCAAAAACGAGCAAAACTCGACTTGGAAACACAGAAAGGCCAGCAAAACGACATGCTCGCACAACTGCGCAAACACGAGAAACAATTGCGAGCTACACTTGCCGAGCAGCAGCGGCAGGCCGACGCGCTCGACCGAGAACTTGACCGACTGATTGCCGAGGAGCAACGCCGTGCAGCCGAAGAGGAGAAACGTCGCAAGGCCGAGGAGGAAGAACGCCGTCGCCGCGAAGCCGAACAACTCGCTGCCGCCGAAGCAAGCCAGCAACGCCCCTCGAAGCAAGACGAGCAAGAGGTGCAACCGCCAAAGAAAGAACCCGACGAAGAGCCTCAACCTCCCAAAAAAGAAGACACAAAGCCCGAAGTGCCTACGCTGCCACCTGCCGAGCGCACATTCAAGGGGTCGTTTGCCAGCAACAAGGGGCGGCTGTTATTCCCAGTGACCGGCAATTACAAGATTGTAGGAACATTCGGCCAACACCGCCACCCCAACTTGAAATATGTAAAGGTCAACAACAACGGCATCGACATCGAGGCTCAGCCCGGAGCCATAGCCCGTGCCATATTCGAGGGCAAAGTGTCGGCAGTGTTCCCGCAAGACGGTTACCACACCGTGGTAATCCTGCGGCACGGCGAATACTTGTCAATCTACGTCAACCTGAGCGAAATATATGTGTCGCCCGGAGCGACGTTGAAGGCCGGACAAGCCATAGGGAAAGTATTCTCCGACCCCGACGACAACGGCCGCACAATACTGCACTTCGAGGTGCGCAAGGAACGTGACAAGCTCGACCCGCTGCAATGGGTGAAATAAACGCTTAGTGCCATGCTCACAAAGGGGAGGAACACCATAACTAAGCAAATTGTCAAGGCAATGGGCGTGTTTGGCGGCGTACAAGTGCTGTCGGTGCTGTGCTCGATTGTCCGAACCAAACTTGTAGCCGTGTGGATAGGCCCAGTGGGCATAGGCCTTTTCGGACTATACAACTCGGCCACCGACATGATTAACAATCTGTCGAACTTAGGCATACGCAGCAGCAGCGTGCGCGACATCTCAATCGAGGTCGAACGTGGCAGCCGCCAGCGCATAGCCGAGATTATAGCCGTCGTGCGCCGCTGGACATGGGCGTTGGGCATCGCAGCCGCATTCATCACCCTCGTGGCATCGCCGCTGCTCAGCCGCCTCACTTTCGGCGACAGCGACCACACACTTGGCTTCATTGCCTTGTCGGCCGCCGTGATGTTCAATGCACTCATCAACTGCGAGCAATCAATATTGCAAGGCACACGCCGATTGCGGCAATTGGCACAAATAGGCCTTTGCAGCGTAGTCGCCGGACTTGCCGTTTCGGTGCCGCTATTCTATTTCCTGCGCGAGCACAGCATAGTGCCGTCAATCATAGCCTACACGGCTGCCGGGGCATTCTTTGCATGGCACTTCCGCAACCGGGAGTATCGCAACGACACTGTCAGTCTGCCGCTGCGAAGCGTGGTGGCGCAAGGAGCCGGATTCGTGCGCCTCGGGGTCTTCATGACGTTAAGCACATTTCTTTCACTCCTCGTTTCCTACATCTTCATAGCCTACCTCAACCACAAGTCGGGCACTGCCGAGGTAGGATACTACCAAGCCGGCCACACGCTCGTCAACCGCTATGCGGCACTCATATTCACGGCCATCGGCACCGAGTATTACCCGCGACTCGCACAAGTGTGCCACAGCCGGTGGCGTACAAGGCTTTACGTGAGCCAAGAAATCAATATCGCACTCACCGTGCTTGTGCCAGTCATCACACTGTTCCTGCTGCTGCGGCAGGTAGTCGTAAACCTACTCTATTCAAGCGATTTCCACGCCATAATCCCATTTATTTCATACGCCAGTGTGGGAATAGTGTTTCAGGCCATATCGTGGTGCATCGCATACGTAATCATCGCCAAAGGCAAGGGTACCACCTACCTTGTCACCGAGAGCCTCAGCTGCGCATGCGGATTATTGCTTAACATAACGTTCTACAACTATGCAGGACTTGAGGGACTTGGCGTGTCATACGCCGTGTGGTATATCCTCTACACCGTGATTGTGGGTGTAGTATATTTCGGCCGCTTCGGCATGACGTTGCACCGCAGCACAGCGGCAATGGCCGTTTATGCCGTGGCTATGGCTGTGGCATCGGTGGCTGCCATGCAGGCCGGGCTGGCATGGATTGCCGCAGCCATAGCCGCCACAGCCATTGTGGTGGGCATTGCTACACTGCGCCGGCTATTGCGGCGATAGCGGTTGCGAAGAGAACTTGGCACGCAACTGGCGGTTGTTGATGTGCAAGTACCACACGCATATTACTAACGACACAAACGTAGATAACGGCGGAGCATACCCCATCAGCACCAAGTCGGTGGTGTCGAGCTGCCCGCATAGGAACGACAATGGAATGCGAAACAAGAACGTCGCTATCAAGCTGTGAATCATGGGAAACAACGAATTGCCCTGCCCGCTGAAATAGGAGTTGAAACAAAACACAAAACTCACCATTATACAATCGATGCTATATCCGCGCAAATAGCCGGCAGCCATCTCGACCACAGCAGGGTCGGTGGTGAAAAAGCCGGTAAGGGTGGCCGGTAGGAATTGCGAATATATGCAAAACGACACACCGAACGTCAATGCCATAGCTATGCCCGAATACAGGCACCGCTTCATGCGCTGCACATAACCGGCACCGTAGTTCTGCGCCGTCATTGTCGCCACTGCCGACGACACCGCCGTGAGCGGAAGCATGGCAAACACTATGATTTTCTCGACCACGCCGAGCGATGCCGATGCCACCACGCCCATCATGTTGACGATGACCGTGATGATGAGGAACGACACATTAATCAACGCATCTTGCAAGGCTATGGGCGCACCGAGCGTGACTATGCGCCGCGCTATCGCCCCATCGAGCCTGATATTGCGCCGCCCAAACGGGAATTTGAAACCCTGACGGTGCAAGAAGCACAAGGCCGCAACGAAACTCACGCCCTGCGACATCACTGTGGCAATGGCAGCACCGGCGGCGCGCCAGCCGAAGTAGCCCACAAGCAGGAAATCGAGCACAATATTGATGACACAAGCAATAGCGACAAAATAGAGCGGAGAACGCGAGTCGCCAAGCCCGCGCAAAATGCCACACACCACGTTGTAGCCCATGATGAACGGGATTCCTGCCGAACAGATTACGATGTAGTGCAGCGTGTCGGCCATTGCCTCGGCCGGAGTGTGCATAGCTGCGGCAATCTGCTTGTGCAGTAGCATCATGATTGCCGCCAGCACTATGCCAGCGGCCACGAAAAAACACACCGATGTGCCTATGGTGTCGGCGGCACGTTTGTCGTCCTTCGCCCCCGTGGCCATGGCAATCAATATGGTAATACCCGTCGTCAACCCAAGTATTATACCGGTAATCGTCTGCATCACTTGGCTGCCGATTGCCACACCTGCCACGCTTGCCGCGTCGTCGTAACGGCCAACCACAAACAAGTCGGCACCGCCATACAAAGCTTGAAGCACGTTGGCGATGAGGAACGGCACTGCAAATTGCAACAGTACCCGAGGCACACTGCCCTGCGTAAGATTCAATTCTTTCATAATGCTTTTCCCATTTAAAAAGCCGGATAAGTTGATTGGTTTTACCCAGTCATCTTATCCGGCACATATATCATTCCATGCCCTCCGATGAGGATTACAAAACACAGTTTTTGCAAATCGGCGGCAAAGTTGGGTCAAAGTTTCGACACTTCCAAATAATAGCACAACAAAATTAATACGATGATATATAAGTGTTACAAACCCGAAAACTCAACCAAACTCAACAGCGCAAATTCCGCAATTTTATAGATATTTGTTATCTGGGCCGAGGTAAAACAAGAGCCGTGCCACCACCTGTGGCGGAGGTGTTATTTCGCGAAATGTTTGTAACTTTGCAATGCGCAATCATGGCACACGATGTGCAACGATGTTGTATTGTGTGGCACATAGTGCGGCGCATATATGATAAAAAGATTGTTTTATGAAGTATAAAGTATTTTTATTGATTTTATTGGGAATGCTCACGGCTTTCGGCCCATTTGTGACCGACATGTATCTGCCGGCATTGCCATCTATGACCACTTATTTCGATACGTCGGTGTCAATGGTTCAATTGGGATTGACCTTCAGCATGATAGGTCTTGCCGTCGGGCAGCTGCTAATAGGTCCTATTAGCGACAAGATTGGCCGTAGCCGCCCGCTAATCGCCTCGATGGTATTGTTCATCATTTCCACTGTGGCGTGCATATTCTCGCCCAACGTGGTTTTCTTCACCGCCATGCGGCTGTTGCAAGGTATTGCCGGGGCCGGCGGCATAGTGATTTCACGCTCGGTAGCCACCGACGAATTTTCGGGGCAGGAATTGCTCAAGATGCTCGCCGTCATCGGCGCAATCAACGGCATCGCACCCATTGTAGCCCCCATAGTCGGAGGGCTGATGTTGTCGGCTATCGACTGGCGCGGCATCTTCTTGGTATTGCTGGTGTTAGGCGTGGTGCTGCTCGTGGGGAGCATCATGTTTCGCGAGTCGCTGCCGGCCGAGCGTCGCAGCCGTGGGAGCGTGATTGGCACGTTTGCCTCGTTTGGCGTGGTGGCGCGCAACCGCCGCTTCATCAGCTACGTGCTGCAACAGGGGTTTGCGCAATTCATATTGTTTGCCAATATCGCCTCGTCGCCGTTCATCATACAGCAACACTATGGATATTCACCGTTAGTGTTCAGCATCTGCTTCGGCGTCAACGCAATCGCCATAGGCGTGGCATCGGCATTGTCGGTCAAGTTCCGCCGCCCCGAAGATGCCGTGGCAGCCAGTTGCGCCGGAATGCTCGTGATGAGCGTTGTCATAGCCGCGGTGCTTATGCTTGGCGGTCCATTCTGGGCCTACGAAGCATCATTGTTCCTGCTGATGTTCACAATGGGCCTCACGTTCACGGCATCGACCACGCTTGCCCTCAACAGCGAGCGTGAACGCGCCGGTGCCGCATCGGCTATGTTGGGGGCAATATGCTTCCTTGCCGGCGGCATAGTGTCGCCGCTCGTCGGCATGGGCGACATGCTGTGCTCAACAGGCATAATATTCGTGGCAGGAGCCGTGCTTTCGAGCATATTCGCCTACCGCGCCCGCTGCACAGCGTGACACACTCATTGTCCTTGCTGCGATGCGGCACTACGCCCGAGGAAGTCGAACGTATCGACATACACCTCGGTGACATAGCGCTTTATGTTCATGCGGTCTTCCCACACACGTGTGCGCAACTTGCCCTCGATATACAATTTAGTGCCTTTGCGTATGTAACGCTCGGCAAACTCGGCATTACGCCCGTTCATCACTATGCGGTGCCACTCGGTGCGCTCAGGAATATGCGTGCCTGTGGCATCGGTGGTGGCTCGCTCGGTGGTGGCAAGGGGAAATTCGGCTATGGCCTGCCCCGGGCCAGTGTAGCGCACCTCGGGGTCGCGCCCGACATTGCCTAATAGTATCACTTTATTTACCGACATGGCTAAGAAACTGTTTTGAAATTTTACAGAAATAGTTTTAGATTGAGTTCTTTGTTCATGTTTTGAGCGTCTTTTCGAGGGTGTATCAAAATTGGTAGTACCCACCTCATAGGGACGCACGGCTCGTGCGTGTGTGTGTCGCAAGGTTCTGTTAACCATTTGTAAATTAACAGAATATGCACCTAATTGCGCAGCGGACGCACGGGCCGTGCGTCCCTACAAAATTGCGCAAATTTGCATTTTGATACACCCTCGAAAATCCATCTCAATCCATCGAACAAAAAGCAAAACAGTTTCTAATACTCGGTTTTGTCGGTTTTCGCTTCCCACTTGCGGAATGCCACTATGGCACTGTCGTCGTCGATGTGAATGCATGGGATGGAACGCGACAAGTGCGGGCGCGCAATTTCCTCATAAATGAAATTGTCGTCAAAGTCGATTGCGCGGGCATCGAGCTGCGTGTTGCCATAAAATATGCGCCTCACCCCCGCCCAATACAGCGCACTAAGGCACATCGGGCAAGGCTCGCACGATGTATATACGTCGCAGCCGTCGAGCTTGAAATTAGCGGCTGCACGGCATGCGTTCCTTACGGCATTTACCTCGGCATGGGCCGTGGGGTCGTTGTCGATTGTCACCGTGTTGACCCCAGTGGCTACCACTTTGCCATCTTTAACTATTACCGCACCAAAAGGCCCGCCGCCATTGTCAACATTTTTTGCAGCAAGGTCGCAAGCCATCTTCATGAATTTGCGGTCGTTATCGGTTATTTTCACTTCCATCGTCAGTCAAATTTTTTATTCAGTTTATAAAGATAGCGAAAATTATCGTAAATTGCCATTTGGTTATTGCAAAATAAGCTAAAACCTACACGATTGCATTACACAGATGTAGAGCCGCGGCACGCCACGGCTCTACAGGAAGCATATAATAACTAATTATATAGCAGGAGATTACATTGCGGTTAACGAGGGGCAGATATGCTATTTTGGTGCTGGGGCTGAATGCCGCCAGTGGCTCAGAACGTGCGGTATTCCCTCACCAACGGTGTGTCATCCTTGCCACGCAAAAAAACGAACGGAGCCACCGTACCGTCGTACTTCTCCCGCAAGCCATATCCCAAGCAGGTTTCGCCGTCACCGACCGTGGGGAACTTGCGCCGAACGACTAAACTGGTCGCGCGGTCGATGGCCATCACTTCATAGCGGTCGCCGGCCATCATGGTGCCTAAGCGAGGCACACCGTGCTTGACAAGGCAATATATGGTGCTATCGGTCATCACCATTTGCGTGATGCAGCGTGTGAAGAAGCGGTCGTAGCGGCGGGCATGCTCGTAGGTGTAAAACGATGCCGTGTCGAGCGGCGGGAAAGCGTCGGTGTCAATCTCGAATGCCACATAGCGGCGCAACGGGGTTTCGATGTCGGCCGTGTCGCACACATACACCGCCCCGTGTAGCCGTTGGTGTAGGCCACCTTGTCGCCATATACGCAGGCTTCGAAGTTGGAATAATAATACCCTGTGCGGCTGCGCCTTTGGCACATCTCAAGCTGCCCTATGTGCTTGACTGGCAGTCCGGTCTTGCGGTCGAAGATTGCGAATATAGGGTTGGGCGTGTCATAAAACTCGTCGCAAAACGGGTTTCGCTCCGTTATATGCTCATATTCCCACCTTTCATATTCCATGGGCCAAGTGAGTTTATAGCAATGCTCCATCTTGTACCCTCCATACAGCGTGGTGGTGTAATGCCCATACATATACTTCGTGGCAAACGGGTCGTAGGTGTCCCATTCCATCGGCAGCCGCTCGCCAGTGGCGGCATTACGGAAAATCATCGATGCCTTGTTAAAGTAGCCCTGATTGGTGGAATCTCCGTTCATGTACTTTATGTTTGGCAACGAATACGACACGGCAACCGTGCTGTCGTTGATAATATCGGGCTCAAGGGGGATATACGACACATCGCCCTACTGCTTGAACTTCCTTTCGGGGATTTCGATGAACCGGTACCGTTCGGTGCTGTCGGCTTCGATTACAGCAGTCTGCCGCAACAGCTTGTTACGCTCGTCGGCCTCGAAGAGCAGCACGGCAAATTCGAGCCTATCGTTATAGACGAAATATTGCTTGTGGAATTTTGGTATGCTGTAAACGCTCGATACGGCATAGCCATCGGACATCTCAAGCCTGTATTCGCAGGCCTGCTCAAGCCCGGGGGCATCGATTTCTCCGATTGTGATGTCGCTGTTTTCCCAGCCTTCGGTAACATTGTTCGCAAATTCCACCATTTCGATGGGCGTGTTGTAGGCCAACAGTTGCTCGATAAACTCATCACTGAGCAGTCCGGCATTCCCGCCCACCACCATGCGTCCATTCTTGCGGTCGATTTTCATGACGTATGGCACCGACAATACACCTATGTTGAAGTTGAATATCTTGTCGTAAACCTGGGTGGTGTCATACATATACACATCGGCAGGGAACTGATTTTTTCTGTTATACCTTGCAGCAGCCTTGGGCGATGGGTAGGCGGCGATTAAGACAATCTCGTTCCCCTCATGCTTTTTCATCATCTTGTAAAACATCTTCATGAAAAAGACCTCGCAACGTGGGCAATTACTTGGCACATATAGCACGGCATATACCGTGTCGTTTTGGCAGCCACTGTTTTCAAAGTAATCCCGCAACAACTGTTCGGTTCCCGGCCTCTGCCTTATTTGCAGCGTCAAGTTGACCATCCTCTCGACTTCCTCAAACCCATTCGCACCAGCCGGAAGGCACAGCATCACCACCGCCAGCATCAAAAATATTCTTTTTATCCTCATAAGATTGTGTGTTTGGTTAGAAGTATTCTTCATATTTCTTCTATTTCGATTTGTTTAGTGTAAAATTAGAATTGAAGATGCGGCCAAAAAAATTTTTTTGTACTTATTTTGTGTACATGACAAAATAGTAACTAATTAGTTACAAACACATTATCTCATTTACACAAACTTTTTTGTGTACAACCTGTTCCGTCAGTGTGACATCATGTTTTTTTTACCAAAGAATACATAAGAAAACGAATTTGTTTTGCAATGTGGACGATATTTATTAATTTCGCAAGAAAAAGCACGATGAAACTAAAAATTATCATAGCCACATTCATAACCCTTATGATAATCGGCATATCATGCCAGCATAAAGAAACTGGAATTAAGGTTCATGACCACAATTTAGTGATTGCAGACAGTTGCATGACCACTCACCCCGAAATTTCATTACGAATACTCGATAGCTTAAACAACGCCCCCATCAATAAAGACCATTACTTCGCCCTGCTCTATGCCCAAGCAAAATACAGAAATTACATCTTCGCAGAAAACGATTCATTGGTTAAGACAGCACTCGATTATTACTCCAACTGCAACGACTCCATAATGAAGGCACGAGCCTACCTTGTCGCATCACAGGTTTACAGGGAACTTGGCAAGAAGGAAACCACATTAAGCTATATTCACAAAGCGTCACTTGCTGCGAGGGGAACTAATGACTATTGGACGAAAAGTTTCATTCTGTATGAGTGGGGGCGAATATTGCGCGATGCAGGCGATTTCGAGACTTCTACTTCCAAGCTCATTACATCATTGGAATACGCAAAAAGAACTAATGATACCATTCAAATAATCAGCCGACTACGCGAGCTAAGTTATAATTACGGCGAAACCAGCAATTATGTGCAAGCGTTTGTTGAGATAGACAGCGGCATAATATTGGCCAATAAGATTAAATCATACAACGACTTGGCAATGCTGTATGGGCGCAAATCCTCGATATATACAAAAGCCAAGAATTACTACGAGGCTTTGCGACAAATCGACAAGGCTATAATTTACGACCGGTATGCCGACAAAGCAGATTCCTTGAGCAATTTTAATTTCAAGGGGAGATTGCTTGTCCTTACCAACCAACTTGATTCGGCAGAATATTACATAGAGAAAGGGCGTGATACATCCACCATGATAAGCACCAAATTGTATTACGAGTGTATGTATATGTTGCGTGAAGCGCAAGGCGACTATAAAGGCGCTGCGGAATATGCCAAATCGTATGCGCAAAGTTTGACAAATATCATCATATTCTTACGAAACGACAAAATTGCCCAGCTCAACAAGCAATACAACACCGAACGAATTGAACGAGAAAACAGAGAATTAAAAATAAGCCGGCAAAAAAGTCAAATTTTTATAATGGGGATAATAATCGCTGTAGTGATGCTGGCATTCGCAGCATACGTAATGCTGTCGCGACGGCGAAAACTGATGCAAGACACCTTACAGCAGCAAAGCGAAAGCCTCAACCGCTTGCAACAAAAAGAGAGCGAGCTAATCAAGAAGCAAATATGCGCAAGCGAACGTGAAATGGAGCTGGCCGAAAAAATCTCGAATAAAAACATGGAATTAGAAGCTGCCAAAGCCCTAATTGCCGACCTGAAAAAACGCCAGTTGCTCTCAAATTCTGTCGTAATTAAGATGCAGAAAAGAATTTCTGACCTGAAGTCCACAAGCCTAATTGCCCCTCAACCGCTCTCTCAAAACGAGACAAAAGAACTCATCGATGCAGTAAACGATTGTTATGACGGCTTTACGGCAAAGTTGAAAAACGCTTACCCGGCACTGAACGACAACGACGTGTTGCTGTGCTGCCTAATCAAAATCGGACTCGACAACCCGGCCCTGTGCGCCATGCTCAATGTGAGCGACAACACACTGCGCAAACGCAAACACCGCCTGAAAACCGAAAAACTGACCACCGACGGCAACAACCAATACCCCACCATAGAAGCAGCCATCGATGCCATAAACACCACGAAGCGACATTCAGCCCCAGCAGAGGAGCCAAAATAAAAACCATGCGGGTTAAATGAAAGAACCGCGCCGTAGAGGGTGTATCAAAATTGCAAAGTCTGAAACAACCAGTAATTACAGACAGGCAATTATGTAGAGCCGTCATATTATGGCGGCTCGTTACTATCACATTTACAGCATATTACGGTTGCATTCAAGCTATCATCAAGCCGCCATGATATGACGGCTCTACAACAAAGTAAATGTATTTGCAATTTTGATACACCCTCTACAAGATTACATATATGCTATTTTTATACCCCTACGACATTGCCGATTATGATGCACTTTTTTGTCGAAAAAAACGATATTAAGATAGGAATACATTAGAAATAAGCTATTTACGAGCGTTCTTCAAAGACGGAGGT
>CALUMJ010000040.1 GCA_944321715.1 uncultured Muribaculaceae bacterium | reverse complement strand
GGATTTAGCGCAATCCTTGACCAGTAATTTCCAACAGTTTTGGGAATTTACCGGCTTCCACAATGTCACCTACGAGCACCTCATAATGATATGCGTGGGCTTGTTCTTCATGTATTTGGCGATAAAGAAGGACTTCGAGCCTATGCTGTTGGTGCCTATCGGGTTCGGCATACTCGTGGGAAACATCCCATTCCAGATGGGTAACGAGATTGGTATTTACGAAGAGGGTTCGGTGCTTAACATCCTGTACAACGGTGTACGCGCCGGCTGGTATCCTCCGCTCATCTTCTTGGGCATAGGTGCAATGACCGACTTTTCGGCACTGCTCGCCAATCCCAAGTTGATGCTTGTGGGTGCTGCTGCCCAATTTGGTATATTTGGTGCCTACATGGTGGCACTGTGGCTCGGCTTCATGCCCGACCAAGCAGCCGCCATCGCCATCATTGGCGGTGCCGACGGCCCTACGGCAATCTTCTTGTCGTCTAAGCTGGCTCCAAACTTGATGGGTGCAATCGCCGTGTCGGCCTATTCCTACATGGCTCTCGTGCCTGTAATCCAACCGCCAATCATGCGCCTGTTCACCACCAAGAAGGAACGCCTCATACGCATGAAGCCGGCCCGCGCCGTGTCGCAGAACGAGAAAATCCTCTTCCCGATTTTCGGCTTGCTGCTCACTTGCTTCTTCGTGCCTTCGGGTCTTCCGCTGCTGGGTATGCTCTTCTTCGGCAACCTGCTGCGTGAAAGCGGCGTGACTACACGCCTCGCCAAGACGGCAAGCAATGCCCTCACCGACATTGTGACCATGCTGCTCGGCCTGACAGTGGGCGCATCAACGCAGGCATCGGAATTCCTCACAAAGGAAACAATATTGATTTTCGCCCTCGGATTCATGGCATTCGTCATCGCATCGGCTTCGGGCGTACTCTTTGTGAAATTCTTCAACCTGTTCCTGAGCAAGGACAAGAAAATCAACCCGCTCATCGGTAACGCCGGCGTGTCGGCAGTGCCTATGTCGGCTCGTATATCCAACAACATGGGATTGAAATACGACCCGTCTAACTACCTGCTCATGCACGCTATGGGTCCGAATGTGGCTGGTGTAATCGGCTCGGCAGTAGCCGCCGGTGTACTCCTTGGTTTCCTCGGATAAAACCGCAACAATCTCTATAAAACAACAGGAGCGAGGTGGTGCCTCGCTCCTGTTGTTTTTAATTATGACTAATTTAGCTCATTATGCGTAGAGGGTGTATCAAAATTAGCAATATCTGAAATAATAAGCAATTATAGGCAGACCATTGTGTAGAGCCGTCATATCATGGCGGCTCGTTACTACCACATTTACAACATATTACGATTGCATTCGAGCTATCATCGAGCAGCCATGATATGACGGCTACAACAAAAGTAAATGTATTTGCAATCATGATACAGCCCCTTATATACGACAAGGGCTGCGACGGTTGACGCAGCTCTTGAATTTCGTGATATTGCTCCGATTAGTTGTTTTCGGGGCGCAGACGGCGGACTGTTTCGCCAGTGCGCCACATTTCGCTGTCATGCAGAGCCTTGAGTTCGGCATTCAGTTTCTCGCGGTAGTCGGGCTGGCTGTTGGTGTCGATTGAGATTTGTGCCTCGTTGCCAGTCTTGACGCTTTCATAGAGTTTTTCCATAACCGGCTTGATTGCATCGTGGAACGGGCCCATCCAGTCGAGTGCGCCGCGTTGTGCCGTAGTCGAGCAGTTGGCATACATCCAGTCCATACCCTTTGCTGCAAAAAGCGGCATGAGCGACTGCGTGAGTTCCTCGACAGTTTCGTTGAATGCCTCCGACGGAGTGTGGCCGTTCTCGCGCAGCACTTCATATTGTGCAAGCAGCAAGCCCTGTATTGCACCCATCAACGAGCCGCGCTCGCCAGTGAGGTCGCTATACACTTCGCGCTTGAAAGTGGTTTCAAACAGATAGCCCGAACCAACGCCGATGCCCAGTGCCAAGCAACGGTCGAGAGCACGGCCAGTGGCATCTTGGTAAACGGCATAGCTGGAATTGATGCCGCGACCTTGCAGGAACATGGTGCGCAACGATGTGCCCGACCCCTTGGGAGCAACCATGATTACGTCAACATCCTTGGGCGGAACGATGCCTGTGCGTTCGCTGTAAGTTATGCCGAAACCGTGCGAGAAATAGAGTGCTTTGCCTGCAGTCAGGTGCTTTTTGATTGTAGGCCATAGAGCTATCTGGGCAGCATCGCTGAGCAGGTATTCGATAATCGTGGCACGTTTTGCAGCCTCCTCGATTTCAAAAAGTGTTTCACCAGGCACCCAGCCATCGGCCACGGCCTTGTCCCACGTCTTGCTTTCCTTGCGTTGCCCGACAATCACCTTGAAGCCGTTGTCGCGCAAATTTAGCGACTGACCCGGTCCTTGCACACCATAACCGATAACGGCTATAGTTTCGTCCTTCAACACTTCCCTTGCTTTTTCAAGTGTAAATTCATCGCGGGTGACTACTTTCTCGTCAACACCGCCAAAATTCAAAATTGCCATAAATTATTAATTATGATAAACTATTATTGTTTTAATTCAGAAACTGTTTTGAAATTTTTGTTCGATGGTTTGAGATGGATTTTCGAGGCGGTTTTGATTGTTTTTTGAGTAAGTTTAGCAAGCTAAACGTCGAAAAAAACAATCGAAAACGGCCGAAAAGACACTCAAAACATGAACAAAGAACTCAATATAAAACTATTTCTGTAAAATTTCAAAACAGTTTCTCAGTAAATCCAAACCTTGCGCGGCAATGTACCGTTGTGCCATCGACAATTTCGGCACGGCAGTCGTGCACGTCGGTGTCGTCAACCACCACTTTCACCGTCGCGCCGTAAAGGCATTCACGCATGAACGCTATGTCGAAGCGCGACACCACGTAACGGTCGTAATGTTCTATGGGCCACTGGTCCATAAGCCGTTCGATATACCGCACAGTGTTGACATGGCGGTTGAAATCCACGTCGCAGTAACCGAATGTGTAAACATTGCTCCTTGCTCCATTACCCACAGGTCGCAGCCGCATCGGTGGTGCTATGGGGCAAGGCACATCGGGGCGTGCGCTCGACTCAAGTTCGGCCACCGTTGACAATTCGCACATCTTGCGGGTGTTCATGTCAATCATAGCCCACTCCGAACGCACATAACCTATGACCTCGCCATTGCGATATATGGCGAAATTGCGGTACGACAGCAGTCGGCTTGCTTCCTCAATCCACGATTGCAGTGTATAATTGTCGTTAACCTGCGGATAACGCTTCATCTCGATGGCGAGCTTGGCAAGCACCCAGCCTCGACCTTCGGGGGCAAACCGCTCATAACCGACGTTCATGGCATTGGCATGTTCGGTGGCAACCCTTATGAGGCGGTTGACGAGCAATGGCAGCGGCATCAGGCTCTCGGCATTGCATTCGCCGGCAGCCAGAAAGAATTCGTGCGTATAAACGCCGTTCTCCTCGGTTATTCGCCGTTCAAGCATCGTTCCACCTCCTCCTTGCGGCGAGCACGTTCGTCGATATACATTGTCACATACTCGTGCGGCGACTTGGTGATTGCCACCCTTCCGCTGCGCACGAATTGCCTGATGTCATACCGCTTGAGTTCCTCAAACAGTGCCGTGGTTTCATCGTCATGTCCAGTCTTTTCAATCACAGTGTATTCACGGGTGATTTCGAGTATTCGGGCATTGTGCCTGCGGATAATATCTTCGAGGTTTTTCTCTTCGAGCAGCTCCACAGTCGGCACTTTGTACAGGGCGATTTCCTGGTACACAATCTCGTCGTCGCGGTAATAAAACGATTTAAGCACATCGATGCGCTTCTCGATTTGCATCACGAGCTTGGCAATGGTCGGCTCGTCGGCCATCGTGGTGATAGTGAACTTGTGCACACCTTGAATTGACGACGGCGACACCGACAGCGATTCGATGTTCAGTTTGCGACGTGTGAAAATGATAGATATTTGGTTGAGCAACCCCACGCGGTTTTCCGAGAAAACCGTCACGGTAAACAGCTCTTTATTGTTGTTCTCTTCCATAGCAGCGGCATTAATGTTCATATTTCTCATCCTTGTTGAGCAGAATGGTGCTAATCGGCGCACCGGCGGGAGTCATTGGATAAACCAGCTCCTCGGGGTCGATGTTGATGTTGAGCAGGTACGCGCCATCGTGTGCCAACATGCGCTCCACTGCCCCATCGAGTTGGCCAAGTGTTTCCACATCTTCGGCAGGAATACCGTATGAGTTGGCAAGCATGACAAAATTGGGGTTCACAAGTTGCGTTTCGGAGAAACGGCGGTTGTAGAACAGCGTTTGCCACTGGCGCACCATACCCAGGAAATTATTGTTAAGCAAAATGATTTTCACATTCACGCCGTGTTGCAAAATCACGCCCAATTCCTCGACCGTCATCTGCAATCCGCCATCGCCGGTGAAGAAGCACACAGTGCGGCTCGGGTCGCCGATTTTGGCACCAATCGCCGCCGGCAGACCAAATCCCATCGTACCCAATCCGCCCGAAGTGATGATGCTGCGCGGAGCCGTGTACTTGAAATAACGAGCCGAAAGCATTTGATTCTGCCCAACATCGGTCACAAGCACTGCCCCCTTGCCGGCAGCCTCGGCCACCTTGCGGGCCACGCGCCCCATGGTAATGCGACTTGTGTCGTCCAACTCCGGACCAACCACTTTCTCGTTTTCCACTTGCCAAGCCTTGTCAAAGCTTGCAAGCCACTCGTCATGACGGGCCACAGCCACCCTGTCGGCAAGCATTGCCAATGCAGCACGTGCATCGCCATGTATTGTTGCCGTCGGCTTGATTATTTTCCCAAATTCCGACGAGTCGATGTCGATATGCACAATCTTGGCTTGTGTCGCAAAGTGCTTTGGGTCGCCAGTCACACGGTCGTCGAAACGCATTCCGACGGCCACAAGCAGGTCGCACTCGCCAATGGCCACATTGGCGGCCACATTGCCGTGCATACCCACCATGCCCTTGAACAGTGGCGAGTCGGCCACAATAGTCGATAACCCCAGCAAGGTGGTTGTCACAGGTATTTGCGCCTTCTCGGCAAGCCTTGCCAGCTCGACCTCGCCCCTTGCTATTTCCACGCCATGCCCCGAAATTATGAGTGGACGTTGGGCGGCATCAATCATGTGCGCAACCGTGTCCACATCATATTCCGAAATCGCGGGCGACGGCTCGTAGGTGCGCACGAAGTGGCATTTCTTGTACCCGCGCCACTCCATTTTGGCACATTGCGCATTCTTGGCGAAGTCGAGTACCACAGGACCAGGGCGACCGTTGGAAGCTATGTAGAAGGCCCTCGGCACAGCCCAGCGCAAATCTTCGACATTGCGTATCTGGTAGCTCCACTTAGTGATGGGCTGCGTGATGCCTATCACGTCGGTTTCCTGGAATGCGTCAGAGCCAAGCAATTCGCTGCCCACTTGCCCAGTTATTACCACCAGCGGCGTGCTGTCCATCATGGCATCGGCCAATCCCGTTATTACATTGGTCGCGGCCGGCCCCGATGTGACGACAACTACTCCCGTGCGGCCTGAGATGCGGGCATAGCCTTGAGCGGCATGCACTGCACCCTGCTCGTGGCGCATCAATATGTGGTGCAACTGCTCCTTATAGTCATACAGGCAGTCGAACACTGGGATTATGGCGCCACCGGGATAGCCGAAAATAGTATCGACACCCTCGGCAATCAGTGAACGCACCAATGCCTCGGCTCCTGAAATCATTTCATTCATATCTATATATCGTTTATTTTCCTTTTTCAATTATTCTCGCACGCCACCACGGTCGGCCGATGTCACCATCGAGGCGTAGGCCTGCAACGCTTTCGACACCACACGGTTGCGCTTTGTGGGCTTGAAAGCATCCTTTCCCTTGGCTTCCTCCTCGCTGCGCCGTGCCGCCAATTCCTCGTCGCTTAGCAACACGTTTATGCTCCGCTCGGGTATGTTGATGTCGATAATGTCGCCATCGCGCAGCAAACCCACGTTGCCACCCCGTGCAGCCTCGGGCGAAATGTGTCCAATCGACAGCCCCGAAGTGCCGCCCGAGAAACGCCCGTCGGTAATCAGTGCACACTCCTTGCCCAGATGGCGCGATTTTATGTATGAGGTCGGGTAAAGCATCTCTTGCATTCCCGGGCCACCCTTGGGCCCTTCATAGATGATTACTACCACGTCGCCAGCTACGACCTTGCCACCGAGTATGCCATCGACGGCATCTTCTTGCGATTCAAACACCTTGGCACGTCCGCGGAAGTGGAATATGCTCTCATCGACGCCGGCAGTTTTCACCACACAGCCGTCCTTGGCAATATTGCCACGCAGCACAGCAAGTCCGCCATCCTTGACGTATGCGTGTTCAAAGTCGCGTATGCACCCGTTGGCCCGGTCGGTGTCGAGCTCTTTGTAATAATTTTCTTGTCCGCCAAGTGTCACCGACCTCACTCCGGCAGGTGCGCTGCGCCACAACCATGCAGTATTGATGTCGAATTTCGCGCCCCCGATTGAATACTTGTCGATAGCCTCGCCAAGCGTCAGCCCATCGACGCGCCGCAACGATGTGTCAATCAATCCGTTGTTGGCAAGTATGCCCATGATTGACATTATGCCGCCAGCGCGGTTGACATCTTCAATGTGGTACTTTGAATTTGGTGCCACTTTGCACAACACAGGCGTGCGCTTAGACAACGCATCAATATCGGCCATTGTAAAATCGGCCTCGGCCTCGTTGGCTACGGCAAGCAGGTGCAGCACAGTGTTGGTGCTTCCGCCCATGGCAATGTCGAGAGTCATAGCATTGAGCATCGCCTGCCTGCTTGCTATGCTGCGCGGCAACACGCTCGTGTCGCCCTCGTCGTAATATTTATGGCAATTCTCCACAATCAGCGCGGCAGCTCGCTTGAAAAGGGCAAGGCGATTGGTATGCGTCGCAACGATGGTGCCATTGCCCGGCAAACCCAGCCCGATGGCCTCAACAAGGCAATTCATGGAATTGGCTGTGAACATGCCCGAACAAGAGCCACACGTCGGACAGGCACAGCACTCCACGTCGGCGATTGTCTTGTCGTCGATGGCTTCATCGGCGGCATCTACCATCACGTCGATAAGGTCGAGTGCACGCTCGCCTATGTGGCCGGCCTCCATCGGACCGCCCGAAACGAAGATTGCAGGAATGTTCAACCGCATTGCAGCCATGAGCATTCCAGGTGTTATTTTGTCACAGTTGCTTATGCACACCATAGCGTCGGCGCAATGGGCGTTGACCATGTATTCCACGCTGTCGGCAATCAAGTCGCGTGACGGCAACGAATACAACATCCCCTGATGCCCCATGGCTATGCCGTCGTCGATGGCAATGGTATTGAACTCGGCGGCAAAACAACCCAACTGCTCGATTTCGCGTTTCACCATTTGTCCGACCTCGTGCAAATGCGTATGCCCCGGCACAAACTGGGTGAACGAGTTGACGACGGCGATGATTGGTTTGCCCATCTGTCCGGGCTTCATGCCGTTGGCGAGCCACAATGCCCGCGCCCCTGCCATGCGGCGACCTTGTGTCGATATGGCACTTCTCAATGGAATACTCATATACTTTTTTATTATAATGAACAAAAAAACCTTTCCGCCAACCTGATTATCTCGTGGAGGAAAGGTCTTTTATGTATAATTTGTTAATTATGTTATTCACGACCGATGTACGTGCTGCATCCTCCATTGCTCACCGCAAAATATCCACGACAATTGCCACGACGCTAATCGATAGGACGACGTGCAATGCAGCAGATAGCATAACGGTAATGGAAGACAGCGCGTTCATAAGCTCATCTTTTCTTTGTTTAGTACGGCAAAGTTATGCAGGAATATCCAATGATGCAAATCTTTTACACAAAATTTGTCTTATTTGCTTCATTTTTCAACATCATCACCCCCAACACGAAAAAAAGTACACATATATTAAACACCTTAACGTTTTGCTAAACCCATAAAACAACACAATAATTTATACTGGAAGGAGGGCGCCGAGTGGAGGCTGAAGGCTGTCGTTGGCCTCGGGAAACGCTGTCACAGGCTCGTTCACGACCGAAGCCGAGCCGCCGACAAGCTCCGAAGCTATATGATTCTCAATCAATTGTGCTATGCCAAAGTATAATGCGGCAATTAATGCCGTAACACCAAAAATAATCCCTATTGCTTTAATTTTCCGTTTCATAAGTTTTTCATCTTTTTAGCTCCATACAATTTTATCTTCATACCCGCGCGGTATGCAAGTTTTGTGCAGATTTGCATATATAACGTATAATCACACCAATTTATTACACTCGGTATGCGTATTTTTTGTCACTGAACCTTGCAGTCAGTTACAATTATCTTGGATTTACCACGCCAAGGTAAGGCTCCACGATATTCCTTATAAGTAAGCGTCACCATCTTGCCTGTGAATTTCAGTTCCATGATTTCGTGGGCAAGGGAATCGTCTTCGACCGAAAACAAGAAATCACGCTTGTATGCCGCACCGGCAAGGCGTTGGTCGGTGACCATCTGCCCCTCGTAGGTGTCGAATATCAGCCCCTCCTTGCGCAATTCCACTATGACGCCTCGCTCTTGAGCCTCGATGACATAAGGAACCCAATATATCACCCATGCCCATAACGCCACGGTCACAACAGCCACGGTCACAAGCACCGCGACAGCCTTACGCAACCAGTTGCCGCGTCTACCTCCTTCTGGCCGCCGTTCATCTTGTCCGCCATGATTCCCAGTCACTTCAGTTCCTTGTCCAGACACTATCGACGACTGCCCCTGCGCCTCATCATCGGCGGTATCGTCGAAATAATCGTTATACTCATTATCTTCACGCATAATGGCAGACCCTATTATAAAATTACAATTTCATGCCACTTCCACTTGTTCGCACCACCACTTTGCCGCTCTTTATGCGACGGCGGTCGATGGCCATATAAGCGAACGAATATATGCCCAGCACTATGAGCAACGCCGCTTGCACACCCCACACGAGCATGGCGAATGCCGATGCTTGAGGGTCGAAATTTGCAGGGTCGAAACGCCCTACGCCGTAGAGCGACAAGCCGAATATGATGGCTATGTGCCACGAGCCAAGCCCGCCGTTGGTGGGTATGCCCATGCCGATGCTGCTGAGCACAAACAGCACGAGAGTCGCTTTAAGCCCGATGCTGTCGGTGAATGAGAAGGCGTATGTCGCAATATACAGCTGCATGAAATAACAGCCCCATATCAGCACCGTGTAGCCCAAAAATTGCCACTTGCCATCCATGCGGCCGATAGCCGAAAAGCCATCCCACAAATTGGCGACCATCAATTTCACTTTTTTAATCACCTTGTTCTGAGTCTTGCTCGTGAACAGCCACACAATGGCAGCGACACACAACACGATGCCGCACCACAACCACGGCGACACCATAACGTTCCACAACCCGTCCTTAATCTGTGGATAGGTATCGAGGAACGACAAGAATGCCCCACGGGCTATGAAGAAAGTGAAAACAGTCAGCAACAGCACTGTGACCGTGTCGCTAAGCCGGTCGGCGACCATCGACCCAAGCACAGCCGTGAACGACGCCTTTTGCCTGTTGGCTATATAGCCAGTGCGCCACACTTCGCCGAGGCGCGGAAAAATGAGGTTGACAGCATACGTGCCGAAAATAGAATTGATGAGCGCACTCAACGGTGCATCTACACCTATAGCCCTCAACTGCAGCCGCCAGCGGCAAGCCCTGAATATGTGGCTGAAAATGCTCACCACGACGACAGGCACAAACCACAGATAGTTGACATTTTCCCTCAGCACGCTGCGCATTTGGGCCATATCTACATTGGTATATAAAAAATAAAACAGCCCGACACCTATCGCTATCGACAAGGCGAGCTTAAACACGTTGGAAATAATCTTTTTAACTTCTTGCTGCATGAGTTTCACAATTCTAAAATGGCCGTTTCGCAACATCGACACGCGATTTATGCCCCGTTTTGCTTGTTTTTCTCTCCTCGGAGCATTACCTTTGTACGGCGGTGCAAAGATACGCCAAATTATTGGATTATAGCTTTTACATCAGGGGAAATAAAACGATTCTACAAATTCAAACGTAAAAAACATTGTGACAATGCAACAACAGGTTAAAGCTAAAAAATCGCTCGGACAGCACTTCCTGACCGACCTGGCAGTAGCCCAGCGCATTGCCGGCACCATGTCGCAACACAAAAACCTACCTTTGCTTGAAGTGGGTCCGGGCATGGGCGTTCTAACCAAATTCCTCATGGCCGAATGTCACGACCTTAAGGTGGTGGAACTCGACGGGGAATCGGTTGCCTACATGCACAAGTATTTCCCCACGCTCGATGTCATAGCCGCCGACTTCCTGCAAATCGACCTGAAAGCCCTGTATGGCGACAGCAAATTCTGCATCATAGGCAATTATCCCTACAACATATCCTCGCAAATATTCTTCAAGGTCCTCGACTACAAAGACCAAGTGGAATGTTGCAGCGGAATGCTGCAGCGCGAGGTGGCACAACGCATCGCCGCACCTCCCGGGTCAAAGACCTACGGAATATTGTCGGTTCTGCTGCAAGCTTGGTACGACATCGAGTACCTGTTCACTGTCGATGAAAATGTATTTGACCCTCCGCCAAAAGTGAAATCGGGCGTAATCAGGCTCACACGTAATTCCACCACGTCGCTCGGCTGCGACGAAACCCTGTTCAAGACCGTAGTGAAAACTGCATTCGGGCAACGGCGAAAGACATTGCGCAACTCGCTGAAGCCACTGCTGCCTGCGCCGCCTGCGCAAGCGGCTCCATTGCTTGCCTTGCGGCCCGAACAATTAGGGGTGGAGCAATTCGTGGAACTGACACGCATAGTCGCCGCCAGCCGCTCTGTGCCGTGACTTGCCAGGTGCTTGCCACCCGCGAGGGAGGACACACTACGCACCTCACGCCCAACGAGAGAATTATCTTTTTTTGTAACACCATGCCCACACTGGCTGCTGCTGCATTGTGGGCCAATTAAAACCGAGAACATCTATGAAAGAATACTCCGATGAATATTTGCAGCAAGTAAAAGACATCATCGCTGCCGGCGACGTCGCAAAAGCCCGTGAGCTGCTTGCCGACCTGCACCCAGCCGACATTGCCGAACTATACCACGACCTTGAAACCGACGAGGCCGAATTCCTCAACAAGTTGCTCGACGAAGAAACCGCAGCCGAAGTGCTGATGGAATTAGACGAAGACGACCGTAAGGAGCTGCTCGAACACATGCCCAACGAGGACATCGCAAAGCAACTGGAACACTTAGACTCAGACGATGCCGTTGACCTTATACAAGAACTTGACGAAGAAGACCGCGACGAAGTAATCTCTCACATCGACGACGTGGAACAGGCGGGCGACATCATCGACCTGCTCAAATACGACGACGACACCGCCGGCGGATTGATGGGTACAGAGATGATTGTGGTGAACGAAAACTGGAGCATGCCCGAGTGCATGAAACAGATGAGGATGCAAGCCGAGGAAATGGACGAAATATACTATGTGTATGTCGTCGATAACGACAACCGCCTCAAGGGCGTGTTCCCACTGAAAAAGATGATTACCCACCCGTCGGTGTCGAAAATCAAGCACGTGATGGTAACCGACCCCATCGCCGTCAAGACCGACACCCCCATCGAGGAGGTAGCCCTCGACTTCGAGAAATACAACCTCGTGGCAATGCCGGTAGTCGATTCAATCGGCCGACTCGTGGGGCGCATAACAGTTGACGACATCATGGACCAAGTGCGCGAACAGAGCGAACGTGAGTACCAATTGGCATCGGGTATCTCTACCGACGTGGAAACCAACGACAACCTCCTCACCCAGACCAAAGCCCGACTGCCGTGGCTGCTAATCGGAATGATTGGCGGACTTGTCAACTCGGTAATCCTCAACAACTTTGAAGACGGTTTCGCCACCAATCCCGCCATGGCACTGTTCATTCCGCTCATCGGCGGCACTGGCGGGAATGTGGGCATACAGTCGTCGGCAATCGTCGTGCAAGGCCTTGCCAACGGCAGCCTCGACATCAAGCACGCAGCCAAGCAGATAGGCAAGGAAATCGGCGTGGGACTTATCAACGCTTCAATCATATCGCTGCTGGTATTCTGCTACAACTGTTTCTTCCTCGACGACCCGGGACGCATCACCACCATAGCCGTGTCGGTGTCGCTGTTCTCAGTTGTCATATTTGCATCAATCTTCGGCACTCTCGTGCCGTTGACGCTCGAACGTTTAAAAATCGACCCAGCACTTGCCACAGGCCCGTTCATAAGCATCACCAACGACATCATCGGCATGGTAATCTACACCGCTGTCAGCAGCACGCTCATGCACTACCTGCAAGGCGTCATCGTATAGCCGCATGTAACCGCACGTGCAGTTGTCCACGCGATTTTTAGCGATTAAATTTTGCCCTTTCACGGCAAGTTGCTATCTTTGTGCGCCGTTTTGCCGCTGCTGCGGCAAACAGGCCATAGGAGTGATGCTCGAGTGGCTGAAGAGGCACGCCTGGAAAGCGTGTATGCGTCAAAAGCGCATCGGGGGTTCGAATCCCCCTCACTCCGCCAAAGCAATATTGAACCTCGACATTTCAAAGATTTGCACCACAAAAGCTCCGACATGCCTCGGGGCTTTTTTCATACCCTCAATCCACATGAGGATAAATCAAAATAGGCAGTCACCCACAAAACAGCCTCGAATATCCATCTCAAACCATCGGATAAAAAATTCAAAAACAATTTCTATATTCCCAAATCAGTCATCATATTTGTGGTTATAACATCCGAAAAGTTTTGCAGCTTTACCAATTACAGATTAGTGATTATTTTCGTATTTTTGCGAAACGATAATTTTTTGGCACGATGCTGCACGATATAGGCACATTCAACATTTTCCTTGCCGCCATGGCTGCCACGGCCGTGGTGGTGTATGTGGCACTGCATTTCGTGAATGCAGGTTACGGCATGATGTACACCCGCCGATGGGGGCCGTCAATCGACAACCGCATCGGGTGGGTGCTGATGGAAGCACCGGTGTTCATTGCCATGTGCGTGCTTTGGTGCTTCAGCGACAGGCAATTCCAGCCTGTTCCGCTGGTGATTTTTGCCCTTTTCCAGCTGCATTACTTCCAGCGCGCATTCATTTTCCCATTTTTCATCAAGGGCAAAAGCCTCATGCCGCTGTCAATCATCGTGATGGGTGTAATCTTCAACGTGCTTAATGCTGTGATGCAGGGAGGATGGCTGTTTTACCTGTCACCTGCCGACAGCTACGACATCGGGTGGCTATTCACGCCGCAGTTTGTCGCCGGTGTGACGGTATTTTTCATGGGAATGGCTATCAATATCAACAGCGACAGCATAATACGCAACTTGCGCCGCCCCGGCGACAACCGCCACTACTTGCCACGTGGAGGAATGTTCAACTACGTGTCGAGCGCAAACTACTTCGGCGAACTGCTTGAATGGACGGGATTTGCCCTGCTCACGTGGTCGTGGGCTGGAGCGGTATTCGCCTTGTGGACCTTTGCCAACCTCGCACCACGTGCCGAACAAATATACAAGCGTTACACGCAAGAATTCGGCGACGAATTTACCCGATTGAAATTACACCGCATCATACCATACATATATTGACCATGACTCAAATAAATAGCAAAATATTCACACCAGCCCACATCGGGCCTCTGACGCTGCGCAACCGCACAATCCGCTCGGCGGCATTCGAGAACATGTGTCCCGGCCATCGTCCATCAAAGATGCTTGCCGACTACCACCTGTCGGTCGCCAATGGCGGCGTGGGAATGACAACGATAGCATACGCCTCGGTCAACCAAAGCGGATTGTCGTTTGACAACCAGCTGTGGATTCGCCCCGAAATCGTTGGCGAGCTGCGCCAGCTGACCGACGCAATACACCAAACCGGGGCAAAAGCGGCCATCCAACTCGGGCACTGCGGCAACATGTCGCACCGTTCGACTGCCGGGCGCACACCCATCTCGGCATCGAGCGGCTTCAACATGTATTCGCCCACATTCGTGCACGGGATGGACGAGGACGAAATCAGGCAGGTGGCAGCCGACTTCGGCACGGCGGTAAAGCTCGCAATCGATGCTGGATTTGACTGCGTGGAAATCCATGCCGGACATGGCTACCTCATCAGCCAATTCCTATCACCCTACACCAACCACCGCCGCGACCGCTGGGGCGGCGACCTCGACAAGCGCATGAATTTCATGCGCCTGTGCATGGAGCAAGTGATGCGCGCAGCCGGCGGACAAGTGGCCGTAGTGGCCAAAACCAACATGCGCGACGGCTTCAAAGGGGGCAACGACATTGCCGAAGGAATAAGCATAGCCCAGGAACTGGAACAATTAGGTGCCGACGCATTGGTACTGAGCGGAGGTTTCGTGAGCCGGGCCCCGATGTATGTGATGCGCGGAGAGATGCCCATACGCACAATGACGCATTACATGGACTGTTGGTGGCTCAAGTATGGCGTGAGAATGTTTGGCAAAATGATGATAAAAAACGAGCCTTACAGCGACCTATATTTCCTCGACGACGCATTGCAAGTGCGCCGCAATGTGAAATTGCCGCTGATTTACGTGGGCGGCTGCGTGTCGCGGCAGGGCATCGAGCATGTACTCGACTGCGGCTTCGAGGCCGTGCAGATGGCCCGGGCCTTGCTCAACGAACCCGATTTCGTCAACCGCATGGCTGCTGGCGAGGAACGCTGCGGCTGCACACACTCCAACTATTGCATCGCACGCATGTACTCGCTCGAAATGGCATGCCACAAGCACCTCACCGACCTGCCGCCATGCCTGACACGCGAAATAGAACGAATCGAACGCCGCAATGCAAAATGACACAACTACAATAGCACTTGTCACCGGCGCATCGTCGGGCATAGGGCGAGAATTTGCAAGGCAACTCGCACGGATGGGGCATAATGTGCTGTCGGTGAGCAACCAGAAAGACGAATTGACACAGACGGCCACCGAACTGGCAGCATTAAATCCCGACGGTATATTCCCCACCTTCTTCGCCGACTTGTCGCAACCGGGTGCCGACACCCGGCTACTCGACTACTGCCACGAAAATGGCTACAATGTCAATATCCTCATCAACAATGCCGGCATATTCTCGTTCAGCACAATCGCCGACACCGCCCCCGAACGTATCGACCTGTTCATCGACCTGCACATCAAGGCCGTGACACACCTGTGCCGCACATTTGCCATCGATATGAAGCAGCGCCGCTGCCACGGCTACATACTCAACATGTCGTCGATGTCGTGCTGGATGCCGATGCCCGGCATTGCCATGTACAGTGCCACAAAGGCCTATATGAGAGTGTTTTCACGCTCGCTCAACGTGGAGCTTGCCGACGACCGAATCACCGTCATGGCCGCATGCCCGGGGGGGATAGCCACCGACCTGTTCGGACTGCCACACAAGTTGCAACGGTTGGGAATACGCATTGGAGCATTGGCCACGCCGCAACGTTTCGTTCGCGGCGCGCTGAAACGCCTGTTCAAGCGTAAACGGCAATATGTCAACGGGCTACTCAACCGCATCGCCATCGTTGCCGTCGCCATTCTTCCCGACCGCCTACGCCTCGTCGTCAAGCACCGCCTATTAGACCGCCACATCACAGTGTAAAAGCGTCTAACAACACGAAAACACCCAGCCTTAAAAATCAACAATATTAATAAATTAGCTCTGTCGCTATGAGTTAACCGAAAAAATACGTACATTTGTACAATTGCTTGTATGTTTTTTTACAAACCTAATAATGCCTAAAACTTTAATATGCACAATTTCAACCCAAAAGCCCTATTTACAGTAATCGGAGCAAGCACTTTGGCCGGCATTGCGACTTCGTGCCAACAAGCCAAAGAAGAATCAAAACCGCTGAACATAGTTTACATCATGACTGACGACCACACGGCACAAATGATGAGTTGCTATGGAAGCCGATTTATCCAAACTCCAAACCTCGACCGCATCGCTCGTGACGGCGTGCGTTTCACCAACAGTTTCGTTGCCAACTCGCTTAGCGGGCCCAGCAGGGCTTGCATGCTCACTGGCAAGCATAGCCACGCCAACGGCTTCACCGACAACACCACCTGCGTGTTCGACGGCTCGCAACAGACCATGCCAAAACTGCTGCAACAAGCCGGATACCAGACAGCTATTGTCGGCAAATGGCACTTGGAAAGCCTCCCTACTGGTTTCGACTACTGGGAAATAGTGCCTGGACAAGGCGATTACTACAATCCCGACTTCATAACAATGAACAACGACACCATCCAACGCCACGGATACCTGACCAACATAATATCGGACATGAGTATCGACTGGATGGAAAACCAGCGCGACAAAGAAAAGCCATTCTGCCTGTTTATCCACCACAAGGCAATCCACCGCAACTGGCTGCCCGAAATCAAGTACCTGCACGAATATGAGGACAGCACGTATGCCCTGCCCGAAAACTTCTATGACGATTATGCAGGCCGGCCGGCAGCTGCCGCTCAAGAGATGAGCATATACAAGGACATGGACCTGATTTACGACCTGAAGATGAACGGCAAGGACAAGACTTCGCGCCTGAAAGAAACCTACGAAAAATATGTGGGCCGCATGGACGAAGCCGACCGCAAGGCGTTCGATGCCTTCTACGACTCAATAGCCGCAGACTTCTATGCCCGCAAACTGACAGGCAAGGAACTGGCCGAATGGAAATATCAGCGTTACATGCGTGACTACAGCAAGGTGGTGAAATCGCTCGACGACAACGTGGGACGCATACTCGACTACCTTGAAGAAAAAGGCTTGCTCGACAACACTCTGGTGGTATATACCTCCGACCAAGGCTTCTATATGGGCGAGCATGGATGGTTCGACAAGCGATTCATGTATGAAGAGTCGATGCACACGCCTCTAATCATGCGCCTGCCAAAGGGATACGACAAGCGTGGCGACATACCGCAGTTGGTACAAAACATCGACTATGCACCGACATTCCTACAACTGGCAGGTGCACCTATACCAGACGACATACAGGGCATGTCGCTCGTGCCTCTGCTGCGTGGCGAGCAACCGGCCGACTGGCGCACCTCGCTATATTACCACTTCTATGAATACCCTGCCGAACACATGGTGAAACGCCACTATGGAGTGCGCACCGACCGCTACAAACTCATACATTTCTACAACGACATCGACGAGTGGGAACTGTATGACTTGCAAGCCGACCCTCATGAAATGAACAACATATATGGCCAGCCTGGGACCGAAGAAATCACCAAGGAACTGATGAAGGAACTCAAGCGGTTACAAATAGAATATGCCGACCCCATACTCGAAAAATATCCAATTAACGAAGAAATATAAAACGAAATGAAACGCCTATTTTTAACGACGTTTACAGCTATCTGTTGCAGCCTGCTCACCTGGGCTGCAACAGTGACTGTTATTCCTGCGCCCAAGTCAGCTACCATGGGTGAAGGCTTCTTCACATTTGACGGTAGCACCAAAATCGCCGTCGAAAATGCCCAGCAACTCAAGGCTGCCCAATTGTTTGCAAGCCACTTTGGCCAAACCGCAGGTTTCTTGCCAGCAATCGGCATCGACTCCGAGGGCGACATAGTATTATCGACCGACACGACACTTCCACCCGAAGGTTATAACCTCGACATCACGACAAACGGCATCAGCATCAAAGCTGCCGACACGGCAGGATTTTTCTATGCCCTGCAAACATTACGACAGTTGCTCCCTGCCGCATTCGACAGTAGCCAATTACAACCACACACCACTTGGCAAGTGCCTGTGATGCAAATCGAGGACAGCCCACGCTTCGGCTACCGCAGCCTGATGGTCGATGTAGCTCGTAATTTCTTGCCAAAAAGCGATTTGCTGAAATTAATCGACATCGCAGCAATGCTTAAAATCAACAAGTTGCACCTGCACTTAGTCGATGACACAGGCTGGCGCATCGAAATAAAACGTTATCCTAAGTTGATGCAAGTGGGCGCATGGCGCATGCACCGCGACGAGGTGTTCCCTGCTCGCCCCAACCAACGTCCGGGCGAAGTTCCCAATGAAGGAGGGTATTACACCCAAGACGACATACGCGACATCGTGGCATTCGCCGCCGAACGCCAAATCGAAGTAATCCCCGAAATCGAAATGCCGGCACACACTTCGTCGTCGTTGGCCGCCTACCCCGAACTGGCTTGCCCATCGGTCGATGCGCCAATCACGGTGCTACCCGGTGGCGGCGGCATCAACACACAATTTATTTATTGCGCCGGCAACGACAGCGTGTTTACATTCCTCAAAAATGTGCTTGACGAGGTAATGCAGCTATTCCCGTCGAAATATATCCACCTCGGCGGCGACGAAGCTGTAAAGACCTACTGGGGGCGATGCCCAAGGTGCAAAGCTCGAATGGAAGCCGAGCATCTCTCCGACCTCGAAGACTTGCAAGGATACTTCATGCAACGCATGAGCGACTACGTGCGCAGCAAGGGCAAAATACCGATGGGCTGGGATGAGCTCACCAACCACAAGCTACCCGACGACATAATCATTTACGGCTGGCGGGGTTTCGGTGAAGCCGCCACGAAAGCCGCAGACCAAGGCCACAAATTCATCATGACTCCGGCAAGGGTGCTTTACTTCATTCGCTACCAAGGCCCGCAATGGTTTGAGCCTTACACCTACTTCGGCAATATCACGTTGAAAGACGTGTACGACTATGAACCCATACGACCCAACTGGAAACCCGAATATGCCAACCTGCTGATGGGCATTCAGGCATCAATGTGGACCGAATTTTGCCGCTCGGCAGCCGACGTGCATCATCAGTTGTTCCCACGCTTGCTCGCCGCAGCCGAGGTTGCATGGTGTCAACCCAATACCAAGGATTGGTACGACTTCTTGCAACGCATCGACGTGCAACTGCCACGTTTGCAAATGATGGGAATCAATTATGCCCACTCGATGTTTAACATCGACCACAAGCTCACACCCAACGGGAAAGGCAAAACCACTGTCGAAATGTCGTGCATTCGCCCCGATGTGGAAATACGCTACACCACCGACGGCACACAGCCAACGTCCACATCGAAGCTATACAAAAAGTCATTCGACTTGAACAAAGCCACCGTAGTGAAAGCCTCGACATTCAAGGACGGCAAACAAATGGGCGAAGTGCTCACACTCGACGTGGCATTTAACAAGGCCACAGGACGCAACGTGACAAGCGACGCAAACAATGACTACGTAATTACCAATGGATTACGTGGCAGCGACCGCCATTCCGATTTTGAATGGGCTGGATGGTATGCCAAGGACGGCTCATTTGTCATCGACTTGGGCAAACGCACTTCCATTAAGCACATTGTGCTGGGCTGCATCAACAATTCGAGCATGGGCGTGCATATCCCTAATGAAATAAGCATCTCGGTATCTAACGACAACAAGACGTTCAAGCAGGTGGCATCAAAGTCATACACCCACGACGAGGTGTTCCGCACCCGCACAGCCATCGAAGATGCAGTGTTCGACAACCTTTCGGCAAATGGCCGCTATGTGAAAGTGGCATTCACCAATCCTGGCAAGTGCCCTAAAGGCGACTTCAAGGAAGGACAGGACACATGGATATACTTCGACGAGATAATCGTAGAGTGACCCGTCGCTAAACAACAGACGAGAACGGCAATGGCTGGTTCGGCACTTCATGCAGAAGGAGTAGGCTCAACCATTGCCTTTACATTATACAATAAACCAACAAACTCCTAAACGTACCTTACTAAAAGATGAAACAAAAGACATTACTCCTTTTCTCTGGGCTTATGTTTGCAGCATTGCCAGCCATTGCCGCACAAGACCTGCCCGAGTGGCAAAGCCAGTATGCCATAGGCATGGGCAAAATCGAACCTCATGCCTACGTTTGGCCATACAACGAAGGTGACGCCGAAGGCATCAACCAATTTGGCTACGAAAACTCGCCATACTACATGAGCCTCAACGGCACTTGGAAATTCAACTGGGTGCGTGGCGTGGACAACCGCCCTGCCGATTTCTACGAACCTGACTACTACGTCGGAAACTGGAACGACATAAAAGTGCCAGGAAACTGGGAACTACAAGGTTATGGAATACCAATCTATGTCAACGAAAGCTATGAATTTGACGAACCATTCTTCAACTTCAAGAAAAATCCTCCTTTAGTACCGACCGAAACCAACGAAGTCGGCTCATACCGCCGCACATTCAAGGTTCCGGAAGATTGGGATGGACGACGCATCGTGCTGTGCTTCGAAGGGGCAGTATCGTTCTACTATGTGTGGCTCAACGGCGAGCTGCTTGGCTACAACCAAGACTCTAAGACACCTGCCGAGTGGGACATTACCGACAAGGTGGTCGATGGCGACAACGTGCTGGCCGTGGAAGTTTATCGCTGGAGTGCCGGCGCATATCTCGAATGCCAGGATATGTGGAGGTTAAGCGGCATCGAGCGCGACGTGTACCTATACAGCACTCCAAAAACCTACATTGAGGATTATACCGTGGTGTCGCCGCTCGACAAAGTGAAATACAAAGATGGCGAACTTGACATCGACATCGACATAGCTGGCAACGCCAACAATAACGCCAAGGTTGAATACAAGTTGCTCGATGCCACAGGCAGCGTGGTGGCACAAGCTACCCAAACGGCCAACAACGGCAAGGTGAAATTCAACAAGACACTCACCGACGTGAATGCCTGGAGTGCCGAGCACCCCTACCTTTACACGCTGATGCTCAACCTGTATGACAACAACGGGAATGTGTCGCACACTACCGGCTGCCATGTAGGCTTCAAGACATCGGAAATCAAGGATGGACGACTGCACATCAATGGCGTACCTATACTGGTAAAAGGCGTCAACCGCCACGAATTTTCGCAACAGGGCCGCACAGTCACCAAAGAGCAAATGCTCAAAGACATAGAACTGATAAAACAGTGCAACATCAACACTGTGCGCTGCGCCCACTATCCCAACAACATTTACTGGTACTACCTGTGCGACAAATACGGGCTTTATGTAATCGACGAGGCCAACATTGAATCGCACGGAATGGGTTACGGCCCAGCGACACTCGCCAAAGACACCACTTGGATGACTGCACACATGGACCGCACCAAACGCATGTACAACCGCACTAAAAACCACCCTTCGGTATCAATCTTGTCGCTCGGCAACGAAGCTGGCAACGGGCCTAACTTCGAGGCTACATACCGCTGGCTCAAGTCGGTAGAAACCAACCGCCCAGTGCAATACGAGCGTGCCGAGGAGAATTTCAACACCGACATATATTGCCGCATGTATCGCAGCATCGACGAAATTAATGCCTACCTTGCCAAACCCGACATTTACCGCCCATTCATATTGTGCGAATATTGCCACGCAATGGGCAATAGTTGCGGTGGGCTGCAAGACTACTGGGATGTATTTGAATCCGAACCGATGGCTCAAGGTGGCTGCATTTGGGATTGGGTTGACCAGTCGTTCCGCCGCATCGACGAGAATGGCAAGTGGTATTGGGCATACGGTGGCGACTTCGGCCCCGAGGGCGTGCCATCGTTTGGCAGTTTCAGCGGAAACGGGCTTGTCGATGCCTACCGCCAACCACGTCCACACTACTATGAGGCAAAACGTGTTTACCAGTATATCAAGGCGACATTGAAAGATGCGAAAAACCTGACAGTCACCGTCAAGAACTGGCACGACTTCACCAACCTCGATGCCTACACGCTGCACTGGAGCATCACCACCAACACTGGCGACACCATCGACAGCGGCACACGGCAGGTATCATGCGAGCCGCACCAGACGGTTGACATCACATTAGGCAAGTTCAAAGCGACGTCGGCCTACACCGAAGCCTTCCTAAACCTGGAATGGACGCCAAATGCAGCCACACGCTTTGTCGCTGCCGACGACGTGATGGCCTACAACCAGTTTACAATCGTTCAACGCAAGTATGCCACACGATATGCCATTCCCGAAGGCTCGTCGCTGCAACTTGATGGCAACACTATTGCCAACGATATAGTATCGGCAACATTCTCGACCGAAACCGGTGCGCTGACATCGCTGAAATATCACGGCACCGAGATGCTTGCATCGCCCATGCTGCTGTCGCTCTACCGCCCTGCTACCGAAAACGACATCAAGGACAACAATGGGCTGAAACTGTGGAAAGCAGCAGGACTCGACAACTACACACAACGCCTAACGAACCACAAACTCAAAAAGGACAAATTTGAGGCCGACGTGGAAATCGTCAACGGCAAGGGGCAAATAATAGGCACGGCAAAGTTGGTATATGCGCTCAACAAAAAGGGGCAAATAGACATCACCACCAACTTCACCCCCGACACGGCTATCATAAAGTCGTTGCCACGAGTGGGTCTGACTTTCGACATGCCGAGTGAAACATCCAGCCATGTGACATACTTCGGTCGTGGCGAACATGAAAACTACATCGACCGCCCCACTGGCACAGTGGGCATATATCACACATCGCCAGCCGAGATGTTCACAACCTACATGGTACCAGAAGCTTGCGGCAACCGCATCGACACCCGATGGGTCACATTGTGCAATGCCGACGGCAACGGATTGAAGATAACTCGTGCCAACGACACGTTCCAATTTGCAGCACTGCCCTACACCGACAAGATGATTGATGCCGCCAAGCATCTCAACGACCTCACCGACGAAGGCACTGTAACAGTCCACATCGACGAAGCGCAAACTGGTGTCGGAACTGCCACCTGCGGCCCAGGCGTACTCGACAAGTATCTGCTGCCCATCAAGCCTTACCAATTCAAATTTACTATTTTACCTATAAAAAAATAACCTTTATGACGACACTCAAAAGCACTCTGGCTTCGTTGCTCGCCACAGGCACACTGATGCTTGTATCGTGTGGAAGCAGCGAAACCTATTACGAGAAACATGTGGCATTCCCGCCCGATGCCACACCCGAGCAGAAAATCGACATGGCTTCGCGCCTTGTTCCGTCGCAACGCCAAGTTGCATGGCAGGAACTCGAAATGACAGCATTCCTGCACTTCGGAATCAACACATTTACAGGTCGCGAATGGGGCGACGGAAGCGAAGACCCTGCATTGTTCAACCCCGAGAAACTCGATGCCGAACAGTGGGTGAAGGCCCTGAAAGATGGCGGTTTCAAACTCGTCATTCTCACGGCCAAGCACCACGACGGATTCTGCCTGTGGCCTACCAAAACCACCAAGCACTCGGTGGCATCGTCGCCATGGCGCGATGGCAAAGGCGACGTTGTTAAAGAGTTGCGCGATGCTTGCGACAAATATGGCATGAAATTCGGCGTTTACCTCTCGCCGTGGGACCGCAACGCCGAGTGTTATGGCGACTCACCTGCCTATAACGACTTTTTCGTAGAACAGCTCACCGAGCTGCTCACCAACTATGGAGAAGTGCATGAAGTGTGGTTCGACGGTGCTTGCGCCGAAGGCCCCAACGGCAAACAACAAGTATATGACTGGGCCCGCTACTACGACGTAATACACAAGTTGCAACCCAATGCCGTGACTGCCATCATGGGCGACGATGTGCGCTGGGTGGGTAACGAGAAAGGCCTCGGCCGCGAATGCGAGTGGAGCGCGACAGTGCTGCCTCCGGGCGGATATGCCAGCGCCGACTCTATCAAGAACGCACTCGGGCTGAAAGAAACTGGCGACGACCTCGGCAGCCGCGACCTCGTGGCACGAGCTGGCGAAATGTTCTGGTATCCGTCGGAGGTCGATGTGTCAATCCGACCGGGATGGTTCTACCACCCAGCCGAAGACAGCGATGTTAAGTCGCTCGCCAAGTTGGTTGACATATACTATGAGTCGGTAGGCCGCAACTCTGTGTTGCTGCTCAACATACCACCCACTACCGACGGTCTGCTCTGCGACATCGACGTGCAGCGCATCAAGGAACTCAACGAATACATCACACGCAACTTTGCCAACGACTTGCTTGCCACCTTCACCCCGGCACAAGTGGAGCAAGGCGGCGAACTCACTTGCGAGCTGCCACAGGCCACCAAGGTCAACTCCATCACCCTGCAGGAAGACATCACCAAGGGGCAACGTGTAGAATCGTTCACCGTGTCGGCAATGGTCGATGGCAACTGGGTCGAAGTAGCCAACGGTTCCACCATCGGCTACAAGCGCATGCTACGCTTCCCGGCAGTCGAGGCCACGGCATTGAAGCTCACAGTCAACCAATCGCGCAACACGGCCAACATCAAGAAAATCTCGGCCTATTGCGTCGAAGAACTCACAGCAATGCCCGAGGGTGCGGCCATCAGCGACGTGCAAGTTGACAAGTGGACAGTCAACGCCGCAACTGGCGGCACCACAGGTGCAAAAGCCGCCATCGACGGCGACATTACCACCGTGTGGCGCAGTGCGCAAGGCAAAAAGCCAATGATTGAAATCGACATGGGCCGAGTAATCGATGGCATCACCGGATTTTCATACCTGCCTACAGAGAACGACGGCAAGGCCGGCACTGTCTATTACTACAACTTCTACGTCAGCACCGACGGCAAGAAATGGACGCAAGTGAAGAAGAATGCCGAGTTTGGCAACATCATGCACAACACCGTCCTCCAGCGAGCCACATTCGACAAGCCATGCAGCGCACGCTACTTCCGCTTCGAAGCGACCCGTGAAATCGAGCAACGCGACTTCATCACCATCGCCGAGCTCGGCATCCTCACCCAGAAGTAACACCACTCGTTACACACACAACAAACAGGGCTGCACCCCATCAGGCGCAGCCCTGCTTGTTATTCTATCCTTACTCACATAAAAACAAAGCGACAACCAAGATGCCGGCAAGAGATTGAATGCGCTTTGAGAAACCAAGTAAAATTCACATTTTGTGGTCCAATGACCGATTGGGGGGCAATGCAGGTATCATAAAATTATCCTAAACACTTAAGCAACTCTACATTTTATAAAAATTGTGGAGGGAGTGGCGGGGGGATTATCCCTATTAATGGGGATTGACTTTGTGGGTGGGAATAAGTATTTTTGCGTTGTAAATCACTGCGGGGGAATGCGGTGGATTGCTGCCGCCCCCATGCAATAAAACATAAACGGATTATAACTATGAAAATCGAAAAAATCATTGCGCGCGAAATACTCGACTCGCGCGGAAATCCTACAGTGGAAGTGGACGTGACGCTTGAATGCGGCGTGATGGGCCGTGCCGCAGTTCCGTCGGGGGCATCGACTGGCGAACACGAAGCCCTTGAACTGCGCGACGGCGACAAAGCTCGATATGGAGGCAAAGGCGTGTTGAAAGCCGTTGAGAACGTCAACAACGTGATTGCCCCGGCATTGGTCGGCTGGTCGGCCCTTGACCAGCGCGCCATCGACAAGAAGATGCTTGCGCTCGACGGCACTCCCACCAAGTCGCACCTCGGGGCAAACGCCATACTTGGCGTGTCGCTGGCCGTTGCCAAAGCCGCGGCTGCATACCTCGAAATTCCGCTTTACCGCTACATCGGCGGCACCAACACCTACGTGCTGCCCGTGCCGATGATGAACATCATCAATGGCGGCTCGCACAGCGACGCTCCCATAGCGTTCCAAGAGTTCATGATTCGCCCGGTGGGCGCACCGTCGTTCCGCGAGGGGCTGCGCATGGGAGCCGAAGTGTTCCATGCACTTAAAAAGGTGCTTCACGACCGCGGCCTAAGCACCGCCGTCGGCGACGAAGGCGGCTTCGCACCAGCCCTCAACGGCACCGAGGACGCACTCGACTCAATCATTGCCGCCATCAAGGCAGCAGGCTACGAACCCGGCAAGGACATGAAAATAGGCATGGACTGCGCCTCGTCGGAATTTTACAAGGACGGCATTTATGACTACACCGTGTTTGAAGGCGAGAAAGGCCAAAAACGCACTGCCGACGAGCAAATCGACTACTTGGAAAGCCTCATCGACAAGTACCCAATCGACTCTATCGAGGACGGCATGAGCGAAAACGACTGGGAGGGCTGGAAGAAGCTCACCGACCGCATCGGCAGCCGCTGCCAATTGGTGGGCGACGACCTGTTTGTGACCAACGTCGATTTCTTGCGCAAGGGCATCGAGCGTGGCTGCGCCAATTCAATCCTCATCAAGGTGAACCAGATAGGCTCGCTGAGCGAAACGCTCGACGCCATCGAGATGGCACACCGTCACGGCTACACCACTGTGACATCGCACCGCTCGGGCGAAACCGAAGATGCCACGATTGCCG
>CALUMJ010000039.1 GCA_944321715.1 uncultured Muribaculaceae bacterium | reverse complement strand
CCGCTTGAAAAATTTTACGCCCCAAATAAAATGGAAAGAGGGCGCATCAAATATTCCTCAATTTGATACACCCTCGTGCTGTTTTTATCCCCACCGCATTCTTATGACATCGTGGTGCCGCAGCTGTGTTCTTTCGGATTCGCAATCCGAAAGTGTTTAGTATTAGGATTTTAAATCCGTTTATTAGTTCTATTGTCACCGTTTGCGGATTGTAAATCATTATATTCATAACCGTTGGATTCGGAAATACAACGGAACCGAGTGAGAATGCGGCAATTGGAGGAGGTGTCCATCTCTGGTGGGCGAGCCCTTATCTTTATGATAAGGAAAACGAAAAGAAAACTGCAGTTTTGCAAGAAACAGGGAAATTCTTAATAGACATTTGCAAAATTAGTGTTTGGCGGAATTATCCTTGCTGGGATTATGAAATATGATAGTATAAATCAGGCGTGGCTGTTTAGCATTGGTGTTGTTATGTTTCATCTCTGGCTTGATTTTAACGGCTGCATCTAAAAAGTGTTTGATATGGGATTGATAATTTTTCTCTCGTGCGTGAGTTTTGTTGCCCTTTGTCTTGGAATTTGGGGAATTGGGCAATTGAATGATACGCCAAAACATAAACAGACCGACACCCAAGGCGCATAATACTGAATCTATTCCAGTCGGATTTCCGGTTCCGGAATTATTGAAAGAATTTCATGTTTCAAGGCTTTTGGAGTTCCGAAATGGCCATTTCCGAAACGGCTGTTTCGCTACTGTAAAAATAGCACATTTCTGTGAAAAGCAGGCAATCAGCCACCGAATTGTCACGGCTTTTTCATTTAATCCATGCGATAGCATGGGAAGGGCGGCGAAGCCGTCCAATTTCCTGTAACCGGCGGTGACAAGCCCCAACGGGGCGCAGGAACCGTCGGTATGTAACACCTTGACCAGCAGGGCCTCCTTGGAGGTCCAACGTGCCACATTTTTCCATCCATGCCGTTATGCGTCGTGTAGCTTCGTTCGACCTCTTTGAGGCCGTTCCAGGGGGTAAGCCTTTCCCGACGGTTTCTTCGCCCCCTTGGGGCTTGTCACCGCCGGTTACGGCATAGTTGGACGGCTTCGCCGCCCCTAGTGCCGCTTTAAATGAAAGAGCCGTGCATATTTGTAGATAGCCGTGGCGAGCCGCGGCTCAAATTTTGCCACAATGCAAACAATTGGCATTAAGTTTGTTCCAATTTGCACAGACGAGCCGCGGCTCTACGATGTTACAAATATGCTATTTTGACACAGCCACGATAACCGCCCGATAGTGGGGCACAATGTGCTGTAAAAGTTGCTGTAACGAGCCGCTATGGTATGACATCTCTACATAACTGTGTGGTAATCAGTTGGATGTCGTGGTACTAAAAAGGACGCACGAGCCGTGCGTCCCTACAAGCTGGATATTTTATTTTGATACAGTTCCTAATATTTGGGTCAGTTTCTTACTTCGACTTGTTTTGCTCCTTTGCCCAGCTGTCTTTCAGCGAGATGGTGCGGTTGAATACGATGTGGCCGGGCGTGGTGTCGGGGTCAACTGTGAAGTAGCCGATGCGCTGGAACTGGTAGTGGTCGCCCACCTTGGCAGTGTCGGCAAGGAACGGCTCGATTTTCACTCCAGTAACCACTTTCAGCGAGTCGGGGTTTAGCAATTCGCGGAAGTCGCCCTCGCGAGCCTCGGCAGGGTTCTCGCAGATGAAAAGACGGTCATACAACCTCACCTCGGCATCTTGGCAGTGGGCTGCCGATACCCAGTGCAATGTGCCTTTCACCTTGCGCATCGAGCCTGGCATTCCGCTCTTCGACTCGGGGTCGTATTCGCAATATATTTCGCAGATGTTGCCGTCGTCATCTTTCTTGCAGCCTGTGCACTTGATTATATATGCGGCCTTGAGGCGCACTTCGCCGCCTGGGGCAAGCCTGAAGAACTTCTTGGGCGGGTTTTCCATGAAGTCGGCGCGTTCGATATATATTTCGCGTGAGAATGGGATTTGGTGCGTTCCTGCATCGGGGTCTTCGGGATTGTTCTCGATGTCGAGCATCTCGGTTTGCCCTTCGGGGTAGTTGGTGATGACCACTTTCACCGGGTCGATGACGGCACTCACACGGTTGGCGCGCTTGTTGAGGTCTTCGCGTATGCTGTGTTCGAGCAGCGAGATGTCGTTGAGTGCTTCATACTTGGTGTAGCCGATTGCATCGACAAAAGCCTTGATTGACTCGGGCGTGTAGCCGCGGCGGCGCAGGCCACAGATGGTCGGCATTCGTGGGTCGTCCCAGCCCGAAACCAGCCCTTCCTTGACAAGTTGCAGCAACTTGCGCTTGCTCATCACGGTGTATGTGAGGTTGAGGCGGTTGAACTCGATTTGCCGCGGGCGGTAGGTTTCGTCGGCAATTTGGTCGATGAAGTAGTCGTATAGTGGGCGGTGCGGCACAAATTCGAGTGTGCATATTGAGTGTGTCACACCCTCGAAGTAGTCGCTCTGCCCGTGTGCGAAGTCATACATCGGATATACTTTCCACTTTGTGCCAGTGCGGTGGTGCGGAGTCTTTATGATGCGGTACATTATGGGGTCGCGGAAGTGCATGTTCGACGATGCCATGTCGATTTTAGCACGAAGCACCCGTGAGCCTTCATCAAATTCGCCGGCGTTCATGCGCATGAACAGGTCGAGGTTTTCCTCCACCGAGCGGTCGCGGTATGGGCTGTTTGTTCCTGGTGTGGTAGGAGTTCCTTTTTGTTCGGCTATTTGTTCGGAGGTTTGGTCGTCAACGTAAGCCTTACCTTCCTTTATGAGGCGTATCGCAAGGTCGAAGAGCTGCGGGAAATAGTCGGATGCGTAATATTCGCGGTTCCCCCAGTCGAAACCGAGCCAATGAATGTCTTCCTTGATTGATTCGACATATTCCACATCCTCTTTAATGGGATTGGTGTCGTCGAAGCGCAGGTTGCATGTGCCACCAAATTTTTCGGCTGCACCGAAGTCCATGCAGATGGCCTTAGCGTGGCCGATGTGCAGGTAACCGTTAGGTTCGGGCGGAAAACGAGTGCTGAGCCGTCCTCCATTCTTGCCGGCACTCAAGTCATCGGCAATGATTTGTTCCACGAAATTCAGCCCTTTGCGGGTTTCGTTGCTATCGGTGTCAATATTTTCTGCCATAGGACAAAATTAAAATTATTAAACTATGCAAATAAAGCACAAAGATACTACCTTTTTGAAAAGATGAGAAACTGTTTTGAATTTTTTGTTCAATTACCGTTAACGATTATATTTGTAATTTTATTATGAGAACGTGAACCGGCAACATATTGTTGCGACTGTTTATCGACTGCTTCGGCATCGGCAATTCAGAGATTATTAACGACTAATAATATTATTATCATGAATCATATAGTAGTAGGAATGGGCGAGGCACTGTGGGATGTGCTGCCCGAAGGGAAAAAATTGGGCGGGGCACCTGCCAACTTTGCATACCATGTGTCGCAATTCGGCCTCGACAGCCGTGTGGTGAGTGCCGTGGGCGACGACAAACTTGGTGCCGAAATATTGGAAACTTTCAAGGAGAAGGGGCTGAACGGAATGGTCGAAACTGTTCCTTACCCCACAGGAACAGTGCAGGTGACGCTCGACGATGCCGGCGTGCCGTGCTACGAAATAAAAGAGGGTGTAGCCTGGGATAATATTCCTTACACTATGTCGCTCGACAACCTTGCTCGCCAGACGCGTGCCGTTTGTTTCGGTTCGCTTGCGCAGCGCAGCGTGGTTTCGCGTGAGACCATCAATCATTTTCTTGATGCAATGCCCGATGGCGATGGCCAATTGAAAATATTTGACATCAACCTCCGCCAGAATTTTTATACCGAAGATGTCCTGTGCCAGTCGATGCGCAAGTGCAATATACTCAAAATTAACGACGAGGAGCTTGTCGTCATCAGCCGCCTGTTTGGCTATCCTGGTATCGACTTGCAAGACAAGTGCTGGATATTGCTTGGCAAGTATGACCTGAAGATGCTCATACTCACGTGTGGAGTAAACGGCAGCTATGTGTTCACTCCGGGTCGTGTGTCGTTCCAGGAGACTCCCCATGTGAAAGTGGCCGACACTGTCGGTGCCGGCGATTCGTTCACGGCCGCTTTTGTGTCGGCTCTGTTGAAAGGGATGCCTGTCGAAACTGCGCACAAGTTGGCTGTGGCCACATCGGCATACGTGTGCTCGCAGAATGGAGCGATGCCCATATTGCCGCCCGAGCTGACAGGTGTAAAGTAACGGAACAGTCGTTTTGGTTTGTCTTGTATAAGACAGGCTTCGGCTCGGCAAGGCAAAAAAATTAGCGAGCTATTTTTTTGTATTGCGCTCGCCTTGCACTATCTTTGCCTAATACAAAAGGAGGTTATTGCCGATGGCAGGTAAACAAACATTGACACAGGAGCAAAAGTTGACGCAGCGATTGTCGCCGTTGCAACTGATGCTTGTGCCTTTGCTACAGATGAACCGCGGTGAAATTGAGGAAGAGGTGCGTCGCGAAATGGACGATAATCCGGCAATAGAGGTTGCCGAGGACCCACAAGCCGACCAGCTCACTAAAGATGAGGATGGGGAAGTGTTTGACGAAACTCCCGAGCAAATGCAGGAAGCCGACTACCGCGACGAGGACGATATTCCATATTACCGCACCAATATTTCAAACCGCAGTGCCGACGACGAAACGCCAAATGCGGTAGTTGTCGCAGAAGGTTCGTTGGTCGATTACTTGATGGGGCAAGTGGGGGAGCGTGAACTCACCGACCGCCAGCGCCTCATTGCCGAATATATTATCGGCAATATCGACGACAACGGATATTTGCAGCGCAAGGTGGGCGCGATAACCGACGACATTGTGTTCCAGACGGGCAATGACGTTGACGAGCGCGAGGTGGAAGAGGTGTTGCAGATGGTGCGCGACCTCGACCCTGCCGGGGTGGGGGCTACCGACCTGCGCGACTGCCTGATGCTGCAACTTGAGCGCGAGCGTGGCGACGAAGCACACATGCTCGCCTACAAGGTGGTCGATAAGTATTTCGACGCATTTATAAAGAAGCATTATAGCCGCATTATCTCGGCACTTGGCATCGATAGCGAGAAGATGAAGCAGGTGGTTGAAGTGATACGCTCGCTCAATCCAAAGCCCGGGAATACAATCACAGGCATAGCCGACGAGAGTCACAGCCAACAGATTATACCCGACTTCAATGTCGATGTTGAGGGCGACACTGTCAACCTGACGTTGCTTAACAATATCCCCGACCTGCAAGTGTCGGAAAGTTATTCGCTGCTATATAACAAGTATAGTGGCAAGAAACCGGCCAGCCGCCGCGAGGAGGAAGAGGCTGCCGACATCAAGAACAAGTATGAAAAGGCCTCAAACTTCATTAAGGTGTTGAAACAGCGGCAGGAAACGTTGTTCAAGACTATGCGTGCCATCACACTGCGCCAGCGAGATTTTTTCTTGACTGGCGACGAGATGCAGCTCAAGCCGATGATATTGAAAGATATTGCCGATGACACAGGGCTTGACGTGTCGGTGGTGTCGCGTGTGACGATGAACAAGTATGTCACCACGCAGTGGGGTGTGTTCCCGTTGAAATTCTTTTTCACCGAGGGATTGCAGCATGAGTCGGGCGAGGAAGTGTCGTCGCGCGAGATACAGTCAATCATAAAGTCGGTGGTGGAGGCTGAGGACAAACGCAAACCGTTGTCGGACTTGCGATTGTGCGAAATATTGAAGGACAAGGGCTACGAGATAGCCCGGCGGACGGTTGCAAAATACCGCGAACGGCTCGGAATACCAGTCGCGCGGTTGCGCCGTGAAATTTAACCTCCTGATACTCTAAAACGGAACCAATGAAAAATGATATAAGACAATATTATGAGTAAAATTAATGCCGATACAATCATATATGTATTTGCCCGTATATTTTCCACGGTGCTAAGTCCGTTGTTGATGCCCACGATAGGTATCTTCATCGCACTTTGGGCCACGGTGCTGTGTTACATTCCGCTTGGCACGCGCTTGGTGGTGCTGTTGGTGATTTTCGGCATCACGTGCATAATGCCGATGGTGACGATTGCCGTGTTGCACAACTTGAAAGTGATAGAGGACAAGCGGCTCGTGAAGCGCGAAGAGCGATGGCTGCCCTATATCGCCACGGTGCTGTGCTACATTTGTTCGGCACTCTACCTTCACCATATCCACACGCCACAATGGGTGGTGGTGTTCATGATAGGCGGTGCTGCGGCTTGCTTCGTTTCGACCATAGTGACGCTGTGGTGGAAAATAAGTGCCCACATGGCTGGAATAGGCGGGTTGCTGGCATTTGCGATACACGTGTATGTCGATGGTTATAATGTGCTTGACATGAAATTGGTCATAGCCCTGCTCGTGCTGCTTGCCGGATGCCTTGGCTCGTCGCGCATATTTATGCAGCGGCACACGTTCATGCAGGTGCTGGCGGGATTTGCCAACGGGCTTGTGGTTGTGTACCTCACTTGCATGTTGTTTTCGTGATGTGCGCGCAATGATTATGTAAAACTCTTAATTGACGAATATAAGTTTATGATGAAACCCATAGTTAGTATCATAATGGGCAGCACTTCCGACCTGCCCGTTGTAGAAAAGGCTGCAAAGCTGCTCGACGAGATGGAAGTTCCGTTTGAGATGAATGCCTTGTCGGCACATCGCACTCCTGCCGAGGTAGAACGGTTTGCCACCGAGGCCGAGGGTCGCGGCATCAAGGTGATAATTGCCGCAGCTGGCATGGCTGCGCACTTGCCGGGGGTTATTGCTGCCATGACGGCAGTGCCTGTAATCGGCATTCCCATTAATTCGTCGCTCGACGGGATGGATGCTTTGCTTGCCATCGTGCAGATGCCGCCGGGAATCCCGGTAGCCACGGTAGGCGTCAATGGTGCCATGAATGCTGCCATACTTGCCGTGCAAATCCTGTCGTTGGGCGACCCCGAGCTGTCGGCACGTTTCCATGCCTACAAAAAGGGGCTTGCAGGCAAGATTGTAGCAGCCAATGAGGAATTGCACAAAGTGCAATACAAGTTCAAGACCAATTAAGAACGTGGCGCAAGAGGGGAGTGCCATGTAGCAGTATAATTAAAAAGTGTCGCTTATGAATTATTCACGTCGCAAAACTTCTCGTGTCGATATAGGAGAAACGCCGCTCGGGTCGGACTTTCCCATCAGGATACAGTCGATGACCTCGACTTCAACCATGGATACATCGGGTAGCGTGGCGCAGTGCCGTCGCATCTGCGATGCCGGGGCCGATTATGTGAGGCTGACGGCGCAGGGTGTGCGCGAAGCCAACAACATTGGCGAAATCCGCAAAGTGCTGCGCAGTGAGGGTTATTCGGTGCCGCTCATTGCCGACATCCATTTCAATCCGTCGGCGGCATACGCTGCCGCCAAGGTCGTTGACAAGGTGCGCATCAATCCTGGCAACTTTGTCGATGCCGCGCGCACGTTCAAGACTCTCACCTACACCGACGAGGAGTATGCCCATGAGCTGCAACGCATACATGATGCGCTCACGCCGTTTATCGACTTATGCCGCCAGCATCACACGGCTGTGAGGCTCGGCGTGAACCACGGCTCGCTCAGCGACCGCATAATGAGCCGATATGGCGACACTCCCGAGGGCATGGTTGAGAGCGTCATGGAATTCCTGCGTGTGTTCGAGGCCGAGAATTTCCACGATGTGGTGATTTCGATGAAAGCCTCTAACACTGTGCTTATGGTGGAAACAGTGCGCTTGATGGTGGCAGCCATGGACCGTGAAGACATGCACTATCCGTTGCACTTGGGGGTTACAGAGGCCGGTGACGGCGAGGACGGGCGCATAAAATCGGCTGTAGGCATAGGTACGCTGCTCGCCGAGGGCATCGGCGATACAATTCGTGTGTCGCTCAGCGAGGACCCCGAACTTGAAGTGCCTGTGGCGGTTAAATTGGTAAAATATATCACTTCGCGTGAGGGCCATGCTCCCATTGCTGGCACGGTGAGCCAGGGCTATGACCGCATAAGGCCGCAACGTCGCATCACTGCCGTAGTGGGTGGCATCGTCGGCGGCAACAAGCCGCCCGTGGTGGTGGCATCGTGCTTGCCTGGCAATGTGTATGGCAAGCCTCGGCCCGATTTCTATTATATTGCCGATGGCAAGATTCCCAATGCTCCAGGCCGTTTCATAGTGCCTTGGGCGAAATATAAAGGTGGTGAAAACGTTTCGCCGCTTTTCTCGCTCGACGAAGCAGGTGAATTGCAGCAATGCCAGGCTGGCATGAAGTGGCTGCGTGTGCCGGCCGATACCGATGTGGCCGCTGGCAGACTTGATTTCTTGAAAGGACGTGAAGATGTGGTGATTGTGGTTATACCCACGTCGGTCAATGTCACGGGTTGCCAACAGGCATTCATGCACGCATTAATCGACCGAGGAATTGCTGCACCGGCAATTCCGCTTAACCGCTATCCCGACAGCGACAACGAGTGGTTGCAAGTGAAGGCAGGAGCCGACTTTGGCACGTTGTTAATCAACGGTTTTCGCGACGGTGTGTGGATGGAAACGCCCAATTACAAGAATTACAGCGACATAGTGCGCTATGAATTTGCTATTTTGCAAGCTGCCCGTCAACGCATCAGCAAGACCGAGTTTATATCATGCCCGGGTTGCGGTCGCACGATGTATGACCTGCAATCGACCGTGCATCGCGTTAAAGAGGCGACGTCGCACTTGTCGCACTTGAAGATAGGTATAATGGGCTGCATAGTGAACGGCCCAGGCGAGATGGCCGATGCCGATTATGGCTATGTGGGTGCCGGCGTGGGGCGCATAAGCCTCTACAAGGGCAAGCAATGCGTTGAAAAGAATATACCCGAGGAGGAAGCCATTCCCCACTTGATAGCCTTAATCAAGGCCAACGGTGACTGGCGCGACCCGGTGGCATAGGAATGTATGCCGCATCACAATATATGAGTAACAAACAAAAAAAAGTCATTGAATATTGCCAGTCGGGCATTTCAATGACTTTTTTGTTTGCCTTTTGTCTGGTGGGTGCTTATGCGTCGATATTGGCGTATGTGGCGTTGTGTTCGATAAACTCGCGCCGTGGCAACACGTCCTCGCCCATGAGCATCGAGAATATGCGGTCGGCTTCGGCGGCATCGCTGATGTAAACTTGTTTCAGAATGCGGTTTGCCGGGTCCATTGTCGTTTCACGCAATTGCTCGGGGTTCATCTCTCCAAGACCTTTATAGCGTTGCAACTTGATTTGTTTCTCGTCGCCGCCGGCATAGCGGTCGATGAATTGGCGCACTTGCTGGTCGGTCCAGCAATATTCAGTGTTGTTGCCTTTTGAGCATTTGTATAGTGGCGGAGTGGCGATATACAAGTACCCATTTTCGATAATCGGGCGCATGCGGCGGAAGAACAACGTCATGAGCAGCGTGGCGATGTGTGCGCCATCGACGTCGGCATCGGTCATGATTATGATTTTGTGGTAGCGAAGTTTCGACAAGTTGGCTTCCTTGGGGTCTTCGTCGGTGCCGATTGTTACGCCGAGGGCTTTGAATATGGCCACGATTTCGTCGCTTTCAAACACCTTGTGTTCTATGGCTTTTTCCACATTCAATATTTTACCTTTCAGCGGCAATATGGCCTGATAGTTGCGGTCGCGCCCTGTCTTGGCCGAGCCGCCTGCCGAGTCGCCCTCGACGAGGAACAATTCGCACTCGTCGGGAATGCGCGATGTGCAGTCGGCGAGTTTGTCGGGCATTCCGGCACCGCCCAGTGGGGTTTTGCGCAACACGTTCATTCGTGCGTTTTGGGCGGCATGGCGTGCCGTGGCAGCGAGGATAACCTTTTCGACGATTGCTTTGGCTTGTGCCGGGTGTTCCTCAAGGTAGTAGCCGAGAGCCTCGCGTACAGCCGATTCAACAGCACCTATTGCCTCGTTGTTGCCGAGCTTGGTTTTTGTCTGCCCCTCAAATTGCGGCTCAAGCACTTTCACCGATATTACTGCCGTCAAGCCCTCGCGGAAGTCGTCTTTGCTGATTTCCACTTTCACCTTTTCGAGCAGTTTGGAGTCTTCGGCATACTTCTTGAGAGTCGCGCCTAATCCGCGGCGGAAGCCGGTGAGGTGCGTTCCGCCCTCGATGGTGTTGATGTTGTTGACATACGAGTAGATATTTTCGTTGAACGATGTGTTGTAAGTCATAGCCACTTCTACTGGTATGCCTTGCTTCTCGGTGCTGATGTGGATTACATCATTTATGAGCGATTCTTTGTTTGAGTCGATGTAGCGTACAAATTCGTCAAGACCCGTTTCGGAGTAGAATTGTTCTGTTTTCGGGTTGCCTTCGGCATCGATTTGGCGGAAGTCGGTGAGTGTCATTCTTACACCAGCATTGAGGAATGCCAAGTCGCGGAGGCGTGTGGCGAGAATGTCGTAGTCATATACTGTTTCGGAGAATATCGACGGGTCGGGGTGGAAGAATATCGTAGTGCCGTGGTCGTCGGTGGTAGTTTCGCCGATTTCGGCTACAGGGGCTTTGGGATGCCCGCAGCTGTATTCTTGCATATATATCTTGCCTCCACGGCGCACTTCGGCTCGCAGGTAGGTTGACAGTGCATTGACGCACGACACGCCCACGCCGTGCAGTCCGCCCGATACTTTATAGGAACCCTTGTCGAACTTGCCGCCGGCATGTAGCACGGTCAGTACCACTTCGAGGGCCGATTTATGCAACTTCTCGTGCATATCGACAGGGATGCCGCGCCCGTTGTCAACAACCTTTATGGAATTGTCTTCGGTGATGGTGACTTCGATGTGTGTGGCAAATCCTGCCATGGCTTCGTCGATGGAGTTGTCCACTACCTCATATACGAGATGGTGCAAGCCCTTGGTGCTTGTGTCGCCGATATACATCGATGGCCTTTTGCGCACGGCTTCAAGCCCTTCGAGGACTTGGATATTACTGGCCGAATACTTTTGTTCTTCTATTTCTTCTGATGACATAGTTGTAAATTTTCCCTTTTAGCTTGCTATCTTGCCTATGCGTGCAGGCACTGTAAATCAAGCGTATAGCATATATGTTTTCAACAATTCTTTAACCGAACAAAGTTACAAAAAATCTGCGAAAATAGCAAATACGTCGTGGTTGTCACGCGCCCTATTGTCTGAGGTTTTTTATGTGGATTTTTGGACGTTTTTGGGGGCTGTTTTTTGCATTTGCGCTTGCATTGCACTATATTTTGATAATATATGCTTCGGCTCGGCAAAGCAAAAAAATTAACAGGTTATTTTTTGGCTTTGCCGAGCCGAAGCATTATATTTGTTGTATCAATTTGAAATTTAATATCATTATGGATCGCGAGGGTCTGAATGTTGGCAAGAATGCTGCGTTGGCGGCAGGTACGATGCTGCGTGGGGGCATGTATGTGATTATGCACATTCTTGGACGAGGTGGGTTTGGAATTACCTATTTGGCAGAGCATGTAGGATTGGGTAAACGGGTGGCAATCAAGGAATTTTTCTTCGGGCAATTTTGTGAGCGTGACGAGAACACATTGCATGTGACTGTACCCACTGTTGGCAACCGCGAACTTGTAGAGAGGTTTCGCCGCAAGTTTGTCAAGGAGGCACGGCTTATCGGCAGTAAGTTGTCGCACCCGTCGATAGTTAACGTTTCAGATGTGTTCGACGAGAATGGTACATCGTATTATGTGATGGATTATATTGACGGGCTTTCGCTTTCAGAGGTTATCAAAAGACGTGGAAGGATAAACGAGGCCGAAGCTGTAAGGATTATAGACCGTGTAGGCGAGGCTTTGGCGTATGTACATTCGCAGAATATCAACCATCTCGACATCAAGCCTGGCAATATAATGATGGAGAATGGTAGTGGACGAGTTGTGCTGATTGATTTTGGAGTGGCTAAGCAATATGATGCTTCGACTGGCGAGGCGACGACTACCACGCCTGTGGGGCGTAGCCACGGATATTCGCCGCTTGAGCAATACAAAGTGGGCGGCGTGAGCCAGTTTTCGCCCGAGAGCGACATATACGCCCTCGGTGCGACACTTTACAAGATGCTTACTGGCAATACTCCGCCCGAGGCCGGCGATGTGGCGCAGGACGGGCTGCCGCCAATGCCCAACTATATCTCTGCCCCTATGCGGCGCACCATCACCGCCGCCATGCAGACGGCGAAGAAAGACCGCCCGCACACCGTCGCCGAATTCCTTGGATTGCTGCACGGCGGCTCCGCAGCGGCCGAAGAAGTTACCGAGGTGGAAGCGACGGTTTTGGATGGCGGGCAGGATAATGACATTAATGAGAACCATATAGTATATGACGACGATGAGGAGGACGATGGCAAGAAGCACAGGTGGTTGTTGTGGATAGTAGGTGCGGCAGTGGCAGTGGGAACATTCGTCGTGCTACAGCTACGTCCGTGGCAAACTCCAGCGGCGGTTGAGGAGGTTGCCGATACGGTGGCGGTAGTAGATACTGATAGTGTTGTGTCGCAAAAAACAATTAAAACCCCAGAGAGACCAAAACCTAAGTTACCTGTGATAGAAATGGTATATATTCCTGGAGGTAAATTCACCATGGGAGCGGTTTCTGAACGGGATAGTGATGTATATGCTTGGGAGCTTCCTGCTCATACTGTTACATTAAGAGGTTATTATATAGGTAAATATGAAGTAACACAAAAGTTATGGGAAGCTGTAATGGGTAACAATCCGAGTTTTTTCAAAGGAGATAGCCAACCTGTTGAGCAGGTAAGTTGGAATGATGTACAAATTTTTATCAAAAAATTAAATTCCATAACAGGGAAACATTATCGTTTGCCAACTGAGGCGGAATGGGAATATGCTGCACGCGGGGGTAGTAAAAGTTCAGGGTATAAGTATAGTGGAAGTGATATATTGGACAATGTTGCATGGCATAAGGGAAATAGTGCAAGAAAAACTCATGTAGTAGGTGCAAAGGTTCCGAATGAACTTGGTATCTATGATATGAGTGGAAATGTATGGGAATGGTGTTATGACTGGTACGGTTTATATAGTAATTTGCCACAAAATAATCCTAAAGGCGCAAAAAGTGGGTCATTGCGTGTGATTAGGGGGAGTAGTTGGAATTTTGATACAACTCGTTGCAAGTTAACAGATCGCGATGGCATTGGAATTGGTAATAGAAACAATTATGTCGGATTTCGGCTTGCTCTTTAGTATTATTTTTTTGCCAACGAATGTGTATTATTGCTATTTTCTATGTTTTGGCAGTTTATTGTTATTACAAGATGTGACTATTTGAAAAGCATTGCGTTATGAGGCTGTGTCGTCCAATTAGCCTGATTGACAATAGAATCATTTCTGAAATCTACTGACCCGTTTTTTTGCGTGGGCGGGTGGGATAAAACAAAGCAAGCCTGCTTTGTAGCAGACTTGCTTTTGCGCTTCAAGATGGACTTGAACCAACGACCCCCTGATTAACAGTCAGGTGCTCTAACCGACTGAGCTATTGAAGCGGTTGCAACCCCTGTTTTTCGGAATTGCGATGCAAAGGTACAGCCATTTTTCGACATTTGCAATAGTGAGAGCATTAATTTTCAAAAAAAATGCCCTTTTAAAGCAATTTTAGCCAGTACACGGATAAATAATTCAATAGTATGTAGTATTTTAGCGGCTAAATTAGAAAACAGACAAAAATATGAGGATAAGACCTACATTGGCCGGGATTGTGGCTTCGATTGCTATGTTGCCCATGAACCCGGTTGCCGCCTATGCCATCGACGAAGCCGCCGTGGCACGAAATCTTGACACGTTCAATACACTGTTCAAGGAAGTTGCCACATATTACGTGGATAGCATTGATGCCGACCGCTCGATGAGGATAGCCATAGACGCGATGCTCGGCGACCTTGACCCATACACCGAATATATGCCAGCCTCGGAGCAGGACGACATATTGAGCCTGACCACGGGCTATGGGGGCATAGGTGCCATAATAATGCAGGTGGGCGACTCGGTGATGATTAACGAGCCATACGCCGGCAGCCCTGCGGCGCGCGCGGGGTTGATGCCCGGCGACGTGATATTGAAAATCGACGGCGACTCCACCGCGGGTTGGGGTTCCGACAAGGTGAGCAAGCACTTGAAGGGGCAGGCCAACACGGTGCTGAGCGTCACAGTCAGGAGGCCATACGAGGGCGAGAAGCAGTTCAGCTTCATGCGCGAGCAAATACAGCCCAAGGCTGTGCCATATTATGGCGTGTTGCGCGACAGCGTAGGCTACATATCGGTGTCGGCATTTTCGGAGAGTGCGCCTGAGGAAGTGCGCCACGCCTTGACCGAGCTTGTGGCAAATAGCAATGTAAAGTGCATCGCGCTCGACTTGCGCGGGAATGGTGGCGGATTGCTCGAAAGTGCCGTGCAAATCGTTGGCAATTTCGTACCGAAAGGCACAATGGTGCTGCAACAGCGTGGCAAGGAAAAACAGGACGAAAAAACCTATAAGACCACGCAAGACCCCATCGCTCCCGATATGCCGCTGATGGTGCTGATAGACGGCTCATCGGCATCGGCATCGGAAATCACTGCCGGAGCGTTGCAAGACCTCGACCGCGCTGTGATTATCGGTTCTCGTTCGTTCGGCAAGGGGCTTGTGCAGTCAACGCGCCAAATGCCTTATAATGGGTTACTGAAAGTGACTACAGGTAAATATTATATTCCCAGTGGTAGGTTGATACAAGCAATCGACTATTCGCACAGGAACATCGACGGCTCGGTCAACCGTATTCCTGACAGCCTGACGACAGTGTTCACCACCGCACACGGGCGGCAAGTGCGCGACGGCGGCGGCATCACCCCCGACATTACCGTCACGTATCCCGAAGTCACTCGCTTATATTACAACATAGTGCGTGACAATTGGGCGTTTAATTTTGCTACTAAGTATGTCCACGAACACCCGAGAATTGAAGACCCTGCAAAATTTGAAATAACCGACAGCATATATGCCGAGTTCAAGCGGTTCATAGACCCAGACAAGTTTAAATACGACAAGGTGTGTGAAGACAGGCTTGCTGACTTGGAGAAACTTGCCGAACTCGAAGGATACATGAACGACAGCACCCGTGCTCAATTCAAGGTGATGGCGGGATTGTTAAAACATGATTTGAACAAAGACCTTGACACACACCGCGACGAGATAGAGCAGGTGCTGGCGATGGAAATTCTCAAACGCCACCACTACCAGAGCGGCCCTATCATTTATGCGCTGAAGACCGACGACTGCATTGCCCGTGTGCTTGAACTCGTTGCTGCTCCCCAAAAGTATTATGAAATCCTGAATATCAAGGAGAAGTAGCAGCAATGAATATAGAAGATTTGCGCCAGATAGTGGCGTCGCAAGCCAGATGCGATGCTATTAAAAAGGTGCTGGCATCGAAGCGAAACCGCACGATTAGCATTGACGGCCTTGCCGGTTCGGCAGCGGCAATGCTGTTCTCGTGCCTGCCGCAAGGCAAGTCGCCCTACTTGATTATAGCCAACGACATGGACGAGGCTGGTTATATCTATTTTGACTTGTGCCAAATCGCCGGTGAGGCCAATGTGCTAATTTTCCCGTCGGGCTACAAGCGCGATATAAAATATGGCCAGGTGGATGCTCCATCGGAAATTTTGCGCACCGAGGTGTTGAATAAATGGTATGCCGACAAGGCTGTGCGTTGGGTGGTGACTTGCCCCGAAGCTCTGGCCGAGCGTGTGTCGGAACGCAAGCGAGTGGAGAGTTCTACAATCACTTTGCGCAAAGGCAGCACAGCCGACTTGACCGAGATTGAAAAACGGCTGCGTACATTCGGGTTCAATGAACAAGACTATGTTTACGAACCGGGGCAGTTTGCTGTGCGTGGCTCAATTCTTGATGTTTATTCTTACGCCAACGAGTTGCCTTACCGCATCGACTTTTTCGGTGATGAAATCGACAGCATTCGCACATTCAATGTCGAAACGCAATTATCGGAAGCGACAGTCGATGACGTGTCGATAATCAACGGCATGGCGACTGAATGTGCCGGTGGTGTTTCGTTGCTCGAATATATAGGTCCCGATGTCACATTGCTGTGCCGCGACAAAGACTGGCTGTTGCAGCGTGTAAAAGCAATTTCGGAAGAAACGTTGTCGGAGAGTGCCGTCATTGCCGGCGAGGGCGACCCCGATGCCATGAAAAAGGTGGTTGACTGCATAGACTTTACCACACGTTTCTCGGCAATGAGGCGTATCGATTTCCATTACAACGAATCCAACCAGATGTGTGATGCCCGCTTGACATTCAAATTCTCGCCGCAAGCCATTTACCACAAGAATTTCGACTTAATCAGCGATTCGTTCCATGATTTTTTGCAGAAAGGTTACACAATATATATCCTGTCGGACAGCGAAAAACAAATAGAACGACTGAAGGCAATCTTTGAAGACCGGGCCGACGACATACGTTTCACTCCCGTAAGTAAAACCATACATGAGGGTTTCGTGGATAATGAATTGAAGTTGTGCGTATTTACCGACCATCAAATTTTTGACCGTTTCCACAAGTATAACTTGAAGAGCGACCGCGCCCGTTCGGGCAAGCTGGCATTGTCGTTGAAAGAGTTGAACCAGATAGAAGTGGGCGATTATATTGTACACGTTGACCACGGTGTGGGGAAATTCGGCGGACTGGTGCGCACGTCGGTCAATGGCAAAATGCAGGAGATGATAAAGCTTGTTTACTTAAACGACGATATTATCTTCGTGTCGATACACGCCTTGCACAAACTGGCCAAGTACCGGGGCAAGGAGGGCGTGGAGCCACGCATCAACAAGCTTGGCAGCGGTGCATGGAACCGCATGAAGGAGCGCACCAAGAGCAAGCTCAAGGACATAGCCCGTGACCTGATAAAGCTGTATGCCGCACGCCGGGAGGAGAATGGGTTTGCATTCTCGCCCGACGGATACTTGCAACAGGAACTCGAAGCGTCGTTCATATATGAAGATACTCCCGACCAATTAAAGGCCACCACCGAAGTGAAAGCCGACATGGAAAGTGCCAAGCCCATGGACCGCCTGATATGCGGCGATGTGGGCTTCGGAAAGACCGAGGTGGCCATACGCGCGGCTTTCAAGGCTTCGACCGATGGCAAGCAGACTGCCGTGCTGGTGCCAACAACCGTGCTGGCTTTCCAGCATTATGCCACTTTCAGCGAGCGACTGAAGAATTTCCCTGTAAAAGTAGAGTACCTCAGTCGTGCACGCAAACCCAAGGAAGTGAAACAGATACTCGAACGGCTTGCTTCGGGAGAAATCGATATCATCATAGGCACGCATAAATTGATAGGCAAGGGGGTGAAGTTCCATGATTTGGGCTTATTGGTGGTCGATGAGGAGCAGAAATTTGGAGTGGCAGTGAAAGAACGGCTCAAGCAATTGAAAGTGAACGTTGACACACTCACGATGTCGGCCACACCAATACCACGTACATTACAATTCTCGTTGATGGGCGCGCGCGATTTGAGTGCGATTACTACTCCGCCAGCCAACCGTTATCCAATTTTGACTTCGGTCAATACGCTCAACGACGATGTGGTGCAAGAGGCGATAAATTTTGAAATGTCGCGTAACGGACAAGTGTTTTTCGTGAGCAACCGCATCGAGAACTTGGTGCAGCTCAAGGAGATGCTAAACCGCTTGGTACCCGATGCCCGTGTGGCCGTCGGACATGGGCAGATGCCTCCCGATAAACTTGAACAGACCATCATAGATTTTGCCAATCACGACTATGACGTGCTGCTCGCAACCACTATTATCGAGAGTGGAATCGACATGCCGAATGTCAACACGATAATCATAAACAACGCACAAAACTTCGGGTTGAGCGAGTTGCACCAATTGCGCGGGCGTGTGGGGCGCAGTTCGCGCAAGGCATTTTGTTACCTTCTCGTGCCTCCTCGCAAGCAGCTCACGCCTGTTGCACGTCGGCGTTTGCAGGCAATCGAGAGCTTTTCGGACCTTGGCAGCGGCATACACATAGCCATGCAAGACCTTGACATTCGTGGAGCCGGCAACTTGCTTGGAGCGGAGCAAAGTGGTTTCATAGCCGACTTGGGATATGAAACTTACCAAAAAATATTGCAGGAAGCCGTGATGGAATTGCGCACCGAGGAATTTTCCGACACATTCAAGGACGAAGAGAGCGAGCAGGAAAACGAGAAAGCCTTCGTGGCCGACTGTGTAATCGAGTCGGACATGGAATTGCTATTCCCAGCCACATACGTACCCCAAGAGAGCGAACGTGTGAGCCTTTACCAAGAACTCGACAACATGGAGCGCGAAAGCGACGTTATGGAATTCCGTCGCCGGCTGGAAGACCGCTTCGGCAAAATACCCCGCCCGGCAGCCGAGCTGATTCGCATAGTCACGTTGCGTCGCATAGCCCGAACACTCGGTATCGAGAAGATAGCCCTGAAATTAGGCAAAATGTATATCTATTTCGTAGGCGACGAAAACAAGGCATATTACCAATCGCCGGCGTTTGGCCGCATTCTCACATATCTGCAACAGAATCCGCGGCGTTGCCACATTCGCGACATCAAGGGCAAACGTTCGATGCTTATCGACAACGTTGACAGTGTCGAAGAAGCCATAAACATACTCACCACTGTCACTACGTTGCCAGTTTCATAACCCCCATTAAATATGGACAATTTCGTAGCAATAGACTTTGAAACAGCCAATTTCACACGGTCGAGCGTGTGCAGTGTGGGATTGGTATTTGTGCGCGACGGCAAAATCGTGGACGAGCGTTACAGCCTCATTAAGCCCTATCCCAATTACTATTGCAGTAAAAACACCGAAATACACGGGTTAACAAAGGAAGACACACTCGACGCACCCACATTTGATGAAGTGTGGGAGCAATACGAACCGTTAGTCCGCGATTTACCGTTTGTGGCACATAACGCACCATTTGACCGCAGCTGCCTCATCGCCGCACACCAAGTATATGACCTGTATTACCCCAATTACACCTTTTTCTGCACCTTGCAAGCCTCTCGGCGCAAGTTGCGCCGTGTGTTGCCCAACTTTCAACTACACACAGTAGCAGCATATTGCGGTTTCGACCTCGAAAACCACCACAACGCCCTCGCCGATGCCGAAGCCTGTGCTCACATAGCACTGCAACTGCTATAAAACCATGCGCCATCCCGCATGAAAAAATATAAGCAAAAACACTTATAATTGTCATATATAAGTAAAAACACTTATATACGACAAAGATAAGCATTTTTACTTATAATTTTAGGTAAAAAACTTGCACAACCAACATAAAATTCGTACCTTTGTTGAAAGTAAAAAGCAACAATGTACGCAACCATATCGGCCGACATAGTATCCTCGACATCACTCTCAATCGACGAAACCGTCGCCTTAAAAAAGAGAATCAGCGACCTGTTCGTGTCGCTTTCCGCCAAATTCCAGGGATTTTGGGGGCGATTGATAAAGGGCGATTACATTGAATGCGTGGTACCCGACCCATTGGAGGCATTGCGCGTGGCATTGCTTTTAAAAGCACTTGTAAAGTCGCTCGATGTGATACATACAAAAGAAAAAAAGCTATTTATAAGCTATGGCGTGCGCATCGCAATCGGCATAGGCAGCATGCGCATAATCGACCGCAAAGAGGACATAATGGACGGCGATGCAATATACCGCTCGGGTCGCAATCTTGCTAAAATGGGTGTGCCAGGCAAAGGCACTATGACTATCGACATTTATGACTCCCGGTTGCGGTCGTCGTTACGAACTGTCGCATTGCTTGTCGATGCAATAATGAATGATGCCACAAGGCGGCAAAGCGAGGTACTCTATTACAAGCTGCTGTCGCTAAGCGAGAAAGAAATAGCTTCGATTATGGGCATGAAACAATCGGCCGTCAACCAACATTCGACGGCAGCAAAGTGGTATTGTATCGAGGCCGCATTGAAATATTTTGAAACCTTAAACTTTTACGACTATGCATCTTATTCAATGGTTGCTGACGACCCTGTTCCTTTCACACGTAGTAAGTGACTTCTATTTGCAGAGCAACCAGTTGTGCCGGCAGAAACAAGAAATGAAAGCCCGAAGCCCGTTCCTCTACATACATGCGGCTACAGTGGGCATCACGTCATGGGCCTTGGTGCCGCAATTGGAATTTGGTATATATGCCCTTGTGATAGCAGCCACCCACTTTGCAATTGACCTGTGTAAAACTTTTGTTCGCTCGGGCATTGTGGCGTTTGTAGTTGACCAATTGCTGCATATTGCCGTCATAGTGGCTGTCGCTCTGTTATACGAGCCGCAAGCAGCATTGCCCTTACAAGTGCTTGCAAGTGTCTTTTCCACTAAATTGATATTGTTGGTTGTGGGTATTGCATTGGCTGGCAAGCCTACTAACATACTGATTAAATTGGTATTGGAGAAATATCAAATTGGCAGTGGCGAAAGTTGCCGCGAAATAAAGAATGCTGGTGCGCTGATTGGCAATCTCGAACGTGTGTTGACTATTATTTTCGTGCTGATAGGGCGTTATGAAGCTGTCGGCTTTATCATTGCGGCAAAGTCGATTCTGCGTTTCAAGGATACCGATACACCAAAGACTGAATATGTGCTTGCTGGCACATTTCTCAGTTTCGGAGTTGCCGTGGTAATAGGAATAGCAGTGGAATGGCTTTCATGCCAATTATGACTTGTGCGTGCATATCTGCCGTTTGTGTGGTGGATACACGCCAAAGCGCATTGTCGAATAAAATACCCGATTAAATGCCGTGTGGCAAGAATACAAGCAAGGCAGCAAGCGAAAATTGGTCGGTGTGACGCATTACAGCTTGCTGCCTGGTATGAGTGGTGTGTGGAAGAATGGTTGCCTATTATTTGTGGGCGATGATGTATTGGGCGATTTGCACGGCGTTGAGTGCAGCACCTTTTTTGATTTGGTCGCCCACTATCCAGAAGCTAAGCCCGTGGTCGTTGGCGAGGTCGCGGCGTATGCGGCCTACGTAAACAGGGTCTTTGCCGGCTACAAACAGTGGCATAGGGTATTGCTTCTCGGCAGGATTGTCGACAACGACAATGCCTTGTGCCTTGGTAAATGCCTCGCGGGCCTCTTCGGGCGAGATGGGGCGTTCTGTTTCGACCCACACGGCCTCGCTATGGGCGCGCATTACCGGAACACGCACGCACATTGCGCTGACGCTCAGCGTCGGTTCGTGCATGATTTTGCGCGTTTCGTTAAACATTTTCATTTCTTCCTTGGTGTAGCCGTTGTCTTGGAACACATCGATGTGTGGTATGACATTGTAGGCAAGTTGGTAGGCAAATTTCTCCACAATCGGTTCGCGTCCTGCTGCAAGGTCGGCATATTGCTTGACGAGTTCGTCCATTGCGGCAGCTCCTGCGCCGCTGGCGGCCTGGTATGTTGCCACATGCACACGTCGTATTTTAGCAAGGTCGTTGATTGGTTTCAGTGCCACCACCATCTGTATGGTAGTGCAATTGGGGTTGGCGATGATGTTGCGTGGGGTGTTGAAGGCATCGTCGCCGTTGACTTCAGGTACGACCAATGGCACGTCGTCGTCCATGCGGAATGCGCTGGAATTGTCTATCATCAGTGCGCCATGCTTGGTGATGGTGTCGGCAAATTCGCGCGAAGTTCCGGCACCAGCCGATGTGAATGCAATATCCACGCCCTTGAAGTCGTCGTTGTGCTTGAGTTCACGCACCTCGATGTCGGTGCCTTCAAACGAATATTTGCGGCCAGCACTGCGGCTTGACCCGAACAACAACAACTCGCTTACCGGGAAATGCTGCTCGGCAAGCACACGCAGGAATTCCTGCCCGACGGCACCACTGGCGCCAACAATTGCTACTTTCATAATTTATCTCTTAAAATTTGGGCGCAAAATTACTATTAACTTGTAAATATACAATGCGTTTTACAGCAAATTTTATGCAATTTTATTCTTTTGCTTCGGCATCAGGGGCAAGCAGGCTTTCATAACGTTTTTTATCGTTGATGACTTCCATGGCATGCTTGAAGATGGGGTCGCGGTGGTTTATTACCATGTTGTATGCGCCAGTGTCGGCATATACGTCACGGGCGATAAGTGCTTTGACCACGTCGGCTATCAGATTGCGGCTGCGTTGATACTGGATGGTGTCGAGCGCTATGCTGTCGCGTGTACCGGCAGCTTGCAAGTCGGCAAGCATGGTGTCGTCAACCACGAAATTACGGTCGAAGTCGGCAAGTTTCTTATACTTCCCGGCAATTTCTTTGCGGTGCTTGTCAACGTAGTCGATTACATACTGGTTGATTGTGCCGCGAGCCACGAGGTCGCGGTAGTAATCGCTAAATTCGGTAGTGTCGAGCGGAACGAACACATCGGGCATAATGCCGCCTCCGCCATAGATAAGCCGGTGTGCCTTCAGTGTGTAGTATCGCAGCGAGTCGGGCATGTGTATGCTGTCGGCGTTGGCAAGTTCGCCATCAAGGAATCGGTTGTATATGTCCTTGTCGTAGCTTTCGCGGTCACCGGCAGTGTATGGTTTCTGTATGCACCTTCCCGACGGGGTGTAGTATCGAGCCACAGTGAGGCGCATCATCGAGCCATCTTCAAATCGGAACGGGCGCTGCACCAGGCCTTTGCCGAATGTGCGGCGGCCGACGATGACGGCACGGTCCCAGTCTTGCAGCGCGCCGGCAAGGATTTCGCTTGCCGAAGCCGAGTACTGGTCAACCATCACTACCACGCGGAATGAGCCGTCGGTGTATTTGCCGCGGCCATTGGCATTGGCATCAAACCGTGGCGAATTGTTGCCCTGTGTATAAACAATCTCATTGCCTCGGTCGAGGAAATTATTGGCAAGTTCGACGGCAGTCTGCAAGTAACCACCGCCGTTGTTGGTAAGGTCGATTATGAGGCGGTCCATTCCTTGTTTCTTGAGGTCGTTGAGGGCATTGTTGAACTCTTCGTCGGTTTTTTTGCCGAAGCGGCTCACTTTCACATATCCGGTGTGGTCGTCGGCCATGTATGAGGCGTCGATGCTGTAGAGTGGGATGTCGTCGCGGGTGATGCGGAACGGGATGAGTTCGGGTGAGCCGTTACGTTTCACAAGCACGTTTACCTTCGTGCCTTTCTTGCCACGTAGCATTTTCATAATCTTGGTGTTGCGCATTTTCATGCCGGCAATGACTGTGTCTTCGACTTGCACTATGCGGTCGCCGGCCAGCATGCCTACACTTTCGGCCGGGCCACCGACGATGGTTTGGATGACGTATAGTGTGTCTTGCAGCATATTGAACGAAATGCCTATGCCGCTAAACTCGCCTTCGAGCGGTTCGTCGAGTTCACGTGTTTCTTCGGGAGTGGAGTATGACGAGTGCGGGTCGAGCTGTTCAAGCATACCCTTGATGGCATCCTCCACCAGCTTGTTTTCGTTTACCGAGTCCACATAGAACTGCGAGATGGCAAACTCGGCGTTCATTAATTTCTTTAAAGCCTTTTCTCCACTCGCCATTGCGGAAGTGGCAACTATTGCCGCTGCCGCGATAAATAACAGCAATCTTTTCATTATCTATTTGTCAATGTTTTGTTTGTTACTTTGATTATTTCACTTTCCACGTTTGAGGAATCATGGTCGGGTCGCAGCGTCGTGGCAGGTAGGGCGAAACATCTTGCCCATATTTTACCAGCTCGCGCACTATGCTTGAGCTGATGTGTCCATACTCGGGCAAGGTGTATAGCAGCACCGTTTCAAGCCCCGACAAGGCGCGGTTGACCTCGGCAAGGTTTTTCTCATACTCGAAGTCCTGTATCATGCGCACGCCGCGCAAAATGAACGTCGCCCCACATTGCCGTGCCGCATCTACCGTCAGGCCGTTGTAGGAAATCACTTTCACCCGCGGTTCGTCGCGGAATATGCTGCTAATCCATGCGATGCGCTCGTCGAGCGTGGTGAGCGTGAGCTTGTTGTAGTTTATGCCGATAGCCACTACTATTTCGTCGAAAAGTGGCAAGGCTCGTTCCACGATTGATTCATGCCCGATGGTAAATGGGTCGAACGAGCCAGGGAACAGGGCTATTCGCCGCCCTGAAGTGTCACTTGGTAATATCTTCTTCATCTTCTAATACCAGGTTGTCGATAATAAAATTTTGCCGTTCCATGGTGTTCTTGCCCATGTAGAATGCGAGCATCTCTTGCACGGCATCTTCTTTGCGCAGTGTTACACGGTCGAGCCGCATGTCGGGGCCTATGAAGTCGCGGAATTCGTCGTCGGAGATTTCGCCCAAACCCTTGAATCGCGTAATCTCGGCGTTGTCGCCAAGTTTGTTGATAGCTGTTATGCGTTCTTCGTCGTTGTAGCAATAGTATGTTTCCACTTTGCCTTGTGGGCCGGTATCTTTCTTGCCGGTGCGGCGTTTGCGCTTTGCCTCTTTCTTGTTGCGCACGCGGAACAGTGGTGTTTGCAATATATATACATGCCCGGTTTTGATTAGTTCGGGGAAAAATTGCAGCAGGAATGTAATCATCAGCAGCCTTATGTGCATTCCATCGACATCGGCATCGGTGGCAATGATTACCTTGTTGTAACGCAGCCCTTCCAGCCCGTCCTCGATGTTGAGCGCGGCTTGCAGCAAGTTGAATTCCTCGTTTTTATACACTTCGCGTTGTTGCATGCCGTATGAGTTGAGCGGCTTGCCGCGCAGCGAGAACACGGCTTGTGTTTCCACGTCGCGGATTTTGGTGATTGAGCCGCTTGCCGAGTCGCCCTCGGTGACGAAAATCATGGTTTCGTCGCGGCGGTCACCCTTGGGGTCGTTGAAGTGTACGCGGCAGTCGCGCAGCTTGCGGTTGTGCAGTGCCACTTTCTTGGCGTTTTCGCGGGCTTGTTTCACCACGCCGGCCATTGCCTTGCGCTCACGTTCCGATGCCACTATTTTCTTCAGCATAGCATCGGCGACGTCGGGGGTCTTGTGCAGGTAGTTGTCGAGCTCTTTTTTTATGAAGTCGTTGATGAACTTATATACTGTCGGCCCGCCTTCATACATCACCGTGCTGCCCAATTTTATTTTTGTCTGCGACTCGAATATGGGTTCAATCACCTTGATGCTGATGGCTGCGACTATGCCGTTGCGAATGTCGTTGTATTCAAAGTTCTTGTTGAAAAATTCCTTGATGGTGCGCGACAGTGCCTCGCGGAATGCCGACTGGTGCGTGCCACCCTGCGTGGTGTGCTGCCCGTTGACAAACGAGTAGAACTCTTCGCCATACTGCGACGTGTGGGTCAGTACCACTTCGATGTCGCGGTCTTTGAAGTGTATGAGAGGGTATAGCGGTGCTTGTGTCATATAGTCGTTCACAAGGTCGGCGAGTCCGTGGGTCGAGCGGTATTTCTTGCGGTTGTAGATGATGGTTAATCCAGTGTTGAGGTAGGAATAATTTTTCACCATCGGCTCGATGAAATCGTCGCGGAATGCGAAGTTGCGGAACAGTTCGTTATCGGGCTTGAAGCAGATGAAAGTGCCGTTTGGCTCGCCTTCAGGCGCATCGACAATGCCACTCTCCTCGACGAGCTTCCCGCGCTCGAAGCGCGCCGACGCCATCTTGCCGTCGCGGAACGATTTCAGGACGAGGAACTCCGACAGTGCATTGGTTGCTTTCAGGCCCACGCCGTTCAGGCCCACCGAGCCTTTGTAGTTTGAGCTGTCGAATTTGCCGCTGGTGTTCATTTTCGATGCGGCATTCACCACATCGCCTAACGGAATGCCGCGCCCGTGGTCGCGTATTGTCACCACGTTGTCGGCCAGTGTCACTTCAATCACATTGCCATATCCTGCCAAGTGTTCATCGACGGCGTTGTCCATCACTTCCTTGAACAGCACGTATATGCCATCGTCGGATTGCGAGCCGTCGCCCAATCGGCCTATGTACATGCCAGGCCGCAACCTCACGTGTTCGAGCGATTCGAGCGTCACAAGGTTGTTGTATTCGTTTGGGTCGTTTCCTGTCAGGTCTGTTTCTTGTCCTGTTATATCTTCAGCCATCAATTATTCCATTTAACAGGCAAATTTACGAATAAATTTCCAATATTCCGCTTGCACTGTGCATGGTGGTGCGCCGTGCATGGGTAAAATCTCTGTTAGGTGGCTGCTGTCACACGGCCGGGAGGCTCATGCCGTTGAGCTTGCGGTACAGGTCGAGGGCATACACGTCGGTCATGCCGCTTATGTGGTCGATTACGGCCTGTATTTTTTCAAACAGCGTCGGGGCTTGCACGTCGTATTGCTGCGGGAACTTGCTCAGCAGCAGTTGCGAGTAGTTGCGTTCGGGGTATAACACTGCCTCGGTGAGCTTGCGTAGCAGCTCGGTGATGATTTGGTGTCCGGCAAGGTCCACGTCAACCACGTCGTTGGCGCGGTAAATCTTGGCGTAGGCCATGTCGCTGCATCGGCGATAGGCGAGCCTTGGCAGGTCGGAGAGGTGGTCGATGAGGCAGCCAGTGAATGCGCCTCGCAATATTTCATCTTCATGCTCGACGAATATGCGGCAGCACTCCTTGACAAGCACACCGATTATGCACGAACGCAGATACACCACTTTCTCGTTTTTGTCATCGACGTGCGACATCACTTTGACTATATGCTGCCGCCTGTCGTCGTCGAAGAAGCCGAGCAGCAAGTCCATCACTTCTTGCGTGTTGAGGATTTTCAGCTTGTGAGCATCCTCGATGTCCATTATCTGGTAGCATATATCGTCGGCGGCTTCCATGAGGTAAACGAGCGGGTGGCGGCAATAACGTTCCTCCTCGATTTTTATAAGCCCCACTTCGTGTGCTACCTTCTCGAATATTTCACGTTCGGTGGTGAAGA
>CALUMJ010000038.1 GCA_944321715.1 uncultured Muribaculaceae bacterium | reverse complement strand
ACGTCGATGCTTTCAACGACCCGCTCATCGACAACCGCGACTCGAAGAAACGCTATCGTGCCGACGTTCTCATTGAGGACGAAATCGCAAAATTCGACGACAAAATCGAAAAAGAGGTGGCAAAGGCTGCCAAGAAATTCGGCGACTCGTTCGATGCCGAGCTGTTCCGCTCGACCAATCCACGTGTCCTCCAACACCAAAAAGAGCGCGACGAGCTGCACGAACGCTACCAACGCGCCATGAACGCCAACGACCTTGCCGAATTGAAGCAAATAATCCTCGACTACGAGATAGTTGACCCGATTTCAGGCACAAAAAACTGGACCGACGTGCGCCAGTTCAACCTCATGTTCCGCACCGAAATGGGCAGCACCGCCGACGGCTCTATGACCGTTTACCTGCGCCCCGAAACGGCACAAGGCATATTTGTCAACTTCCTTAACGTCCAAAAGACAGGCCGCATGCGCATCCCATTCGGAATAGCACAAATCGGTAAGGCATTCCGCAACGAGATTGTCGCTCGCCAGTTCATCTTCCGTATGCGCGAATTCGAGCAGATGGAAATGCAATTCTTCGTGCGCCCGGGCGAGGAACTCGAATGGTTCCAACGCTGGAAAGAAACGCGCATGAAGTGGCACAAGGCACTCGGCATGGGCGACGAGAAATACCGCTTCCACGACCACGACAAGCTGGCACACTATGCCAACGCCGCCACCGACATCGAGTTTGAAATGCCATTCGGCTTCAAGGAGGTGGAAGGAATACACTCGCGCACCAACTTCGACCTGAGCCAGCACGAGAAATTCTCGGGCAAGAAAATGCAATACTTCGACCCCGAACTTAACCAGTCGTATGTGCCATACGTTATCGAAACCTCAATCGGCGTTGACCGCATGTTCCTGTCGGTACTCTGCTCGTCATACGAAGAGCAACAATTAGAAAACGGCGAAACACGCGTAGTGCTGCACCTGCCCAAGCAACTCGCCCCGGTGAAAGCTGCCGTGATGCCTCTCGTGCGTAAAGACGGACTTCCCGAGAAAGCCCGTGAAATCATGGACATGCTCAAATTTGACTACGCTTGCCACTACGACGAGAAAGACTCCATTGGCAAACGTTACCGTCGTCAAGATGCCATCGGCACTCCGTTCTGCATCACAGTTGACCACCAGACGCTCGAAGACGGCACCGTGACGATACGCCACCGCGACTCGATGCAGCAAGAACGCGTGGCCATCGACCGCTTGCACGACATCATCGACGACGAAGTGAGCCTCAACAAGTTGCTCAAGTCACTTGCATAAGCGAGCTACAATCTATATAACACATATAACTGATGAGAAAATTCCCTTTATTACTAATCGCATCGTTGTTGCTGTCGGTCATGGGTGTGTCGTGCCTCAACAGCAACAACGACGAAAACGACACGTGGGAGGAATATGCCGACTGGCGCAATGCCAACGATGACTGGCTTGAAGAAATGCGCCAGCGCACCGACGAGGACGGCAACCCATATTACCGCACGGTGAGGGGCGCATGGGACTACAACTCATACGTCCTCATGCACTATTTTAACGACACCTCGCTGACACGTGGCAACCTCAGCCCACACTACACCTCCTATGTTGACGTAATCTACCGCGTGACGCTCTACGACGGCACACCCGTCGATTCGTCATACCTCAACACCACGCCGGCCGACAGCATCTACCGCACAACACCCGGCAACGTAATCACGGGCTGGGTGATTGCCCTGACCGACATGCACGTGGGCGACTCGTGCGAAGTAATCGTGCCATACTCCGTGGGTTACGGGGCCAATAGCTCGGGAGCCATACTCCCCTACTCCCACCTCGTTTACAGCATGAAACTCGTAGGCATCCCCTACTACGAAACTACTCCCTAAGCTCCACACACAACAATCACACAGCGGCCGCACATACACACCCATGCTGCGGCCGCTTTTTCTACAACCTCACAGCTATTCTTTATATACTTTGTGATATTATCGTTATATTTGCAAATAACATACTTCTCTATGTAGTCATCACCTCATTGGAGAGAATAATATCATCAAGCATGAGTACAAAATTCTTCAACAACGAAGTCGGGCATACGCTTTTCGACAAACTCAAAGGCATTGCAGCCGAAATGGCGACATTCGACAGATTTCTTGCAGTAGTCGGCTTTTTCCGCTCATCGGGCTATTTCAAGCTACGGAAAGAGCTTGGCGATGTGTCCGAAATAAAAATACTTGTCGGCATAAACATCGACGACATATTCCGCCGCCACAACAAGGCTTTGTTAATGCTCGGCAAAGAGGGCGAAGCAAAAGATGAATACTTCAAAGAATTCAAACAAGACATTATCGATGCCAAATATGCTCCCGAAGTGGAAGAGGGCATATTGCAGATGTGCGACGACCTCGCCGACGGCAGGCTGGAAATGAGAATACACGCCACAAAAAACCTGCATGCCAAGTTTTATCTGTGCCTGCCGCAAAACCACAACGTAAACAGCGACGGCTGGGTAATAATGGGGTCGTCCAATATCTCGGAATCGGGACTCGGCATAACACAATCGCCACGCTACGAGCTTAATGTAGCCATGAAAGACTATGATGACGTGAAATATTGCCTCGACGAGTTCAACACTCTGTGGAACGAGGCCGTACCACTAACTTTGAACGATATCGCCGAATACAAGAAACAAACTTACCTCGGCTACCAGCCCACACCTTATGAAATTTATATCAAGGTGCTAATCGATACATTCGGCAACCAGGTCGAAGATGATTTCACGCTTGAACTGCCCGACGGCGTGAAGGAACTGAAATACCAAACTGATGCCGTCATCCAAGGCTACCAAATGCTTTTGCGGCACAACGGGCTTTTCCTTGCCGACGTAGTCGGGCTTGGCAAAACCATGATTGCGACCATGATAGCCAAGCGGTTCATCGAAGCAAATGGTAAAAACACCAATATCTTAGTAATCTACCCCCCGGCACTTGAAAACAACTGGAAAAGGACTTTCCGCCAATTCGGAATATACAAGAAAGCCCAATTCATAACCAACGGCAGCCTCTCAAAAATCATCGACGGGCGCGACCAATACAAGGACAAGGAAGAGTTCGACCTCATAATTGTGGACGAAGCTCACGGTTTCCGTAGCGACAGTTCAGGGAAATACGACCAATTGCAAAGGATATGCAAATCGCCCTGCACCAACATCGGCCTGCTACGCAGTTCAGTCAAAAAAGTCATGCTGCTCTCGGCAACTCCGCTAAACAACCGCCCCGACGACCTGCAGAACCTTTTGCTGCTGTTCCAAAACAGCCAAAGCTGCACCATCGACGGCATTCCAAACCTCAAGGGCTTCTTTTCACCATTAATTCAACATTATAACAAGCTGATGCGTGAAAGGGAAGAACGTGATGTGACAAAAGAAGTGGATGACATATACGACGAAATAAGGAACGGCGTAATAGACAAAGTCACCATACGCCGCACCCGCAACAATATCCTCAACGACCCCGACTACAGGTACGACATAGAATCGCAAGGCATCTCGTTCCCTAACATCAATCCCCCATGCGAAGTGAAGTATGAGATGGAACAGGTCACGAGCGACAGATTTTATGAAACCCTTAAGCAACTGACCGATGGGAAAACAGATAACAATCGCAATGGCACAGGACTCGACTATGCCCGTTACCGCGCCATTGAGTTCTTAAAAGAGGAGTACAAAACCGACAAATACAAGCGCGCAGAGCAAGTCAGCCAAACGTTGGCCGGCATATACCGCGTACACATGGTGAAGCGGCTCGAAAGCAGTTTTTATGCCTTCAAGAAATCGCTCGCCACGCTGCTGCGCATCACCAACGACATGATACGTATGTTCGATGAAGACAAGGTTATCATTGCGCCCGAGCTTAATGTGAAAGGACTTCTTGAAAAAGGGTGGGAACTCGATGAAATAATCGAGTATGCCATCGAAAAGAAAGGGTATTCGAAAGACGACTTCCTGTTCAGTGCCGATGCTTTCAAACCCGAGTTCAAAGAAATGTTGCTTAGGGACAAAGATATATTGGAGCGGCTCAACAGCGACTGGGCTCAGGAATACAGCGACCCCAAGTTTGACGTGTTCCGTAAGCGTCTTGAAACAGAATTGCTCGACAAGTCAATCAATCCCACGGGTAAGCTCGTAATCTTCTCCGAGAGCGTTGACACGCTGAATTACCTGTACGGCAGATTGACAAAAGAACTCTCCCGAGAAGATATACTTATGGTGACAGCCGCCAACCGCGACCGCCTCGACAAGGTGATAAAAGACAACTTCGATGCCAACGCCACACACGATGCCGGGCGGTACAACATCATACTCACTTCCGATGTATTGGCAGAAGGAGTTAATCTACACAGAGCCAACATTATAGCCAATTACGATTCTCCGTGGAATGCTACAAGGCTCATGCAACGCATAGGCCGCGTGAACCGTATCGGCTCCACCGCCCCATGCATCTACAATTATATGTTCTACCCATCGCAACAGGGCGACAAAGAAATACAGCTATACAAAAACGCCCTCATCAAGTTGCAGAGTTTCCACTCGGCATTCGGAGAAGACGCACAAATTTATTCACACGAGGAGATTGTGCATCAGTTTACCTTGTTTGATAGCAACGTGAAAGACAGCGTGGACAAGAAAATTGCCTTGCTGCGCGAGTTGCGCGAACTCTACAATAATGACCGTGAACTTTACCACAAAATCAAGGCTTTGCCGATGAAGAGCCGCGTATTGCGCGACACTGGTAAGCATTCGGGCAAGACGGTAGCTTTCATATCGTCGGACGTGAAGACCGAGTTCTACCTCGTCACCAGTGGCAAGGCTGCACCAATCGACTTCCTCGACGCTGTAAAATACTTGAAAGCATCCCCCGAGGAAAAAGCAATCCCATTTACGACAAAACTTGACACTACACACTACACCGATGTCAATGCTGCCTTGAACAAATATAAAACCGAATACACGCAGGCCAAAGATACGTCGGGAGCCGAACGAACAGACCTCGACCGCACAGCTCTTGAGGCAAGAAACTTCTTGAGAAATGTAAAACAAATTACAACCGACAGCAAACTGAAAGAGTGGTGCGCTATTCTCACTTCATACATCAACGATGGAATGTTCGCGCGGTTACCACGTGAGCTGAAAGCTATCTCCCGTGACTACAAAGGCGACCGCATTAAAATGAAAGCCGATGAATACAATATCCAAAAGAAAATCGCAACATTGATTGAAGAATACCAAACTCGCACAGTCGAACAGGGAAGCAACTCTAAAGACCTTGCCGACCCGAAAATAATCATATCAGAAACCTTTATTTGAATCACTCGTTATGACAACTTATACCGACTCCAGACTTAAAAACATATTCCAATCGCCATACGATAATGACACGTGGACTGACTTCTTGCAACATTTCTTTAATGCCGATGAATTGAGGCACACTCCCGAAGAACTCGACACAACCGAAATAGGCAAAGGTTATTACCTCGGCTGTATCAACACTCCCGATGAGTATTGCATCGGTCTGTTCCGTTACGACATAGCAAAAGGTTCGGTAGCCAACAAGCGCGTGGGGCTGCGAAACCTTGTACACTCATACACCAACCAACGTTATGGCAGTTTCGATGCAGCCCTTGCCGTGTTTGACAGCGGCGACCATTGGCGACTCTCGTTCATCTGCGACATCAAGGACGCCAGCACAGCACCCAAGCGTTTCACATACGTATTCGGTGACAAGAACAATCTTTACAAGACTCCCGTCGAGCGGTTCTTAAAACTGCAAGCCGCTGGTATCACGTTTGCCAACTTGAAAGAGGCTTTTTCTGTCGAAGCCCTTTCAAAAGACTTTTACAACAAACTCTATCTTTGGTACCAATGGGCTTTGTTGCCCGAAGCAGGCGTAACGTTCCCCAACAATCCCGAAACAGAAAAAGACGACCGTGAAAACTTGCATATCAAGCTAATACGCCTGATAACAAGAATGTTGTTTGTGTGGTTCATCAAGCAAAAGCACCTTGTTCCAAGCAGCATATTCGATGTCGAATTCCTGAAAAAGATACTCACCGACTTCGACGAAAAATCAGCTGAAAATGGCAACTACTACAATGCCATCATTCAAAACCTCTTTTTCGCAACTCTCAACTGCGCCATTGTGGACGAAGACGGCAACCCGCGCCGCTTTGCTACCGCCTCGGCTCGCGACACACGCAATCTCTACCGCTATGCCGAGATGTTCAACATCGGTGAAAACGACATAATCCAGCTGTTTGCCCGCATTCCGTTCCTCAACGGAGGACTGTTTGAGTGCTTAGACAAGCCCAAGGGGTTATACTTAGACCTCGACCACGACATCCTATACGACGGTTTCAGCCGCAATGCCGCCCGCTCGGCCAATGGCAATTACAAGTATCGGGCTTTCGTGCCAAACATCTTGTTTTTCAACGACAATGAGCAACAACCCGGGCTTATAACTCTGTTCAAACAATATAACTTCACCATTGAGGAAAATTCGCCCACCGATGCCGAAATATCGCTCGACCCTGAATTGTTAGGACGAGTGTTTGAGAACCTGTTGGCAGCCTACAATCCTGAGACACAGGAGTCGGCACGCAAATCGACAGGCTCATTCTATACCCCGCGCGAGATTGTCGATTACATGGTTGACGAGTCACTTAAAACATATTTGCTCGGCTCGGGCATAAATGGGCTAACCGAAAATATGCTCGACAGCCTATTCCTGTCACACACAGTAGTTCCCGAATGGAACGAAACAACTATCGCCAGCGTAACCGATGCCTTGAAGAAAATCAAGATTCTCGACCCTGCTTGCGGCTCGGGAGCTTTCCCTATGGGCTGTATGTTGCGAATAGTTGAAATCATCGAGTTGCTCCACAACGATGCTATCGACCGTTACAGGTTGAAACTCGACATTATCGAAAACTGCGTCTTCGGTGTTGACATACAGTCGATAGCCATGCTCATTTGCAAATTGCGCTTTTTCATTTCCCTGATATGCGAACAGAAAGACATAGACTTTACCGACCCTGCACACAATTACGGCATCAACACGCTGCCAAACCTTGAAACCAAGTTTGTCGCAGCCAACACGTTGCTGAGTGCCGAAATTCGCAAGTTTGACAACGACTGGACTGCCGACGAGCACCTGCGCACTCTGCAACAACAGCTCCTGACCATACGCAACAACCACCTCTTGGCTAAAGGGCGCAAAGCCAAACGCCAATGCCAACGCGACGACCGTGCCATGCGTGATGAAATCTTGAATTATATTGTTGACAACACACAAAAGCCCGACGAGCAGCGCATTGCCGAATGGGATAGCCAATTGCAGTCGCTTAAAACGCAACTTGCGCAATACCAGAAGGAAGTGTGGGTTGAAGAAACGCGCCACATCAACAACACCCTGTTCGGTCCCGAGCAAGACCAAGAAGTAACGTCTCGCCGCGACCTTAACGCTCCTAAACGCAACGAAATAAAGCAACGCATTCATGCCATCGAGGCTCTCATCAAAAAAGAGCGGCAAAAAAGCGAAATAGATGGGTTCACTGCTGCCGTAAAACAAATAACCGAATGGGACCCTTACGACCAGAACACCGTCAGCCCGTTCTTCGACCCCGAATGGATGTTCTGCCTTAACGAACAGTTCGACATCGTCATAGGCAACCCGCCATATATACAGCTACAGAACAACGGCGGAGAGTTAGCCAAACTTTACGAACCATGCGGCTATAAGACTTTTGCTAAAACTGGCGACATTTATTGCCTATTCTATGAACGCGGTTACCAGTTACTAAAATCTAACGGACACCTCTGCTACATCACCTCCAATAAATGGATGCGCTCGGGCTACGGTGAAAAAACTCGCAGTTTCTTTGCCAAGAATACCAATCCTGAATTACTCATCGATTTTGCTGGAATTAAGATATTTGAAAGCGCAACTGTGGATACAAATATTTTGCTCTTTGCAAAAAATGCCAACCAACACAAAACCCTTTGCGCTACCACCAACAAACAAAACAAGGAGAGCGTCAAGAATTTGAGCGTTTTCCTGCGGCAGCAAGGCACCATTTGTGATTTTCCTTGTGATGCAAGCTGGGTAATTCTTACACCGATTGAACAAAGTATAAAACGTAAAATCGAAACCGTCGGTACTCCACTCAAAGATTGGGATATTCAAATCAACTATGGTATTAAGACTGGGTATAATGACGCTTTTATCATCACGACCGAGAAGCGGGATGAAATTCTCGCAAACTGCCAATCGGAAGACGAGCGCAAGCGGACTGAGGAACTTATTCGACCGATTCTCCGCGGCCGCGACATAAAGCGCTACGGCTACGACTGGGCCGGATTGTGGATTATTGCAACCTTTCCTGCCCGTCATTACGATATAGAAGAATATCCAGCAGTCAAAGAATATCTATTATCATTTGCCGAAGAAAGTTTGCGCAAATCTGGTTACGATTGGATTGCTGATTACTATTTAGCTGATTTCTGTAAGCAAAAATTGGCACAGACAGGAAAGTTTGTGGAGATTGAAGGAAAAAGAATAACAATAGGAAATACGCCTGAAAAAGCTCGCAAGAAAACATCAAACAAGTGGTTTGAAACACAAGATAGTATTAGCTATTGGGAGGATTTTTATAAGCCAAAAATTCTTTGGAAGAGAATAGGTTCTATTCTTCGATTTAGCTATAATAATAACGGGACATTGGGATTGGACAGTACATGCTTTGCGACAGGTAAAAATATTGAATTTATTTGTTGTGTATTAAATTCCTCAATGGGTCATTATCTTCTTAAGGATGCTCCTAAGACGGGAACAGGTGATTTACTTATCAGTGTACAGGCTGTTGAGCCTATTAAAGTGCCCATAATAACCAAAGAACAGAACTATGTATTTAAAGAAGCTCTAAAAGAACTGGTATTTTGTTATTCTTCTGATAAAGAGAAAGAGATAAGTTATAAAATCTTCGACTTGTATAACTTATCCCTTGATGAACAAAAATATATTGAAAACAATTTCACATAATCTCTACATATCCAATAATTTTACGTTCTTCGTCAGTCAGATTATACAAATCAAATAACAAATTGTCAATTACTATTGCTTGTTCTTTTGTATAATCTGACTGTAATTTAAATATAGCTGTTTTAAAAATAGAATTAATATCGTTAGTCGCTTTTTTTACTGGTATTTTGTCGAAGAATATTTTACTTAGTTCTCTTGTTCCACCTTGTAACTCAGGAAATACATCTCGGAAACAGAACTTGAATAGAGACGAATTAAAAAATGCTGTAAGATATGCCATACCCTCTCCTGTTATAATAAAACATTTCTGGTTTGTAACAAGGCCATTCTCATCATAAACAAATGGCATATATTTAGTCATGTTTGGATATATGATTTTTGGCTTATAAAAATCCTCCAAATAGGCGCAGTTTCGTAGATTATATGGGGTGTCACCTTTATCTGCTCTTTTTGAAATTTTATCCCAATATTGGTCTAAATGGGCTTTAACAGCAGGATAATCCTCAATGTAAATACGAGGAATTTTTCCTTTTATGCCATTATGTGTATTGATTAGCCACAATCCGGCCCAGTCGTAGCCGTAGCGCTTTATGTCGCGGCCGCGGAGAATCGGTCGAATAAGTTCCTCAGTCCGCTTGCGCTCGTCTTCCGATTGGCAATTATTCAATATTTCATTGCGCTTTTCCGTCGAGATTATGAATGCTTCGTTGCAACCAGTCAGAACTCCACGATAAATTTGTATATCCCAGTCCTTGAGTGGAGTACCGATGGCTTCAATCTTCCGCTTGATACTTTGCTCAATAGGCGACAATATCACCCACGAATCGGAGTTGCCGAAATCACACTCCGTGCCTTGCTGCCGCAGGAAAACGCTCATTTCTTTATTTCAAAAAGTGCTGAATGAATCGTGCAAGCGTGTTCCTATCGACCTTACAGATTTTTGCTATCTTTCGCTTCGACACATCGGCCTTTAAAAGTTCGCATATAAGATTTTCTTTACCGAACAACTTATATTTTTCAGGCGCACTTTTTCGACCTTTCGGTCGCCCAAGAACAACACCTTCGGCTTTCTTCCTTGCCAATGCCTCTTTTGTGCGCTGGCTGATGAGGTTGCGCTCGATTTCGGCCGACAGGCCGAATGCAAAGGCAAGTACCTTGCTTTGAATGTCGTCGCCAAGGCGGTAATTATCTTTGATAGTCCACACACGGCATTCGCGCGTCATGCAGATGTTGAGTATTTCCATAATCATGAACAGGTTACGACCGAGCCGCGATAGCTCGGCGCATATAATCAAGTCGTCTTTGCCAACTCGCTTAAGCAACTTGCCAAGTTCGCGCTTGTCGTAAGATTTTGTGCCGCTAATGGTTTCTTCAATCCAGCCGTCAATCACCAATTCATTACGCTCACAGAAATTGTTTATCTCAAAACGCTGGTTCTCCACAGTTTGCTTGTCACTGCTTACTCTGATGTATCCGTATGTCATATCCCAATTATTGTAATAAGTGGCGACGAATATAAGCATTGTGCGGCAATGCTGCGACAGCGACACAGGTTTGGGGTAGGTATATAAAAAAACAACTCCGGTATCACTACCTGAGATGCTTCATTAACTTTCTAATACCTTAACATAAACCTAAAAACATAAAAACATTTTGTCTCGCGACAACTTGTTTTCATAACCTTAAAATCTTTTACCATGAAAACTGATACAAAGGTACAACCTCTTTTGATACCTGCAAACATTTGCAAGAGAAAAAATATGTTGTTTAACATATTTTCTAAACATACGCCGCTCCGTGCGGCAAAATTAACAGAAATACACAGTTTCAAAACACATCATGAGCAAATTTCCAAAATTCTACGACAAATGCTACCACGCCCGACAAATAATTGCTATTTTTGTAATCATTTTGAAACATTCATTTTACATAATTGTTACATGAAATCTTCAATCCTACTTACAGCCATGGTTGCCGCAACGGCCATCACAGCCAACGCCGCTGAAGGCCGGTTGCTGCGCTTCCCGGCTACCAACGGCACCGACGTGGTGTTTTCCTACGCCGGCGACCTTTACAAAGCCCCTATTGACGGCGGCGAAGCCGTCAGGCTCACTTCGAGCAACGGCTATGAAATGTTTGCCCGCTTTTCGCCCGACGGCAAGCAAATCGCTTTCACTGGGCAATACGACGGCAGCACCGAAGTTTACCTGATGCCAGCCGACGGCGGTTCGCCAGTGCGCCTCACCTACTCGCCCACCAACTCCCGCGACGACCTCGCCGACCGAATGGGTCCAAACAACGTGGTGATGGCATGGACTCCCGACGGGCAGAGCATCGTTTACCGCAACCGCATCAGCGACGGCTTCACAGGAACCCTGATGTCAATCTCGCCCGACGGCGGAATGCCGCAACAAATTCCGCTGCCCGAGGGCGGTTTCTGCTGCTACTCGCCCGACGGCAAGCGGCTCGCCTACAACCGCGTGTTCCGCGAGTTCCGCACCTGGAAATACTACAAGGGCGGAATGGCCGACGATGTGTGGATTTACGACCCCGAGTCCGCAACTGTCGAAAATATCACCAACAATGTGGCGCAAGACGTGTTCCCGATGTGGATTGGCGACGAAATCTTCTTTGCCAGCGACCGCGACCGCCGCATGAACCTGTTTGTTTACAACACCGTCACCAAGACCACCGAGAAAGTGACCGACTTTGCCGACTATGACGTGAAGTTCCCAAGCACAAATGGCAGTGTCATTGTGTTTGAAAACGGCGGCTACATTTACAAGCTCGACCCACGGACTCGCCAATACAGCAAAATCGACATCACACTAAATGCCGAGGGCAACAAGGCCCGCCCCGAGTTGCGCAAAGTGAAAGGAAACCTCACGGCAATGCACATCGCCCCCGACGGCAACCGCCTTGCCGTCACGGCACGTGGAGAGGTGTTCAACGTCCCAGCCAACGAGGGTGTCACCTACAACATTACCCGTTCGTCGGGTGCAAACGACCGCGACGCATCGTGGAGCCCCGATGGCAAATACATCTCATACATCAGCGACACCACCGGCGAAACCGAACTGTGGATGCAACCCGCCGAAGGCGGCGACCCAGTGCAGCTGACCACAGACAACGACACCTACATTCGTTGGCACTCATGGAGCCCCGACAGCAAAAGCATCATATATGGCGACCGCAAAAACCGCCTCGTGCTTGTCGATGTGGCTTCAAAGGGCAAGCAAGTGCTGCTGCAAGACTCAATCGGCGAAATCGACGATGTGAATTTCTCGCCCGACAGCCGTTGGATTACCTACTACCGCACCGCGCCCAACCAGATGCAGGTGGTTTACATCTACGACCTGACGTCGGGCAACGAATATCCCGTCACCGAAGATTGGTATAGCTCGACAGTGCCGGCATTCAGCTCCGACGGGAAATACCTGCTCTATGCCGGGGCGCGCGACCTGAACCCCATTTACAGCTACGTGGAATGGAACTATGCCTACACCGACATGGACGGCATATACATGGTGATGCTCGCAGCCGACACCCCGTCGCCACTGCTACCGTCCAACGACGTTGTGGCCACCACCAGCGACAAGCAAGACAACGGCAAGGGAAAAGATGAGAAAGAAAGCGACAACACGGTGAAAATCGACATCGACGGATTGGCGCAACGCACCGTGAAACTCCCAATAGGCACAGGCAGCTATTTCAACATATACTGCGACGGCAACAAAGTGTGGTACAACGACGGATTGACCGTGAAAGTTTTCGACTTCAAAGAACAAGAAGAAACCACGGCAATGGAAATGGGCGCATTTAACGTGTCGGCCGACGGCAAAAAGGCCGCCATACTAAAATACACCGACCGCTCTATCACCATCTGCGACTTCCCAACAAGCGACTTCAACGGCGGCAAAGCTGTGAACCTCGACAACATGACGGCACTCGTGGAATATGACAAGGAATGGGCGCAAATCTACGACGAGGCATGGCGCGCCTACCGCGACGGTTTCTACCTCGAAAACATGCACGGCGTTGACTGGGCCGCCATGAAAGAGAAATATGCCGCACTGCTACCCTACGTGAAATGCCGCCAAGACCTTAGCTACGTCATAGGCGGACTTATCGGCGAGCTGGCAACAGGCCATGCCTACGTAGGCCCCGGAGGCGACGACAACAAGGGCGTCACCACCGTCAAGACCGGCCTGCTCGGAGCCGACATCAGCCGCGACAGTGCCACAGGCTTCTACCGCATCGACAAAATACTTGAAGGCGCGCCATACCGAAGCACCCTCATCTCGCCGCTTGCCCAAGTGGGGCTCAATGTAAAAGAGGGCGATTACATTGTCGCCATCGACGGCATCCCCACCAACACAGCTACAAACATCTACAACTTACTCGTGGGCAAAGCCGGAGTGACAACCGAACTTAGCATAAACACTACGGCATCGCTCGACGGAGCGCGCCGCATCGTCGTCAAGCCCATCGACAATGAATACCCGCTGCGCCACTATGCTTGGGTACAAGGCAACATCAAGAAGGTGGAAGAAGCAACCGACGGCCGCGTGGGCTACATCTATATCCCCGACATGGGACCCGAGGGGCTTAACGAATTTGTACGTTATTATTACCCGCAACTCAATAAAGAGGCTCTCATAATCGACGACCGCGGCAATGGCGGTGGCAACATCTCGCCCATGGTAATCGAACGTCTGCTGCGCACACCCTACCGCATGACCATGTACCGCGGCTCGGCAATGAACGGCACAATCCCCGAAGGCACACACTACGGGCCGAAAGTGCTGCTCATCAACAAGTATTCGGCAAGCGACGGCGACCTGTTCCCATGGAGCTTCAAGGCTGTGGGCTTAGGCACAGTCATCGGCACACGCACTTGGGGTGGCATAGTAGGCATCACGAGCCCGCTCCAGTATATCGACGGAACCGACATACGCGTGCCGTTCTTCACCAACTATGACGCCCGCACAGGCCAGTGGATAGTCGAAAACCACGGTGTTGACCCCGACATATACGTTGACAACGACCCCATCAAGGAATATGCAGGCATCGACCAGCAGCTCGACAAGGCCATAGAGGTGGCATTAGAGCAACTCAAGTCGCGCAAGCCGCTGCCCAAGACCCCGGCTCCGCGCACCCTCCACGACCTCGGTGTAGAATAAGCACCATAACACATATAGTATATACCCAAATGGCCGCGAAAGCAATCGCAGCCCATTTGGGTATATTTTTTGCAGCTACTCACAACTACCTCGCACATCCTCTTGTCAATAAACCACCCACGCACCCCACAATCCCGCGCACAAGATGGGCAGTTATTAACAAAAAGTGCCACTTATCAACAATTTTGCATTTTTTCTACTGAATCACAATGATATATGCGCAAAATGTAATTTCTTTGCATTGAAAAAAATATTTCAGATATGGGTAAAATCATTTCTATCGCCAACCAAAAGGGAGGCGTGGGCAAGACTACTACTGCAATCAATCTTGCATCTTCGCTCGCCATCCAAGGCAAAAAAGTGCTTATCATCGATGCCGACCCTCAAGCAAATGCCACTTCGGGGCTGGGCATAGACCCAAAGTCGATGACTTCTTCAATATATGAATGCCTTGTGGACGATTATCCAATCAACGGAACACAGGTAAAAACCTGTATCGACGGGCTTGAACTGGTGGGTTCTCGCATAGACTTGGTAGGTGCCGAACTTGAACTAATCAACAAACCAAACCGTGAAAAGGTTATGCGCAACATGCTTGCGCCCATCAAAAGCAATTACGACTTTATTCTCATCGACTGCAGCCCCTCGCTCGGGCTTATCACTGTCAATGCACTCACCGCAGCCGATTCAGTGATTATTCCCGTGCAGGCCGAATACTTCGCCCTCGAAGGAATCAGCAAACTGCTCAACACAATCCGAATTATCAAATCAAAACTCAACCCGTCATTGGCAATCGAAGGCTTCCTGCTCACCATGTATGACGCTCGCTTGCGACTTGCCAACCAAATTTACGAGGAACTTAAAACGCATTTCGGCACAATGGTATTCAACACGGTAATCCCTCGCAACATCAGGCTTAGCGAAGCCCCGAGCCACGGGCTTCCGGCTATATTGTATGATGCCGAGAGCCGTGGGGCAACAAGCCACCTGCAACTGGCACAAGAACTTATCTCCAAACCCCACACACGCCAATCGGCATAAACCACTTTAAGGAGGATAGCAAATGACCAACAAACGTACCGCACTTGGACGTGGATTAGACTCGCTCATCTCGATGGACGACATACAGACGAGCGGCTCATCGGCAATCAACGAAATCGCAATATCGCAAATCTCGCCAAACCCCGAACAGCCCCGCAGCACTTTCGACGAGGAGTCGCTCGAAGAGCTTGCCGCATCGATTCGCGAAATTGGCATAATACAACCGCTCACGCTGCGCAGCGTCGGTGGCGACAGCTACCAAATCATCTCGGGCGAACGACGCTTCAGAGCGGCTAAAATCGCAGGGTTGGACTCTGTTCCTGCCTATGTGCGCACAGCCAACGACTCGGAAATGACCGAGATGGCACTCATCGAGAACATACAGCGCGAAGACCTCAATGCAATAGAAATAGCACTCACGTTCAAGAAACTAATTGACCAATACAACCTCACACAAGAGCGACTGAGCGAACGAATAGGGAAAAAGCGGGCTACCATAGCCAATTTCCTGCGGTTGCTCAAGCTGCCAGCCGAGGTGCAACTGGGGCTGCGCGACAAACTTATCGACATGGGCCACGCCCGTGCGCTGCTTGCAGTAGAGAAACCATCGTTGCAGTTAAAACTATACAACGAAATACTTAAAAAAGGTTTATCGGTGAGGCAAGTCGAGGCTCTCGCCAAACAATACAACGAGAAAAGCGAAGCCGAGATTGCCGAAACAGAACAATCGACCAACCGCCTCACTACCAAAGACTATGACATTCTCAAAAAGCATCTGTCGGCAACATTCCACACGCCCGTGAAGTTCAGTTGCGACGCTGCCGGAAAGGGAAAAATCACATTCCCGTTCCAAAACGAAGAAGAACTTGAAAGGTTAATTAGCATCTTTGACAAATTAAAAGCCGAAGATTTGCAAAATTTGCAGTAATTTTGCACGTAGCAAATCACAGAGCAGACCGTATATCGTGAATTTTGTTTCTATGTCAAAGGAAAGATTGTGCAAGTGCATAGCCGCAGTGTTGTGCATCGCATTCATTACACCTTTCCAAGCCATAGCCGATGCCCGATTGCTGGCACAGATGGATTCTGTGTCGCGGCAAGTCGAGCTTGTCGCCGACTCAATCCCCGAATTGCCACACGACCTCCCAGCAAGGCTGCCGGGCGACCGTGTACACATTTCGCTCGACGAAACGGGCGAAGCCGTGGCTTCCGACAGCATTAGCATCGCCGACCTTTCGACCGACACCGTTACAGTGTCGCAAGCCGACAGCATCGCCGAAGCAATGCTCGCCGAACGTATCAAGTTTGTCAACGATTCAATCAGGCAAGATTCTATCGACCGTGTGACATACGGCAAAATTCGCGAGTTCAACCCCGACCCGACACGCGCCGTGTGGCTTTCGGTGCTATTCCCGGGGCTTGGACAGATTTACAACCGCCGCTACTGGAAGTTGCCAATCATCGTCGGAGGATATGCGGGCCTTGCATACGCAACATCGTGGAACAACCAGATGCTGCAAGACTATGCGCAAGCCTACCGCGACATCACCGACGACGACCCCGACACGCACAGCTACATGGATTTTTATGCTTCAACGGTCACCGAGGACGACCTCGACATGGAATGGCTCGAAAGCACACTGCAATCGAGGCGAAACTATTACCGTCGATACCGCGACTTGTGCATAATACTCATGGTGGGCGTGTATGTAATATGCATCATCGACGCTTACGTCGATGCTTCGCTGGCCAACTTCAACGTGACGCCCAACTTGTCGATGAACGTGAAGTTCCGCCCCACACTGCTCAGCAACGGCCCTGGATACCGCTGGCCAGCATTGGGTGGCTCGCTATACATCGAGTTCTGACACACTGTATGGGTGTGTGCGCTGCTACCGCGATTTGACGCAATAACATACTGCAAACAACTAAACCATAAAATATAAAATATGAAACCACGAGCATTGCTAACATCGATTATCGCACTCGGAACTACATGGATAACATTTGCAGCTCCGACTCCATCCATATTGACCATCAAGGAAACTATCTCCGACACAGCCATCGTTTACCCCGAAAGCTTTGAAACCGACACCCGTGCCATGCGCGAAAACTGGTATTTGCGCAACTACATAGCCCTCGACACCGAAATAGACGATGCAACGTTCACCGACAACACCGGCGACGACGTGTTCATCGAACGGCTTAAAGCATTGCCTACCGAAATCGAAATGCCCTACAACCAGATTGTACATAACTACATCGAAATGTACATCTCGCGCCGGCGCGAACTCGTGGAAACCATGCTTGGAATGAGCATGTACTACATGCCAATCTTTGAACAAGCCTTGGAAAAAGAAGGGCTACCCCTTGAATTGAAATACTTGCCGGTAATCGAATCGGCCCTCAACCCGGTTGCCGTGTCGCGTGCCGGTGCCACTGGGCTTTGGCAATTCATGATAGGCACAGCCAAAGGACTTGGGTTGGAAGTGAACTCGCTCGTGGACGAACGCCGCGACCCATACCGCTCGTCAGAAATGGCCGCACGATACCTCAAGGAACTACACGACATATACGGCGACTGGTCGCTGGCAATCGCAGCATACAATTGCGGCCCGGGCAACGTGAACAAAGCCTTACGCCGAGCCAATGCCGACAGTGGCGACTCGGGCAAAAAAGACTTCTGGGAAATTTACTACTATCTGCCAAAAGAAACCCGCGGATATGTGCCGGCGTTTATCGCCGCCAACTACGTGATGACCTACTTCAAGTGCCACGACATAAGCCCGAGCCTTGCCAAGAAACCGCTCATCACCGACACTATCAGCATTAACCAACGCGTGCATTTCAACCAGATTTCGGCAATACTCAATATGCCCATCGACGAAATACGCGCCCTCAACCCTCAATACCGCAAAGATATTATCCCGGGCAATGTCCGCTCCTACAAGTTAATACTGCCGTCACAGCAGATTTACAGCTACATCATGAGCGAAGACAGCATACTCGCCTACGACAGCAACAAATATGCCTTGCGAGGAACAGTCAACCCGGTGGATTACGACAACCCCACGGGAAGCGGCACCTACGAGCGAAAGCTCGTCACAAAGTACCACAAAGTGCGCCGCGGCGAGTCGCTATCGGTCATCGCCCGCAAATATGGCGTGACAGTGAGCAGCATCAAGCGCGCCAATGGATTGCGTGGCGATGGAATACAGCGCGGGCAGTTGCTTAAAATCAGCACCTACCAGCGCGTGAGAGTGAACAATGATAACAACAACGACACCCAAGTTGCACAAAACTCCACTAAGAGCCAGAAACAATCCTCAACCAAGGCAAAAACCTCCAAGAAACAAGCCACGCGCAAGCACAAGGTGAAATCGGGCGAAACATTGTCGGGCATAGCCATGCAATACCGTGGCGTCACTGTAGCCGACATTCGCCGCACCAACGGCATCCGCGGTAGCAAAATCAGAGCCGGGCAAACCCTGCTTATCCCTATCAAATAACACCATTATATTTTATAAATTGCAATACATGGAAGAGAATCAACGCCCGCTGATATTCATCGGTAACGACGACGGATACCAAGCGGGCGGTATCAAATACCTTGCCGACATAGCTCGGCAATATGGCGATGTGTTCATCGCCGCCCCAAGCACACACCAATCGGGCAAATCATCGGCCTTGACCGTCGAAACTCCACTACGTGCAAAACTTGTCGAAAGCGACCCATGCGGCCACGTGACGTTTTACCACGTCAACGGCACTCCGGCCGACTGTATAAAGCTCGCTGTAAACAAGTTGATGCCACGCCAGCCCAATATAATACTTTCGGGCATAAACCACGGATACAACTCGGGCAATAGCGCAATCTACTCTGGCACAATGGGAATCGTATTTGAGGGGTCGTTCCTCAACGTTCCGAGCATAGGTTTCTCGTATGGCGACTACTCGGCCGATGCCGACTTCTCGCCATGCGAACCCATAGTGAGGCACATGATAGAACTTGCCGTGGCCGGGAAATTGCCAGCCGAAGTGTGCTACAACGTCAACATTCCCAAATGCGAACACGTCAATGGCATCAAAGTCACATCGGCTTCTATGGGAAAGTGGGTCGAAGAGTTCGACAGCCGCATCGACCCACACGGCAACACATACTACTGGCTCACTGGCAAATACATGCCAAACAATCCCGACGACGACACGCAAGACCTCTACTGGCTTCAACGTGGATTTGCCACGGTAGTTCCCTGCCGTGCCGACCAAACGGCACATGCGGCAATTCCCGATATTGCCAAACTCATCAAGTGATTACGTCACTGTACGGCGGCTCAAATCACTCGATTTCGAGCGCATTGTCAATGCGCAATATCAAGTCTTTATAGTGATAACGAGTTGCCACATCGGTCGTGGCCAATCGGCTGGCTAACAAATCTTTTATGCGCAGCAACTCACCGCGTTTCACCGATATGGCATCGCTTGTGCGCGCTACTAACGACCCATAAAAATTCAATTCACGCCGCGCACCCGCACGTTCGGTATCGGCAGCATGGTAAGGGCACAATGCGCAATCGTCGGGGCTAAAGATTTGTTCGCCCATGATTGAGCGGTTGAGTTTTATCCCTTCCGATGCCGATGCGGCAGTTATGAGGGCATCGACAAACAATTTTTGCGTGTTACGCTCACACACAGTTGGTTTACCACCCCTTATAGTCACGGCAAATATGCTGCGATGCAAGTCGTCGAGCAATTCGACTGCCGTATAAGCCTCCCTGCCATTACGATACTCATTCTCAAGCATCCGCAGCAAGCGGTCGTTGTAAAGCAAGTCGAAAAACAAGTAAGCCTGCACATTCTTGAACACTTGCGACGGCGCATATTCCACCAATCCGTTCTGTGTATTCCTGTTGAGGAATGTGTAATCCTGCACATCAGCGGCAAATAGCCACCGCTGTTCGCTGAACACATTGTCAATCAAGAATTTCACCGCACGGCGTTGCTTCTCTTTTTCGACATACGTGAAAGTCTTCACGCCATCGCCCACGGCGGTGTTCTCAATGTATATGCCGCCCACGTTGGCAAGCACGTGGTATAGGTATCGGTTCCACTGAGTGACAACCGCATAATATAGCCTCGAAGCCTCTTCATACGTTTGCCCCGGCTCCCCGGTAGTAGTCCATGCTATCAGGCTATCCATCACAATCTTTAAGTTGGCAATACCAAGTTCCGACGAGCGACAAGCATCGTCGCCCAAGTCCTCGCTCTGCGCCCGAGGGTCAACAGCATCGCGCGACGGTTGCGCCTCGCTGTACTTATAAAGTTTTCCCCGATGGGCTTGCAGCAAATCATGCAATCCCTTTTCCTCGGTTTCACTGTCGGGATACCACCGATAGCCATATTCGATTGCGAAATAATCATACGGCCCGATGTGCGGCGAGATGTGCGTGACACCGTCGCCGGGTTGCGCCACATAATTGAACCGTGCATAATCCATCACCGAAGCCGCAGTGGCATTGAACGAACTGGTGAACGTGCGCGAGCGGAGCGAATCGGTGGGAATAGCACTCGATGCAATCATATTATGCCGCAACCCGAGCGAATGCCCCACTTCGTGGCACACCACATAACGCATCGCATCGCCCATCAGGCTGTCGGGGATTACCACGCCCCGCGCCGCCTCGTTTATGGCACCAGTCTGCACCGTTATCCATTGCTGCAATGCCGACATCACATTATGCCACCACATGATGTCGGCTTCGAGTATCTCGCCTGTGCGCGGGTCGAGTGTCGTGGGACCCATCGCATTCACTTTCACGCTGGCGGCATAATTGACAGTGGAATAATTAATATCATCGGTGCTGGTGCTGTCGGGATACTGCTCTACCACTATGGCGTCTTTGAAACCAGCTTGCTCGAAAGCAGCGTTCCAGTCGGTTATGCCTTGCACGAGATACGGCCTCCACTTCTCGGGCACACTATTGTCGATATAGAATTTTATGGGCTTTACCGGCGGCACAGCCTCACCACGCATGTATGCGGCAGTGTCGCTCGGCGTGAGCCTCCACCGCGTGATATACTTGCGGTCATCGACACGTTGCTGTTCGTCGCTATAATGCAAACGGCTTGTGGTAAAATACCCCACACGGGGCGAGTCGGCCCTGCACGCCATGGGCGTTTCGGGCAACAACACTATCGAGCAACTCACTCCAGCCGTCACATACATCTCATCCTTGCCGTCGGTCGTCTTGGTCGTCAACTCGCTGTATGCTACCACATTGTCGGCGTATGCCTCAATCTTGACAATCCGTGACAAATCGTGAATAACCGACGAACTCATGTTCATATTATCAAACAAATTGTTAATCACCGTGTTGCGACCGTCAAAGAGGTCTGTCACCTTTATCATCACCGCAGTTGAATCCTTGGAATGCCCCTCCACTTCAAACTTTTCAATCAGCGGTGCAACATAATTAACTCCTACAGACGAAGCTATGGCATCGCCAGCAGGAACCTCGGGCATGGGATATTGCCGCCTCATCTTCACAGTAGAGAAATCGTTGTCGAGCTCGAAACGCACCATCATCGACTGGTAATCCGAACCACGGTTCACGCCAATCCTGTTCAATTCGGCCGGCACGTATGTCAATTTGTTAACCACCAGCATATCCCGCCCCATCAGTCCGACAGGTACTTCAAAATAATAGTCGTTTTTGTACCTGTAAACATTGAGCATTCCACGGCTCACATACGATGCATTATAAATTATCCTGCCGTAATCCTGCACCATTGCCGGGTCTTGCTCGACCACGATGACCGGCTCTTCCTTTTTTTTCTTGAACCATTTGTGCCAAAAAGCAGCATTAACGTCAGGCGACAACAGCAATGCCACCAATATGGCGGCAAAGCCAGCAATTACACGTTGTTTCATCACATTAATCTTTTTGTCACACCGTCAGGCGGTCTTCGTTGATTCTATTTCTTCAACAATGTCGCCAGCGACAGCACGTGTGAGTTTGCAATCTCGTGCTACTTCGTTCCGGGCGGCATCGAGCATCGCAGCGCGGTCGGCTGCTGCATTGATGCACAGCAAGTTCATTGCAAGCCTGAAGGCGGCATATCGCAACAGTTCACTGTCCGATATGGCATATTTTTGGAACAATTTTTCGGCGCACGGCGTCTTCTTCAACAATTTGTGGCACAGGTTGTCGGCAATCTCCACATTCTCAACGCCTTCAATCCATAGGCACGCTTCGTCGTAACTCATCTCACCGCTTGGGAACAACATAGGAGCCAACAAGCGGCTTTCCCGTGAATTGGAATTATTCCATAACTGGCGAGCCAAATGGGCATCTTGTCCAATAGAATTGGCTATGCCCACAATTTGCGGAATATTAAGCCCGAAAATCATCGCATGGCGGTCGCCAGCCTTGCGCAGACTATCGGCCACAATGCCGTTGCGATAAGCAAAAAAAGTCTTTTTGATTTCTTGTATCTTTTCCATATTGCACAAATATAGTGCATGGCAAGCTAAGAATGAACAAATCTGCCCACTTTTTTTCTTCCTACGCCACGGCATGACTGAAGCCGATGCTATCGTGGCAGCAAGTCGGTTAATTTTACAAAAAGATTGGAGCAGCATTTGCATTTGCAATCGCCTTGCACTATCTTTGCACGTAAAATTGTAAAGAAGTGAAATTAGTCCTTATTTCTATATTATTGGTGGGCATCAGTGTCATGCTATTGGGCGTGAGGGTCTTCTTCGTCAAAGGCGGCAAGTTCCCCAATACACACATTCATGGCAATGCCGCATTGCGGAAAAAGGGCATCACTTGTGTGCGTGAAGAATAAAATCAAAAACAACTTTATACATAAAATGAAAATTTACAGGCATTTAGCAAAATCTGTTCTTGCAGCCGCAGCCATCATGATGGCAGTATCCTGCACCAACGGCTCAGCCGGGCAAACCGCAGGACAAGCTGCCGCCTCAGCCGACACTTCGGCAACAGGCCGAATGATTATCAGATATATCGACGGCGATTCTCTGATGGCTAATTACAACCTCGCCAAGGAAATCAGCGAAGCAATGTTGCGCCGCTCCAACCAGCTCGACAACGAACAGCAAAAGCGCGGAGCCGAAATAACCCGCTTCGGCAACGAAATCCAGAACAAATACCAGAACAACGGCTACCTGACGCAAGAGAGCTTCAATGCCGACCAAGCCAAGTTGCAACAAATGCAAATAGATGCACAAAACTACTTGGCCAAATTGCAACGCGATGCACAAAACGAAATGCAGCAATACAACATGCAACTCAACGACTCGGTGGAAAACTTCATCAACGAGTATGCCCGCCAAAAAGGTTACGATATGATTATCTACAAGGCCTCGGGGGTTTACATGGACGCAAAATACGATGTGACCAACGAAGTGGTTAACGGGCTGAACAAGCGTTACACCAAAGTCGAAAAGAAATAAAGTAAATTTAACCTATTTTAAAATACAGCGAGTTGCGGCTTCGACCATCATCGGCGAAGATGCAACTCGCACTGTTTTGAAGTAATATATGATAGAAGACCACGTTATAACCGACAGCACAAACGAACGCGCCGTGCTTGTCGGAATCATTACCCCAACACAGTCGGAGGCCAAGGCCAATGAATACCTCGATGAACTCGATTTCCTCGCCGACACGGCTGGAGCGGTGACTGTGAAAAAATTCCTTCAACGCTTAGACTCACCCAACAGCACAACATTCGTCGGGAAAGGAAAGCTCGAAGAAATTCGCCAGTATGTCGAAGATAACGAAATCGGACTTGTCATATTCGACGACGACCTCTCGCCCAAGCAAGTGGCCAACATCGAAAAGGAACTGAAAGTGAAAATTCTCGACCGCACAAGCCTAATCCTCGACATTTTTGCCAAACGCGCCAAGACGGCCAATGCCAAGATGCAAGTGGAGCTGGCTCAATACCAATACTTGCTGCCACGGCTGACGCGAATGTGGACACACCTCGAACGCCAGCGAGGCGGTATAGGTATGCGCGGACCGGGCGAAACACAGATTGAAACCGACCGACGCATTATCCTCGACAAAATCGCATTGCTGAAAGAACGACTGCGCTCGCTCGACAAGCAAAAGACCATACAGCGCAAAAACCGAGGCAAGCTCACCCGAATTGCCCTCGTGGGCTATACCAACGTGGGCAAATCGACGCTTATGAACTTGCTGAGCAAGAGCGACGTGTTTGCCGAAAACAAATTGTTTGCCACGCTCGACACCACTTGCCGCAAGGTCATCATCGACAACCTGCCGTTCCTGCTCAGCGACACCGTCGGTTTCATTCGCAAACTGCCGACGCACTTGGTGGAATCGTTCAAGACCACACTCGACGAGGTGCGCGATGCCGACATACTTGTGCACGTCGTTGACATTTCGCACCCTCAGTTTGAAGAGCAAATCGAAGTCGTAAACAAGACTTTGCACGAAGTGTGCGATGCCGCCAACAAAGAGATGGTACTCGTGTTCAACAAAATCGACGCTTTCAGCTACGTGCCGAAAGATGCCGACGACCTCACACCACGTACTCGCCGAAACATTCCGCTCAACGAGCTGAAGGAGTCGTGGATGGCTCGTGCCGGTGCCGACTGCGTGTTTATCTCGGCAAAAAACCGCACAAACATCGACGAACTCAAAAACCTGCTTTATCAAAAGGCTAAAATCATTCACACCCAACGTTTCCCATACAACGATTTTCTTTTCCAAAAATATGACGACCTTGGCGAAGAAATTTAACATCTAACCCCACATACGCACCTTATGAAACTGATATTCAACATCTTTGCTGTAACAGTTTGCCTGCTACTGGCAGCTTGCAGCTCACAGCCCGAAATCCACACCACCGCGCAAGGCACTCAGTGGCACTGGGATAATGGCACTATCGTAATCCACTCGCCCGAACGCCCTGCCGGGCAGGAACACGCAATCGGGCTAACCGCGCCAAAGCTCGATGTGGTGCGCGTGGGCTTCGTAGGATTGGGAATGCGCGGACCGGGGGCTGTGGAACGTTTCACCCACATTCCCGGCACACAAGTGGTGGCACTGTGCGACTACGACTCCACTCGTGCTATCCGCTGCCAAGAGATTCTCAAAGACGCCTCGATGCCTCAGGCCGCCATATACTCGGGCGAAAAGGGGTATGAAGAGTTGTGCCGCCGCGACGACATCGACCTGGTGTATGTGGCCACCGACTGGCTGCACCATTTCCCTGTGGCAAAATGCGCACTCCAGAATGGCAAGCATGTGGCCATAGAAGTGCCATGCGCAATGAACCTCAACGAGTGCTGGGAGCTTATCGACCTGTGCGAAACCACCCGCAAGCATTGCATGATTCTTGAAAACTGCTGCTACGACTGGTTTGAAATGAACACCCTCAACATGGCTCAACATGGCGTGTTCGGCGAAATCATTCGCGCACAGGGGGCTTATATCCACAACTTGTCGGAATTTTGGGATTACTACTGGAAAAAGGACGAAAACGACAAGCTCGGTTGGCGGTTAGACTACAACATGCGCCACCGTGGCGACGTATATGCCACTCACGGGCTGGGTCCTGTGGCGCAAGCCCTCAACATTCACCGTGGCGACCGCATGAAAACACTCGTGGCGATGGATACGAAATCGGTGATGGGTGCCGAATTGGTGCGCCAGCGCACCGACTCGGTGTGCAACTCGTTCCGCAACGGCGACCACACCACCACGCTCATACGCACCGAGCTCGGCAAAGTGATTGAAATACAACACAATGTGATGACCTACCAGCCTTACAGCCGCCTATATCAACTCACTGGCACACATGGTATGGCCAACAAATATCCTGTCGAAGGCTATGCAGTCGAGAGCAGCCAATTGGCCGCCATCGGCGACACTCCCGATATTGAGAACCTGTCGGCTCACAGCTTCCTCTCGGCCGACGAAGCCGCAAAGCTCGTCGAAAAATACCAACACCCCATCTTGAAGGAATATGGCGAGATGGCAAAAGAGGTGGGCGGACACGGCGGAATGGATTTCATCATGGACTCGCGGCTCGTGTATTGCTTGCAAAACGGGCTGCCTCTCGACATGGACGTGTATGACCTCGCCGAATGGTGCTGCATTGCCGAACTCGGCGAAATATCAATGGACAACGGCTGCGCCCCGGTGGCAATCCCCGATTTCACCCGCGGCTACTGGAACATTGTCGATGGCTACCACCACGCTTTCGCAATTAACGATTAACAATTGACAATTTAACCGCTATTTGTAGAGGGGATGCATCAAAATGATAATCCCCCTTGCTCGTATGGCGGCTCGTTACCGCCACAGTGCAAGGGCGGCGAAGCCGACCAACTCTCATGTTACCGGCGGTGACAAGCCCCAACGGGGCGCAGGAACCGTCGGGTATAGCATCTATCAATAACGGGCCTCAACGAGGTCCAACGTGCCACCACAAGACTCATGTCGTCATATCTGTGCCGTTTCGCAATGAAACCTCGTTCGACCTCTTTGAGGCCGCTTCGCCGAATATGCCCTTTCCGACGGTTCCTGCGCCCCGTTGGGGCTTGTCACCGCCGGTTACCCTAAAGTTGGACGGCTATCGCCGCCCCCTTCTCACTGCGCTGCAATTGGTTGCGCCAGCGCGGCGTGTGCCGCATCTAACGGCACTCGCCGCGTTTCGTTGCCACCCCGGTCGTTTGGCTTCGTGCCCAGCTCGTGGCTCCGCCTTCTCGCCGGGCTCTTCGCCATGCTCCCACTCTTTAGCTCAAGGAAA
>CALUMJ010000037.1 GCA_944321715.1 uncultured Muribaculaceae bacterium | reverse complement strand
GCCAACACATGCCCTGTGGGCGTGGCAACACAAGACCCAAAATTGCGTGAACACTTTAAAGGACATTACAAATATCTCGTCAATTACTTCCGCTATCTGGCACAAGAAGTGAGGGAATACCTTGCCGAAATGGGATTCAAGCGGTTGGACGACATCGTGGGGCGCACCGACTTGATAGAAATCAAGCCCATGCCGGCTGGCAGCAAGCAGTCGCTGCTCGATTTCGGCCGCATTCTCCACAAAGAGAATACAAGTGCCGCAATCCACAACGTGACAACCCAGATACACGACATCGACAATGTGAAAGACGTGCAAATGATTGCCGCCGCTCGCGATGCCATCGAAAACGGGCGCGAAGTGTCGATTGAATATGCCATCGCCAATACCGACCGCGCCGTAGGCGCAATGCTCTCGGGCGCAGTGGCAGCACGCTATGGCAACGGCGGATTGCCCGACAGGACCATAAACGTGCAGTTCAAAGGGTCGGCCGGACAGAGTTTCGGCGCATTCTTGGCACATGGTATCAGCTTCAAGCTCGAAGGCGAGGCCAACGACTACCTTGGCAAGGGCCTCAGCGGCGGCCACATTTCGGTGCAGCCGCCAGTGCGTAGCAACTTTGCCGCCGAAAACAACACCATTGCCGGCAACACGCTGCTATATGGAGCTACCAGCGGCGAGGTATATATCAACGGCCGTGTGGGCGAACGCTTCGCAGTGCGCAATTCCGGTGCAATAGCCGTAGTGGAAGGTGTGGGCGACCATTGCTGCGAATACATGACTGGCGGACGTGTCGTGGTGCTTGGCGAAACCGGGCGCAACTTTGCCGCAGGCATGAGCGGCGGCGTGGCATACGTGTGGGACAAAAACCACAACTTCGACTACTTCTGCAACATGGAGATGGTGGAACTGTCACTGCTCGACGACAACACTGCACGAAAAGAGCTGCACGAACTTGTGCGCCAGCACTACTTCTACACCGGCTCGCACCTTGCACGCACTATGCTCGACAACTGGAGTAGCTACGTCGATGATTTCATACAAGTCACCCCGATTGAATACAAGAAAGTGCTTGCCGAAGAGCAAATGCGCCGGTTACAGCAAAAAATCGCCGAAGTGCAGCGAGATTATTGACAACCAATTAATCACTAAGACAAAAAAACTACATCATAATGGGAAATCCTAAAGCGTTTATGACAATCCCCCGGCAAGAAGCCGGTTATCGCCCCGTACACGACCGCATCGCCGACTATGGCGAGGTGGAACAGACCCTCAACCGCAGCGACAGAATGCTGCAAGCATCGCGCTGCATGGACTGCGGTGTGCCGTTTTGCAACTGGGCTTGCCCGTTAGGCAACCGCCCTCCCGAATTCCAAGACGCATTATACAAGGGCGAATGGCGAAAGGCATACGAAATCTTGAGCCTTACAAACGATTTTCCTGAATTTACCGGCCGAATATGCCCTGCATTGTGCGAGAAAAGTTGCGTGTTGCAACTGTGCATCAATTCGCCAGTCACCATACGCGAGGACGAAGCCGCAATAATCGAGGTGGCATTCCGCGAAGGTTATGTGAAGCCCGGACACTACGAGCGCAATGGCAAGCGTGTGGCCATAATCGGGTCGGGCCCAGCCGGGCTGGCCGCCGCCAACAGGCTCAACCACATGGGATATGCCGTCACCGTGTATGAACGGCTCGAATATGTGGGCGGACTGTTGCGGTTCGGTATTCCTAATTTCAAGTTGAACAAGTCGATTATCGACCGCCGCATCGCCGTGATGGAAGCCGAGGGGGTCGAATTTAAGACCGGCGTAGAAATTGACATCACGAAACTGCCCGACGGATTCGATGCCTGGTGTGTGTGCACCGGCACCCCACAAGCCCGCGACCTGCAAATCCCCGGTCGCGACCTTAAAGGCATTCATTTCGCCATGGAGATGCTTGCCCAGCAAAACCGTGTGCTGGCAGGACAGTCGTTCCAAGCCGCCGACCGCATCAATGCCAAGGGCAAACACGTGCTGGTGATTGGCGGAGGCGACACTGGCAGCGACTGCATAGGCACTGCCAACCGCCAAGGAGCTTTGAGCGTGACACAAATCGAAATCATGCCCAAGCCGCCAGTTGGCCATAACCCAGCCACGCCGTGGCCGCAATGGCCCGTGGTGCTGAAGACAAGCAGCAGCCACGAAGAGGGGTGCGAGCGGCGCTGGTGCCTGTCATCGACACGCTTCATCGGCAAAAACGGCCGTGTGTGCGGCGTAGAAGTGGAAGAGGTGGAATGGCTGCCAAATCCCGATGGTGGCAGACCCACCATGAAGCCAACTGGCAAAACCGAGGTGCTTAAAGCCGACATGGTGCTGCTTGCAATGGGATTCTTGAAGCCCGAGTTGCCCCCGATGCCACAAGGCGTGTTTGTCGCCGGAGATGCCGCCACAGGGGCAAGCCTCGTGGTGCGCTGTATCGACAGCGGACGCAAGGCAGCCAAAGCCATCGACGAATATTTGCAAACCGAAAAACATTAATCGTTATGTGTGGAATTGTAGGAATTTTCAATATACGTGAACAATCGAGCGACCTGCGAAACAAGGCTTTGAGCATGGCCAAGAAAATACGCCACCGCGGCCCCGACTGGAGCGGCATATATTGCGGCGGCAGTGCAATACTGGCACACGAACGCTTGTCGATTGTTGACCCGCAAAGTGGTCGGCAGCCATTGTTCTCGCCCGACGGGAAAGTGGTTCTCGCCGTCAACGGCGAAATTTACAACCACCGCGACATACGCCGCCGGTACGAGAACAAATACGAGTTCCAGACTGGCAGCGACTGCGAGGTAATATTGGCATTGTACAAAGATAAGGGAATGGACTTCCTCGAAGACCTTAGCGGCATATTTGCATTTGCCTTGTATGACAGCGAAAAAGATGTGTTCATGATTGCTCGCGACCCGATAGGCGTAATCCCATTGTACATAGGCCGTGACAACGATGGCAAGGTGTATTGTGCAAGCGAGTTGAAAGCCCTTGAAGGGTTCTGCGACAGTTATGAGCCATTCCTGCCGGGCCACTACTATGACAGCCGCGACTGTCGGCTCAAGCGATGGTACACTCGCGACTGGATGGACTATGACGCCGTCAAGGACAATCCAGCATCGGTTGAGCAATTGCGCAATTCGCTCGAAGATGCCGTGCGCCGGCAACTGATGTGCGACGTGCCATACGGCGTGCTACTCTCGGGCGGACTCGACAGCTCGATAGTGTCGGCCATCGCAAAGAAATATGCAGCCCGGCGCATCGAAAGCGACGGGAAAAGCGAGGCTTGGTGGCCGCAGTTGCACTCGTTCGCCATAGGGCTGAAAGGAGCTCCCGACTTGGCAAAAGCCCGCATGGTGGCCGACCACATTGGCACCGTCCATCACGAAATCAATTATACCATACAAGAGGGGTTAGATGCCGTGCGCGATGTAATCTACTACATTGAAACCTACGATGTCACCACAGTACGCGCTTCGACTCCCATGTACCTATTGGCTCGGGTAATCAAGAGCATGGGCATCAAGATGGTGCTTAGCGGCGAGGGTGCCGACGAAATCTTTGGCGGCTACCTTTACTTCCACAAAGCTCCCGACGCACGTGCGTTCCATGAAGAAACTGTGAGGAAATTGTCGAAGCTGTACCTGTATGACTGCCTTCGCGCCAACAAGTCACTCGCAGCATGGGGCGTCGAAGGGCGCGTGCCATTCCTCGACAAGGAATTCCTTGATGTAGCCATGAGGCTTAACCCGGAAGCTAAAATGTGTCCCGGCTCGACCATGGAGAAAAAAATATTGCGGGAAGCATTTGCCCCATTGTTGCCGCAAGAAATAGCCTGGCGGCAAAAAGAGCAATTCAGCGACGGTGTCGGGTACAACTGGATAGATACCCTCAAGCAAGTGACCGCAGCGGCTGTCACCGACGAGCAGATGGAACATGCCGCCGAACGTTTCCCCATTAACACTCCGATGAACAAGGAGGAATACTTCTACCGCACTATTTTCGAGGAATATTTCCCCAGCGAAAGTGCCGCCCGCAGCGTGCCGAGCGTTCCCAGCGTGGCTTGCTCCACTGCCGAAGCTCTGGCATGGGATGCCGCATTCAGTGGCATGAACGAGCCGAGCGGACGTGCCGTCGCCGGGGTTCACACCGACGCTTACAAATAATAGATTCATTCATAGCTTGTTTTCGTTTAATTCGACTGATGCCGGCACTGATTTGCACAATGCTTCATGCCGGCATCTTTCATTTCTATTCGGTGTGATAAACATGGCCGGCACTCGCAATTCACTTTATTTAACTATTATGTAATACCTATTTGCGATTATATGAGTAACTTTGCATTCAATTATGCACAGCAACTATGCAGCCAAATAACCTTTTTAAGGGGTCGACTGGATTTGACAGCATGTAGAAGCGGTGTGTAAGCATGCAGAGCAATGATGCCTTAGCTCTATAATATACTCGACATCAAAAATTTATCTGGCGAAAATAACTACGCTCTTGCTGCCTAACCGAAGTATAGTAAGTTAGCTTAATCCTTGCCACAGTGGCAGGGACAAGACATCACCCGATTGCTCTTTCTCCGAAGCTAATCGAACCGGTGGTGCTCATAAATCGGGGATTGGAATCTGTTTGCCCGGGGCCGATTCCGAGATTAACGGGATAAGCCGCAAGTCGGTAGCCATGAACCATACTTACGGCCGACAATCATGTCATGGATAAGCATGTAGAAAGCTCATTGATTCCATGTTTGGACGAGGGTTCGAATCCCTCCGGCTCCACCCGAGCAGACCGTAACAAACTGCAAAACACTCAAAAGCACCGATTTTCAGTAATAGGTTGAAAATCGGTGCTTCTTGTATTATTCCCAACAAGCCGACTAAGCACAAAAAACACACCAAAAAGCAATAGCAGCATTTTGTAGCCTTGCAGAACCGCGGCACATCACGGCTCTGCAAGGCTACAAATATACAATCACGGCACACTTCCTAAATGGAATCGGCAACAGCCATCACATTGGCCGGGGGGCGTTGGGCATCAAGCTCCTTTTTCATGAACTCCATGTATGGGGCCGAATGCTCAAAGAAGCGGTAATATCCTTCACACAGATAGTTGAGTCCTCCCTCGCCGTCGGCTGTCGTCGCAAACCTGTTCTTCGGGCATTCGCCATTGCATAGTGCAGTAAACTGGCACTCGCGACACTGACGGGGTAATGAGCCACGCTTTGCCTGCCCGAAACGAGCTTGCCGCTCGCTATACATCATTTCCGACAACGTGCTTGAGGTGATATTGCCAAGCCTATATTCGGGAAATACAAAATGGTCGCACGAATACACATCGCCGTTAAATTCCATCACACCTGCATGGCCGCATGAGCGAGCCATCGAGCAAACACCCGGTTCTACCCCAACCCAATTGGCAAGCGTTGCGTCAAATATCTGCACGAAATATGTTCCCACATCGTGCCGCACCCATTCATCAAATATTGTACACAAAAAGTCGCCCCATGCCTTCGGATTGACCGAAAAATCGGCAAGCTCAGTGGCTCCACGTGTGGCAAGCGATGCAAGTTGCACATATTCACTGTTGGCTACAAGCCTCTCTACAATCGGTGTGAATTGCAGGTAATGGCACTCTATATCTTTAAAAAAATGGTAAAATTCGAGCGGGGCTTCGCTGTTATAATCGTTCACCACAGCCATTCCGTTCCACTCCACACCATGCTTTTTGAGCAATTCTATTCCTCGCATCACACGGGTAAAAGTCGGCTGCCCGCCGCGCGAACGGCGATACTCGTCATGAAACCGTTCGGGTCCGTCAATCGAGATACCTATGAGCCACCCCTCGTCCTTGAAAAAACGGCACCACTCATCGTTTAGCAATATACCATTGGTCTGCAAACAGTTCAGTATGTTATGCCCATGTGCATACTTCTTTTGTAGAGCCACTGCCTTGCGGTAAAAGCTCAACGGGCGCAACAATGCCTCGCCTCCATGCCACGTGAACATCACGTCGCGCATAGTCTGCGAATTTATATACTGCTCCGTGAACTGCTCAAGCAACTGTTCGCTCAGCAGGTGGTTGGGCGTGTGCTGGTACAATCCCGATTTCTCAAGGTAATAGCAATATTCACACGCCAAGTTGCATGTAGCTCCGGCAGGTTTGAGCATCACATACAACGGCCGTTCAAACATATTTCCCATGTCGTTGCGGTTATTCATTCCTTGGTGTAATACCTGACCCAGTCAACTTCCATTTCCACGGGCAATTCGGTCGAATCGACTTTACCGACCCATTTTCCACCCAATTGCATATCGACAAGCAAGTAATATGACTGGTAGTAAGGGAACTGTCCTAACGAATCGGGCAACTCGGCAAGGCGTGGATAAACATGGTTTTTCACGCCATTGACCCGAAAAACGATGCTGTCGCGAAATATATCAACGCCATATACATTAAAATCGTCCACTGCAATTCCCATAGTGTCGGTATTGGCAGGATTGTCCTTCATCTTCAACGTATGCGTGTAATGCGAATGCACCGTCTGGTAAACAAATCCGTCGTGGTTCAAACGCTCCATGATATCAATCTCCCCGCAATTTGGCCATTTGGCATCGTTGTCGTATGGCAACAGCCATATTGCAGGCCATGCGCCTCTGCCAGCTTGCAATTTAGCCCGCACCTCTATTCTCCCCGGCTTGAATTCTTTCTTTCCCTGAGTGCTAAGCCCTCCGCACAAGTATGCCGACGTATCGGCCTTCAAGTCGTCGTTTACAATGCCCCTGAGTATTAAATTACCGTCCCTGAAAGCATAACAGCGCACATCGTCCGACTGCGTTTTCGCCCAGTCGGCATTACCACGTCGGGTGTACCCCCACACCGACCCATCGATGGCTTCTGATTCAAAATTTTCTTCCCACACAAGTTTCCAACCGTCCTTACCACTGTCGTCGGTCGCACACGAAGCGGCCGCTACAGTCGTAACAGCCGCAAGCAGAGCATAAAAAATATTCTTCATATAATGATTACGTTTTTAGTACATAAATTACATACAAATATAGCACAATTTTCATAAAACAAACAAGGACACCCGACTCACGCCGGATGTCCTCGGAATTTTCAAATGATTCAGAGCAATTAAAAATCTGCTTTACTACATACAATAACTAACCTAAAAACAAATCTCTCAATCTTTGAATGCATCAAGTGCCTCGGTGGGTGCACCGTCGGCAAAAGCACCAAGGTAATATCCATCGTTATACCCAGCTGGTGCTTCGGGCTCCCAATAAAATATCCCTTTGCACTGACCGTTGGTGGCATTCTCGCACTGGCTGCGCAAGTATGTGAGCATTTCCTTTGATGCTTCCACCTCGTCATACCGCATTCCCACCTCGCAAATCATCACGGGCTTGCCGTATGTGGCCGCTACGGTGTTAATGTTGCTTATGCACTCGTCCACCTGGTCTTGCCATGTGGCTACATCGGGATAGAGCGACATGCCTATCATGTCGTACTCTCCGCCATATTGCGTCAGATAGCCGAAAATGCGCGTGTATAGCGACAAATTGTCGCCACTGTCGAGATGTATGATTACCTGTGCATCGGGGAAAATAGCTTTTACCGCATCATACCCGGCATTCACCAGCAAGGCATAGTTTTCGCCATTTTCATAGTTGCCTAATGGATAAAGCATCCCGCCACGCGTTTCGTTGCCTATCTGCACCCACTCGGGTTCTATGCCCAGTTCTTGCAACCTTGTGAGCATCTCGGTCACATGGTCGGCAACAGCTGTTTGCATTTGGTCGATGCCGTAATCGGCCCATGCGGCAGGCGTTTCCTGGTTGGCTGGGTCGGCCCACGTGTCGCTGAAGTGAAAGTCAATCATTACACGCATTCCGAGTTCATTGGCACGCCGCGCCTTGATTACGACATCCTCGATGTTGCACCAGCCACTGGCGGGATTGACCCACACGCGCAGACGAATCGAGTTCATTCCGCACTCGTCGCGCAACAATTGCATACACTCGGTTTCCACACGGTCGTCGGGCGTGTAAAACACTTCGCCCTCTTTTTCGAGCTGCGTGAGCCAGCTCACATCAGCACCCTTGGCAAAAGTGGTGCGGTCAATCACAATTTCCTCTTTTTCTACCGGAGGATTGGTTATGGGGCTGTCCTCGGTGCATGCAGCCAACAGGCTCGTTGTTGCAACGGTTGCCGCCATCAATATTTTAGAAAATCTCATGATTATAATTCCTTATGTTAATTCTGTTATTCCAATGTATAAGTTCCCGCACACAAGTCAACCGTAAGTGTGTAAATGCCCGGGGCAAGTGCCTGGTCGTCGGTAATATTGCTTCCATACAGGTATAAGATGCCGTCACTGCCGCCAAACTTGAGGTCCCAATTTTCATTTATGTAAATCGAGAAGCCCCAAGCCGATGCTTGTGTAATCTCAACCTCGGCGGTGAAAACGCCTGCATCGCTGCTGTCGGCCGTCATCGGCACGAGTTCCCAGTCTTCGCCGTCGAGCTTGTTTATGCCGCCATACTGTACCGAGCTGATTGCCGTTGTCGAATAAGTCATTCCCGACATCGACACATCAAACAGATACAAACCTTCGCTCGGTGCGGTGATATTGCCTGTGTGGACATCATCAACGAGAACAAGCGTGCCAGCCTCAGCAGTTCCGCCATCTTCCATCGTGTAGGCAGGGTCCCATTCTTGTGCAGGATAAATGCGATAGCCCCACAGCGAATTTACGTAGCAAGCTCCGCCATAAAGGTTGCTATCCTCATTGTAACGGCGCAAATAGTTGTCAAACGTCCACGAGCCACCTTCAAGCCCATCGTCAATACCACTCAAGTAAATGAAATCGCCAAACTGATTAGACGGCTCGGGGTCAGATGCTCCCGAAACAACGGTACAAGTATAATGGCTTGGGTCGCTGAGGTCGAGCGTGAGTGTAACATCACCCGATGCTGGCACTTCAACCGATATAGTACCCGCCGCATCACCAAATTCCACAGCATCACCATTTTGGCTGAAACCGAATGTGGCTGGTGTCGATGACGAGTCGCCAGTGTTGATGTCGTATTGTGCGCCACTGCCCGAAATCTTTATATTGATTGTGCCGGCAGCCGATGCCGTGTAGCTATAAGTCCAACTGTTGGTAGAGCGAGTATAGGTCATTGCGCCCGTCACGTCGCCACTGACATTCAACTCCGATAACAACAATGCCGACCACACAAGTCCCTCGGTATCGACAATGGTGTAGTAGCAACCCGTTTCGCCGGGGTACCACATATTCCAGTGTGTAGAAGCCGAGCTGATAAGGAACGGCGTACCAGCTTCACCATCGTTGCCCCATACAGTGCCGTCACCTTCACGCATATACCAGTTATACCAACTTGCGCAACCCACGAAGCCAGTATAAACGCCATCGCTTGCAGCCGAATAAAGTGTAACGCCCGTTTCGGCCTGATTGCTGTCGAGGACATATGCCACAGTCATATCGATAACGTATGGCGTGACATTCACTGTCAGCACATTGCTGTAGCTCGGTGAAATATTTTCGCCCAACAACGATTCTACCCGAATGTAGAGTGGAGCTTCCACGCCCGGCTCGTAGCCGAGCCCATTGAGAATCGAGTTCAACTCGAAATGCGTGAACTGCATCGAATATTCACCTGCATTCGCCTCTTGTTCCGAAACCATGGCAAAATCCTCAGTAGCCGAGAATTGCACCGTGTTGACAAATGCGTTTTCAGGAGCAGCCACCAGCGGATTGCTAAGCGATATTTCGCCATTGTCGCTCCAATAGATAGTGAGAGCCAAATCATCGACCTGATTATAATTGAGCACGATGCTACCCTCATTGCCCGACAAGGTGACATCCTCGGTATCGGCTACTGTCAAGAAGTCGCCATCCTTGTCGCACGAGCTTGCCAACAGCGCAATCGCGCCAAACAGGAATATATTTTTAAATATTTTCATCATTAACGATATTATTGATATTAATAATTAGGATTGCTGAGATTCGGATTCACCGCAATTTCGTTGGCCGGAATGGGGTAAACATTATAGCGATTATCCACTCCACGTCCGGCAACCACACCGCCTTTCCATTGCCATATATAGCTGTTGCCGGTGAAATACCCGAAACGAATCAAGTCGGTGCGGCGCACGCATTCAAGGTAAAGCTCGCGTCCGCGCTCGTCGATAATATAGTCAAGGTTCATCTGGGCATCGGTAATATTGCCCGATTCGTCGCCGTAGGCTCGCTGGCGCAATTCGTTGAGGAAGCCGAGAGCCTCGCTGCGGCTATAGCCCGTGCCTCCACGCAGCACCGACTCGGCAATCATCAAATAAACATCGGCAAGACGGAATACTGGGAAGTCGGTGCTTACACCATTCGACTGCGTGTTTGAGGCAGCTTCGCCGGCATCGGTCAGGTTGGTCCACTTCTCACTGCGGAACCCTGTGTTGTCATCACTCACACCGTTGTCGAGATACTGGTCAATTGCACCCGAATTGGTGAAAAGCATACAGCGGCTGTCCGACGAGTTGTCGATAGCATCAGCACCTTCGCCAAACAAGGCCGAAAACTCGCCGCGCACACGGTATGACCCCCAACCCGAGGTAAGGCCATAGTTGGCAGGGTCTTGCACGCTGTTGTCGTTGCTCACCGCACCGGCACACAGATATGTAGTAGCACCCCACGAAACGGTAGTTGTTGCATCAACAGGGAACGCATATATTATTTCATTAGTGCGCAGGTGGTTATCGGCATTGAAAAGGCTTGCATAATTGCTTTCAAGGCTGTAAACGTGGCTGTCAACTATTCGTTTGCAATATGTTATGCAATCGGTCGAACGGTCGGTGCCTGTATATATGCTGGCATTCAAGTATAGCCTTGCGAGCAACGCCCATGCAGCGGCACGGTCGGCACGGCCATATTCGTTGGTTCCCGGCTCCATCATAGTTTCTTCTATGTCGAGCAACTCGCTTTCGATATATTCAAAGAGCTGTTGCGACGTGTAAGCCTCGGGATAATAATCAACGTTAGGTGTATTTTCATCGACAAACGGGCCTTGCCCGAAAAGGTCGAGCGCATACCAGTAGGACAACGCCCTCATGAAACGGGCTTCGGCACGGAAAGTGCGAACTTCATCCTGCTCCTCGGCCGTGAAGCCGGCGATGGCTTCATCGGTGGTGTGCTTAAGGAAATCGTTGCACAATGCGATGGTATAGTAAACGCGATAGTAGCAGTCGGTGACCCACGGGTCGCTCGAATCCCACGAAATATAAGTGATGTCTAAGAGGTTGTCGCCCGATGCCCATGTATATACCATCTCGTCGGTACAAGCCTCCTGCAAATTGATATAGCAACGCATGAAGTCAAAACTCTCGCTACCACTGGTGCTGAGGTCGGCATCACCACCTCCAAATTCCTGACCGGCTATCACATACGACACATACAGCTTGCCCAATGCTTGCTTACAGCCGTATGCCGTGTTATAAACATCTTCGGCACCTGATTCCACTATCGGCTCTTGGTTGAGCGAGTCGATGCACGACGAAAGCCCCATCGCCAAAGCCATCATGGCCGTATATATAATTTTCTTCATTTCCTATTTCTATATTAATGATTGATTAAAAGTCTAATCCGATTGTCAATGAATAGATGCGCGGGCGCGGATATACCGAACTATCGATACCCGATTGCACCTCGGGGTCAACACCCGAATAATTAGTGACCGTGAACACATTCTGCACCATTGCCGACACATTGAGGCTAAACCACTTGCACACTTGCCCAAAGTTGTAACTGAGCTGAATATTGTCCATTTTCAAGAACGAAGCGTTCTCAACATAGTAGTCGCTTTGATACTGGCGTGTGGTGAAACGTGTGTCAAGGAAGCTACTGCTGAGGTTGTTGAGCTGATAGGAATTATAAGCGAGTGTGTTCAGCGCACCCGTGCTCATGGCATTGCCATTGTAAACATAATTACCTATGTTGGCTCGCAGACTGGTGCTGAGCGTCCATCTCTTCCATCTCAAGCTGGTGTTTAAGCCAAGCATCCAGTCGGGAGCCGGCGAATGATACAGGTAACGGTCGTCGGTGTCAACTGTGCCATCACCGTTAAGGTCGGCATACAATCCCTCGATTGGACGGCCTGTTTCGGCATCATAGATTTGTTTGTACACATAGAATGCGTATGGGGCGGCACCCTCGGTAAACGTCTGCACGTAATAGCTGTCAAATGCAGTGCCTACATTGGTATAGGTTTTGGCCGATGAATCGGCATTAGTGCTGAGGTTTGTAATCTCATTGGTGAGCCACGTAGCATTGGCACTCACGCTCCAAGTCCAGTCCTTCGTTTCGATGGGTGTGGCATTGATGGCTATTTCCACGCCGCTGCTCTTCACGTTGCCCACATTGGTAAGCATCTCGCGTGCAAAATTTATACCGGCAGGGATTGACACCGTTGCCAGCAGGTCGCTCGTCTTGCGGTTATAATAATCGACCGAACCGCTGATGCGGTTGTTCAAGAAACCGAAGTCGATGCCGACGTTGAATGCTTTGGTTGTTTCCCACTTAAGATTGGGATTATAGGCCTCGGGGCGATAAGTGTAATACACGTTGTTGCCCATTATTGCCTGTGCGCCATCTTGGCTGATAGTGTAAACTGGCATATAGCTGTAATTGGCGATGCCGTCTTGCTGCCCGGTGACACCATAGCTGAAACGCAGCTTCAGGTCGTTCATCACGTGGTTCAGTGGCTTGAAGAAACTCTCGTTTGAGAGGCGCCATGCAAGAGCCACCGACGGGAATGCACCCCAACGATTATCTTCGGCAAAACGCGACGAACCGTCGTAACGCATCGTTGCTGTCAACAAGTATCGCGAATCATACGTGTAATTGACACGCCCGTAGAACGATACCAACCCATGCTTTTCGTCGGCAGCAGCACTGGTCGATTGCGCCACACCTGCCACGTTATACTCAACCATAGCTGCATTCTTGTATTCCCATTGCTGGAAGTCGTAACCGGCCGTAATGTCAAGCACACTCTTGATGGCGTCAAATTCCTTGTTGTAGTTCAGGTAGGCGGTAAGTAATTTGTTGAAATTCTCCTGTGGCCCGTAATGATAGTCGCGGCCGCCCGAAGTGTAATAGCTGTAGGCCTCGGCCGGAACATACACGTCGCCCTCGCCATGTGAGTAATCATAACCGAGCGACACGTGTGCGCGCAACTCGGGCAGGAAGTGCATTTTGTAGTCAACGTCAAAGTTGCCGATGAAACGGTAAACTTTGCTTGTGTCCTTGCGCTGGTTGATTTCACCCACAGGGTTGGCCATTGCGCCAGTCACTACCGACTCGGTTCCCTCGGGGTGCGCCTCGTTGTAACCGCCAAACATACCGTCATCAGAATAAACCGGGATAGTAGGGTTCATTGCCGAAGCATTCCATATTGTGCTTGTTGGTGCAAATCGGTTGTTGTTCCACGTGCCTTTCACACTCAAGTTAAATTTGAGGTAATCGTCGAAGAATGAGGGTGACAGGTTTATGTTGCCAGTGTAGCGGGTCGAATTGTCGGTACGCAGGATACCATCTTGGTTGGTATAACCAAACGACACTCTGAATGGGAAATTCTTGGTGAAACGGCCCGATACACTCAGGTTGTTGTCGGTTCCGTATGCCGTTTTGAAGATTTCGTCGTTCCAGTCGGTGTCGGCCGTGCCGAGCAAGGCTTGCTGTGCGGCTGTACCATAGGTGTTAACCACGTCGATAAACTCGTCGCGTGAGAGCATGTCGGCCAGCTTAGTCTTGGTTTGGAACGAATGCGTGGTTTGCAAGCTCACTTTAATCTTGTCGCTGCCGCCTTTTTTGGTAGTGATGATGATTACACCATTAGATGCGCGGCTACCATAGATTGCCGTTGACGAGGCATCCTTGAGGATTGTCATGCTCTCGATGTCGTTAGGGTTGATGAGGCTCAGGAAATTGCCGCTTCCGCTCACCGAGCCGCCGACTTCCATCGGCACACCGTCGAGTACAATCAGCGGGTCGTTCGATGCGTTAAGCGATGCACCTCCACGAATGCGGATTGTGCTACCCGATGTAGGCGAACCTCCCGAACTTACAATTTGCACACCTGCAACTTTCCCATTAATCAGTTGTTCAGGCGACGAAATCAATCCTTCGTTGAAGTCCTTCTCCCCTATCGAGGTGATTGAGCCTGTGAGGTCGTCTTTCTTCTGCGTTCCGTAGCCTATTACGACCACTTCGTCCATCACTTGCGAGTCGGGATTCATTTGCACGCTCATCTTTCCATCACCTATTGGCACCGAGATTTTGCTATAACCTATGTATGAAAATTCCAGTGCCGTAGCACTTTTGGGAACTTTTATCGAAAAGTTTCCATCTATGTCGGTACTTGTGCCGATGTTCGTCGCAGGAACAAGCACAGTAACCCCAAACAATGGCTGTGAAGCCTCATCAAGCACAGTTCCTGTCACAATGCGTGAGTCCTGTGCGATAGCCGACTGCTGCAGCACCATCGCCATGAGCAATGGCAACAACAATAGCAATCGACCGAAAAATGTCAATTCGCTTTTTCGCATGTTTGTTCTGATTATTAATGGTTTATGTTTAGTAATTTGGTATTTTCGAGTTTATTGCAGCCACATTCCCGACAATGAAACGTGGCACTTTGCGCCTTGCGCCATCCCGCTCAAGACCACTCCCACACGCTCTACATCGGCGGCATCGAATGTTGCCGGCCCATCGACAAACACCTTCCGTGTGAGGAACATGGGGAACGGCTGTGGGCAAATGCGAGTCTTGTCGAGCGTAAAATTTTCAAGTGGCGCAGCCACTTTACCATCTTTGACCGCCACTGGGCATGTATAGGTAGCACCAAGCTTCGTAACCACAGCCAGCATCACACTCGTGACACTCTCGTCGGCATCAATCGCCGCACACAGCTGCAATCCGCCATCCACCTTGTCGGCAATCGGGTCGATTATGTCGCCCACATATTTCATCATCACCACTTCGGCTGTGTCGGTCGAAGTTTCAATATCCAACTCGTATGAGTCGAGTGCCACTGGGGCATTGCCGGCATAGTCCAACTTGTAACGCTGGCCATCGGGAATCGACGACACTTCCATGCCATCCAAGTCGCTACGCGCAGAGAGCAATACGACTGGGGCATTCGGCTCGTGCACTTTCACGCTGTAACGAACCGAGCCTGTGTAATCCCAGTCGAGCGGCGTGCCTTCGTCATTGCCTGGATAAGTCACTGCCTTTCCATTCGCAAAGGCAACAATGTTGTAACCATAATCTTTTTTACCTTCACCTATATTTACGTTTGCACGATATTCATAGCTACCGATGCGCTCCATTTTATAAAGTGTATTGGTTTCGTTCCAAAACGAAACATCCGACGGATACACCACTACCGAATCTACATCGCCCGTAACCACGGCACTAATGCACAGGTCGCTGCCGCTTTCCACTATGCGCTGTGGCGCATGAGCCACCTTCACTGGCACTCTATATTGCGCAGGTGCGGCATACTCGCCCACCTTGATTGCACCGTATTGCGAGGTTGCAGTCCATGCAGTTTGTGCGCCCTTGGCCGTGAGCAGGTAAACACCTGGAATGACATCGAAACTGCCATCTGTTGCTTCGCCTTGTTGCTCATTGCCTCGGTTCACTCCCTTGTAGCTATAATTATTGCCAAGCGATGGCAAGTCGATGCATATCTTTTCATCACGATAGATTATTTCGCCCACACGACGCTTCAGCGACGGTTTCTCAAATGGGTCGCACGTGAGCACAACATCGGGCATCACCTCAAGCCGCCAAGTGTTGTCGTCAAGCCGGTCGAGGAAATATGCACCAGTTCCTTCATACTTGACCACAGGCGAGCTGCCCACACCGGCTATTTGCGTCAACGCTTGCAGGTCGCGCGGCTGCGTGGCAGTGTTGTTGGAATAAAAAAACTTGTCGGCTGCATTGTATTCACTCAAGTTCTGCACATAACTCACCCTGAAATTGCCGAATGTCGTGTCATTCGGGTATGAGCCGTAATCGGCTCCTCGTTCAATCTCTTGTGCAGCCATCGAGGCGATTTTCATGCCGATTGCCTTGCCAGGAGTATATGCGAGATTCAGGAAATGCGTTTGGTACTCGGTATTTGACCACGCCATATCCATAGGGTCGTAGGCAAACTGTGTTATCCACTGAAACCCCATCTTGCGGAAGGTGCGCACAGTGGCCGGGTAAAGGAATGTGTAAATGTTGTCGGCAGGGTCAAACTCGTATATCACACGTGCCTTTTTGTCGAAATTTTTCACGTTGGCAAACGGAATGTCGAATGTTTCCACGTATGGCAGGAAATTGCCCTTACGCTCATGCCCTGCCACAAGGCCCAGCGGATACCACTGATAGGTAGTTCCTTGTATGTCGGAGGCAAAAAAGCCCTCGGTGCAATGCATGTTGTGGCTCACATTGTATAATATAGGCTTGTCAAACCCTCCTTTACGCAACGCTTTCACCATGCGGTTGACGTATGTCTTGGCTGCTTCGGCATCGCCGTTGTGGCACGGCTCGTTGTTGATTTCCACAGCGATGATGCCCTCATCGGCGGCGTATGTCTTGCCGGTATAGGCATTCTTGTGCCTTGCGAGGGATTCCAAATACCGTGCTTGAATGGCGATGGCGACAGGGTCGTCGTGTATGCCACACTTGGGAAAGTCATACGTGAACGCCCCAGTGTCGATGTTCCGCTCGGGATAACCGTTCCCAAAATTGGTTTGAGCCGTAAGCACCACGCTTATGCCACGTTCTTCCATCTTATATATAAGATAATCAAGCAGGTCGAGATGCTCGTTTTCAATCAAGTTGCCCTGCGCATCCGATATTTCTACATCCCACAAATGGATACGGAACGCATTCAATCCCAACCGCGAGAAATGATATACATCGCGGTCGATTGCCTGCTTGTGGTCGATGCCGAGGCTTGCAAGCGCACGATAGGCATGGGCAAACGGAACTGTGTAATTGGCACCATAGAACGACACTTCGGAAGGGTCGTCGCTGCGGCGCATCACACCATCTTTATCAACAATGACAGTTGCCCCCGACGCAGGCAGCGACAACACGACAATTGCGACGTAAAAAAGTAGTTTTTGTAATCTGGTAAACACGATAGTTTTGTTTTTAGGTTACACAAAACTACTACGACACGACCCCCAAATGCCGCACAAATCGGACGAATTAGGACAATTTCAGGACACTGTCCTATTTCTTGCTCGTTTTAGTCTATTTTACAATGTTGAAAAACATCTACATAGCCGAAGAATGATGTTTTTCAACATATTGCCGCGGGGTACAACCAAACTGCACTGCAAAACATTTTGAGAAATACGACGAGGAACTAAACCCTACCATATACATCACTTCCGATATGGTGAATTTTTGCTGCTGCAGCAACATTGCTGCCTTTTTCATGCGTATTTGGCGGATATAGTCGCTTGGCGATGCCCCGGTTAGATTCTTAAGCATCCGGTACAACTGTTTCGACGACATGCCCACCTTGTCGCACACGTAACCCACATTCATGTCGGGGTCGGCAATATTGTCTTCTATGACTTTCGACACATTTGCAAGCATCTTTTCATCGGCCGACTCCACTTCGTCTTGCTTTACGGTCGTTATCCCTTCAACCCTGAGGTTGCTACGGACTATTTCGCGGTATTTCAACAATTGGTCAACACGGTCGTGCAACATGGTCGCGTCAAATGGCTTCGCCATGAACGCATCTATCCCGGCCTTGACACACTCGGCTTCGGTGAAATGGTCGTCCTTGGCAGTGAGCATGATGATTGGTATGGCGGCAAGCCGGTTGACACTTTTAATGCGGCGGCACATCTCCAGCCCGTCCATCACGGGCATCATCATGTCGGCAATAATCAGGTCTGGAACATTCGCATTGCATGCAGCAAGTCCTGCCTTACCGTTGTCGGCTGTCGTACAATTATACTTGTCTTTCAATACGTCGCAAATGAACGATGCAATGGCTGCATTGTCTTCAACAACAAGCACGTTTGGCCGTCCTTCTTGCGACAACCGTTTCGGCTGCCCGGCAACAGACTCTCTTACATCGCCAACAGGAACAGTCATCGTAAACACCGACCCCTCGCCTAACGTCGATTGCACTTGCAGCGTGCCTCCGTGCATCTCCACGTAGGTCTTGGCAAGGTAAAGCCCTATGCCTGTGCCATCCTTGCTCCCTTTTGTGGCCGATGACTGGTACAGACGTTGAAAAATAAGCGGCAGCTCTTCGGCTGGTATGCCCACCCCATTGTCGGCAACCTCCACCACCACATTGCCGTCGCGTTTCAAAAGCGACATTTCTATCAGCGCATTATCGCCCGAATACTTGCAGGCATTCGACAGCAGGTTGTTTATCACCGACTCCATCTTCACCACATCGGCATTAATCATTATGCAATTTTCGCTGCAATTGAACACCAATTGCTTCGTAGGGAAACCCTCACGGTATGTGTCGAATATGCTGCGGCAAAACGCCACCATGTCAATCTGCGAGTATATGAGCAGGTTGTCGGGGTTGGCATCCATGCGGTTCACTTCGAGTGCTCGATGAATGAGCGCGTTGAGCTTCAATGCATTCTGCTGTATGGCGTCAAGGTGGCGACGAGTTTCAGGGTCTTTTTCTTCATTGAGCATCTTGCTCAATGGCCCTATAATCATGGATAACGGGGTTTTAAGTTCATGCGATATGTTGGTGAGGAATTCCATGCGGCTGTTAACCATCTCAAGTGTCTTCTCGCTCCGCACCCTCTCCATGCGCAAGCGTATTTTCAGCCTTAAGAAGTTAAACACCCACATTGCAAACAACACGCCAAGCAGCACATACATTGTTATAGCCCACCACGAGGCATACCACGCCGGTGTGATTTCGATATGCAACTTCTCGGCCTCGTATGTCGCACCGCCATCCGTAGGACGTATTTCAAGCTCATAACTTCCTGGGGCTATGTCGGAAAGTGAAATAGTGTTATTGCCCGACGGCAAAGACACCCATTGGTCGGAAATTCCTTTTACGCGATAGTCGAACCCTTTACGGTTGTCGAGCCTGTAGTCGAAATCCGAAAATTCCACACGCAGCCTATTTTGGTTGTGCGACAATTTCACCTTGGCATTGCCTGCTGTGTCGGTGGCAAAATCACACGGCACATCGTTCACATACAAGGCCGTAATACCTATCTCGCGGTCTTTTTCACGATGCGTGACTATAGCCGGGTCAACAAAGAGCAATTCCTCATCTCCGCCTAATAACATTTTTTTGCTCGAACGGTCGTAATAAATGCTTGTGTACAACCTCTCGGGAAGTCGCAGACGTTGCATGCGACCCGAGTCTATGTCCAAAACCCATACTCCGTGCGATGTCGATATCCACAAATCTTTCCTGTGCAATGCCATGGCATACGTTTCAATATCAAATGCCACGGGGAATGTGTAACGCGCTTCAACAGTGTCGGCACTCGACACTCGGGCAACACCATTATGGTAACCACACCACAAGCCGCCATGTGAGCGGCGGTCGGCAATAATATATTGTATGAACGATTCACAAATATCGACAACTTTCACCGACGGCGCTGCTCCAGCATTGTCTTCAATCTTCACCAACGACCCCGATTTATATAACGAAGCCCATAAGCTGCCGCTGCGTGTCAACACAAGCTGGTTTATCATGTTGTTGGGAAGCCCGTTAGTGACGTTAAAACTCATGTCGGCAACACACTCACCCTGCGATGCCATGAGCCGGCTGCGGTTGACGGCCATCAGTCCACCCAAGTACGAGCCAACCCATATATTGCCCCTCCTATCGTCAAGCACGCCATACGCCCAATTGGCATTATAGGCATGTGTGCTGTCGGTCAACACATAGTTTACAAACTGCTCCTTGATATAGTCATAACGGTTTATACCGCCGTCAGTCGCTATCCACAATTCATAACGGCTGTCCTCGCAAATGCTGCGTATGCGGTTATGCTTCAATGGATATTTGTCACTCTCGGCCATATACCACTTCACATCGCCACCTCGCGAACGGCGTATGAGGCCATTAGTACCACCAAGCCACAGATACCCCCGCGAATCCCTGAATATCGAATAAAACCGGCTTCCATCACTACTGCCTGTGAGCGAATACAGCGGCATTGCGACAAAATCGCCACCACTGACACACATTGACAGCCCCGACTCGGTTCCTGCCCACAAGTTCCCGTCACGGTCGGCCAATACGCACCACACTACATTATTGGAAAGAGATGTGGCCATGCGCGAGTCGTGACGATAATATTCAATCTTGCCGCTGTCGGAATATATGAACAGTCCATTGTCGGTGCCGACAACCAAATTACCGTCGGGCATTATGTCGAGCGACTTTACCGACTGCCGACCAAGTTGCGCAATCTTCCGCACCTCGCCACCATCATAACCGTAACGGTACAAAGCTCCCTCAGTGCCAACCCACAGGCAATCGCGTCCAGGGTCATCGGTTATGACGTTTATAAAAAAATTCCCATTGCGCCTTGATGCATCTATGGCTATCTGCTCAAAAACGCCAGTCGTGCTGTCATACCTGCATAGCCCATTGTAAGTTCCCACATACAAGTCGCCACGCTGCGTCACTGCCACCGAATAAACGGCACTGTGCGGCAATCCTTGCGACATATTGTCTAATCGGCCAGTAGCACGGTTATACTTGTAAAGGCCTTTAAGCGACCCTATCCACAAACAATCGCCGTCAAATGCGAGCGACCGCACATCGCTTGGGAAAGCGACGTTGCGAGCCATGCTTTCACCTGTGTCTATATTATACAACAGCACACCAGTATCGGCACCTGCATATATGGTATCGCCGTCTATCGCAAGGCAATTGATATTAGTATTCCCATTTTTATCGTCGGTGAAACGGTGGTGCATCCTATACCCGTCATAGTCGAAAAGCCCCATATTAGTGCCTATCCACATCATTCCGCTGCTATCTTGGCACAACGAATAATACACCACGCCAGCCGTCACATCGGTATCGATATTGACAAATGTCTTTGGTGATGTAATCGCCACCTCCTTTGCCATCATCGTCAACGAAAGCAGCATCAATATACTGAAAATCTGTAGGAACCTACGCATTTATGTCGTTATTCATGTGTATTTACTACAAAGATAGTGCAAGGCGAGCGCAAAAGCAAAAACACCTCGCTGATTTTTTCAATGTCAATTCACTGTGGTGCGCCATCGGCACATTGTCAACGACACCCTATACAGCATTAATTGGTCATGCGTTTTAGCACGTTGTAGGATGGCAATATGCCCAATTCGCCGGCCTTGCTGAGGTCGGCTATGCCGTTGGCCTTGTTGCCAAGTTGCAGATATACGAGCCCGCGGTTATAGTAAGCTTCGCCAAAATCGGGCTTAATTTCGATGGCCTCGGTGTAACAACTTATGGCGGCAGTAAAGTCTTGCATTCGCATGTACAAGTTGCCCTTATTGAAAATTGCATACACGTTGCGCGGCGACAATTCGCACACTTTTTCAAGGTCGTCCATTATCTGCTGCATCGTGGCACTGGCTTTGCGCCCGTCGAGCGATGGCAATCCTTGCACATTGCCAGGCAACGACTGTACGCTTTGCCCCATCACTGTGGTAGCTGTGCGCCTTCCTGCAGCCTCCTGTCCCGTCGGCGTTTCGTTTTCGTCGATTTGCATCTGCATGTATCGGGCATACGACCTCCCCATGTAGGCAAGCGAGAAATTCGGACTCATCTCAATCGCACGTGTGAAATCGTTGATTGCCTCGGCAGGATTTTTTACCATCATGAAATCCATCGCACGTGCAAAATAATCAACCGACCGAGCCGTAGATGTCGCCAACAATCCGTTGTAATATTCTATCGACCTGAAGTGCGACTCAATCTGGTCTTCGTAAAGCCTAAACTGCGAGTTTGTTAGCAACAACACAAACGGCAGCAACCGCAGTTGGTTGAGGTCGGTCACTTCTTTTATGTAATATGTGTTCTCCACCACATTGTCGCTACGGTCGTAATACGACAAGAAGAACATCGGTTCGAGGTCGATGCGGTAATTGAAATCCTGTATGCGGCCACGTTTGCGGTTCTCATACTTAGGCTTCATTTCATTGTCGTTCTCCACAGTCAGCAATGTGTTGAACTTGTTCATCACCGCTGCCGCGCTTTCGGCCCGGTCGGCGGCATTTTGGTCATCCTGCTCTTCGGCATCGTCCTTGCGCACTTCGGCCAGCCGCTCCTTGCGCTGGCTCAGGTCGCGCGCCCTATTATAGTCCTTCTCGCCACCGGCCATGTCGCCCATCTTGCGCTTGCACTCGCTGCGGGCATATAATCCGGCGTCAAAATCGGGGTACACGGCCAGCACTGCATCAAAGTCGGCCACAGCCTCGCGGTATTGCCCCGTCTTGGAATACAGCAACGCCCTGTTGTAACGTGCAAGCAGATTGTCGGGTTCGCTGCGAAGCACGAAACTGAAATCTTCTATTGCCTTATTGTTATCGCTCACCTCGGTGCGCAACAAGCCACGGTTGAAATGCGCCGTGACGTTAGCCGGGTCGAGTTGCAGGGCATAATCATAGTCGGCCATAGCCCCGAAATAGTCGTCGAGGTTATAACGTATATATGCCCTGTTGATGAAGTAACCCGTGTACCGTGGTTCGAGCTTTATCGCCTCGTCCATGTCGGCAAGGGCGGCCTTAAAGTCTTTGTCATACCTTATGTGCAAGTCGGAACGCATCACATACGCCCCGGCAATATTCTTGCTGATGGATATGCTCTTGTCGATGTCGGCAATCGCTGCCACCGTGTCTTTCTGCTCCAACCGCAACTGGGCACGGCCAAGGTAGGCATTGGCATAATTTGGATAAATCGCCGTCAACTGCGCGTATGTCGAGTCGGCACTTGCATACTCGCCTATTTCGCACTCGCACACCGCCTTGTTCATCAAGAACACCTGATGCTCGGGCATCTGTTTCAACCCCTCGTCATAATCGGCAATCGCACCCTTATAATCCCTCATCACCTGGCGGGCAATGCCTCGCACCTGATAAGCATCGACGATAAACGGATTCCGCTCAATAGCCAGCGAACAATCCTCTTCGGCACCTTTATAGTCTTCAAGCTCAAGTTTTGCAATCGCACGGTAAAAATATGGGTCGGCAAGGTAGGGTTTCGCCTTGATTACTTGGTTAAAATATTGTATCGACAATATATAATCCTCGAAGTACAAGGCATTGCGGCCAATGTTCATCACTTGGTCGGTGTTTATTTGCGCCACACACTTGCTGCCTCCTGCAACCAAAAGCACTGCAACGACAACAAAAAAGCACACACGGCGCATGAGCGATTGTATATCTATGTTACGCATAATCTTGCAATGTATCGGCGCAAAGGTAATACTATTTATATACACAGCAATCGGCACTAACGTTTTTTTGCATTGCGTCAGGCTTTCGCTATATTTTGAGAATATAGGATGCGCCTCGGCAATACGAAAAAAAAATCGTCAAGCCGTTTTTTTTCGTATTGCTCTCGACTTTCGCTATATTTGCAAAAAATAAATACGACAATGACAAATAGTTTTTTCACTCTTCCAGTGATATTAGCAGCCGCAGCTATTGCCACCGCCCCTTGCTGCAAGGCCGAATTGACGCTGCAAGACGCTGTACTCCAGCAAAAGACACCCAATGGGATAAATCCCATGATACCCGCAGCCGACGGAAATTACTACTACGAGCTTGCCGACGGAGGCAGCAAGATTGTCAAGCGCGACTACAAAACCGGCAACGACGCGGAGGTCATTTTTGATTCGGCAACGGCGCGCGACTGCAACATATCGAGCTGGGAAGGCTTTGAATTTTCGCCAAACGAACAAAAAATATTGCTGTACACCAACTCCACACCTGTCTATCGCAATTCGTTCCGGGCCGACTACTATGTGTATGAAATCATGCACAACAAGCTCACAAAACTGACCGACGATGGCGGCGAAGAAATTGCCACATTCTCGCCCAACGGCCGCATGGTAGCATACGTGAAAGACAACAACGCATACGTGGCCAAGCTCGACTACGGCACCCGCATCGCCATTACCGAAGATGGCGAGAAAAATAAAGTCATAAACGCCGTTCCCGACTGGGTTTACCAAGAAGAATTCGGCCTGCTGAATTCTTTCACTTGGTCGCCCGACAACATGATGCTATCATTCATTCGTTGGGACGAAACCGATGTGCCGCTTTACTCGATGCAACTTTTTGAGAACAGCGGCAACAACAACTATTGCCTATATCCCGGGGAATTTGAATACAAATATCCCACGGCCGGGCAGCCAAACGCCACGACAAGCGTGTTGAGCTACGACGTAGAAACACGTGTGCTGAAGACAATGCAGCTACCGACAACCGACAACGACTACATCCCTGCCATAACGTTCACCGACGACCCGGCATCGTTGATGGTGACAGTGTTGAACAGCACACAAAACCGCATTCAAGTGTTCTCGGCAAATCCTCGCTCCACCGTGTCAAAACTGATTTACCAAGAGGAAGCCGATAGCTGGATTGATTTCCACCTGATGTCGAAAATGAAATTCTATGACAATTTCATAATCATTCCGAGCGAAAAAAGCGGATATGCCCACATATACAAACACACTACAAGCGGCGCACTAAGCAAACAACTCACTACAGGCAATTGGAACGTGACCGAATATTACGGCTACGACCCTAAACTAAACGTACATTACGTGCAAACCACGCAAAATGGCGAGTTAAATCGCGTGATTGCCAAGATTGATGACAAAACCGGAAAAATCACTGTGCTGTCGGAGAGCGACGGCACACACAGCGCACAGTTCAGCAGAGATTTTTCATATTTTGTCGAGCGTTACAGCAGCGCAACCGTGCCCGACCAATACACCATTTGCAATGCCCGTGGCCAAAAAGTGCGCGACCTCGAAATGAACGAAGAATACCGGGTCAAATATACCGCAAGCGATGTGCCGCACAAGGAATTTTTTACCTTTGAAAGTGATGGCAACACCCTCAACGGCTATATGATTAAACCCGTTGATTTCGACAGCAGCAAAAAATATCCAGTCATCATGTCGCAATATAGCGGACCAGGGTCACAACAAGTGCTTAACCGGTGGAGCATGGATTGGGAACAATATTTTGCCACACAAGGTTACATAGTGGCTTGCGTGGATGGGCGCGGCACTGGCGGACGCAGCAAGGATTTCCAAGACATCGTTTACATGAACCTCGGCAAATATGAGTCAATCGACCAACTTGCCGCAGCGCAATACATGACATCACTCCCCTACGTCGATGCTGCGCACATCGGTATATGGGGTTGGAGCTACGGCGGATATGAAACGTTGATGGCCATGTCGCAGCCCGGCAGCAAGTATGCCGCCGGTGTAGCCATCGCACCTGTGACCGACTGGCGTTTCTACGACACAATTTATGCCGAGCGGTACATGCGCACTCCGCAGGAGAATGAAAACGGTTACATTGCAAGTTCGCCGCTCGAACGTGCCGCCAATCTTAAAGGGCGTTTGCTTCTAATCGCAGGAACGGCCGACGACAATGTACACGTCACCAACACCCTCAACTATGCTGCACGGCTGCAACAGCACGACATATTGTTCAACATGATGATGTTCCCCAACAAAAACCATTCAATCACAGGTGGCGATACTCGCTATGTGCTATACCGTCAAGTCCTCGACTTCTTCGACACACACCTCAAATAATCGACAATTTCATACATTGAAAACATTAAGTGCGCCACTTGAGGCAATTGCCTCAGTGGCGCACTTAATAATCTATGCAATTTCTTTTTATGCTTCGTGCTTGTAATAGGCGGCGTAGTCCTCGGCCACGAAGTCGTTGATGCTCTTGTACGGACGGTTTATTTCAGCCTCGCCGAAGCGCACATACACGTTGGCCGAGCGGGTAAAGTCGGCGCAGCGAGTAGCATCGCCTAATAACAGGTAACCCATGATGATGTGTCCTGCCATCTCTACCATGCGACGTGCCTGGAAATCGGTGTACTCGGCATTTTTCAGCGAAGTCACTTTCTGCACGGCGTCGGCATACAGCTCGGTCATGGCTGCAAGGCGTTCTTGCAACGGTTTCAACTCGGGTGCGTAGCTTTCAGCGGCATACTCGTTGATTTTGCTAAGGTATGTGCCAGTGGTCACGTGGCGTATTGCTGCCACTACTTGCAATTGTGTAGTACCTTCGTATATCGACGTGATGCGGGCATCGCGGTATATGCGTTCGCAAGCATAATCTTTCATGAAGCCCGACCCCCCGTGTACTTGAATGCTATCGTAGGCATTCTGGTTGCAAAATTCGCTACCCATGCCCTTGGCCACCGGCGTGAATGCGTCGGCAAGCTTCGAGTAATATTTCATTTCGTTGCGTTCTTCGGGTGTGAGTGTGCGTTCACGGGCAATATCCTCGTAGGTCTTATACATATCGACGAAGCGAGTGGTTTCGTAAAGCAACGAGCGGCTGGCATCGAGTTTTGCCTTCATCACGGCAAGCAGCTCGGCCACTGCCGGGAATTCGATGATAGCCTTGCCAAACTGACGGCGGTCGAGTGCATAGCTGTATGCTTCGCGGTAGGCGGCTTCGCTTATGCCCACAGCCTGTGCTGCGATACCCAGACGCGCACCGTTCATGAGCGACATTACATACTTTATAAGACCAAGACGGCGAGAACCACACAACTCGGCTTTCACATTCTTGAACACAAGTTCGCAAGTGGGCGAACCTTTGATACCCATCTTGTTCTCGATGCGTCGAACAGTCAATCCCGGTTCATTCTTGTGATCGAATATGAACATAGACAATCCGCGTCCGTCGTGCGAACCCTCTTCAGAGCGAGCCAGCACGAGGCCTATATGCCCGTCGCCGTTGGTGATAAAGCGTTTCACACCGTTCAGCCGCCACGTGCCATCTTCGGCCTGGGTGGCGTTGAGCATCACGGCCTGCAGTTCGCTACCAGCATCGGGCTCGGTAAGGTCCATTGCCAT
>CALUMJ010000036.1 GCA_944321715.1 uncultured Muribaculaceae bacterium | reverse complement strand
GAAAGTCGGGGCTTTGTGGCATTTTTTTACAGATAGGTTATGATAAGAGGGTGTACCTGAATTTTGATACACCCTCTCTTTTTTATGCTTAGTGCTTTTGTGTGGGTGTCGGTGAATTATTTCACGCGGCCTACGTATGAACCATCGCGGGTATCAACTTCGATGAGGTCGCCTTCGTTGACAAACAAGGGAACCTTTACAGTAGCACCAGTTTCTACAGTTGCAGGCTTGAGTGTGTTGGTGGCTGTGTCGCCTTTGAGGCCCGGTTCGGTGTATTTAACCTTGAGGACAGTTTTCACCGGCATTTCGGCATAAAGTATGGTTTCGGTCGAAGCATCCGAAACGACTTCTACTGTGTCACCTTCTTTCATGAAGTCGCTGCCAGTAACAAGGTCTTTTGAAATAGGAATTTGTTCGAAAGTTTCATTGTTCATGAAAATGTCGTCGCCACCTTCTTGATAGAGGTATTGGTAGGGGCGGCGTTCAACGCGCACGTCTTCGAGCTTTTCGCCGATGTTGAAGCGACGTTCGATAACGCGGCCGTCAACCACGTCTTTCAATTTTGTGCGCATGAAAGTGTTACCCTTTCCTGGTTTTACATGCAAAAATTCGACGCAGAAATACAATCTGCCGTCCATGCGGATGCAAGTTCCGTTCTTAATGTCTTGAGCGTTAATCATATTTATGTTTGATGTAATAGTGAAATCTTGGTTTGCAGCTGCAAAGATAGTGCAAGGCGAGCGCAAAAGCAAATTGCGCTTGGGCAAATTTGTTTTGCCGAGCCGCCGCCTATCTTATTGAAAGTAGTGCAAGGCGAGCGCAAAAACAAATTGCGCTTGGGCAAATTTGTTTTGCCGAGCCGCCGCCTATCTTATTGAAAGTAGTGCAAGGCGAGCGCAAAAGCAAATTGCGCTTGGGCAAATTTGTTTTGCTGAGCCGCCGCCTGCTTCTATCTGTGGTGGCCGAGAATGCGCCGTTTTATTTTCCACAGGCCGATGTAGGTGTCATAAAGCACGAGTGCGGTGCGATACCAACCGATGCAAGGCAGGTAGAAAAACACGTTGAAAGGGAATGGAACGTAGCGTCGGTCAAGGAGGTATGGTGCAAATCTGTTATATGTTTGGCGGAATTGTCGCGATGTTAAAATCCGGGAATGGAATGCACGGAAAACCACATATTTACCCATGCCGATTTCGGCCATAGTGTGAAGCTCGTTATCGCCAGCGAAATGCCCTACAACCATGTCGTGTAACTTGAGGTCTTGTAATAGGTTGTCGGGGCGCAGGGTGCTGGTGATTGTCGCCGAAGACCTGACGTAGTGGTAAAATGCCCGTGGCAAGTATGTTACAGTGGGGTTGAGGGCGAAGATGCAAAGGCACACGTAAAGGTCTTCGCAACAGTTGATTCCATCAGGAAACTTTATGCCAGGGGCGGTGTATAGGCTGCGAGCGATTAATTTGTTGCAGCAACTGCCATGCAGCGTGCCCATTAGCAGGTCGATGACGATTTGCCTTGGCGTGGTCGATGTGGGTTGCTGGCTGCGCAGTGTGGACTGCCCGTCGCGTTCTTCGATGTAATCGCAAATTACCACGTCGGCATTGTCGGCCACGGCCTTGGAGTGCAAGCACTGGAGCATGTCGGGGTCGATGTAGTCGTCGGCATCGGCGTGTATGATATACTTGCCGCGTGCGGCATCGGTGGCTCGCTGGCGCGAATAGCTGATGCCCCGGTTGCGGTCGTTGTGCAGCACAGTGATGCGTTTGTCGATGCGAACATATTGTTGTGCTATGGCAAGTGTGTCGTCGCTGCTGCAATCGTCAACGATGATTACCTCGAAATCGGAGTAGGTTTGTGCCACGATGCTGTCCAAGCATCGCGAGATGTATTGCCCGGCATTGTAGGCGCACACTATGATAGAAATTTCAGGCATATCCAAGGTGAAATTTGAGCCGTAGCCATTTGTAATAAAGCCACTGGAGTGCGCAATATAGTTTGTAGCCAGCACTGTCGTGCAACTTGTAGCAAAGCGAGGTGATGCGTTGAGGCAAGCATAAGGCGGCATGCTTGAAGCGCAGTCGCTTCAATCGCAGGTATGCGGCTCGTGTATATGCGGCATTGCCCGACCGCTTGTAGATTTTTTGGAAAAAGCGGAATTTCTTTTTCTCGAAAATCGACGTGGCATACTTGTCGTGCTGCAAATGTGGATTGGCAATTATATGATGGTGCATTTGTTGCACCACAGTCAGCAACCCATCGAAATGCCGTTGCGTCACCGACGATGTGACTGCGCCATCGTGCAGCACATAATAGTAGGTGGTGGCCGTGGTTATGCCCATCGATTGTGCAAGCGTGGCGAGCTGGAACGTCCACAATTCGTCCTCATGCAAGATGCCGGGGTAGAAGCGCAGGTGGTTGGCGCAAACGAAATTGCGGCGTATGAGCATGTTGCAAGCCATCACATACCATTTGCCGTGGTATAGCGATTTCAAGATTTCCCGGTTGCTTTGCAGCATTCCTGTGGGCAATAGCAGCTTCTCGGTAAACGGGCGTTTAGGTCCCTGCGTTTCATAATTTCCCAAGACCAAATCGGCTTTGCCGCCTCCCGACTGTTCTATTAGCAGTTCGATGGCGTTGTGCGGTAGGAAGTCGTCGCTGTCGAGAAAATAAATGTAATGACCGGTAGCAGCAGCGATGCCAGTGTTGCGGGCGCACGATTGCCCTTGGTTGCGCTCGTGGACAAGGAATCGCACGCATTCTTTGCGAAGATGGCTGGCGATGACCTCTTGTGCCACACGTATCGAATTGTCGGGCGAGCAGTCGTCAACCACGATAACCTCGATGTCGGCGTATGATTGGTCGAGGACCGAAGCCAAGCACTGTGCGATGTATTGCTCGACGCCATATACTGGTATGATAATTGACACTTTCATGCTATTCCTAATCGATATTTGAGCATCATAATCTTGTACATAGCTATTATTGTACCAAGGTATAGCCAATAGCCCAAGCGGTGTGGCAATTTGTAGTTTAACGACAGGAATCGTTCGGTGGGATAGAGCTTTACGCCACTTGAGGAAACATGGTTGCGGCGAATGGCATCATATAGCTGCCGGTCGCACTGGCTGTTGCGCATCTTGTTGTGGATATTGCGCATGTATAGCATCTTCATGTGTTCAAAGAGCGACAGCACGGCAGGTGTTTGCAACTGTGGGTTGGCCGTGAGGTGGCTGTGCATGAGTCCTATGATTTTTATGCGGCAATTCAGGTGCCGCATTGTTGTTTTGCCAGTGGTCGCATCATCGTGTATTACATAGAAATAGTCGGCTCCCTTGACTGCCATTATCGAACGAGCCTTGGTGGCGAGGATGAAAGTCCACAAGTCGTCTTCGTGGATAATGCCAGGCTCGAAATACAATTTGTTGCGCTTGATAAAATCGGCTTTGAACAGTTTGTTCCACGGCATCACATGCCATTCTTCGCGGTATAGCGAGTTGAATATTTCATCGCCACTGATGATTTTGCCGAAAGGTAGCCTGAAACCCGGTACCCTGTTGTCGCCCACACTTGTGAAGCCGCCAATGGCCATGTCTATGTCGTGCCGCTGCATGGCATCGACGAGTAGCGAGATGGTGTCGGTGGCGATATAGTCGTCGCTGTCTATGAAATATATGTATTCACCTGTGGCGGCGGCTATGCCGGTGTTGCGTGCGCACGATTGCCCTTGGTTGCGCTCGTGGTGGATAATGCGCACGGCATCTTTGCGAGGGTGCGTGGCGATGGTGTTGAGTGCGACAGGAATTGAGCGGTCGGGCGAGCAGTCGTCAATCAAGATTACTTCGATGTCGCTGTATGTTTGCCCAAGTACCGATTGCAAGCACTGCGAGATATATTTTTCGGCATTGAAAACGGGAATTATGATTGAAACTTTGCCGCGTGTCATAATGTTACCTCCTTGTTCTTTATAAATTCTTCCCACCAAATGGCCAATGTGAGCAAATTGAAGAATTTAATGGCTTGGTTTTGTCTGAACCAGAACCACGAATTGCTGCCGCTTGTTGTGTCGTAGCGGCGCAAGAATGCTTCGGCATGGCGGCGGTTGAGCAGTTCGCCGCAGCACGACGACGAAAGAATGAAATCGGCAAGCCGGCGGCGGCGAGTGTCATCGGCAAAGAAAATCGGCATCGGGGCAAATCCGCCCTGTTTCTTCTTTGCCGTGATTTCAGTCGGCAGCAAGGGGCGGTAGCAAGCCTTGAGCAGGTATTTTGCAGTGAAACGACCCCGGGCGACATCTTTGACACTCGTGGCATGGCATAGCCATTGCATGGGCAGCTTGTCGAGCAGCAATTGCAATCGCAAGTCGGTGAACGGGAATGCCATGTTATTGCCCATCATGTCGGCAAGGCGTGAAGCCTTGAACAGAATTACCTGATTGATGGTTTTCTCGATGTCGATTGCCTTGCGGTGCTGCATGTACAGGGCATTCCACGATGAATTGTCGGGCTTGACGGCGGTACGGTATTTTGCATGGCAGTGTGGCATAAGCAGCCTTGTGGCATGTCGAGTGAAACCAAACAGGTCACCGTCCATGGCATTGCATATTGATTGCAGCCTGAAGTAGGGTTTGAACAGGCTATGGCTGTCGCTTGCGCCTACCATGCCAAGCAAGGTTTTCCCAATTTTCATCAGTGGAATGATGCCACAACGGGCTGCTATGTAGCGCAATGCTAATTCTCGGCAGGCTGTGCCGAAATATTGGTCGCTACCGTCGCCTCCGAGGATTACGGGTAACTTGTCGGGGGCAGCAAGCCGCATGGCTGCATAGTTGACCATCAACCCACCTTCGACAAACGGGTCGCCAAGTGCGCGCACAATGTCTGGCAGTTGCATGATTTCGTCGCCAGTGATTTCATACTCGGTGTGACGGGTATCGAAGTGCTGCGACATTAGTCTTGCTAAAGGCAATTCGGTCCACGTGTCGCCACAGAAACCGATTGAATATGTGCGTATTTCACCTCCATAACATTGGCGCAGTGCGGCGAGGTTGGAACCAGAATCGTAGCCGCCGCTTAGCAACATGCCCACCACTTGCGGCGAGTTGCCAATGCGCCGCTTTATTGCCTCGGTGTGCAAGTGGCGGTATAGCTCGATGGCTTCACGTTCGTCGGCAGGCACGGATAGAGCTTTGCCATAATTGTCCAAAGCGATAACTTGTGCCGGCAACTTATTGTCGATGATAAGGGCATGCCCGGCGGCAAGTTTGCTCACGCCCTCGAATGAGGTGTGTGGCGTGGGTATGATGCCTGTCGCGAGGAAAGTGGCGAGTGCGTCGCCGCATGGTTTCAGTCCATCCTCGATGCTGCACAGTCGGTGCAGCGATGTGGCATAGTGGGTGGCGGTGTAATACAATTGCGAGTATGTGCCGTGGCGGTCGCGGGCTATGATTGTGTTTTCGGCAGTTGTTATGATTACCAAGAAACTGCCATCGATACGCCCCAAGGCTTCGATGCCATTGACGGCAAACATGGCATGAACCATCTCGGCTGGATTGGCCGTAGCCGGGTTCTCGTGCAATGTGTCGTAGTTGTATATTCTGCCCCAGAATTGCACTTGCATTGAGCGAGTGCTGAATTGTGCCGTTGGCTGGTCGGCGGCAGCATCGAGTTCCCCTATTTTGCCAAATATGTCTGTCATTTTTCTATTCCGTGGGGTGTGTGAATGAATGATTTGTTGGCTTTCCGCAGTTTGAAAATGTTGGCAGCGAAAAGCAGGAATAGGTAGGGTAACTTCACGAGCGACTTCATGAGTTGTGCCGTGTATAGCTTGCGAGGTGTGGCGAGCATCATGGCAAGTAACGTTGCGCCGAATGCCGCCCACCACTTGACTGCTGCTGCAAGGTTGAAAAATGAAACGGCAGCGGCGATGATTAGGCATGCCCCGATGAGGATTAGCCGTGGAATCATCATGTTTTGGAACAACTTGTCGCAGAAACCTATGTTGCCCTTGAATAACTGTGGGAAAAAGTCGCGTGCATATTCGCTCAGGTAGTGCGTTTGAGCCGACAGCCACCTGCGACGTTGGCTTGAGAAAGTCGCCGACGATTGCACTTTCTCGTCGAGTACGATAGTATCTTGCAGGTAGGCGACACGTATGCGGTGGTAGGTGAGAGCCAGGTCGAGGGCTTTGTCGAAACCGCCCACTGCGTTGATGCCGCCCATGAGTTGCTTGAACAACTTGTAGGTGAAAGCCATGCCCGAGCCGATGAGTGCGGCCGACAACCCTATTGCGGCATGGCCTTTGCGAATGAGTGAATTGTTTATTTCTTCGCTCAGGGCATCGAGCGTGGCCACGTCGGTGTTCATGTTCTTGGCTGTGCGGTGTGCCTGCACGGCATGGTATCCGGCATCGAATGCGGCGTTGATTTCTTGCAGGAACGATGGCTTGATTACATTGTCGGCATCGAGCACTACGGCTATGTCGTAGTCGTCGCCGATTTCGGCCATCGCCTTGTTGAGAGCCTTTGATTTGGTGCTTTTCTCGAAGTTAACCACAATGAGCCGCAAGGGCAATTGTGACAGTCGGCTGTTGGTGTCGTCGGTCATGCTGTCGGATATGACCACCACGTCGAACAGCTCACGTGGATACCGCTGCGCTATGGCCGAGCGGGCGCATTCCATGATTACCCCGTCTTCCTTGTAAGCCGGGATGAGGATTGCGATGCGCCGTGTGGCATTGCGCGATGCCGGGAATGGCGGCAGTTTCAGCAGCGATAGTGCCGCAAACAACAGCAGGTACAGCACGTTGACGGCAGCTATCGCAAACACGATATAATCGATAACAGTTAAAACAATCATGTGGAGAATAAATTATAATTATGTATAACTTCGTCAAAATAAGCAGATGCATCAGAGAAGCTTTCAGTAGAAGATTGCTGTGCAGCTGATGTAGGCAATGTATATGAGCAGGAATATTATGCCTTCGTGGCGGTCGATGGCGCGCCGCTTGAACGTGAATGCACACACAAACGTGAGTACGGCGGCAAGTATCATTACACCGAAGTCGATGATGTTGATGCCGTCAAGCACAAGTGGATTGACAAGCGACGACACGCCAAGTATTCCCAAGATGTTGAATATGTTCGAGCCAAGCACGTTGCCCAATGCCAATTGTGGAGCTTTTTTTGTGGCTGCGATGATACATGTCACCAACTCGGGCAGCGAAGTGCCTACGGCGACGATTGTCAGCGAAATCACCTTGTCGCTGATACCCCATTGCCGGGCAAGATTTATGGTGTTGTCGAGGAACAGGTTGCCACCATATAGCAGTGCGGCCAATGAAACAGCTGCGATTGCCCACAGAAGTGGTGCTGGTCGGCCCGATAGCTTAGACGTGGCATTCTCCTCGTTCTCGCGGCGTGATTGTTCCTCGCGGCGAGAATGGATGGCTGCAACGGCCATGTAGCCGGCAAAAATCAGTAAGAATACGATGCCGTCGAGACGGCCTACCTCGTTCTGCGTGATGCGTGGGAAAAGGGTGTCGGAACAGAGCAGCAGCAACAGCACGGAAACGAGGATTCCGAAAGGAATGTCGCGTGCCATGTTTTGCCGTGTGACGCCGAACGGGCATATAATTGCCGTTATGCCCAATATGAGGAATATGTTGCAGATGTTTGACCCCACCACGTTGCCTACGGCAAGGTCGCCCATTCCCCGCATGGCTGCCGATACCGACACGAATAGTTCGGGCAATGATGTGCCAATGCCGACGATGGCAATGCCGATGATGAAATCAGAAATTTTAGCCCGACGGGCAATGGCGATTGCCGCATCGACCAGAAAGTTGGCTCCGGCGAGCAGTAATGCGAGTCCTGCGATAAGTAGCATTAAGGTTGTCATGATGTTATTCAAATTTTACGGTAAGCGATGGCTTGATTGAAGATATTGCAAGTGAAGGAACGAGTAGCGTGAGGTAGGAAATGACGATTATCCCCACGTTGAGCAACACGATTACGCCCCAGTCGATTTCGACAGGCACGTATGGAATATAATATGACTGGGCATCGAGCCTGACAAAGTGGAAATGCTCTTGGAGCAGAGCCAATCCGATGCTTGCCACATTGCCTATGATTAACGCCTTTACGATGAGCTTCTGGGTGAGGTAGATGAATATGCGCCTTATCTCGCTGTTGCAGGCTCCCATAGCCTTGAGTATGCCTATCATGTTGATGCGTTCGAGCACAATCATCAGCATTGCTGCAATGAGCGTGAATGCCGACACGATGGCAATTAGCACAATGATGACGATGACGTTCATATCGAGCAGCCCCAACCACGAAAAATAAGCGACGTTGTTGCTGTGTGTGTCGGTGACGTAATAGGCGGGGTGTCCGTGAATGTCACTGAAATTGTCGGCAAGGAGGGAGAATACCGAGTAGGCCACCGACTCTATGTCGTCGGTTCGCTTGGTGTTGATGCCGATGTACGACCCCGTGTGTGAGTTCCAGCCGTTGACGTTCTGTATTGCACGAATGTTCCCGATTACGTAGGCTTGGTCGTATTCTTCGAGGTCGGTGGAATATATGCCGACTACCGTAGAGCGGCGCACTTTGATTTTCTCGTCGATGAAGTAGGTGTATATGCGGTCGCCTATGTTGAGGCCCATTTGCGATGCCATCAATCGGGAAATTACTATTTCATATATGCTGGCATCATCGGCCATGTTTGGCAGCCGGCCTTCCACAAGGCAATTGGCAATGTAGCTCCAGTCGTATTGCTGTGAGCAGCCTTTGTAAATTACACCTGCAAAATTGTCGGAGGTCTTGAATATGGCAGGTTTCTCGGCGATTAGTGCCACGCCGGCAATAGAGTCGGCAACGGGCGATGACATTATTGCAGGAATGATGTCGCTTGCATCGACGTTGTTGTCGCCCGCGGCAAGCGAATAGCCGGCGTTGCTCACCTTGATGTGGGCATCGATATTGTAAATCTTGCTTGATATTTCATGCTTGAAGCCCGTGACGATGGTAATGGCGAACACCATTACAATGATGGCCAGCACCATGCCGACAACGGCGACTGTGAGGCTCGCCGAGGAGGAACGTCCGCCACCGCCACCGGGTCGTAACCGTCGGGCTATAAGCAATTCATATCTCATAATGTTCTCCCCGGATATGCTTCAAGGGCCTTTTCCAATATGTGCATGGCTGCGGCGAGGTCGTCTTTCTTCAGCACGTAGGCAAGGCGTACCTCGTTTTTGCCCAATCCCGGCGTGGTGTAGAATCCCGACGCAGGAGCCATAAACACAGTCTGTCCGTCATATTCAAAGTCGCGCAGGCACCATTCGCAGAAACGGTCGGCATCATCGACAGGCAACTTTGCGACGGTGTAGAATGCACCCATGGGAATGGGAGTGTAGCAGCCCGTAATCTTGTTGATGCTGTCCACGAGGAACTTGCGGCGCTCGACATATTCATTGTAGATTTCGAGCATGTATTCGGGCGAAGTCGCTATTGACGCTTCGGCGACTATTTGTCCTAACAGTGGTGGGCTGAGGCGTGCCTGGCAGAATTTAATTACGTTTTTCTTCAATTCTTCGTGCTTGGTTACAAGTGCGCCCACGCGTATGCCGCACTCGCTGTACCGCTTTGAGAATGAATCGACAAGCACCACTTGGTTTTCAATGCCGGCAAGGTGGAATGCCGAGATATAGGGTGCGCCGGTATAGCAGAACTCACGGTACACCTCGTCGGAAAAAAGGAACAGGTTGTAGCGTTTCACGATGTCGCGCAACTGGTCCATCTCTTTTTGCGTGTATAAATATCCTGTCGGGTTGTTTGGGTTGCAGATTAATATACCCTTGGTGCGTTCGGTGATGAGTTTCTCAAATTCACTCACTGGCGGCAGCGAGAAGCCAGTTTCAATCGACGATGGTACAGTCTTGATTGTTGCCCCAGCCGAAATGGCAAATGCCATGTAGTTGGCGTATGCCGGTTCAGGCACAATGATTTCGTCGCCAGGGTCGAGGCACGCCATGAAGGCGAACAAGACGGCTTCGGACCCTCCAGTGGTTATTATAATATCGTTAACGTTTACATTGATGTTGAAGCGAGCATAGTACCCCACCAATTTCTCGCGAAGCGAATAAAGGCCTTCCGACGGGCTGTATTCAAGCACTGAGCGGTCGATATGTCGCAGGGCTTCCAAGGCGTTTGGCGGTGTTGGCAAGTCGGGCTGCCCGATGTTGAGGTGATATACCTTTATGCCACGAGCCTTGGCGGCATTGGCCAGCGGCACGAGCTTGCGTATTGGCGATGCGGGCATAGCTATGCCGCGTAGTGAAATGTCTGGCATTTTTTCCTGTCTATAAATTTAGTAGCGCAAAATTAAGAAACTGTTTTGAATTTTCTTGGAAACTGTTTTGAATTTTTTGTCCACCCGCAGCTCTTTTAAAGCGGCACAGTGGCTTCCACATGTTATCATGTGTGGTAAATGAAAGAACCGTATTCAACCCAAATCTAATGACCGATTTGGGTTCAATGTCTTCAGATGGATTCCTGTGGAGGTTTTGGCTGCCTTTTGAATGAGTAAGGCACGAATAGCTTGAAGTGCCGTAGTAGCGCAATGATTTTTTTGAGGGTGCGTTATTGCTTTTTGCTGGCAATTTAGTAACTTAGCGGACAATTACAACATCAAATAAAAAAACATTATGTCGAACAAAAGAAATCTGAAAAAATCTATCAAATATGCTTGCGGCAACGTCGCTGGCGAGTGTGTGTATGCTTCGTTAAGGCTTGAAGGCATCGACGAGGAAAAGATTGAAAACATTGTGTGCCAAGTTGCAATGTTGCAAGTTACGGCCGTTGACAAGGTTACGGCACGTTTCGACAAGACTCGTAAGGACTTTGCCGATGAAAAGGCCTACCGCAAGGCTCGCCGTGCATACTTCAAGGAATATTATGCAGGTGTGGAGAAGGAGTTTGCAAGCAGTATCGATAATATTGTAAAGCAAATGAACGATATGCTCACACCCGAACAAAAAGAAGCTAACAAGGAAGCAGCAGCTGAATAAATTCAGCAACAGTTTCACAGCGATACAAGCGTGGAAGACTTGCGGCCCTGCGCAGCGGTCTTTCACGCTTTTTGGTAAAAAATATCACTATGAGTTACAATAGCCTTAATATTGCAATTATAGAATATGACGTAGCTTGGGCCGACAAACGTGCCAATCTCGACATCGTGGGCAACGCATTAGCCCGATTGCCACACGAAATCGACCTTGTGGTGTTGCCCGAGATGTTTTCGACGGGTTTCATTACCGAAAGCCGCGAAGTGGCGGCATCGCTCGCCGAGCGTAACACGCAGGACACCATCAACTGGCTGCACGACGCCGCTGCGGCACACAGCGTGGCAATCGCAGGGAGCTTTCTTGCACACACGGCGAGCCAGCTATATAACCGTGCATTTTTCATCGAGCCGGGCGGCGACGACACATTTTATGACAAGCGCCACCTCTTCGGCATGGGGGGCGAAGACGGAATATACAACCGCGGTGTCACTTTTGCACCAACCGTGAGGTTCAGGGGATGGAACATAAAGCTTGTCGTATGCTACGACTTGCGCTTCCCTGCATGGTGCCGCAACAATTTCGTCAAGGATACCTACGACTTGCTCGCAGTGGTAGCCAATTGGCCGCATGCAAGGCAGCACCCGTGGCACACACTGCTTGCGGCACGAGCCATTGAAAACCTCAGCTATGTGTGCGGGGCCAACCGAAGCGGCATTGACCCGCATGGAGTGGACTATTCCGCTGGTTCGTCGGCTATGTATGACTACAAAGGGCTGCGGTGCGACCCGCAGGCAATGGCGATAGGCGGAGGCAACGTGTATATGTACACCCTCGACCGTCAGGCACTGAGCCGATTCCGCGAGAAATTCCCGGCATGGAAAGATGCCGACAATGCTAAGCTCGTGCTTTAACGGGCCGGACGAAGAGAGTTAATACATTTACTTTGTTGTAGAGGGTGTATCAAGATAGCTATGCCTAAAGCAATCAGCAATTCCAGGCAGGTAATTATGTAGGAGGTGTATCAAAATAGTAACCTACAAGATTATAAATTATGCTATTCTGAAGCACCTCCGGTGGTGCCCAAATGTCGGTAATACTGCGATATTTATAGCCAAAAACCGAAGTTTTGTATATTATACGCAAAATATACTATAAATTATTTGCACTCTCGAATTTTATGCATTTAATTTGCATTATTATCAAACATAAACGCATAAATATACATCGAAATGGAAACTAAAAAATTCATACTCCCGGAAAAAGAAATCCCGACAGCATGGTATAATATCCTCGCTGAAATGAAAAACAAGCCGCGGCCGATGGAAAACCCGCAGACCAAACAGCCGCTCAAGGAAGAAGACCTTTATCCGCTATTCTCGCGGGCCGCGTCGCACCAAGAGTTGAACACCACCGATGTGTGGATTGAGATTCCCGAGGAAGTCCGCGAGATGTACAAGATATGGCGTCCGACACCGTTGGTACGCGCCGAGGGGCTTGAAAAGGCTCTCGACACGCCGGCTCACATATATTTCAAGAATGAAAGCGTCAGCCCGGTAGGCTCGCACAAGCTCAACTCGGCAATCGCACAAGCCTACTTCTGCAAACAGGAGGGTGTGACAAACATCACCACCGAAACCGGTGCAGGTCAGTGGGGGGCGGCTCTGTCGTTGGCGGCAAAGCACTTCGGGCTTGAACTGGCTGTTTATATGGTCAAAATCTCTTACAACCAGAAACCCTACCGCCGCTCAATAATGGAAACGTATGGAGCCGAGGTGATTGCTTCGCCGAGCATGTCAACCCGTGCCGGCAAGAAAATAATCACCGAAAATCCCACATACCAGGGTTCACTCGGAACGGCGATTTCCGAGGCCGTGGAACTGGCCATGACAACGCCCAACTGCAAGTATGTGCTTGGCTCGGTGCTTAACCATGTGGCTCTGCACCAGACTGTAATAGGCCTCGAAGCCGAAAAACAGATGGAGATGGCTGGCGAGTACCCCGACATCGTAATCGGTTGCTTCGGTGGTGGAAGCAATTTCTCGGGCATTTCGTTCCCGTTCCTGCGCCACAACATCGCAGGCAAGGCCAATACCCGCTTCATTGCCGCCGAGCCCGAGTCGTGCCCGAAACTCACACGTGGCAAATTTTGCTACGACTTCGGCGACGAGGCAGGCTACACGCCGCTAATTCCGATGTATTCGCTTGGTCACAACTTCTCTCCGGCCAATATCCATGCCGGCGGGTTGCGTTATCACGGTGCAGGGTCGGTAATCAGCCAGTTGAAGCATGATGGCTTAATCGAGGCGGTAGATATTCCGCAGCTCGACACTTTCAAGGCGGCAACGCTGTTTGCCCAGACCGAGGGCATCATACCGGCTCCCGAGTCGTCACATGCCATTGCGGCGGCCATCAATTGCGCACTTCAAGCGCGCGAAGAGGGTAGGGCGACGACCATCCTTTTCAACCTTTCGGGCCACGGACTTATCGACATGAGTGCCTACGACAGCTATTTTGCCGGCGACCTCAACAACTACCATGTGCCCGACAGCGACATCGAGCGCAACACCGCTTCGCTCGAAGCCCTGTAACATTTTGTTGGGGCTGTATCATATATTGCGAAGCCTGAAACAATCAATCTCAGGCAGGCAATTATGTGGAGGGTGTTTCAAAATTAGCATCAATCTGGTTCGTAGGGACGCACGGCTCGTGCGTCCGTGTGCCGTAGGTTTTGTTAATCATTTGTAAATAAACGCAATATACAACTAATTACACGGCGGACGCACGAGCCGTGCGTCCCTACAAAATTGCGCAAATCTGCATTTTGATACACCTCCTACATAATTGCCTGTTTGTAATTGCCGAGTGTTTCAGGCGTTTCGGCACACCGCCAACGAAGGGCAACTCCACTATCGCAGTGATGCCGCCCTCTACTACGTAGTAAGGTCTGAATTTCTATTTTTCTGTGTCGTGATAAACCGTGTATTTCCCTTGCAGAAGTTGCAGGGTCAGTATTGCATTTATTATTAGGAGCAACACTGTCGGCACCACGGTTTGCTTGCTAAGTGGCAAGTCTAATATGTTAATGCATAATGCAACTGCTGCCATCATTATAGAGGACCACATCAGTGGCAAGATTTTCATTGATATTGCCTTCGGTTTAATTTCTGTCTGCTTGTATCGTCCGCCCAATAGGTTCATTATGAACATTAATGCCATTAAGCCCGAAAAATAATTGACACCATAGCTCCACCCATCGGGCAGGAAACCGACAAGGTACTCTATCCCAGTAAAATATGTAATGAATTGGATAAAGCCAATCCATTGGTAAGTGTCGTATTTGATAGTTGCGGCACATCTGCCGCATTCGTTTGTAGCATTCATGATTGTTTGTGATTATGTTTTGTGATGTGTTATGATTTCTCGGCAAAGCTGCCGGCATACACTGTGAACTTGCCTTGCAGCATCTGTATGGCAAACACTGCATCGAACAGCAATAGCAACGAAATGGGCAGCACAGTTTTCCATGTTGGTTCCACCTCGACTGCAATTGCAAATGATATGCACACAATTGATACAACTAAGCCCCACATCCAGGGCAATACCGATACGGCGATTGCCTTGGGTTTCATTTCAGTCTGTCTGCTACGCCAATTTGATATGGTGAATGCAAAAATAACTGTTGGCACAATGCAAAATGTGGAAATTTCGTAAGCCCATCCATCAGGCAGATAGTCAAACATCCACGCACTGCCTATCAGGAATGCCACGCAAAGCATGAACCAAAGTCCCAAATAGTAATCATACTCAATGGTCGTGATAGATTTATTCACAGTATTCATAATCATTGATAATTTAAAATTATTAGGCAAGACAAAGCTAATAATTTTAAATAAACCTCAAAAAATCACACAAAAAAGTGTGCCAGAATATCACGGCTCTTTCATTTACCACATACAATAGCCCATTGGAGGAACGGCTTCGACGCCCCCAGTGTCGCTTTAAATGAACGAGCCGTGTTTTTAACGTAATATAAACAGGCCACTGCGGCATCATCGGTAGAGCGGGTTTCGCTCTGCATCAAGAATGAAGCGAAACTCGGCTCAATTTCCGAGAAACGGTCTAACGTCCGTATAGTCGGTTCGTCTTGTTGGTTGATTACTTGAGGCTCGGCCGAGAAGTTGTCATCGTTGGAGCAAGACCATAATGCCGCTCCCACAAGTGCTGAAATTCCTAATGCACAAATGATTGTGCTTATTTTCCTGAGTTTCATTGTTTTAAGTTTTGATTAATGGTTGTTATTTAAAATTGTATATATCCATTATATGTTTCTCCATCGATGTATATAGTTATATAATATTGCCCACACGGATAGCTGCTTACGTCATATTCATAAATATTGCCAGGTGTAGCACCTTTAATATCGTAAACTATCGATGCATTTGCCCCATAGATGTATAGCGATGCACAATCTACCTCGTCGTTGACCAAAATGCGCATCTTGCCGTTTGACTTATTTATGTCAATCGGAATTTCCGAGTGCCACGGTCGGCCGTTATCTCTGATGTCGGCAATTGTCAATTCTTCGTTTTGCCCATCATCAGAAGCAACAACTGATAGCGGAAATAACATTAATGCAGAAAAAAGTAATTTTAATTTCATCATTTTTTAAAATTTGATTTGTTGCAAAATTAGGCTCCACAATACGGAATTTAAAATTTTTAGTTAAAAATCTTGTGTACATTCGAGTTCTTAGATTGGAAGGTAAACCATTAATAATTACCATGTTATAAAGATGTACGCAAATAATCTTGTGTACATCTTGTTCCATAATGACAGATTTTGCTAAAATTTTGGGGGCAAATAGCTGTATTTTTAAGAATGAATGAAATGAATTTAGAAAACGTTTTTTGTCATTGGAACTTTTGAGTAATCGTCAAATTTTATATATTTGTGCTATGATATAGTAACCTAATATGAAATACCTTTCGGCTTTATTGACGTATATATTATTAATAATAATGGTTAGTTCTTGCCAGAATCGAGTTAAGGATGCAAACGATGCATTGCTGCTTGCCGATAGCTATATGACTTCACGACCTGCCACATCATTACGAATTCTTGACAGTTTAAATAATACTACTATTGAAAAAGACCATTACTTCGCCTTGCTTTACGCACAAGCTAAATATAGAAACTACGTTAAAGCTGAAAATGATTCATTAATTAGGACTGCGCTTGATTACTATTCAACAAGTAGTGACTCCGCAATGAAAACACGAGCTTACCTTGTTGCAGCCCAAATATATTATGAATTAGGTGACAATGGCGTGGCTTTAAATTTCATCCATAAATCATCAGATGCAGCGAGTGAAATTACTGATAATTGGATAAAAAGTGCCATATATTATATGTGGGGAATAATCCTGCGGAAAGCGGGAGAAATTTACGAATCGAGCGAAAAGCTCGAATTGTCTTTGTTATATGCTAATAAAATACCAGATACCATAACTGCAATAAATAGAAAAGAGGAATTGGCATATAATTATCTCGCCGTGTCGGATTATGAACAATCATTGAAATATATAAATGAAGCGATAAAATTATCAACTCAGATGAAGTCCTATTCCGACCTTGCCAAGCTTTACAGCAGGAAAGCAGAGGTGTTTTATTTCATGGAAAATTACCATGAGGCTTTGCGATTAATAAATAAGGCCGTGATGTATAACCATTATTTAGGACATAAAGATGGCAAGTCTGACTTGATTTTCAAAGGTCGTTTACTAGTTCTTAACGGCAAGATGGATTCAGCGCAATATTATATCGATAAAGGGAAGGACACTATGCTATTAAGACAATATTATAACTGCATGAGTTTGCTCAAGGAAAAGCAAGGCGACTACGAGGCGGCACTCGAGTATAGCAGATTGAATTACCAAGAGTTGATGAAAGATGCAATAGAGGCAGAGAACGACAAAATCGCCCGCCTTGACAAGCAATATAACACAGCACGGATTGAAGCTGAAAATAAGGCTTTGAAAATACGCCAGCAGCAGAATTTGCTGACCTTGTTAGACCTTATTATTGTCGTCATGGTTGCGGCATTGGTTGTATATGTCAAATTATCGCATTACCGCAAGAAGATGCTCGACACCATGCAGCAGCAAAGCGAGAGCATCGACCGCCTGCGGCAGAACGAGAGCCGCCTGATAGAGGAGAGAATCAAAGCGAGCGAAATGTCGGCGGCACTGTCGCATAACCTCGACGGCAAGGAACAAGAGTTGAAAATCGCCCAAAGCACCCTTGCCGACTTCAAGAAGCGGCTTTTCTTTACAAACCGCATAGCGAAGAAAATACAAGACACCATAAACGCCGTCAACAAGCCGCGGATGAAGCCGCAGCCGCTCGGCGACGATGAAATCGGCGAGCTAATCGGCGCAATCAACGACTGCTACGACAACTTTGCCGACCGGCTGCGTGCGCGTTACCCCTCGCTGGTGCGCAACGATGTGTATCTGTGCTGCTTGATAAAAATAGGGCTCGACAACCCGGCTCTCTGTGCCATGCTCGATGTCAGCGACAACACCCTGCGCAAGCGCAAGTACCGCCTGAAAAAAGATAAAATCGACCCCCAGCAGCAATACACCACCCTCGAAGAGTGCGTACACTCCCTGTAGCAATTGACAATTGACTTGCAAGAAGGTCCGACGTGCCACTCTGTGCGCCACATCGCCGCTTGCCTCGGGAGAGATTTGTTCGACCTCTTAGAGGCTGTTTTGCTGTGGGTGCCATTAGGGTGTATCAAAATAGGTAGTCACTCACTTCGTAGGGACGGCTCGTGCGTCCGTGTGCCGAAAGGCACTATTAAATCGCTATGCTTTAGGCTGATATGCACCTAATTGCGCAAAGGACGCACGGGCCGTGCGTTTCTACAAAATTGCGCAAATCTACATTTGATACACCCCCTTAGCGCATAATTGGACGGCTTCGCCGCCATGCAATGAGGTTTTAGATGAAATGGTTGCATACTGTTGCAGTAGAAAATTTGTGGGATTATCGAATTATTTTTGTAATTTAGTGTGCCGAAAAGCAATTGGCTTAACATTATTTCAGTTTGACACTATTTTATAATAAATAATATGAACATTAGTGAATTAAAACCGACACTCATCTGGAGCATATTCGACCAGATAACCCGGGTTCCCCGTCCTTCAAAGAAAGAGGGAAAAATACACGAATTTCTTGTGAACTTCGCCAAAGAACACGGACTTGCCTATAAGACCGACAATGTGGGCAATGTGGCCATGTTCAAGCCGGCCACGCCGGGCTGCGAGAATGCCAAACGCGTGGTGCTGCAAGGGCACATGGACATGGTGTGCGAGAAAAACAATGATGTGACGCACGACTTTGAGAACGACCCCATTGAAACCTATATCGACGGCGAGTGGGTTCGCGCCAAGGGTACCACGCTCGGTGCCGACAACGGCATTGGCATGGCTGCCGCACTTGCCGTGCTTGTGAGCGACGACCTCACACACGGGCCGATTGAAGCGTTGTTTACCGTCGATGAAGAAACGGGCCTTACCGGAGCCAACAACCTCGGCGAGGGCATGATTGAGGGCGACATATTGCTCAACTTAGACTCGGAAGAGGATGGCGAGATATGTATAGGCTGTGCCGGCGGCATCGACACTACAGTAACTCTGCACTACAAGCAATCACTTGCTCCCGAGAAGTTCCAATATTTTAAAATCAATATCTCGGGGCTGCAAGGCGGTCACTCGGGTACCGACATCAACACTGGCCGCGCTTGCGCCAACAAGTTGCTCGCACGTTTCTTGTGGGACCTTTCGCAAGACTATGAAATATCGCTCTCGTCAATCAATGGCGGCAACTTGCGCAATGCTATCGCCCGTGAGGCTCATGCCGTGGTGGGCATACACACCGACCACCGCGAGCAGCTGAGCATAAGGCTCAACCAGTATATCGCCGACATAGAGAATGAATACAAGCACATCGAAAAAGACATGGTCATCACCATCGAAAGCACCGATGTGCCAGAACACTGCATCGATGCCGAAACGGCAACGGCACTAATACGCGCGCTGTATTGCGCACCTCATGGCGTAATATCGATGAGCCATGATATACCGGGATTGGTCGAAACATCTACCAACCTTGCATCGGTGAAGATGATGCCCGGCAACGAAATATTGATAACTACATCGCAACGCAGCTCGGTGGAGAGCCGCAAATATGACATAGCCCACCAAGTTGAGGCCGTGTTCCAGCTTGCTGGAGCAACTGTCACCCACGGCGATGGCTATCCCGGCTGGGCACCAAACATCGACTCTGAAATATTGCAAATCGCCACATCGGCCTACGAAACATTGTTCAATGCCACGCCCAAGGCTACTGCCATCCATGCAGGACTTGAATGCGGGTTGTTCCTTGTAAACTATCCGCACTTGGATATGATTTCGTTCGGCCCGACATTGCGCGACGTGCATTCGCCCAAGGAAGCAATGCACATTCCTGCCGTCGAGAAATTCTGGGTTTACTTGACCAAAATCCTCGAAATGGTAGCAAAAGGCTGATTATAAGCTCATAATACCACTAAGGGGCTGTGTCATAATTGCAATATCTGAAACAATAAGCAATTATAAGCTGACAATTGTGTAGAGCCGTCATATTATGGCGGCTCATTACTGCCTAAATTGCAGCATTTTACAACCACCGCTGTGCGGTCATCGAGGCGCCATGGTATGACGGCTCTACAACAAAGTAAATGTATTTGCAATTATGATACACCCTTTTACTATTCTTTTGACATATCAACCTAATTACCATCGAATGAAACTACTCCTTCTTTCCGTTACCATGACTGCGTGTGTGCTTGCAATGGTTGCATTGTCGGTCTTGCCGATGCGGCATGGCAATAGCGATAAGGAGATTGCACCCATCGACACCGTGTGGCTATATCCGGTTGTCATAGCCATGCCGGCGGCCGAAACAGGCCTTTACGACAGTCTTGCCGCCGAGCTCGGCATAGAGGTGGCAACAATGAAGGCCGTGAGTAGTATCGAGTCGGGGAATTCACACAGGGCGTTCATATCGGGTGGTTCGCCAGTTGTCAACCTTGAAGTGTCGATGTTCAAGAAAATGCTGCGCAATGAGGGGTATAATGTCGATTCGCTTGTCGATGCAATGCCCGATGCTTTCAAGCGGCCAAGCGTGAACCAATATGCCGACCCGTTGATGGCACAACGTGCCATGTTCCGCTCGGCATCGGCCATCAACGACAGCATTGCCAAGTTATGCACCTACTGGGGCATGTATCAAATCAGGGGTAGCAACTGGGCTTTGTGCGGAACAAGTTCGATTGACGAGTTTGTAAAGGCAATGAGTCATTCCGAAGATATGCAACACCGTCTGTTTGCCAATTACCTACGAAACACCGGACTCAACAAATTATTACAAACGAAAGACTGGAAACGCTTTGCCCGTGCCTATAACGGTGCAGGTTATGCCCGCAACCAGTATGACGTAAAACTTGCAGAAGCTTACAAACGTTACAAATAACAATGACGAAACGCTTATTACCTGTATTGCTCTTTGCGATGATAGGTTTCCTCACTCCGGCATCGGCAGGCAAGTTGATAGGTAACATCACTGGCAGCGAAGGCAATGCGGTATCTTATGCAGCCATTTACATTAAAGAATTACGGCAGGGTGTGTCGGCCGACGAGGAGGGGCATTTCTATTTGGAATTGCCGGCAGGACATTATGATTGCCGCATTTCCTCGATTGGCTATCAAAGCATTGAAGCTCGTGTGAATATCACCGATAGCGACACTGTGTGCAATTTTATCTTGCAACAGCGAGCCATAGCACTTGGCGAGGTGCGTGTGACCGCCGATGCTACCGAAGACCCGGCATACGCCATCATGCGGCAGGTAGTGGCTCGTGCGCCTTATTATGAATGCCAGCCCGACACGTTTGCTGCCCGTGTATATGTGAAAGGCACGGGGAAAATCACCGAAACTCCGCGCATTCTGGAGTTGTCGTCGGACTTCCGCAAGGAAAAGGATAAGATGGTCGGCCGCCTGTTCGTGCTTGAAAAAGTGAGTGATGTGACATTTGGTGCGCCAGGCAACTGGGAAGAGGTGGTCGAAGCTGAAAGTAACTCGTTCCCGCAGGATATGACAGTAGATGTGCCAGTGTCGATTACCAATTTTTATAGCGACGACTTGTATGGCTCGCCGTCGCCATTGCGAGAAGGAGCATTTACATATTATAAATTCAAGCTCGAAGGCCGCTATGAAGAAGATGGGCAGATGATTGACAAAATAAGCGTTGTTCCGCGCCATGATGGTAACGGATTGCTGTCGGGCTGTTTATATATTGTAGAGAATGCTTGGTGCCTGAGTTCTGCCGACTTGAATGTGCGTCATGGCAGCATGCTAGAAGCACGCATTGTGGCTACATTCCAGCAGGTGAAACCCAGGACGTGGCTTGTCGGCTCACAGGCTTTGCAGTGCAATTTGGGCGTGCTTGGTGTGAAACTTGGTGCATCCTACACATTGTCGGCACAATACTCGTATATAGGTAGTGCTGCTGGCCTGCAGGGCGATGTGGTGCCTCTAACCGAACAGGCAAGCCGCATAGTAGATGAAATAGCCAAAATCAAGGAGAAAGAATTGATGACTAAGAGCGATGCCTATAAACTGTCGGCGTTGACGACTCGGTTGATGCAGGAAAACATGGTGGCGCAAGGACGCATCAAGCGGCGGTCGAGGTATGACCTCACCTACCAATTAGGACGGCAACGCACCACGACCGACAGCATGGCGCAGCATCGCGATTCGGCCTATTGGGCTGCCGTGCGCAGTGTTCCGCTCGATGAAGAAGAGCGCAATAGTTATTTGCAACATCGTGCCGACTCGGTTAAAAACGACACCACCGACAATGGCAGTGATGTGTTCGACGTATTGTTGGGTGGATACACATTCCGCACTTCGGGCAAAAGTGGCTTTTGGCTGCGGTATGGCGGGATTTGGTCGCTATTGTCGGGCTTCAATTTCGTTGATGGGTATAAAGTGGGTGCTTCCATCAGCTTGGGTTACAAATTCAATGATGGGGTAGGGCTTACGGTAAAACCTTCGGCATATTATAATACTGCGCGCCATGTTGTCACGGGTTGTGTCGATGCCACACTCGACTACCTGCCTATGCGCAGCGGCAGGCTGTCATTTTCGGGCGGTCGGGTGTCGGCCGATTTCAATGCCGAAAACCCCGAGTCGGCTGGCATTGTTGCAGTGGCTACGGCACTGTTTGGCCGCAACGATGTGAAATTCTATGACCGTGCGTATGCCTCTATTGCACACGACATAGAGATTGCCAACGGCACACGGTTCATGGTGGGTACCATGTGGGAACGCCGTCGCCCGTTAGACAACCGCATTGACCACAGTTGGTTCAAGAAGGATGCTTCGCCCAACGTGCCGTCCAACGATTTTTATGTGCCGCTGCCATCGACAAATGAGGCATTGACGGCCACGGCGGCCATCACATATACACCGGCGGCTTATTATTACGTGATAAATGGGCGGAAAAAATATTTGGCATCACGATTTCCTACCATTTGCCTGTCCTATACACGAGGTTTCGGTTTCAAGCATGATGCTCCGGCATATAACCGCATTGATTTGTCGATTGAGCAGGAGGTGGAATTTGGAATTTTCAATGAGATTGTCTATCAAGTGCGAGGAGGAATGTTCGTGGGGGCTTCGGGTTTGCAGTTCCCCGATTTCAAGCACTTTGCAGCAACTCGTTTCCCGCTCACATCGCATAGTTTCAGCCACAGTTTTGTGCTGCTCGATAATTATGGGTATTCCACCGATAGCCGTTATGCCGAGGCTGGAATCACGTGGCAATCACCTCGCATGGCGTTGAAGTTTATCCCATGGCTGCGCGACAAGAATTTCACCGAGTGCCTCCACTTGCGTTCGGTAGTGGTGCATCACCGGCAGCCTTATACCGAGCTTGGCTACTCGGTCAATGTCTTGGATATGGCAAGTATCGGTTTATTCACCTCGTGGCACGGCATCGACTATAATTCGGCCTGTGTTTCAATATCGCTACCTTTTTCCACATTGTTCTAATTATATACATGCTTGGTCGAACGGCGAAAATGCGGTAATTTTGCATGAAGGAAATTTGCAAAGATGAATAAGGTTAAAATTTGGGTAGAGTGCGCACGGCTGCGCACGTTGCCAGTTTCGGTGGCTGGAGTTGTGGCGGCTTGCGGGCTTGCCGTGTGGCATGGCGTGTTTGCTTGGTTGCCGGCGATGCTGTGCTTCGTGTATGCAGTGCTGGCGCAAGTGGTATCTAACTTTGCCAATGAATATTACGACTTCAAGCGTGGTGCCGACAAGAAGGGACGTGTGGGGCCTCGTCGAGGTGTCACCGAGGGCGACATCAAGCCTGCCACGTTGCGCAACGTGACATTTGCCACGTTGGCAGTGGCATGTGTTGTCGGCTGCTGCTTGATACCTTTCGGTGGCTGGTGGCTGGTCGGTGTGGGTGTGTTTATTGCGGTTTTTGCGTTGGCCTATAGTGCCGGGCCATATCCGCTTTCTTATCACGGGCTTGGTGATGTGGCTGTATTGCTGTTTTTCGGCATAGTCCCGGTCAATCTCACATATTATGTGCAATCGGGGGTGCTGTATGACCCCACGGTATTGCTCGCTTCAGTTGCAATAGGGTTGATGGGTGTCAATGTGCTTGTAGTGAACAATTACCGTGATATGGATGATGACCGTGATGTGGGCAAGCGCACCACCGTTGTGATTTTCGGGCGCAAAATCATGGCCACGGTGTATTTACTTAATGGCTATGTGGCAATGGCACTGTTCCTGCCCATGTGGAGTGTGGTTCATTGGGCTGCATTTTCCATACCGTTGTTATATTTGGTGCTTCACACTGTTGCGTGGCGTGGACTTGTCACACGCTCGGGTGCTGCATTGAACCCGTTGCTTGGCATCACGTCGCTCAATATGCTCCTTTATTCGTTGTTCATGACCGCCTGCTGCGTGCTGTCGTAGGTGGGGTAAGACATGTTTTAATGATTATATTGCCGGGGAGGGGCGTTTTGCTCCTTCCCGTTATTTTTTCTTCTATTTCGCTAATGGAAAATTCTTGTAAATAGCCATTAGTGGGGATTGTGCCGTATGTGCGCATTAGGGTGGCATAACCATGAAATTACCTAAAAGAGGCGATTGTAAGCCGTCTGTAGTCTGCTTAATTTTGCAATGCGTAAATTTATGCGATATATAAAACATATATATACAATTTTGATGAATAAATACGTTTTTAGTTTCATAACTGCTTTTTTGTTGCTTGCTTCTTTACCTGTCGTTGCCCAGCACCACCATCGGCACCGCCATGATGGTAGCCGTTCGATAGTCGCCGGGAAGGTGTTTTCGACCGAAAATGGCGAAGTGGTGAATTTTGCGACGGTGTATTTGAAAGGCACAAATTATGGTTGCGCCACCGATGAGAAGGGCGCATTTAAGATAAAAGCGCCTGTGGGTGATTACACGCTTGTGGTGTCGGCTGTGGGTTATGCTCCTGCCGAGAAGCAAGTGACACTGAAAAAAGGTGAGCGTACATGGGAAGACATGGAAATATCGCCTGAATCGCAACACCTTGACGAAGTGGTAGTGGAAGCAACGGGTGTGAAACGTGTGCAACGGTCGGCTTATAATGCCGTGGCTTTAGACACCCGCGAGATGAAGAATACTACCAAGAACCTTAGCGAGGCGTTGAAACAATTGCCTGGTATGAAAATCCGCGAAACTGGCGGTGTGGGGTCGGACATGCAGATGATGCTCGACGGTTTCAGCGGTAGCCATGTGAAAGTGTTTATCGACGGTGTACCGCAAGAAGGAACTGGACAGGCACTCGACCTCAACAATATACCAGCAAACTTTGCCGAGCGCATAGAGGTGTATAAAGGTGTCGTGCCTGTAGGATTCGGCACTGATGCGCTTGGTGGTGTTATCAACATAGTCACCAACAAGCAACGTCGCAAGTGGTTCCTTGATGCGTCGTATTCTTATGGGTCGTTCAATACCCACAAATCCTATGTGCATTTTGGGCAAAGTTTCAATAGCGGCCTGACATACGAAATAAATGCGTTCCAGAACTACTCGGACAATAATTACTACATAGACTCTTACATCACCGAATTTATTGATAACGGATTTGAGACTACCGACCGCAGCAAGATTTACCACGTGCGCCGTTTCAACGACACGTTCCACAACGAGGCGGTGATTGGCAAGGTTGGTGTCACTGGCAAGTCGTGGGCCGACCGCCTTATGCTCGGGTTTACTTATTCAAATTTCTATAAAGAAATTCAGACGGGTGTGTACCAGTATATAGTGTTTGGGCAAAAGCATCGCAAGGGGCATTCGTTTGTTCCCTCGCTTGAGTATAGCAAACGTGATTTGTTGGTGAAAGGCCTCAGTGTTGTAGTGACGGCAAATTATAACCATAATCTCACGCAGAATATCGACACGGCATCGTATAAATACAACTGGCTCGGGCAGCGCAAATACACTGGTACGCACGGCGAGCAGTCGTATCAGGACAACGAGTCGAAGAATACCAACTGGAATGCGTCGTTCACGGCCAATTATCGGCTCGGCCAGGCTCATGCGTTCACGTTCAGCCACGTGTTCAGCTCGTTCCACCGCACCACGCGCTCAACGGTCGAGGGTAGCTCGCAATTGTCGGATTTCGACATACCCAAGGTGACCCGTAAGAATATCACAGGGCTGTCCTACCGATTTATGCCATCGGAGCGGTGGAATGTGACGGCGTTTGGGAAATACTACAACCAGTTTAACCGTGGTCCAGTGTCGCATAGTACCGATGGAATTGGTGACTATTACAACGAATCACGCTCGACAAGCGCATTTGGATATGGCGCGGCTGGAACATATTTCATCATCAATGGGCTGCAAGCCAAGTTGTCGTATGAGAAGGCATATCGTCTGCCTACCACCGATGAACTATTCGGCGACGAAGACCTTGAGGCAGGCAAGACCGATTTGCGGCCCGAGAAGAGCGACAATCTCAATTTCAACTTGAGCTATAACCGCACTTTCGGCAAGCACGGATTTTACATTGAAGGCGCATTGATATACCGCGATACGAAAGACTACATCAAACGAGGGCTTGATGCCACTGGCGGAATGGCATACGGCATATATGAAAACCACGGTCGTGTGAAGACCAAGGGGTTCAACATCTCGGCTCGATATAATTTCGGCAATTGGTTCAACGTGGGTGGAACATTCAACAATATCAATGCCCGCGACGATGAGCGTTACCGTGCGCAAGGCACGCAGCAAACGAGCGAAACATACGGGCAGCGCATTCCTAACCAGCCTTACACATATTCAAATTTCGATGCCAATTTTTATTGGCACGACCTCTTTGGCAAAGGTAATGTGCTGACTATCGGCTATGATGGCTACTACCAACACGAATTCCCTCTATACTGGGAAGACCTTGGCGACCCGACGACCAAAAGCCGTGTCCCCGCCCAATTGTCGCATAACTTGACGATAGGCTATTCGTTGAAAAATGGACGTTATAACATATCGCTCGAATGCCGCAACTTCACCAACGAGAAGCTCTATGACAACTTCAGCCTGCAAAAGGCTGGGCGTGCATTCTATGGAAAAGTGCGCATTTACTTTGGCGATTGACGAGCTGATTGCAAATTAGATATTTACACAATAATTTACTGATTGAATTTATGAAAAAGAATCTTCACTACTTATGGGCGTTGGCCGTAGCCTTAGGCGGCCTCACATTGACATCGTGCAGCGAAGACGAACCCGAGCAACCCGATAATAATGGCGTGCTGGAAGTGGGCGAGAGCCGATTTATAATTGCGGCTTCGGCAGGTGATGCTGTTTATCTGCTCACTGCCGAGTCGCTCGACGAGGGGCAAATCACGGCCTATCAAGATGGCCTGGAAACCGAGTCGAGTTCCAACTGGATTTTTTATGGCGACCGCTACCTTTTCAGTTTCCAGTATAACGACGGTGCGCAAGGTACTGGGTTTTCCTACAACCTTGATGCAAACATGGGCAAAGTGGTAGAAGCAAGGCAGTACACCTATAACCGTACCACCACATACGGCACATGGGGCGAGAATGTGATTACGTCATCGACCAATGCCGGAACTAATGAGCAGGATTCGCAAGGGAACTATGCCTATTATTTGCAGTTTAATTATTTGAACGTGAACGATGCCACATCGAGCAGCGGTTCGCATATCGCTGAGAATTTCCTTGGCAACGGAGAGCGAGTTAGCTTTGCCGGATTTGTGGAGGCCAATGGCTGGCTTTACACTTCGGTTGTGCCGATGGGTATGAGCCATTATGGTGTAAATACATATCCCGACAAGGTGGTTGATACGAAATATATCACCGACCACAGCGGTGGTTCGGGGTCGGGGCAATATACTGCTGGCATGATTCCCACCACACAATATCCCGATAGCGCATTTGTGGCAATATACAGCGGTGACAGTTTCGATGAAACGCCAGTCATTGCCCGTACAGGAAAGATTGGATTTGCCAGTGGGCGTATGCGTTCGCAATATTATCAAACTATATGGGCGGCCGATAATGGCGACTTGTATGTGTTCTCTCCAGGTTATGGCCGCACAGTACAGGCCGAAAGTACCGTAACTGATGCCGATGGCACAGTGCATGAGTTGCATCGTGTGCAGGGTGTGCTGCCGTCGGGGGTAGTCCGCATCAAGGCAGGGCAAACTTCGTTTGATGAAAGCTATTATGTCAATCTCGAAGAACAAGGCAATGGCAACCCTATGTTCCGTTGCTGGCACGCCGGTGGCGACAACTTCTTGTTGCAAATGTATAGTGGTGGAGTAGAAGGAATGGCAGGTACGAGTGCGCCACGCAACGAGCTTGCCGTGTTCAATGGCGAGCAGGGCAAATTGACAGTTGTGACAGGCCTTCCATCGGCCGACGAGATTTCGAGTTTCGGCATTCCAACGACAGCCAATGGTTATGCCTATATTCCCGTTGTGGTAAAGACCGAAGGTGTACCACCCACTATTTACCGCATCGACCCGGCTACTGGCGAGGCAACACCGGGCTTGCAAATAGCTTCGATAAGCAGTGTGTCGGCTTTGGGTACGCTCGCGGCATTCTGAGAGTGATTTAACTCAAATCGGTCGTTTGGGTAAGCTAAGTAAAATTTATGTTTTGTGCTCTAACGACCGATTGTTGGTTTAACATTTGTGACAAAGCGGCATCTAAACAACCAGATATATTAGATGCCGCTTATTTAATAAAATGACGATATGAAACGATTATTCCGCAAATTACACTTGTGGCTCTCGGTGCCTTTTGGCATTGTGATTACGTTGATATGTTTTTCGGGGGCGATGCTTGTGTTTGAAAAAGAAATAACACAACTCACACGGCATTCGCTTTACTACGTCGATGAAGTACACGGCAAGCCGCTTGCAATTGATGTTCTTGTAGCCAATGCATCCAAGTCGCTGCCTGCCGATGTGGATATTCGAGGTGTCACCATCTATCCCGACCCCAAGCGCACCTATCAATTGTCGCTTTCTCGCCCACAAAAGGCGACACTTGCAATCGACCAATATACTGGTGAAGTGAAAGGCATGGTGCAGCGCACACCATTTTTCTCGGCAATGTTCAAGCTGCATCGCTGGCTTCTCGGCAGCAGGCCCGAGGATGGCGGCATTTTTTGGGGCAAGGTGATAGTGGGAACGAGTACATTGCTCTTTGTGATTGTGCTTGTTACTGGTGTCGTGATTTGGTGGCCACGCAGAATCAAGGTGTTGAAGAACAGCCTGAAAATAAAATTCAGCAGCGGACTGCATTGCATGTGGCATGGGTTGCATGTGGCTGGAGGTGTGTATGTGGTACTGCTGTTGCTGGTGATGGCTCTTACTGGGCTTACGTGGTCGTTCGACTGGTATCGCACCGCATTTTATGGCGCATTTGGAGTCGAAATGCAGCAACATGGCGGTAGGGGAGGTGGCGGCAACAAGGGTAGTCGCCACGGTGAAAGGCAAACCGATATGGTGCAGTATGCCCAATGGCAGACTGTCTATGAGCAACTTGCGGCTTCTAATCATAACTGTGTGAGCATTACTGTAGCCGATGGTACAGCAACTGTTGCCAACAACCGCTATGGGAATACACGTGGCAGTGACAGTTACGTTTTTGACAAGCATACTGGCAAAATCGTTCAGTTCAAGGCATACGACCAATTGCCACGAACAGGTAAAGTGCGTGGTTGGGTATATTCGTTGCATACTGGCATGTTTGGCGGTATTGCGACTCGTGTGTTGTGGTTCCTTGCTTCGCTGCTGGGTGCCACGTTACCTCTAACTGGTTATTACTTGTGGATTAGACGCCTCATTTGCAAGCCATTGAAGCGTTGATGTGCATGATTAATGAAAGATTGTATTGCTGAGGGTATATAAAATAGCAAATACATTTACATTGTTGTAGGGGGTGTATCAAAATTGGAATAACGCAGCTAAATGTAGAGACGCGATTTATCGCGTCTGCTTCTGCTGATATGCAATTATTTGATTCACAACATAATGGATTGCTGCAACGACAGACGCGATAAATCGCGTCTCTACAAAAGTCACATAATCCTGAATTTTGATACAGCCCCGATGACTGCTCGAATGCAACCGTAATATGCTGTAAATATGACAGTAACGGAGGACGTATCAAAATTGGCAGTACCCACCTCGTAGGGACGCACGGCTCGTGCGTCCCTGTGCCGAAAGGCACTGTTAACCATTTGTAAGTTAGTAGAATACACAACTAATTGCGCAGCGGACGCACGAGCCGTGCGTCCCTACAAAATTGCGCAAATCTGCATTTTGATAC
>CALUMJ010000035.1 GCA_944321715.1 uncultured Muribaculaceae bacterium | reverse complement strand
TATTGCTTGATTGATAGCACATACAAATTACATACAAAACGTATATAAGACATTGATAATAAGTCTTATATTACAGTCGCGCAAGCTGCAATAGAGAATTAAGATACATTTGAGACAAGAACCTCACGCAAACGCCCTTAAACGCATACAAATCACATACGAAAACTTTCTAACGCATTGTTAGTCAGAAAAGTATTAAAGAGGCGCAGGCAGCTGTAGAGGAGTAATTCTTGAATAGAATTAGATATTGAATTAGGCTGTAATGTTCTGCAAAACAGGCATTACAGCCTAATCTGTTTTTGGCTGGTTCGTTTTTCGACCGCATTAATTGGATTAATAAACGGCTTTCACATACAAAAAGGGATGTTTATCGGACAGCAATGCAATGCTTTATTATTTGAACAGGCTGTATGAGATGCCTACATTGAAGAATGGAACTGGAGAGCGGTCTTGCTTCACAATGGCTTCTACTTCGGTTTTGCCTGTGTCGGCATCAGTTACTTTGATGCCTTTTCGGTTCTTTTTATAAAGTCTTCCTTTCATAACCATTGACAAACCTGCATGAGCAGTTAGGTAAAGGCGTTTGTTTATGATATATTCATATTGGATTTCGGGCTTCAGCACTGCATCGCAGTAATAGTATGTTTCAAGAGAGCCTCCAACATAGGAATGCAGGTAGAAATTCTCGCTTCCCATAGCGGCTCCGGCGGATATGCGTTGTTTGTCTTTTTGATAGCGAAGATAGAATTGCCCAGTTGATACCTCTATGCTCAGACTGGGATTATCGAAACGATGCCACCAAACAACAATAGGCAATACAGGCATAGTGTTGAACAGAGTCATGCCCATTATGCCGATGCTGAAATTTGTGTGTTTGTTGTTCCGTAGCACCATCATAGCAGAAATTGTACCATACACTTTGCCGCTCCCTTCATTCCAAACGTCGGCAGAAACGGAAGCAGATATAATGAGAGGTTTCTTAAAGAGTTCTGTATAATATGAACCATTCAGACCGCCATTGAAATAATCGTAGGCATTTCGCAAGAAAATGACCGAAGAAGTAGCCTTGTCGTCGTTATCGCAGGTATGAAATTGGTAATGTGAATATTGCAAGTTGGCATAAAAGGAAATATGTTTTAGTTTAAGGATAGGAACCATTGTTGAGAATTTTAGCGTGTGTAGATTTTTCTTCTTTCGTTTCTCAACTTCTTTTCCAGCTGTTTCGAAAGTGTAATTGTGTGTCCCTTTTGTTTCCCAAAAAGCGTTGACGGTTCTATATCGAGAGAAATGTTTTGCTGCGAAAGTACGAAAATCATTAGCCAACGAATCGGTAATAACTTGTGCATTGCATGGAATTGCAAAGCAGGCTCCGCCTAATATTGCAATGAATACTATGAACGCTAAATTGTGGGATAGCGCGGTGTGCAGTGAATAAGTTTTTATATTTTCCATATCGTTTAAAAGACTTCGGCGAATTGAAACACAAAGCCGCCAGTGTCTTTCCCAAATCCATAGTCGATGCGGATATTTACATTGTGCTTGAATTCCACTCTGAGTCCTATCCCGTAATTTGGCAATATGTCTTTCCAGCGCAGCTGGTCGAATGACGGAAAGACAGTGCCTCCGCCAACCCATGCAACGCAGCCAATGCGGCTATAAATATGTTGCCGAAGTTCGAGCTGGACCGAGAGCTGGTTGTTGTCGATGTAACGGCCAGCGTAATAACCACGCATACGGCTCGCCCCACTTCCCAACTCCTCACGCATAGTCCATGGAACATTGTAACCGTTGAATTGGCCGTAAAGGTCAAAAGCCAAGACGCTTCCTTTCCAAGCCTGATGGTAGGCATCAAAAATGACTGTGGTACTGAATACATTCTTGTCGTGGTCACTCAACCATTTGGGATAATATATTTCACGAATGATGAAGTAAATACCACGCTTGGGGTTCAAGATAAAATCGCGAGTGTCGTATTGCACCAAGATTCCGATACCCGTGAAGAAATAGGAATTTCGCTGACCATCCAAGTATTCGGGCCGGGTCACGTGCATGGCCCGTGTATAGTTAAGGTTCAGTGAAGTTCCTACATGAAAAGCTGTTGTTAACTTGTACACATAGTCGGATTCCCAGTTTATCATTTGTCTTCGATACCCAGCTACTGGATTTACAGTGCAGGCATCATAAGACACTCCCCAGAAATCAAGGTTTTTGTTTTGGAATTGCAGGAGATAGGACAAGCGCGAGCGGTTGTCACGGAAATGATTGTTGCCCTTTACTGTTTATAGAATAAAAAACCTTGATTGTGGCACTACCTGTCAATGAGATATCGGATGGTTGCATTATGGAGTCGGTACGGTCTAATCGGTACAATCCTGTCGCCGCGCCGCCTATGCCGAAGCTGCCCTCCCTTGTGTAACATGGTGCTACGATAAAGCTCATGTCCATTTTGCGCTCAAAAGTGCGGTCAACATTACCGTGGACGAGGCTGTTTCAGTATTCTTTCAGTCGGCTGTTTCTTACCGTATCGGTCTGTGCTTGCACGAAAATAGGGTAGAAACATAATGCAACACCGACAATGATAAGCTTGAGGTTCATGTGTGCCATATTTCCAATTATTTACCAAATCTGTAAGCGATGCCTATGCTTGCTGCAATGGGATACATTTTCACTGTGTTGCTATTAGCATCGAGCAGATTGGTGATGCTTGCTTTATATGTGACGTTAAGTTGTAGCCCAGACGTGAACTCATAACCTATTTTAAGTGCAAATCCTGTGTTTGAATCGCGCAAGATTGGTAGTCCGCTTGTTTTGTCTTTTTCATATAAATCACCTTTTATGCCATTGCGTTTGTAAGTCGCATCAAAACCAAACTCGGTATATGGCCCGATGCCAATATATAGTTGGCGGTCTTTTTTGAGATGTATGTGAAGCATTGCATAAATAGGAATTTCTACGCCCCAATAATCATAATTTCCAGGAATGCCATCCCATTCAAACTTTGAATGCTTGTAATGCATGAGCATTTCTCCCTGCACGGAGAAAGCTCTGGTTATTCCCAAGTTAAGAAATCCGCCCACAGAACCACCTATTTTCATTCGACTTTGGCCGTCGTCAACTCCAGAATGGTGAAATCCCGAAATATTCGTTTCAAGAAGTGCACCACCAGAGATTGTTATATTCTGTCCTTTTTGTGGTTGATTCTCCTGTGCCAGTGTAGGCAAAACCATTAAACACGATAATGCCATATACATGATTATAAAATGTCGTTTTATTTTCATTTAAGCTCTTGTTTTTTGCGATGCAAAATTATGTGTCACCTGTTGTCGCTACAAGGTCGTTTTATTGGTTATATTGGTCGATTATTTGAATATGCGTATTATATAACGAGAAAAATTATTAATTTTATGGTCTAAAACGATTATATAACAAATAAAAGAGCGAAAGATGGACATACGGGCAAATATACTGTCGCAGCATCCCGACGCCGTGCATTTCATGAATGATTACTTCCTTTTTGACACTGGATTAAAGTTCGTCGCGGGTCATTCATTTAAAGTTGACGAATATGGCTTTTTCCTATGCTTGCAAGGGTCGTCCGAGGGCAATATTGATTTAAGTCCGTTCTGTCTGCGTCCTGGTATGCTTGTTGTCAATGTTCCTGGTCAACTTGTCACTTACCAATCGGCAAGTTCCGATTTTTGGGGAACATGCCTTGTGATGACTCGCCACTTTGTGGATAATCTCGGATTGCCTTATAATTTCGGATTGGCCATTGGCATACGGGAGAATCCAATTCTCGAACTTAAATCGGGGGAACTTGCTGCCATACAAAATTATTGTGCTATGGTGGGGAATTTGTTGCAGAAAGAACGCCCATATCAGTCAGAAACGCTGCGTCATCTCACCTGTGCATACGCCTATAGCCTCGGTTCATATCTTTACCAAATGGCGGAGGCCCGGAATCTTTCCAATGAAGAAACTATAATGCAACGATTCATGCACGAAGTGCATATCCATTATAAAGATGAGCGAAAAGTGCTTTTTTATGCCTCAAAGTTAAATCTGACGGCAGGTTATCTTTCCACGATTGTGCGGAACATAAGCGGAAAGACGGCTTCGGAGTGGATTGATAATTTTGTGTTGCTTGAAGCGAAAATATTATTAAGGTCAACCAATATGACTATTCAACAGATTAGTAATGAATTGAATTTTCCGACGCAGACATTCTTTGGAAAATATTTTAAACGATTGGCAGGTGTTTCTCCAAAAGAATTTCGCGATAAAGGTGTAGCTATGCTAAAATAGGCTACATAGTGTGCAGAGTGGCAAAAAAATCGCTTGTGTAGAGTGAAATCACGCAATTTACTTGGCAATATAGGCTATTTTTTGCATCTTTGCACGTTGATTTGAATTAATAATTACCTATATTTATGGAATTAACTGCAGGTAAATTGGCCGAATTGGTGGGTGGAACAGTTGACGGAGATGCCAACGTTATCATCAACAATTTTGCCAAGATAGAGGAAGCAAAAACAGGATGCATTACATTCCTTGCCAATCCGTTATATACCCATTTCATATATACCACCGAAGCATCGGTGGTACTTGTCAGGAAAGATTTTGAGGCCGAGCAGCCAGTAAAAGCGACTATGGTGCGTGTGGACGACCCCTATGCCACGCTTGCAATGTTGCTTAACTATGTAGCCGACCAACAAGTTCGCAAACGAGGTATCGAGCAGCCATGCTTCGTGTCGGAAGGTGTGTCGTTACCCGAAGACGTATATATAGGTGCATTTGCCTATATTGGGAAAAATGTTAAAATCGGTAAAAACGTGTGTGTATATCCACAATGCTACATTGGCGACAATGTGTCGATTGGCGATAACTGCATAATTTATCCTGGTGTGAAGATTTACCATGATTGCGTAGTTGGGAACAATTGCATTTTACAAGCTGGTGTGGTCATCGGCGGCGACGGTTTCGGCTTTGCACCTGAAAATGGCGAATATGTCAAGATTGCCCAAATAGGAAATGTGGTGATATGCGACAATGTGGAAATAGGAGCCAACACGACTATTGACCGTGCCACAATGGGAAGCACTGTCATACACAAGGGAGTCAAACTTGACAACTTGATACAGGTGGCTCACAACGTGGAAATAGGTGAACACACTGTGATGGCTGCGCAAGTGGGCGTGGCAGGTTCGGCCAAGATTGGTGCGCATAATATGGTCGGCGGTCAAGTAGGTTTTGCCGGACATATTAAAGTAGGTGACAACAATAAATTTGGAGCCCAATCGGGAGTCCCGAATAGTATTGGAGATGGACTTTCGGTGATTGGCAGTCCGATTGTTAATGCAATGGATTTTGCTCGCCAGACTGTTTACATGAAGCGCCTTGGCGAGCTGTTTAAAGATGTGGCTGCATTGAAAAAAGCTATTGCTGAGAAAGACAAATAACACACAATATGGCAAACGAAAAAAGATATACATTATGAAACAATGCACATTAAAAAATTCGTTTACTGTCGGCGGAAAAGGGTTGCACACAGGAATGGCAATTGAAGCCACGTTTAAACCAGCCCCCGTCAACCACGGATATAAATTTCAACGCATAGACCTTGACGACAAGCCTGTGATTGACGCTTTGGCCGAAAACGTGCTTGAAACTACACGCGGAACAGTTATAGGCAAGGGTGATGCCAAGGTCAGCACAGTGGAACATGCGCTGTCGGCCTTGTATGCAGCAGGCATTGACAATTGCCTCATCGAAGTCAACGCGCCCGAAATGCCAATACTCGATGGCAGTGCTATAGAGTATGCTACCAAGATTGCCGAAGTTGGCGTGGAGGAGCAAAGCGAGGAAAAGGATTTTTATATTGTCAAGCAGAAACTTGAAGTTGTAGATGAAGGGACTGGAGCTTCGATTGTGGTGCTGCCATTCGACGGCTTCCGCATCGATACTATGATAGAATTTAAATCGCCCATAATCCCCAACCAGTTTGCATCGCTTAATAGCTTGTCACGTTTCAAAGACGATATAGCAGCAAGTCGCACATTTGTGTTTGTCCGTGAAATAGAGCCATTGGTGAAAGCTAATTTGATAAAAGGTGGCGATTTGGATAACGCTTTAGTAGTATATGACCAAGCAATGGACCAGGCCGACCTTGACAAACTTGCCGACTTGATGGGAGTGCCACACAAGCATGTGAGCGAACTCGGTTATATAAGTAATATTCCTCTTGCGTATGAAAATGAACCTGCACGCCACAAATTGATGGATGTGCTTGGCGACTTGGCATTGATAGGTCGGCCTATTAAAGGATATGTAATCGCTACAAAGCCGGGGCATTCAATCAACACGACATTTGCAAAAAAAATACGTCGAGAAATCAAGCACCAAGAATTGCAGGCCCCCGTATATAATCCGAACATCGCACCAGTGATGGACATCAACCGCATACGCCAGTTGCTGCCACACCGCTATCCATTCTTGCTCGTTGACAAGATTATCGAGATAGGTTCTAATTACATAGTAGGTGTGAAAAATGTTTCGGGCAACGAGCCGTTCTTCCAAGGACATTTTCCACAGGAACCTATTATGCCAGGTGTGTTGCAGGTGGAAGCAATGGCGCAAGTAGGCGGACTGCTTGTACTTAACATGGTAGAAGAACCTGAAAAATATTCTACTTATTTCTTGAAAATCGATAATGTAAAATTCCGCCAAAAAGTAGTACCAGGCGATACACTCATCTTCCACTTGTCGCTGCTCACCGAGATACGTCGTGGCTGTGCAGTGATGAAAGGCTATGCGTTTGTTGGCGAGAAGATTGTGAGCGAGGCCGAGTTTATGGCACAAATCATAAAGAATAAGTAAATTATTATATATTTATTACATAACAACGAAGTATAATGAAACAACCATTAGCCTACGTTCATCCTGCTGCAAAGATTGCCAACAATGTGGTAATAGACCCATTTGTCACGATTGACCAGAATGTTGTGATTGGTGAAGGCACACGCATCGGCAGTAACGTAACTATCCTTGAAGGAGCCCGTATTGGCAAGAATTGTACTATATGTTCGGGTGCAGTCATTTCGGGTATTCCACAAGACTTGAAGTTCAGGGGTGAAGAATCGGTTGCCATCATTGGCGACAACACTACAATTAGGGAATGTGTGACAGTAAGTCGAGGTACGGCTTCGAAAGGGAAAACGGTTATTGGCAGCAATTGCCTAATAATGGCGTATTGCCACGTGGCACATGACTGTGTAGTGGGTGATAACGTGATAATGTCGAACTCTGTGCAAGTTGCAGGCGAGGTAGTCATAGACAATTATGCTGTCATAGGTGGTGGCGCGTTGATACACCAGTTCACGCATATCGGGCAGCATGTGATGCTACAAGGTGGAGCTCTTGTAAACAAGGACATTCCACCTTACGTCAAGGCGGGTCGCAATCCAATTTCTTATGCAGGAATCAATTCGATAGGTTTGCGTCGTCGTGGGTTTACCAATGAGCAGATACGAGATATTCAGGAGATTTACAGGTACTTGTATCTTTCGGGTATGAACAACACAGACGCTATAGAACGGATTGAGGCGGAATTGCCAGCTACAAAAGAGCGTGACGAAATCATACTCTTTGTGCGCAATTCCAAACGAGGTATAATGCGTGGTTATGAATAATCAAATGATGTAAAATCAAAGCGAGCACCGAGGTGATAAATTAGCCTCGGTGCTTGCGTTATTTTCAATATAGAATTTGTTATGGAGAATAACGACAAACGAGAAATCAACAAGGTAGAAGTGCGGCAGCTGCAATTGGGCGACTATGCCGAACTGGCGCAGTCGTTCAAGCGCGTGTATGCCGACAAGGACGAATTTTGGACTTTTGACCAAATAAAGAAACTCACCGAGATTTTCCCCGAAGGACAGGTGGTTACGGTGGTCGATGGGAAGATTGTGGGTTGTGCTTTGGCCATAATAGTTGACTATAACCTTGTAAAGGGCGACCATACGTATGCACAAGTTACTGGTAACGAAACTTTCTGCACCCATAACCCACATGGAAATATACTGTATGGCATTGAAGTGTTTATCCATCCCGATTATCGTGGGTTGCGATTGGCAAGGCGAATGTATGAATACCGCAAGGATTTGTGCGAAACGCTCAATTTGAAGGCTATTATGTTTGGCGGGCGGATTCCGAATTACCACAAGTATGCCGACCGTTTGCGTCCACGTGAATATATCAACAAGGTACGTCAACGCGAGATTTATGACCCGGTATTGACGTTCCAGCTGTCAAACGATTTCCATGTGCGCAAGGTGATGACTAATTATTTGCCAAATGATGAGGAATCAAGGCACTATGCGACGCTGCTCCAATGGGATAACATTTATTATCAGCCGAAGCCGGAAATAATAGAGCGCAAAACAATGGTGCGCATAGGGCTTGTGCAATGGCAGATGCGGCCATATAACAGCCTCGATGATGTGTTTGAACAGGTGGAGTTTTTCGTTGACGCTGTGTCGGATTACAAGAGCGACTTTGTGCTTTTCCCCGAGTATTTCAATGCTCCACTCATGGCAAAATACAATAACCTCGGCGAGGCGCAGTCGATAAGGAAACTTGCCAAATATACCGACGAGATACGCGAACGCTTCATAAAGCTCGCGATAAGCTATAATATTAATATTATTACAGGCAGTATGCCGTATCTTGGCAGTGACAATCGCCTGCTTAATGTGGGTTTCTTGTGCCGTCGCGATGGAACATACGAAACTTATGGCAAAGTACACATCACACCCGACGAAGCCAAAAGTTGGGGCCTGTCGGGCGGAAAGATGGTAAAAACGTTTGACACAGATTGTGCCAAGATAGGTGTGCTAATATGCTATGATGTAGAATTTCCTGAATTATCACGGTTGCTTGCCGAGGAGGGAATGCAAATTCTTTTCGTACCGTTCCTTACCGACACGCAGAATGCCTATTCACGTGTGAAGGTGTGTGCCAGAGCGCGTGCCATAGAAAATGAATGTTTTGTGGCCATAGCAGGGTCGGTGGGCAACTTGCCGCGAGTCCATAATATGGACATACAGTATGCCCAGTCGGCAGTGTTCACGCCGTGTGATTTTGCTTTTCCTACCGATGGACGAAGAGCCGAAGCTACGCCTAACACCGAGATGATTCTCGTGAGTGATGTTGACCTTGACTTGCTCAACGAATTACATACTTATGGTAGCGTGCGCAACCTGCGCGACCGCCGCCTTGACTTGTACGAATTGCGCAAGAAATAGGGGAAAGGGGTGTAAAGGATAATATGACTGTGTCATAATTACGATTTTCCTCGTTTGTAGGGGAGCGTATTTCTACCAACAGCCCCATATATCAGTAGGGTTACTAGCGTGTAATCCTACTGTTTTATTTTATTGTGGCATGGGCTGTCGGGGGCTATTACTGCGGATGTTTTTCGAGGAATTGTTTTACTGTAGCGGTGAATGGCCGCCAATACATTTCGGTTTTCTTTTCGCCGATTCCGTAAAGTGCTGCAAATTCTTCACGTGATGTGGGTAGGCTGCGTGCTATGACATCGAGTACACGGTCGCTGAATACGATATAAGGAGGCATGTGCTGCGCACGGGCAATGGCAAGGCGCGTTTCTTTGAGCAGTTCAAACAGCTCATTGTCGGCTTTGGGCATGTTGTCGAGGCTGATTTCCTTTTGGCGACTTCCTTTTGCCGGAGGAGCTGGTTTGGTATATGAGAATTTCGATAGCATCACGTGCTTATTGCTTTTGAGAATTTCCCACCCGTATTGAGTTACATGTAGGTGGTTATAGTCGTCGTATGCCACGTCTATTATGCCCAACTGCAACATTTGTAGTAAATAAGCGTTCCAACTTGCGAAGCTCAGGTCGCGACCTATGCCGTAGGTGCGCAGTTTGTCATAGCCTTTGGATAGAATGTCGGTTTTGCCCGAACCTCGGAGGATATCGATTATTGCCGTAACGCCCTCGCGCTGGTTGGTGCGTACAATTGCGCTTAAGGCCATTTGGCACAAAATGGTGGCATCGAAGCGTTCAGGAGGATTAAGGCACACATCACAGTTGCCGCAGTCGTGGTCGATATGCTCGTTGAAGTAGCTTAGCAATGTGCGTCGGCGGCATACGTTGCTCTCGGCATATTGCTGCATTCGCTTCAGTTTGTTCATGTTGATAGCTTCCTGCCCCGAGTCTTTTGCTAAGCTCTTGAGCGTAACGACATCACCAAAAGAGTAGAACATTAATGCTTCGGCGGGCATTCCATCACGTCCGGCACGACCTATTTCTTGATAATAGCATTCAATGCTCTTTGGCATGTTGCTGTGGATAACCCATCGCACGTTGCTTTTGTTTATGCCCATTCCGAATGCTACGGTTGCGCATATTATGGGTATGTCGTCGTTGAGAAATGCAGTCTGTACTTGCTCTTTTTCAATGGTTGACATTCCGGCATGGAAAGCCGCGGCATTGAAGCCCTGTCCACGCAGCCGTGACGCCATTTTTTCGGTATCATTGCGCCTCATGCAATATATGATGCCACTTTCGGTGTGGTGGGCTTTCAGGAAGTGTGTAATCATTTGCATTTTGTCGGAACTGCTGACATTGCTCACGACATTAAGGCGGATATTTGGACGGTCAAACGACGTCATGAAAAGGCGTGCGTTGGGAATCCCTAATTGTTGACTTATATCGTCGCGAGTCAGCCTATCGGCCGTTGCCGTCAATGCCATTATTGGCACTGATGGAAATCGTTGCCTCAATGTGGCAAGTTGAGTGTATTCGGGACGGAAATCATGCCCCCATTGCGAGATGCAATGAGCCTCGTCTATTGCGAAAAGACTCACTTTTATTTTTTCAGACCATTGTTCAATTTCAGAAAGTAGCCTTTCGGGCGAAATGTAAAGCAATTTTATGCGTCCGGCATATACCTGTTCGATTACTTCACGGTTGAATGTATCGGATTGCGCACTGTTAACCGAGGCGGCGGGTATTCCCATTCCTTGTAGGGCATCGACCTGGTCTTTCATCAATGCAAGAAGTGGTGAGATGATTATGGCGCATCCATCGGAGAGCAGTGCTGGGATTTGAAAACAAAGCGACTTGCCGCCCCCGGTTGGCATAAGTACCACAGCGTCGTTGCCCTGCATAACACATTGTATAGCCTCGAATTGCAGGGGATAAAAAGAATTATAACCATAGAAACGGCGCAGGACACCGAGGGCGCGTGATTTCAAGTCGCTGTTGCTCATAATATGTCGTCAGAATGCGTTTTTTTCTCCTCGTATTGCATTTTTCACTGTGAGGAATATTATTTTCAGGTCAAGCATAAGATTCCAATTCTCGGCATACCATACATCATATTCCACACGTTTCTCCATTTGCCACAATTCACGAGTTTCGCCCCTGAAACCATTTACCTGGGCCCAGCCAGTTATGCCCGGCTTGATTGTATGGCGCACCATGTATTTGTCGATAAGTGCGCTGTAATCTTTGGTGTGTTTGAGCATGTGCGGCCGTGGACCTACAATCGACATGTCACCTCTCCATACATTGAAAAATTGGGGCAATTCGTCGATACTGGTTCGCCTCAGGAAGTTGCCGAAAGCTGTTTTGCGAGGGTCGTCTTTCGAGGCTTGTAGGCTGTCGCTGTCATTATTAACCTTCATTGTACGGAATTTGTAGCAAAAGAATTCCTTGCCACGGTATCCAGTGCGTTTTTGCTTGAAGAATATGGGACCTGGCGACGACATTTTGATGCCAATCGCAATAAAGGGTAACAAAATGGGAGTGAAGACGAGCACGCATGATGAGAAAACAATATCGAAGATGCGTTTTACGATACGGTTTGTTGTGTTATTAAGGGGGTTGGGGCGAATGGCGAGTATCGGCACATTGCCAATTGATTGCAATTCAAATTGCCTCATTATGGCACTGCCAAATTGAGGAACATAATAAAAGTCAACAGCATTGCTGTCGGCAAGTTTTATCATTTTTTGCACCAATCCATCGTCGCCATCAGGCAGAGTGCAATACATTTCGTCGATAAGGTTTTCCTTGATAAATGTGCCAAGGTTCTCAAAGCCGCCCTTATAATAAGGCGATTTCCTCGGGGTGTCATCAAAGAGGCCCATGATGCGGTAGCCATATCCGTCGTCGCTAAGCAATTCGTCAAGCAATCTCATACCTACATTCCCGCCACCAATGATTATTGTGCGCTTGAAATTGTATCCACGGCTGCGATATGCCTTCAGCATTTGTCTTGACAATAGCCACCAAATGGACAATGCCGGGAAGAAGAAGAGGAAGAACTCGATGAATGTGAGTACATGGATATTATTTAGGTTAAGGAACAACAGTGAAGCAAAAAACAGCACAGCAAATAGTGTCACGAACTTCGTGGCAGTGAGTACGACACGGTCGGCGAAAACTACACGACGATTATGGATGTTGGAATATATGGAACATCCGGCAGCAAATGTTATGTTCATCATGAACCACACCGGACGTGTAAAGAAGTCGTCGGGTTCACCGTTGAAAAAACTTAAAATTAAATATGTAAGGTTCAGAATCAAGAAGTCAACAAAAGTGAAAAGACCGCTGATAAATTGCCTGTACCTACCTTTTTTTACCATGGTGATGTTAGTGGATTTTACAAAGCTGGTAATTTTGTTCACAATTCCCTTTTAGCAATGAAGTATCAAACAAATGCCCGACACGTTTGATACCCTCGAAGTCGTGTGCTGGGGAAATAGGGTTTGTAATGGGTTATGTGGAATATTAGAAGTACAGCAAGTGGTTGTCCCGCTTTTTTTGTGTAGGGGCAACCACTTGTTTCCCTGTCTATTGGTAAACGAGAATACCGTTTGGTTACAATTTCTCGTCAATCATTTTGATTTTTTGCTCAAGAAGTGCAAGTTCTTCTTTTATTTTTTGGATGCGGCGTTCCACTTCCTTGAGCATTGAGCTGCCACCTTTTGATTGGGCGTTGAAGAATCCGAGGTTGTTCTCGTAGGTCTTAAGCTCGTTGCATTTTTGTTCAAAAGCTCGCACAAGACGTTCGCGTTCACGATAAATCTTGTCTTGGCTTGAACTGCTAAGCGAGGCTTCAAAGTTGCCCAACTTGCCATGAGCCTCTTTCATGTCGAATTTTTCAAAAGCCTTGGCTGTGGCTTCTTTGTATTCGGCATATACTTTATCTTTTTCTTTGAAAGGCACGTGGCCGATTTCTTGCCAACGCTTCATGAGCTCGCGCACTTTCTTTTCGCCTTCAGTTTCAGTGTCGTCTGCGACAAGGGCATTGATGGCTTCGATTATTTCGCGCTTGGCTGCAAGGTTGGCATGTTCGGTCTGGTGTACTGATGAAGTTTGCTTATTCTTTTGTTCAAAGAAGTAATCACAAGCTGCAATAAACCGTTTCCACACGTTGTCGCTGTGTTTCTTCACGACTGGGCCGATTGTTTTCCATTCGCGTTGGAGCGCTATCATTTTTTCGGTAGTTTTTTTCCAGTCGGTAGAGTCTTTCAACGCTTCGGCTTGTTCGCACAATGCGATTTTCTTTTCAAGGTTTGCAGCAAACTCTTCTTTCATTGCTTTGAAGAACTCGGCTTTGCGAGCAAAGAACTTGTCGCAAGTTGTCCTGAAGCGGGCAAACAAGTCGGCATTTACTTTTCTTGAAGCAAATCCCAGTTTTTTCCATTCTTCTTGTAGCCCCAATATGATTTTTGTGGCTTCGTCCCACTTGGCAAATGACTTGAGCGAATCAATGTCGATAGCTTCGATGCGTTCGCACAAAGCAATTTTAGCGATTTCGTTTTCTTTCTCTTTTTTCTTTCGGTCTTCAAAGAATGCTTGGTACTTTTTATTAATCTTTGCCGAAGCTTCTTTAAATCTGGTCCAAAGCTCTTCTCTTATTTCTTTGGCAACAGGTCCTATTTCGCGCCATTGGTTGTGCAGGTCTTGCAGTTTGCGGAAAGCTATAACCACGTCTTCCACTTCGTCGAGCGATTCGGCCTCGGAGCAAAGTTGCTGCTTCGCTTCAAGATTTTTCTTGAAGTCATAATCGCGCAATTCTTTGTTCATCTTCAGCAGGTCGTAGAAACTTTCAGTGGCTTTTTGGTAACTTTTCCACATTTCAGTGACATGTGCGGCCGGAACCTCGCCTATTGCTTTGAATTCTTGCTGCAACTGTTGTATGCGGCCATATTGTTTGTTAATATTGTCGGGGTCGCCGACGATACTGTTTATTTCTTCGATGATTGCCTGTTTCTTCCTCAGGTTGTCCTCTTTCTCGGCTTCTTGTTGCGCATTGTATTCTGCGCGTTTTTCTTTTATCTCGTTGAGTAATTCCTTGAAACGCTCTTCATCGGCGTCGCTTTTTGGAGCGAAGGCTGTTTCTTCATTTCCGTTTGCAACAAATTCCTCTTTTTCAGCGGCGAGTTCGGCGTTGCGCAATGAGTAAAAGGCGATTTTTATGAGGTTTACGTCATCGCGAATCGACTCGATAGGTTTCTGTAATTGCGCTTCGAGTGCAGCCACTAACCCTTGTTTGTCGAGGGTAGAGTAGTCGGTTGTAGATTTCCCGGCTGGGTCATCCTCTGGAGCTTGGGCATTATCAACTATCGGGGCATTGTCATTTTCCCCGGGGGTATTTTCTGTTGCTACAGTTTCTACGGTATCGTTACTCGGCTTTTCGGGAGTAACAGCCGTGTCGTTGTTCAAGGTTAAGTCTTTTTCTTGGTTTTCGCAAGATTCAGACATTTCACGCAATTCCATATTATTCCTTTCTTTAAGTTGCCGCATAAAACAAAATTATGCGGTTGTTGCATTTAGCGTCAAATGTACGCAAATTTTTATTATTTCGACTATTAATTAACTATTTTTTTGTTGAACAGCCGTTGTATTTATTGCCTGTCACAAGTCGGGGCCATATAAGATAGTCGTTTCGTTGTTGTGAGCAAACAATCGTGCGGCTTCACGCGTCACATCGTCAGCCGATATGGAGCGATATAAGTCGATTTCGTGGTTGATGTTGTTGGCATCGCCCGAAACAAGCTGATGATAGCATAATTTAGATGCGACATCGGCATAACTTATATTCTCGAAGCATTCTTTCGATTCAAGTTTGTTGACATATTTGTCGATTTCATATTGCGATACGTCGCCATTGGCTATTTTGTCGATTTCGTTGTTGATAGCTTCTTCGGCTTTGTCGATGTCGGCACCATTTGCAATTTTGCCCGTTACGACAAGAAGGCCTGGGTCGATTGAACCCCATACAGAAGCATCAAGGTCGGTGAAGAGGTCGGTGGCCATGAGTATGTTTTTGAAGAAACGCGCAGAGTTGCCATTGGCAAGAATGTCGCTTATGATGTCGCAAGTGGGAAATTGCTTGTCGTTTCGGCCGCAGGTGTGGTATGCCTTGATTATCATGTTTTGGGGAACATCGCGGTGCAAGGCGATATGATGCGGTGATTGTTGTTGTGGCTCTACAGGAAGATTGCGAATTGCTGTTTGGCGGTTTGGAATGTCGCCAAACCATTTCTCGACCAGCTTGGCGGCATGGTTAAAGTCGATGTTGCCTGTAATGCACAGTATTGCATTGCTTGGCGCATAATGTGCCGTATAGAAATTATTTATGTCATCGAGTGTCGTATTTTCGATGTCGGCAAATTGCAATCCCAGTGTCGGCCATCTGTATGGATGCTTTGAGAAAGTGGCGGCACGCAGTACATGGCCTATGTCGCCATACGGTACATTTACACACCGTTCTTTGAATTCTTCAACTACGATACCTTTTTGAATATCGAGCGACTGTTGTGTAAATGCCATGTTGGCGATGCGGTCGCTTTCGAGCCAAAGGGCAGTTTCGATATTTTGTACCGGCAGGATGTCGTAGAAGTTTGTCAAGTCGTTGGATGTCCAAGCATTGTTTTCTCCGCCGGCTTCTTGCAGGGGAGTGTCAAAATCAGGGATATTTGGAGTACCTCCAAACATCAGGTGTTCAAAGAGGTGAGCCATGCCTGTGCGTCCAGCCACTTCGTCGCGCGCTCCGACATTGTACAAAATGTTCACGACAACCATTTGTGTCGATGTTACGCGATGGTGGAGCAGTAGCAGGCCATTGGCCAGACGCATGGAGTTGACTTCTATCATCTTGTAGTGGGCAGTGAAGGAGGTATGTGATGATTAGAGTATCGTTGCCGAAATGATTTTAATGTCGTCGTTAGGTCGGTCGGCACGGTTGGTCGGCGCAGCTTCTATGGCCTCGATTGTAGGCATGCCATCGACAATTTCACCAAAAACAGTGTATTCTCCATCGAGGTGCGGTGCACCACCGATGGTTGAATATTCTTTGATTTGTTGGTCGGTGAATGTGAACGGATGCTTGTCATATTCGGCTTGAGCTTTTGAAATCAATTCGTCGCTCAGTTTGTTTATGGCAGCAGTGTCGCCCGACATTCGCAATTTCATTATTTCTTTGCGATAGGGTACGACCATAGTATCGAGTATTTGCCTGATTTTCATGTTGGCAATTTGAGCTTGCATTTGGGTGAGTTGTTCTTTCGAGTATATGCGGCCTGTAACGATATAGAATTGAGAACCCGAAGACTCACGTTTTGGATTGACCGAATCGGCTTGGCGTGCCGCAGCCAATGCACCTTTTTTATGGAAAAATTGAGGGTACACGATTTCGGCTTCGATATTGTAGCCAGGTCCGCCAGCTCCCAGCATTGCATCGGCTGATGCGTTTTTTGAGTCGGGGTCGCCTGTTTGTATCATGAATTGCTTTATGACACGGTGGAACAACACATCATCATAGTATCCTTCTTTTACCAATTTGATGAAATTGTCGCGATGCTTGGGCGTTTCGTTATAGAGCTCTACGGTAAAGTCGCCCATTGTGGTCTTGAACTGGACTTTCGTGCGCCCATTGTCCGAGGTTGTGTTGGTTTGTGTCATTGTGCTGTTATTGTTGTTGGATGAGTTATTGGCTTTGCAACTCAGAAATGTTATCGCAAAAACGACAACGATTGAAAATATATTCAGTAATTTCATTTTTTTGATTAGATAATGGAAGTGGGGTATAGCCGTTTGTAGATGCGTCGGAAATTATCGTCGCTTTGGCAAAGTTCTGCAGCATGGTCGCGGTAGTCATCACCCCAAATACCCGAAATAAGGTCGGATAGGTATCGATGCTCGCGGTCTTTGGCAATTGCGGCTTTTATGAGGGTATCGATAGCCGATGCATATTTTTGATGGTCGATGGCATTCAGGTATCGAGCCGTACTCACAATGAACTGCCCCATATTGTCCACGGCAATGATGTTATCAACAAGCTCGGGAAGAATCGGGTCGATATTGTCGATATTGTTGGCGATATATTCATAAGTTAGCAACCCATTTGGGTCTTTTGCTAATTTCTTTTTCAATGCTTCGTCCATGAGAATGTATTGGATTTGTTTGTGCCGCAAAGATAGTGCAATGCGAGTGCAAATGCAAATTGTGCGGGAGCGAAATTGCAATTTGCCGAGCATTGATGAATTTACGTTATTTGCGGGGATTGATGGCGGTAACCTTGCCTATTCCCAACACTATAAGATTTAGGCGGTATTGGTCGGCGGCTTCTAACTCGTTGAGTAACGGTTCATTCCATGGGTGACGCGCAAGAGCGTATTTTGAATGATGGACAGTTATGATGGTATCTGCACCGAGTTCTTGAGCTTCTTTCCCAAGTTCTCGGGGCATAGTGTGAATGTATCGCCAATCTTCGTTGTACTGCCCGTTTTCAAGGATGGCTAAGTCTATGTCTTGGAATTTATTTCCAATTTCCTTGAAATGAGGGCCATATCCGCTATCTCCACCGATGAATACTGTGAGTGATGGCGTTTCAATCAGGAAAGAAGCCCATAAGGTTTGGTTGGCTGTCAGGCCTCGTCCCGAGAAATGCCGTGCCGGCAAGCAGTTGGCATTAAAACCCTGTTGCAACAGAGAGCTCTCGTTCCAGTCGAGTTCTACCAGTTTTGAAGGGTCGAATCCCCAGTATTCAAAATGTTGTCCTACGCCAAGTGGACAAATTACTTTGCCGATACGGTCGCGCAATTCAGTGACTGTGTTGTAGTCGAGATGGTCCCAGTGGTCGTGAGAAATTATAAGGTAATCGATTCGTTCGGGCAGGTCTGAGGGTTTATATATATCGGTGCCAGGAAAAGGCTTGTTGACGAAAGAAACGGGCGAAGCCTTGTAAAACACGGGGTCGATAAGGAATCTCACTCCCGACAACTGTAGCATATAGGAAGAATGCCCAAACCAAACAATGAAGTCATCGTTGCGGGAAATGTCGCGTAGGTCGCATTTGACGGCAGGGATAGGAGCGTCGGGTACAAGATTGTTTGGCTTTTTGTCGGCAACGAAATGCCATAGTGCTTGCAGGCGGTTGTTGTTGTTGCGAGATGTCATCATTTCGGTCGGTTGCAAGTTGTGGAATTGGCCGTTGCGGTAATTGGGCGAATGCAGTATGCGTTGCAAGCGTTCCCCTTTAGGAAGCTGTCCGAATTGGGGGCTGTGTAGAAACAGGTAGGCGGATATTGCAGTCAGTGCCACGATGCCTAATATTATGCTTGAGGTAATCATTATGATGCGTTTTTGTTTTTTCTTCATTTTGTTTTTATATGTATTTGGCGCAAAATTAGTAATAAAATCAAGGTCGCATATTGGAGCGTTTAACCTAAATTACGGAGATTTTTACCGTTATTACCGATTGATAACATTTTGCTGGAAAAGTGCTGTATTTTCTCCCTATATTTGTGGCGTAATTATCGAAATATTGCGATGGGGGAGATACTCGATATAAAAACAGTACACCAGTGCAATTGTTGCCTTGGCTGCAAGACGCTTCATCCGCAGGCGAGTGTCATACGTTTTGGCGACACTGCATCGATGCGGCAACACAGTGTGAAATTTGACTTTTACACGGTGCTGCTCATTGATAATGTCGGTTCGTGTTGTGAGTGTTGTTGCGGACACAAGTATTATGATTTCTCGGATGCAACGATGGTTTTCTTATCGCCCGAGAAAGCATTTGCCATGGCTGGTGACCATGTTTTGCCAAGCAAAGGATGGTTGCTGGCATTCCACCCCGACTTGATTTATGGTACATCGCTCGACCACACATTGTGCAACTACACATTTTTTGCATACAATAACGAGGAGGCTTTGCACTTGTCGTTACGTGAGAAAAATAAGATAGAGTGTTGCCTTGAAAACATTGAAGACGAATTGCATTATCCTATTGACATGTACAGCCGCACTATTATCACTCGGCACATTGAATTATTGCTGGATTATTGCAAACGGTTTTATGAACGCCAATTTATTACCCGCGAAGACAAGAATGCTGCACTAATGGGGCAATTGGAACGTTTTGTCGATGCTTACATTGGTCAAGGCAAACTGTCGGGTGGGGCATTTCCGTCAGCCGAAATGTGTGCTCAGCAGTTACATTTGTCAACACAATACTTTAACGACCTGTTGCGGTTCTCTACAGGCAAGAATATGCGAGAGTATGTTGAAATGAAGCGTTTCGATGCGGCCAAGCAATTATTGACTAAGCAGGGTTATACTCCATCGCAAGTGTCGGCTGCGCTGGGGTATCAGTAGGTACAGAGCTTCAGCATTATGTTTAAGCGTCTTACGGGTGTAGCTCCGCATGAATATAGGCTGCTTGGAAACAATTAACACTGCATGTGACATTATTCCGATGGTAGCTGCAATTTTTTCTTGGCTTTAGCTCCTAATTCTTGCAGATTTTCTACTTGCCTGAGTAGGTTCCCTCGGCCATCTTGCAGTTTCGCCATAGCTTTGTCGTAGGCTTGTCGCGCAGAGGCTATTCCTTTATCGATAGCACGCATATACTCGACAAATTCGACAAAACGGTCGTAAAGTTTTCCTGCTTCTTCTGCGATTTTAAGCGCATTTTTAGTCTGCTTATCGTGCCCCCATAATTGTGATACCAATTTAAGTACGGAAATTAAATGCGTTGGGCTGATGATTACTACACGTTTGTCGTAGGCATATTCCCATAGGTGCGTGTCGGCGTGCATGGCAGCGAGGTATGCTCCTTCGTTTGGAATAAACATCATTACAAAGTCGCCCGATTTGCGCACATAATCTTGGTAGCTTTTGGTGGCAAGTTCGTCAACATGCTTTTTTACCGATGCGGCGTGTTCTTTTAGTTTCTCTTGCTGAGTGCGTTCATCATTGGCGTTCACATAGTCGGCGTATGCTGTAAAAGAAACTTTCGAGTCGATAATAATGTCTTTGTCGCCAGGGAGGTGTACAATTACGTCGGGGCGCAGACGGTTTCCTGTTTCATTGGTAAGCGTGTTGCCGGCATCGTCTTTGGTGACTTGTACCTCAAAATGCTCGCCTTTTATTAGTCCTGATGCCGATAATATGTTTTCGAGAACTTGTTCTCCCCAGTTGCCTTGTACGCTATTGTTGCCTTTCAAGGCATTGGCCAGGTATGTGGCATCCTTTCCTATTTGCGTGTTAAGTTCGCGTAGCATTCCTATCTGTTCGCGCAATGAGGCATGATTCTCCGTGTCTTTAATAGACCGTTCGGTTATTTCTTTTTTCAGGAGTTCAATTTTTTCTTTCAGAGGGTTTAGAATTTCGTTCAGGCGGTCGTCGCTTTTGCGTGTTTTATCGTCAAGGATTTTTGTGGCGAGTTCGCTGAATTGCAATTGAGCCTCGCGTTGCAACCGCTCACGTTCGTTTATTACCGTAGTCAGCCGTTCGTTATATTTTGAATTTTCGTTAGAAAGGGTAATGATTCGTTCGTTGAGCGATTGTATTTGTTCGACATATTTGTCTATTTGTGCGCGGGCTTCCGCAGCTTGGCTTTCGAGAACGGCAATTGTGGCTTGTGATGCGGCAATGGCTGCATCACGCTCGGCTACAGACTTTTGCAATGCAGCTTTTTCTTCGGCATGACGGCCAACCTCGTCTTGCAGCGAGGCGATTTGCTGCATTTTACCAGCATTTTTCGACAGCACGACAGCCATTGTTGCTACTGTGGCAATGATGATTATGATGAAGATTATATCAAGAGTATCCATATATTGCATGTTTAAATGACAGCACAAATTTACTGATTTCTGTCCATAATATAAAAAGTGGATTTCACGGGTAAAATAAATCGGGGGATTGTTGCGTTTATAATTTGATATAATTATGCTGGTTTTGGGAAATAAATCACGTTACATATTTCTTGCCGTCGTGGCGGCTTTTATGCTTCTTGGCACATCATGCAGTACCAAGAAGAACACAGGAATGTCGCGCTTCTGGCAGGCGTTTACTACGCGCTACAATGTATATTTCAATGGCTCGGAGCATTACAAAGAGCAATTGAAAACAATGGAAACTAATTACGAAGACGACTATACCAAGCAGGTGCATATACATCCGGCCGAAGCATACGCGCACCCATCTGACCCACAGCCATCAACCAATTTCGACCGCACCATCGAGAAGATGCAAAAAGCAATAAGGTTGCACTCGATAAAAAAGAAACCAAAGAAAAAAAGAGGCAAAGGGCGTGATAAAAAATATAAAGAGTGGATGCAGCGCGAGGAATACAATCCTTTTCTGCACAATGCGTGGCTCATGATGGGGCGTGGGCAATACATGAATGGTGATTTCATGGGTGCCGCTGCCACTTTCCATTACACGGCAGGACATTTTAAGTGGTTGCCAGAGGTCGTGACAGAAGCCAAGTTGTGGGAAGCACAGTGTTATAATGCGCTTGAGTGGACTGCCGATGCCGAAAATATCATTTCAAGGATTAAAGACAAAGACTTGACTAACGGGAAATTAAGGACTTTGTATAACTTGTCGATGGCTAATTACAATATAAAAACCGATAGTGTGGAACAAGCATTGCCATATTTGAAAGAAGCTATCGACCACTATGGCGGAGCGCAAAAGGTGAGGTTGCGTTTCCTTTACGGGCAATTGTGTGCTAAGGCAGGACGCACGGGCGATGCATATCTGGCATTTAAGAAAGTGGGAGGTGCGAATGGTGCCACTTATCGCACAAAATTCAACGCCCGTATAAAGCAGAGCGAGGTTTACACTGGCAAAGATATTGAAAAAGAAGTGAAATCGTTGCGTTCTATGGTCAAGTATGACCGCAACAAGGATTATTTAGACCAAATATATTATGCGATAGGCAATTTGTACTTGTCGCGGAAAGATACTGCCAAGGCAATTGAGAATTATGTGCTTGCAGCCGAAAAAAGCACACGAAACGGCATTGAAAAGGCTATTAGCCAACTTACGTTGGGGGCTATATATTTCACGCAGGGAAGGTATGACTTGGCGCAACCGTGTTATGCCGAAGCTGTGCCAATAATAGGGGAGGAGTATGCTGGATATGACAGCTTGAAAAAAAGGTCGGATGTGCTTGATGAATTGGCAGTGTATGCACAGAATGTCGAATTGCAGGATTCGTTATTGCGCTTGTCAATGATGACTGCCGACGAGCAGAAAGCCGTTGCCGAGAAGATAATCGCAGAATTGAAGAAGCGCGAAGAAGAAGAGGCCGAGGCGGCTCGCCGTGAGGAATACCTTGCCCAGCAAGCAGCGCAGGGCTCGATGCTCGGTAACAATGGTAGTAATGCACCGACGACGTTCACGTTGAATACCGATGATTCGTGGTATTTCTACAATACATCGACAAAGAATGCGGGCAAGACGGCTTTCCAGAAGGCATGGGGCAGCCGAAAACTTGAAGACGACTGGCGACGGCGCAACAAAGCGACATTCTCATTGTCGGAATTTGAGGAGGTGGATTATGACAGCATGGACGAGGACGGAAATCCTATGCCTGCCGACAGCGCAATGGCGAATTTGTCGCCCGAAGCGATGGACTCGTTGAAGCGTGCCGATGACCCACACTATGTGGAATATTACTTAAAACAGATACCCAAAACCGACGAGGAACGGCAGACGTGCAACGACATCATTCAGGAGGGACTGTATAACATGGGTGTGATTTTGAAGGACCGATTGGAGGATTTCAATGGGTCGATAACCCAATTCAACACGTTGCTTACACGGTATCCCGACAATATATACAGGCTCGACACGTACTATAATCTGTATTTGATGTATGTGCGTATGGGCAATATGGCTCAGGCCGAACGATATAGATTGCTGATAGTGGGAGATTTCGCCGATTCTAATTATGGGCAAGCGATGAAAGACCCTAATTATATCGACAATCTTCGCAACATGGAACGCGACCAGGAGCAGATGTATGCGGCAGCGTATGACGATTATATTCACAATCGCAATAGCCGTGTACATGAAGCGTATGAAGAGATGATGCGTCGTTATCCGTTGTCGAAAATAATGCCTAAGTTCATGTTCATTGATGCGCTTTCTTACCTTACCGAAAAGAATTACGACAAGTTCAAATCGACATTGCGTGAGATGCTCGAACGGTATCCCGAAACCGACATAACCCCGACAGCATCGGCTATCATGAGGCAAATTGCGCAAGGACGTAAACTTGAAGGTGGCAGTAGCAACATGCGTGGAATATTCTGGGCAACCCGCCTGACGAACGATTCGGTTGACATTAACGACACGACGAGGCATGTAACTCCGTTTAAGTGGGAACCACAGTCGCCGCATTACTATGTGCTTGCATTTTCGCGAGATTCGGTATCGGAAAATCAGTTGTTGTTTGATGTGGCTCGCCATAATTTCTCGACTTTTGAAATAAAAGACTTTGACTTAGAACAAATGTCGTTTGGCCGTTTGGGGTTGCTTATAATAAAAGGTTTTGGTAACTTTGACGAACTGGTAGAATACAAGACGTTGCTCGAAACTGACGACCGTTTGCATTTGCCCCAAAGTGTGCGTCATGTGATGATTAGTGTTGACAATTTCAACCTACTCATCGACGAAGGTCGCTCGCTTGAAGAATATTTCATATTTGTCGAACAGCTAAACCAAGAGCAAGGCGATGCGATGATGGGCATAGGAGAAGAAGATGGAAATGGCACAGAGAGCGAGGTTGATGCCAGCGACTAACAACATTAAAGGGAAATAATATAATGGACAATGGATTGATATTATGGGCAGATGATGAGATAGACCTCTTGAAACCCCACATATTGTTTTTGAAGCAAAAGGGTTACAATGTGGTCACGGTATCGAATGGGCGTGATGCCCTCGATGCTGTCGATGCCAACAAATTTGACCTTGTGATATTGGATGAAAACATGCCGGGACTTAGCGGGCTGGAAACGTTGTCGCAGATAAAACTCACGCAGCCCGAAGTGCCCGTGATAATGATTACCAAAAGCGAGGAGGAAAATATTATGAATCAGGCAATTGGTAATAAAATTGCCGATTACTTGATTAAGCCCGTAAACCCTAATCAAATATTGTTGTCGATAAAGAAGAACCTTCATTCGGGCAAATTGGTAGCACAAAAGGCTACACTTGATTACCAACAGGAATTTGCCGCCATAAGCATGGCCATCAATAATGCTTCTTCATTTGATGACTGGTGCGAGGTTTATAAGACACTTGTGCATTGGGAGCTCACACTTGCCAGTGCCGATACCAACATGGACGAATTGTTGCGGTTGCAAAAAATAGAAGCAAACTCGGCTTTCACCAAGTTTGTGAAGAAGAATTACGAAAAATGGGTAACCACCGACTCGCATCCGCTCATGAGTCACGAGGTGATGAAAAGCAAGGTGTTGCCATTGCTTGACGCTGGGCAGAAGGTCTTTTTCATTGTGATTGACAATTTCAGGCTCGACCAGTGGCGCATGGTGAAGCCGATGGTAAGCGAATATTTCACTATTGACGAGGACGGACTGTATTGCAGCATCTTGCCTACGGCAACGCAATATGCACGAAATGCCATATTCTCGGGGTTGATGCCGATGCACATTTCAAAAATGTTTCCCGACTTGTGGGTAGATGAAGACGAGGAAGAAGGGAAAAACCTTAACGAGTCGCCACTTGTGCAGACGTTGCTCGACCGTTATCGTCGCCGTTTCACTTTCTCTTACAACAAAATCAACGACTCGGCAGGAGGCGAAAAATTATTGCAGAATTTTTCCAATCTTGTCCAATATGATTTAAATGTGGTGGTAGTGAATTTTGTGGATATGCTTTCACATGCGCGCACCGAGTCGAAAATGATACGCGAGTTGGCTTATTCCGATGCTGCATATCGTTCACTCACCGAGTCGTGGTTCAAGCATTCGGCAATATCCGATTTGCTCAAGCACATAGCCGGCAGTGGTTATCGTGTGGTGCTTACCACCGACCACGGCACAGTAAGGGTCAATAATCCAATCAAGGTAATCGGCGACCGGGCCACTAACACAAACCTGCGTTACAAACTTGGCAAGAATTTAAGCTATAATCCCAAGCAGGTGTATGAAATAAAGAGTCCTGCCAGTTTTGGGTTGCCCTCGCCAAATGTTTCGACTACTTATATTTTTGCAGCAAACCGTGATTTTTTTGCTTATCCCAATAATTATAATTATTACGTGCAATACTACAACGACACGTTCCAGCATGGTGGCATTTCTCTTGAAGAGATGATTATACCCATTGTGACCATGTCGTCGAAAGTTCAGTAGGTAGGTATTTCTTCTATTTCGCGAGGCGGGGTTGCCGTGGACTGCCGCGGTGCTTTTTTGCGCCGCCGGGGAACGGTGTCGATGGCGGTGGTGTCGATGGTGTGGCGGAATTTTGCAAGCTCAATGGCACGTTGTTCCACTTGTGCAGGCAGAGGTTTGTTCCTTGGCAATAATATGCGCAATGCTGTTATTGCCACGATTATTACCACAATCACCATTGAGGCAATGCGTTGTGGTCGCGACATTTTAAACCATTCACCCAATGGCATGTCAAAACAATGATATGATGTAGGAAATAAAAATAGCGGCAATCAGCACAGGGCATACCCACTTGATGAGGAAAGATATGGTGGGAGCCAATCGCGACGGGAATGAGCCATAGTTGGTGAGTTCGTCCTTGAGGAATTTCTTTCGCAATACCCAGCCAACATATATACATATACAGAAAGCACTGATAGGCAGCAAAATATTGGTGGTGAAAGCATCGAGGAAGTCAAACACTGCCATTCCGGCAATCTTGAGCGAAGGTACTGCGCCAAGCGAGAGAGAGCAAACTGCCGATGTGGCAAATATCGGCAAAAGCACAATGAGGCAGGCCGCAAGGCGCGATGTGCCGAAACGGTCGCGCACGAAAGCGATTGTCACTTCGGCGATTGAGATGGTGGAAGTGACTGCGGCAAGAAATAACAATGCAAAAAACAACACTGCCCAAAAACGAGGCATATCCATATAGTTGAAAACCTCGGGCAAAGTCACGAAAACGAGTGTTGTGCCAGAAAGACTTTCGGGATTAATCACGATATTGAAACTCATCACTGCCGGGAATATGATTAACCCCATGAAGAAGGCTACCAAGAAATTAAGCCCCGTAACGGTAAATGCCGTGCTGGTGAGCTTGACATCTTTAGGGTAATAAGATGAATAGGTGACAAGTATGCCCATGCCTAAACTCATCGAGAAGAATGCCTGCCCGAGTGCCGACATGATAACATCAATGTCTATTTTGCTGAAGTCGGGCTTTAGGAAAAATTCTAAACCTTTGTGGGCGTTGGGAAGAGTCAATGCCACGCCAACGAATATGAGCAGAATGACGAATAGCATCGGCATCATGATATTTGACATTTTTTCAATGCCCTTTTGTACGCCATTGAGCAGAATCAACAGGTTGATAATGATGACTATGTAGGTCCACAACAATGGATTCCATCCGGTGGAAATCATTTGTGACATTTTCTGCTGGTACAGTGTGCTGTCGGCCGTGGTGCTGCCAGTGCCTTCAAATAGCCAGCCAGTGGCCGACTGGAAGATGTATTCGAGCGTCCAACCTGCCACGACCATATAGTATGACAGGATTATATATGAGGCAACAATTCCTATCACACCCACTATCCACCATCGTTTATTGGGTGTCAGTTTTTTATACACGCCCACCGAGTCGGAGCGGCCGGCGCGCCCGAGCGATGTTTCGGCAAGCATTACCGGAATGCCCATGAGCAACATACTAAGCATGTAAATAAGCAGGAATGCCGCACCGCCGTTTTCTTGGGCAAGGCTTGGGAATCGCCACACATTACCCAATCCGACAGCCGAACCTACGGTGGCGGCTATGACACCTATTTTTGTGGCAAAAGTGGAATTGTTTTCGTTACGTGACATGAAAAAATGTATCGAATAGCAAAATGTTATTATAATCGGTAAATGTGTTGCAAATGTAATCAATTTTTATCACATAAATTGCTAATTTTGCGCCGATAATTTATTAATAGTATGTTTAAATTGTTATGCAAAGTGCCGACAGGAGTTTTTTCGGCTTTTTTTAGTTTTGTCGTCTTGTATTTGTGCCTTGCACCGCAGCCGCTTGGCGAGCAACAAGGCTGGTTTAGCTTTCCGGGTGCCGACAAAGTGGTTCACTGTGGAATGTTTTTTGTCCTTGCGGCCGCTTATATGTGGGATTACTGCAAGGCAGCTAAGTCGCATAGCAATGTAAAGGCGATGGCTTTGATAGCGGTAGTGGCGATTGCCATCGGCGGCTTGGTGGAAGTTGCACAAGGCGTGATGGGGCTGGGCCGCAGCATGGATATGTGGGATTTGCTGGCCGATTCCGTCGGCGCGATTGCGGCATTTGTGGTTATGGTATTGTTGCAGCGCAAGATAAGCGGGCAGCATCGCTGATGTGATGTGCCAAAGTTATATGTTGTAGAGGGTGTATCAAAATTGACAGAACCCACCTCGTAGGGACGCACGGCCCGTTCGTCCGTGTGCTGCAAGGTGCTGTTAACCATTTGTAAGTTAGTAGAATATACAACTGGTTGCGCAGCGGACGCACGGGCCGTGCGTCCCTACAAAATTACGCAAATCTGCATTTTGATACACTCCCTACAAAATAAAATAGAGCAAATAGACACGGTTCCTTCATAAAAAAACGTTACTGGAACGGCTTTGCCGCCTTTCCCATGGGCTATCGCATGGGTTAAATGAAAAAGCCGGGCAAATAGATGCGTTTTTTGTGGGCGATGGGGTTGCAGTTAAGATAAAAGTTGTTAACTTTGTGTGTCCGCCTGTTGAGTGTTATTATTTGAGGGGCGGAACAGATTTTTTACTTTTTTAACTTGATGATTTATGGCTGAATATGAGAAGGCGTTGCAGCCTGGAACGGTGTTGCAAGGCAACGAAAACAGCTACCGCATCGACCGTGTGCTTGGGCAGGGAACGTTTGGCATTACCTACCTTGCTTACACCCGTGTAGCGGTGAAGGGTGCGCTCGGCTCGGTGCAGACCGAGATGCCAGTTGCGGTGAAGGAGTTCTTCATGCGCGACATCAATGGGCGCGAGGGGAGCACTGTGACCACGGGTGGCAGCCGCAGCCTGTTTGACAAGTACAAGCACAAGTTCATGCGCGAGGCTCGCAGCATCGCCGGGTTGCAGCACCCGGGCATAGTGCAGGTGGTGGAGACATTCGAGGTGAACGGCACGAGCTACTATGCGATGGAATATTGCAGCGGCGGCAGCCTTGATGCGCTCATTGCTCGCCGAGAGGGCATACCGCAAGGCGAGGCGTTGGGGCTGTTTGGGCAGATGGCATCGGCGCTGGCCTATATGCACAGCCGCCACGTGCTGCACCTTGACCTGAAGCCGGGCAACGTGATGCTGCGCGGCGACGGCCGTGCGGTGCTAATAGACTTCGGGCTGGCCAAGCAGTACAACGAGGATGGCGACCCCGAGTCGAGTACCACCATAGGTGGCGGCACTCCGGGCTACGCTCCCATAGAGCAAGCCGACTACAACGAGGAGCAGAAAGAGAAGAAGGGGCAAAAGAAGCGCAATCCCATGACGATGGACATATACGCCCTCGGTGCGACGCTTTACAAGATGCTCACCAGCGAGCGACCGCCCAAGGCATCGGAAGTGAATAGTTATGGGCTACCCGAGCAGCCGCTCCGCGACCACGGTGTGAGCGGCAATGTGGTGGCGGCCATACGCCGTGCCATGCAGCCCATTGCCGAAAACCGCTACCAGACGGTGGCCGATTTCGCCGCCGCCTTGGGCATTGCCATCGAGGTAGCACCCCACGACGAAGATGTCGAAATTCCCAGGAGCGAAGAAACTCAACCCGAAGATGATGAGGTAAAAGAAGTAATCCTCGTAGATGACGGCAAGGGCAGCAGTGGAGCAAGCGGCAACGGCAACTACGGCAACAAAGGTGGCAGAGCAAGTGGCAGTGGTGCATCGGGTCACATTCCGCACCCCGAGCCACAGCCTGAGCCAACCCCACAGCCGCGGCGCAAGTGGCTTCCGTGGACAGTGGCTGTTGGGGTGGCGGCGGTGGTGTTTGTGGCAATCATGCTGTTGCGTCCGCAGCCCGATGACGAGCCAATACCGCCGATACCACCAGATATAATAGCGGCAGTGACAAGCGGAGTTGACACGGTGTCGCAGCAGGAACAGCCGCAGCAGCCAGTGCAGCAACCGGTTCAGCCGCAGGTTCAACAGCAGCCACAACAGCAACTTGCACAGCAACCGATGGTACAACAACCAGAGCCGGAGCGGCCGCAAAGCAACCTACCGGAAATCGAGATGGTGTGGGTATCTGGTGGCACGTTCACAATGGGAGCGACATCGGAGCAGGGGAGCGATGCGTTTGATTGGGAGAAGCCGGCGCACAGCGTTACGCTGAGCGGCTATTACATAGGCAAGTATGAGGTGACGCAGAAGTTGTGGAAGGCAGTAATGGGGAGCAACCCGAGCAATTTCAAGGGCGACAATCTGCCAGTGGAGAATGTGAGTTGGAACGATGTACAGGAGTTCATCAGGAAATTGAATCAGATGACAGGAAAGAAATACCGTTTGCCGACAGAGGCAGAGTGGGAGTATGCGGCGCGAGGTGGCGGCAACAGCCGCGGTTACAAGTACAGCGGGAGCGACAACGTAGGCAGCGTAGCGTGGTATTATGATAACAGCGGTAGTACAATGCACCCAGTAGGGAGCAAGACGCCTAACGATTTGGGCATCTATGACATGAGTGGGAATGTGTGGGAATGGTGTCAGGACTGGTATAGTAGTAACTACTACAGTAGTTCGCCGCAGCGCAACCCGCAAGGTCCTGCAAGTGGGTCGCGCCGCGTGGAACGTGGCGGGGGCTGGGACTTCGTTGCCGGGTGCTGTCGGGTGTCATTCCGGGACGGCATCACTCCCGACAAACGAGGCAACGCCCTTGGCTTCCGCCTCGCTCTTTAGTTTGGAGCACTTGAGAAGGTCGTGGCTTCTGTTCCGGGGGGTGCATGTCAGCGGCATTTTCTTGAGCCAAAGGTGGTGGGAGCATGGCGAAGAGCCCGGCGAGAAGGCGGAGCCACGAGCTGGGCACGTAGCCAAGCGACCGGGGCGACAAC
>CALUMJ010000034.1 GCA_944321715.1 uncultured Muribaculaceae bacterium | reverse complement strand
GTTGCGCTCTACCAGATGAGCTAATACCCCGTCATGTTTCGTGTTTGCGGTTGCAAAGTTAGACATTATTTTCCAATTGTGCAATAGTGCAAGTTGCGTTTTTTGAAAATATGTTGCAGTGGCTCATAGCTATTTTGTTTAATGGGGCAATTGTGTGGCTGTCGTTTATTTGCAGAATGGTCGTGTATCACTGTGGTCTATTAAAACGGGTTTTGCTGCATGCGGTTGTTGGAATGTGAAATGATTGTAAGATTGTGGAAAATGAGTTATAGGATATGTGGAATGGTGCATAAATTAAGTAAAATATGTAACTTTGCACGACTTTTGCGGAGGAGCATTTTTCTGCATTTATCAATGTAAAACTGTTAAGCAAGCATCTTGATGATTTCAGTACAAAATCTGTCGGTGGAGTTTAATTGCAATCCATTGTTTGAAAATGCCAACTTTGTTATAAACAACAAGGACAAAATAGCCCTTGTCGGTAAAAACGGAGCTGGGAAGTCAACAATGCTAAAGATAATAGCAGGGTTGCAATCACCAAGCAGCGGAACTGTCGCAGTACCTGCCGATACTGTTGTCGGGTATCTGCCACAGCAAATGGTACTTGCCGACAGCAGGACGGTAAGAGAGGAAGTAAAAGAAGCGTTCAGCAGCATTGCCAAATTGCAGGCCGAGATTGACGCAGCCAATGCCGAAATTGCTTCACGGACCGACTATGAAAGTGCTGCATACGGGAAACTGATAGAACATGTGACACAATTGAATGAACAGCTTGCCATGTCGGGGTCGGAAAATTGTGAAGCCGAGATGGAGAAAACACTTATCGGGCTGGGATTTGAACGGAGTGATTTCGACCGTCCGACATCGGAATTCAGCGGGGGCTGGCGTATGCGCATCGAGCTTGCTAAATTGCTGTTGCGGCGACCCGACGTGTTGTTGCTTGACGAGCCTACCAACCACCTTGACATAGAGTCGATTCAATGGCTTGAAACTTTTTTGAAAACCAAGGCAAATGCGGTGATGCTCGTGTCGCACGACCGTGCATTCATCGACAACATAACAAACCGCACCATAGAAATATCGTGCGGCAAGATATATGATTATAATGTAAACTACTCTAAATTTGTGGAGTTGCGCAAGGAACGTGTGGAGCAGCAGACACGCGCATACCTTAATCAGCAGAAGCAAATTCAAGATACCGAGGAGTTTATAGAACGCTTCCGTTACAAGGCCACAAAATCGGTGCAAGTGCAGAGCCGAATCAAGCAGCTTGCCAAGATTGAGCGTATAGAAATAGATGAAGTAGATAATTCGCACATAAATCTGCGATTCCCTCCTGCGCCGCGCTCGGGCGATTATCCAGTGACAGCCGACGGCGTAGAGAAAAAATATGGCGACCACACGGTATTTAGCGGCGTAACCTTTACCATCAAGCGTGGTGAGAAAGTCGCTTTCGTGGGAAAGAACGGCGAGGGCAAATCGACGCTTGTGAAGTGTATAATGGGGGAAATCCCATTTAGTGGCACTTTGAAAATCGGGCATAATGTGAAAATCGGGTATTTTGCACAAAATCAGGCCCAGCTCCTCGATGGTGAGTTAACAGTGTTCGATACCATCGACCATGTGGCCGTTGGTGATATACGCACAAAAATACACGACTTGCTGGGTGCGTTCATGTTTGGAGGTGAGGCATCGGAGAAAAAAGTAAAGGTATTGTCGGGAGGGGAGAAGACTCGGCTTGCAATGATAAAATTACTGCTTGAGCCAGTCAATCTGTTGATACTCGATGAGCCAACCAACCACCTTGACATGCGCACCAAGGATATATTAAAGGCTGCCATAAAAGATTTTACAGGAACGGTGATTGTCGTTTCGCACGACCGGGAGTTTCTTGACGGGCTTGTCGAGAAAGTCTATGAATTTGGCGGCGGACGGGTGAAAGAACACCTTGGAGGCATATATGATTTCTTGGAAACAAAAAAGATAGAGTCGTTGCGGCAGTTGGAAGCGGCTGTACCCACGCAAGGACAAAAGCCTGATGCAGCAAAGTCGCAGCAACCAGCCATGACGGTTAACCCTGCAGATGGCAAAGCGGCGGCCAGAAGAAATTATTTTGAGCAAAAAGAGCGTGAGCGTGAAATAAAGCGGCGTCAAAAGCACGTAGCTGCATGTGAAGCCGAGATAAGCGACATTGAAAAACAAATACAAGAAGTCGAGAACCGCCTTGCCGCTGGTGGGGAATTGCCGCCCGATATATACGAGCAGCACTCAACGTTGAATAAGAAACTCGAAAATGCGATGAGTGTGTGGGAACTGGCTTGTAACGACCTTGAAAGCATCATGCAAGAACAATGATGAAAAGAGATTAAGACAAAATATATTATATTTTAGTGATGAAAAATTTTAAGTACATTATTCCAATTTTGGCATTGATGATGACAGTAACAGACATTAATGCAGAAGAGGTTAAAGGCATTGACCGCGCCAACCTTGATGAAACGGTGTCGCCGGGGCAGGATTTTTACAAATACGCCTGTGGCGGATGGATGAGAAACAATCCCCTGCCTCCACAATATTCAAGGTTCGGCACTTTCGACCAGTTGTCGGAAAACAGCCGTGAACAAGTGAAGTCGCTTGTGCAGCACTTGGGTGAAACCGAGCAGCCTAAAGGCTCAATCGGGCAGAAGGTTAGCGACTTGTATGAGATGGGCATGGACAGTGTGCGCCTTAATAACGAAGGCGCCACAGTGATGCAGGCCGACATCGCTCGAATCGAGAACATGAAGCGCAGCGAGTTGGGCGATGTGTTGGTATGGCTCCAGAATGGAATAGCATCGCCATTCTTCAGCATAGGCGTAATGGCCGATTTGAAAAATGCCGATTTGAATATCATGTATATGGGGCAGATTTCAGGCGGACTTGGCGACCGTGATTATTACCTCGAAAACGATGAGCACACCGTGAGCATCAGAAATGAATATGTGAAATATATCGAGAAAATATTCACTTTGTCGGGCTACAAGAAGAAACAGGCACAAAAGGCTGCAAAGAATGTGCTGAAAATAGAAACAGCACTTGCCGAAGCTGCCATGACACGTGAAGAGTCGCGCGACTACTCGATACAATACAACATTCGCACCATCGAGCAACTTAAAGCCGATTATCCAAACATCGACTGGACTGCATTCTTTGCAGGTATAGGCTTGCCCAATATCGACCAAGTGTGCTTGATGCAACCCAAGTTCCTCGCCAAGGTCAATGAATTGCTTGGTTCGCTGTCCGACAGGGAGCTTAAAGATTATTTGTTGTGCGATTACATAACCTCGGCATCGTCTTATTTGAGCGATGAATTTATACAGGCCAACTTTGACATGTTCTCAAAAGCCATGTCGGGCAAGAAAGAGATGCAACCGCGCTGGAAGCGTGCACTTTCGGTTCCTAATGGAATGTTGGGCGAGGCCGTAGGTCAGCTTTATGTTGAGAAATATTTCCCAGCCGAGTCAAAAGAGCGTATGTTGCAGCTTGTAGGCAATTTGAAAAAGGCTCTCGCCGAACATATCGCGGGCTTGGCATGGATGAGCGACCAGACCAAGGTGAACGCGCTTGTGAAGCTCAACAGCTTTACCGTAAAAATAGGTTATCCCGACAAGTGGAAAGATTATAGCGCAGTTACAATCGATACGTCAAAGTCGTATTGGGAAAATGTAAAGGGTGTAAGCTATTTCCTTACCCAAGACAATTTCCAGCGTTGGAACAAGCCTGTTGACCGTGACGAGTGGGGTATGACACCACAAACTGTAAATGCTTATTACAACCCGACCACCAATGAGATATGCTTCCCTGCAGCGATACTGCAAGCTCCATATTTCGACATGGCAAATGACGATGCCAGCAACTATGGCGCAATCGGCGTTGTCATAGGTCACGAGATGACTCACGGATTTGACGACCAGGGACGCAATTTCGACCAAAATGGCAATATGACCGATTGGTGGACACCCGAGGATGCCGAGAAATTTAAGGGTCTTGCCGACAAGCTTGCCGCACAGTTTGATGCAATAGTAGTTGCCGATGATGTTCATGCCAACGGACAATTCACTCTTGGTGAGAATATTGCCGACCAGGGTGGTTTGCGTGTGGCTTACACGGCGTTCAAGAAAACCGAGCAAGGCAAGGGTAACGAAATAATCGACGGGTTCACTCCCGACCAACGTTTCTATCTTGCGTATGCAAATGTGTGGGCAGCAAACATAACAAAGGAGGAAATCCTTCGTCGCACTAAGATTGACCCGCACTCGATAGGTAGCTTGCGCGTCAATGCTACGTTGCGCAATATCGACACGTTCTTCAATGCTTTTGGCATCAAGGCTGGCGACAACATGTTCTTGCCAGTGGAAGACCGTGTGGTGATATGGTAATACCATAACTTCAAGGAATAGAGTAAGCCGGCGTCCGTTTAATGCGTGTCGTCGGCTTACTTGCATTTGTATGTGTGTTGAACCGTGTCGATGGCGATGTGTGCGGCTGTTATGTAAATTTTGTATTTAACTTGGAACGGCAGGGTTGAAAATCAGAAAAAACTGCGTATATTTGTATGTTTTAATAGTAGTTGTCGAGCGGTGTGCCGAGCAGCTTAGTTTTTGAATATAATAAATAGACAAATATATGAATTTCAGCATTTCAAGTAAATTACTTTTGTCGCACCTTTCGGTGGTGAGCAAGGTTGTGAACACAAAAAATACTATTTCGATATTAGACAACTTTTTGTTTAGTCTCGAAGGGGACAAGCTCGTCATAACAGGTAGCGACCAGGAAACGACACTCACAACGATGGTTGATGTGAATTTTGCAGATGGCGAGGGCAAGTTTGCTGTTAACGTAAAGAGTTTGCTCGACCTTTTGAAAGAGATTCCCGACCAGCCGCTTGAATTTACCATAGATGCGAATTTTGCCATTGAATTGAAATACCAGAATGGCCACTTCGATTTTGCAGGTATCGATGGGAATGAATTCCCACAGAAGGAAGATTTAGGCGAAAAGACCGAGTCGATTGTAATGCCTGTGAAGGAATTGCAAGAAAGCATAAATTACACATTGTTTGCGGTCGGTTCGGAAGAGATGCGTCGTATAATGATGGGTATTTATTGGGACATAAAAGAAGATAACATAACATTTGTGGCTTCGGATACGCACAAGCTTGTACGTTTTGTAAATAGCCGCATGAAGCCCGGTGTCACGTCGTCGTTCATATTGCCATCAAAGCCAGCTTCGATATTGAATGGCATCATAAGCAAATGCGACAATGATGTAAAGATTACATTCGACTCGAAAAGCGCCACATTCGAGGCCGATAATTTTTCGCTCACATGCCGTTTCATAAATGGCAGGTATCCCAATTATAACTCAGTAATACCGCAAAACAATCCTTTTGAGATTACAGTTGACCGTGTGTCGCTGCTCAATGCAGTGAAACGCGTTTCGGTATTTTCGAGCGCTGGCGGTTTGGTGAGGTTTGACATAAAGGAAAATCAAATGAAGCTGACAGCTGAGAATCTCGATTTCATGAAGAAGGCCGAAGAAACTGTCATGTGCGAGTATCATGGTGAGGACATGACCATAGGTTTCAATGACGAGAAACTGGTGGAAATACTCACGAATATCAGCAGCGATATTGTGGTGGTGAAATTGCTTGACCCGACTCGCGCCGGCATCTTTTTGCCCGATGAGCAACCCGAAGGTGAAGACTTGTTGATGCTGCTAATGCCGATGATGCTATAATTCAGGAGTAAGATGGAACTCAATTTGAAAAATCCGTTGATATTCTTTGATGTAGAAACCACCGGATTGAATGTATCGAAAGATAAGATAATAGAACTGTCGTATATCAAGGTGTATCCTAATGGTACGGAGGAAAGCAAGACCATCAGGATAAACCCGGGATTCCCCATTCCACCAGAGTCGTCGGCAATCCACCACATTACCGACGAGGACGTGAAAGGTTGCCCGACATTTAAGCAGGTTGCGCGGACGCTTGAAAATGTGTTTGAGGGCTGCGACATTGCAGGGTTTAACAGCAACCGTTTCGACATCCCCATCCTTGTCGAAGAATTCCTTAATGCTGGAGTGAGCATAAATTTTTCAAAAAGGAAGTTTATCGACGTGCAGACAATTTTTCACAAAATGGAGCAACGCACGTTGGCTGCCGCTTATAGGTTTTACTGCCACAAGGAGTTGGACGATGCTCACTCGGCTTGTGCCGACACTCGTGCCACATACGAGGTGCTGAAGGCTCAGCTCGATGTGTATCCGTCGCTTGTCAATGACGTGGAATTCCTGTCGAAATTCTCGTCGCAGACGCGTAATGTGGATTTTGCTGGCCGCATCGTGTATAACGACAATAATGTCGAAGTGTTTAATTTCGGCAAATATAAGGGGCAAGCTGTCGAAGACGTCTTGAAAAAGGATGCCGGTTATTATGGCTGGATAATGCAAGGCGATTTCCCGCAAAACACAAAAAATGTGATAACAGCGATAAAACTTAGAGGTAAAGCATAACAGCATCATGTTGAAAGGCAAGCATATAATACTCGGCATTTGCGGTGGTATAGCCGCCTATAAATCGGCATATCTGCTGCGTCTTTTGATAAAGGCAGGGGCAGAAGTGCAGGTAGTCATCACACCGGCAGGAAAGGAGTTTATTACGCCAGTTACGTTGTCGGCACTTAGCGGCAAGCCTGTGATAAGTGAATTTTTCACGGCCAACACTGGCAGTTGGAACAGCCATGTCGATTTGGGCTTATGGGCCGATGCGATGGTGATTGCACCAGCTACGGCATCAACAATAGGCAAGATGGCAAATGGCGTCGCCGACAATATGCTTGTCACTACCTATCTGTCGGCAAAGGCTCCGGTATTTGTTGCTCCGGCAATGGACTTGGATATGTTTGCACATCCAAGCACACAGCGCAATTTGCAGCTTTTGCGCCAATACGGCAACCATATAATCGAACCAGCATCGGGCGAACTTGCAAGCCATCTTGTGGGCAAGGGACGCATGGAGGAACCCGAAAATATAGTGAAAGTGCTTGAAGAATATTTTGCTGCATCGCAATCGCTTGCATGCAAGCGCATAATGGTGACTGCTGGCCCCACTTACGAAAAAATTGACCCTGTGCGGTATATTGGCAATTACTCATCGGGAAAAATGGGATATGCTATTGCCGAGGAATGCGCGAGTCGTGGAGCAGAAGTCGTGATTATAAGCGGACCTGTAAGCCTCAAGGCTGAAAACCAATCAATCAAAGTGGTTGATGTGGAGTCGGCCCAAGAAATGTATGATGCTTCGGTGAAGGAATTTCCACGTTGCGATGCGGCAATAATGTGCGCTGCTGTTGCCGATTATTGTGTCGAAAACCAGTCGTCGCATAAAATAAAGCGCGAGCATGACGAGTTGCCAGTGATAAGACTAAAAAAAAATCCCGATATTGCGGCATCACTCGGGACAATGAAAAGCGACCGGCAAGTGTTGGCAGGGTTTGCGCTTGAAACCGACAATGAAGATGCCAATGCCGTGGAGAAACTGCACCGCAAACACCTTGATTTCATAGTGTTAAACTCGTTGAACGAACCTGGCGCGGGCTTCAAGACCGATACAAACAAAGTTACAATCATCGACAATACAGGCAATCGCCGTGTGTATGATTTGAAAAGCAAAAGGCTGGTAGCCAAGGATATTGTAGATGTATTAATTGAGAAAATGCCATGATTTCAAGGTTTTTTGCTCTGAAAAGATGCTTTTGTGCTTTATTGGCAACTGTCGCAATGGCGGTTGCTGCACAGGCACAAGATTCTCAGGAGTTGAATTGTACTGTCGAGGTCAATGCCGACCAGATAGAAAATTCATCCAAAGAGGTGTTTGAAACGTTGGAACAGGCTATCTCGGAGTATGTCAATACGAATAAATGGACTAACGCCCAATTTGCAATTAATGAGCGTATTGAATGCCGCATGTACTTCACGATAAAAAGTTATGAAGATGACAAGTTCACTGGCGAGCTGCAAGTGCAGTCGATGCGGCCTGTATATAACAGTTCGTACACGACCACTGTGCTGAATTTCAGAGATACCAACATAGAATTTACTTACATAGAAAACGAACCTCTGGTGTTTTCTGAGCTTTCAATGGAAAGCAACTTGACAGCCATACTTAATTTCTATTGCTATCTGATAATAGCCATGGATTTCGATACATTTTCGCTCGAAGGTGGCACGCCCTATTACGAGTCGGCGGCAAATGTAGTCAGGCTTGCACAAAGTTCGGGTGAAAGTGGCTGGAAAGCATTTGAGGACAATAAAAACCGCAGTGCGGTGCTGAGCGCATATACCGACAATGCAACACGTGGCATACGCTCTATCCTGTATAATTACCATCGGCTCGGGCTTGACCAAATGGCAGTAAGTGTCGATAAAGGCAGGGCTATGGTGACATCTTGCATAGAGGAGCTGAAGAAAGTGTATGATGCAGCCCCGATGAGTGTGTGCTTGTCGATTTTCAAAGATGCCAAGATAGACGAGCTTGTGAACATTTATTCCAAGGCTGGAGTCACGGAGAAAAACAAGGTTTATGAGCTATTATATCCGCTGTATCCTACCGAAGGTACACGGCTCAACAAGATAAAAGAACAGTCTAAGTGAAAAGTGCGATATGCTTAAGCAACTGAAAATATCGAATTACGCGTTAATCGACCAACTTGATATATCGTTCGACCCAGGCTTGACAATAATAACTGGAGAAACAGGTGCCGGAAAATCAATCATGATGGGTGCCTTGTCGCTCATACTTGGCGATAAGGCCGAGTCGCGTGCCATAAGGGCTGCTGACAAGAAATCGGTGATAGAAGTCGTGTTTGATATAGAGGAATATGGGTTGCGACAGTTTTTTGACGATAATGACATAGAATATGATGATGGCGAATGCATAATGCGCCGCGAAATATCTCCCAATGGACGCACCCGAGGGTTCATCAATGATACTCCGGTGACATTGCCAGTGATGAGGGCGTTGTCGGTTCAATTAATCGACATACATTCACAACATAGCAATATGTTGCTGTCGAATCATCGTTACCAACTGAGCATACTCGATAACTTGCATACCGACAAAAGGCTGCTTGAACAATATGTCAAAGAATATGAAGTTTATCGGCAGATAGAAGGGAAAATAAAGGACCTGAAGGAGAACAATGCTCGCCGAAAGTCGGAAGAGGATTATCTGCGCTTCCAGTTGTCGCAAATTAAAGAATTGAATCTAAAGGCCGATGAAGATGTGGAACTTGAAGCAATGGAGCGGCGCTTGTCAAACGTGAATGAAATAAAAAGTCATTTGTGGCAATGTGCGCAATTGCTTGATGGCGATGAGGATGGAGGTAGCTCGATATTAAATGGCCTTGCGACTGTGTCGGGAAATTTGTCGCATTTGTGCAATATATGCGATGATGTAGTTGGCATGGACGAAAGGGTGGAATCGGTCATAATCGACTTGAAAGATATAGCACGCACCATATCGATATTGCAAAACAGCATAATCGACGACCCTGCCGAGCTTGAGAGGGTCAGTGACCGCCTTGGCAGCATCTATTCGCTTGAAAACAAGCATAAGGTGCAATCGGTTAATGAATTGATAGATTTGCAGAACGATTATGAATCGCAGCTTGCCGAGATTGATGGTTTTGATGACGAAATAGAACGCTTGGAGAAAGAATTGGCAAGGCAGGAAGCTGTCGTTGCTGAGCTGGCTGCAGAGTTGTCGAAGCGTCGCCGTGCCACGGCTGCAATTTTTGAGAACAATCTGAAAGAGCTGGCTGTGCCTTTGGGTATGAAGAACTTGCAATTTAAAATAGAATTTGAGCAAGTTCCATTTTCGGCTACAGGCATCGATGCCGTGCGTTTTCTTTTCTCGTTTAACAAGCAGCAACCGCTTATGCCTGTCGAAACCTCCGCATCGGGTGGCGAAATATCTCGCTTGATGCTGTGCATCAAGTCGATAATAGCAAAGAGCATGAAATTGCCGACCATTATATTCGACGAAGTTGATACGGGAGTGTCGGGTGATGTCGCTAATAAAATGGGCGATTTGATGAAAGATATAAGCCGCAATATACAAGTGATAACTATTACGCATCTGCCGCAGGTGGCTGCCAAAGGTGACAATCATTTCAAAGTGTTCAAGCGCGACACTGCCGATTCGACCCACACGTCGGTACGCAAGCTCGACAAAGATGAGCGTGTGATGGAAATTGCTGCAATGTTGAGTGGCGACAAAGTGAGCGAAGCGGCTATAGACAATGCTAAAATATTATTAAACATAAAGTAAAATATCAGACAGTGATGGAAAATGACAAATATATATTTGGGGTCAGGGCTGTGCTTGAAGCAATCGAAGCAGGCAAGGAAATAGATAAGATATTGGTAAAGAAAGACCTTTCGAGCGAGCTTGCCGAAGAGTTGCTCAGAACTGCCTACGAATATAGGGTGGTGGTTCAGAAAGTGCCAGTAGAGAAAATCAACCGCATAACTCGCAAGAATCATCAAGGGGTAGTCGCTTTTTTGTCGGCAGTGACCTATTATAAGCTCGAACACATGGTGCCGCAATTGTATGAAGGTGGTAAAGTACCGTTTGTGGTTTTGCTCGATGGCATTACCGATGTACGTAATTTCGGGGCAATAGCACGCACATGCGATTGTGCCGGTGTCGATGCGATAGTGATACCCGAGCGAAACAGTGTGAGTGTCGGCGCCGATGCTGTCAAGACATCGGCAGGAGCATTGCATTATCTGCCGGTGTGCCGCGAGCATAACCTTGCCGGAGCAGTCAAATTCTTGAAGGACAGTGGGTATAAAGTGTATGGAGCTTCGGAAAAAGCGCAGCAAAGCTATATCACGCCTGATTATACCGTGCCAGTTGCGATAGTGATGGGGTCGGAAGAGAGGGGTATTTCCGATGAAATACTGCGTCTTTGCGATGGACTTGTAGCCATACCAGAATATGGCCACATCAATTCGTTGAATGTGTCGGTTGCGACTGGTGTCCTTGTGTATGAAGTGGTGCGCCAGCGGAATTTGAGCCACAGCAAATAACATTAGATTTTTGCAATTGAATATTTTGAAGTAATTTTGCAGCCGATTTGAGAATAAAATTGACATTATATGATAAACCGCATTCTTATTAGGATTAAAGTGATACAGATGCTTTATTCCTATTTCTTGACCGAAAAGGAGAAGACATTTGTTGATGCAAAAAAAGAATTGAAAAAAAGCCTCGAATTGGCTCATCAATTGTATAATTACATCTTTGTGTTGGTTGTGGACCTGACAGAGCTTCAAGACCGTCGTTTGGATGCGGCTCGAAATAAATACTTGCCCAACAAGGAAGACCTGCACCCTAATATGAAATTTGTGGAGAACTTGTTTGTCAAGAAATTGCGGAATTGCGAAGCTTTCAGAGATTACCAAAAAGAACACAAGCTCACATGGCGCGACGACGACATATTCTTGAAACTGCTCCTCGACAAGATTTTGAAATCGGATGTTTATACCGATTATATGAGCAAGGCAGGTAACGACTTTGTTGCAGATTGTGAGTTCTGGCGCGACTTGTTGAAGAAGGTAATCTTTATTGACGATGATTTTATTGACCAACTTGAGTCAAAATCGGTGTACTGGAACGACGATTTGGAAACGATAGGTACGTTTGTGTTAAAAACAATCAAACGTTTCGAGTCGGAGGGTAGCAAGGCATTCATGCCGATGTATAAAGACGAGGAAGATGAACGTTTCGGCGAGCAATTGTTTACACAAACAGTCAATGGGCGCGAAAAGAGCGATGAGCTAATCAACCGTTTCTTGCAGACCGAGAATTGGGATGTAGAGCGTGTTGCATTCATGGACAGGGTCGTGATGGACACGGCTATAACCGAAATCATTAACTATCCTGCCATACCCACGCGCGTGACGCTCAATGAATATATTGAAATAGCTAAATACTATAGCACACCTCGAAGCGGCCAATTCGTGAACGGAATATTAAATTCCATTATAAATCACTTAAAAGCCGAAAAGATTATTGTGAAAGAGTAAATTATTGCTATTTTTGCGGACAGATTATTAATTCAGAAAATTATAAACGAACAAGATGTTACTAAATTTCATTTTATTGGATGCTGCAGCGGCAGGTGCTACGGGCAATACTGGCGCAGCAGGGTGGCAAAGCTTTATCATGATTATTGTGCTGATAGGCATATTCTATTTCTTCATGGTACGTCCACAATCGAAAAAACAGAAGGAGATTAGGAAATTCCGTGAAGGCTTGTCGGTGAATGATAAGGTGATAACTGCTGGCGGAATATATGGTAAAATAAAGGATATCAAGGAAAAGTCAATCATACTTGAGATTTCAGACAATGTAAAAATCAGGATAGACAAAAACTCGGTTTATCCGTCGGCCGATGATGCTCAGGCTGATGCAGCTGCTGAAAAAAAGTAACCAACCGCGCATTTAAGGGAGGGTACACCCACTTACAATATAATGAAGCCATTCAACCATAGGGGGCGAATGGCTTTTCTACATTCACACTAAGGAAAGGTTATGTCGGTAAAATCATATTTGAAAAACGTCCGTGGGATTTGGATGACATGGAGGCATTCACGCCGTACAAATTCAATATTGCTATATCTCACGTGTTTGATTATCTCTTTTTTCTTTTGGCTGTTCTTGACACTGAATAGCGAAACGCAGAAAGACTTTACATTGCCTTTCAACCTGGCATCAATTCCCGACAGTACCACAATCATTTCGGGGTTGCCCGACGTGGTAAAGGTGAATGTGCGCGACAAGGGGTCGTCGTTGCTTCGATATGATTTTGGCAATGAACCGACGTTGACGGTAGATTTCCTCGAACATTACGACGGGAGCGGTAGCTTGAAAATCTCGTCTATCGAGATGCTGGCCAAGGTGAGAAAACTTTTTCCAAACTCGACGAGTATCGTTGCTGTCGCCCCTGATTCCTTGAGTGTGAAATATACCAACCAACCTGGGAAAAAAGTGCCTGTGAAGCTCGACATGGACATCTCTGCCGACTTTCGCTGTGTTATAAACGGCGCACCTATGCTGAGTGTAGATTCAGTAACTGTGTATTCCGACCAGAACACACTTGGCGGCATAGTGTCGGTATCTACTCGACGAATCACGGGAGAAGGGCTGACCGATACATTAAACCGCACCATCGACTTGGTGCCAATTGCAGGAGCCAAGATTGTGCCAAGCAAAATCAACGTGCGTGTGCCTATCGAACCTCTGATTAGCAAAAGGCAGAATGTGAACATCGAAGTGGTGAACGCGCCTGCCGGTGTCAATGTGATAACGTTTCCGTCGGCAATTGAGGCATCGTTTCTCGTGCCGCAAAGCATGTATCGGAATGTCGTGAAAATAAGGGTGGTTGCGAATTATAATGATATTCTTTATTCAGACGGCAACAACAAGGTGGCCGTGAAAGTAGTTGAAATCCCGGCAGAGTGCCGAGGAATATCATTGGCATCGGACAGTGTGGAATATATCGTTGAAAAAACTGTTATACAATGAAAGTTATAGCATTGACCGGAGGTATAGGAAGTGGGAAAAGTGTCGTTTCTGCTGTATTGCGCGTCATGGGATATGATGTATATGACTGTGACAGCCGGGCCAAACGGCTCATGGATGGCTCAAGTGAAATTAAGGACGCACTTGTTGCAGAATTTGGTGCGGGAGCTGTCGTTAACGGCAATATCGACCGCAGATACATCAGCAGCAAAGTGTTTGGCGATGCGATGGCGTTAAAGCGGCTTAATGCCATAGTTCACCCTGCAGTGAAGCAAGACTTTGAGCAATGGCTTGCATTGTGTGGAAAAGAATTGGCTTTTGTGGAAACTGCAATATTGCAAAGTAGCAATCTAAAGAACTTGGTCGATGCCGAGTGGAATGTAACTGCTCCAATAACATTACGTGCCGAGAGAGTGGCAAAGCGCAATGGCTTGGCTCGCGAAGAAGTGATGCGGCGCATCAATTCGCAAGCAGGTGAAATGCCGGGCGGCAAAGCATGCACGATAGACAATAGCGGAAGTGTTGCAATATTGCCACAAATACAAAAGTTATTGTCGCAGCTGGTAAAATAATCGTGACGCATTTTGCAGAATTGGGTGTGGCATATTAATTTTGTACAACTTTTTTGTAACGATAAACGAACTTTATTATGTTAAAGAAAATATTGTCAATTTCGGGAAAACAAGGATTATACAAGTTGATTTCCTACGGTAAAAATATCATTGTAGTGGAAGGGCTTACCGATAAAAAGCGTGTGCCGGCATATTCCTACAATAAGATAATATCGCTGGGTGACATCGCTATATATACCACAGAAAACGAAGTCCCACTTGCCGATGTGTTTGAAACCATTTATAAGCAGAACGATGGCAAGGTGCTTGACAAGCAAAAGTTGTCCAAGGATTCGGCCACATTGCGTAAATTCTTTGCTGGAGTGTTGCCTAACTATGATACCGACAGGGTGTATGATACCGACATAAAGAAAGTAATAGCATGGTATAATATATTGGTAGAAGCCGGTTACACCGAGTTTAAGGAAAAAGAAGCCGAAGGTGATGCCGACAAGGCGGAAAACAATGCCGAGGATAAGACAGAGAAATAATCAGATGCGATTAATAAAAATGTGTGGGGCTGCAACTGTTTGTTGTGGCCTCGCTTTTTTTGCTGGTAGCTTGAGCTAATTTCCGCAATTATAGTATTTTTCTCGTATATATTTGTCACAAACTGCATAAAGAGTTATATTTACAAAAAAAGCAAAGATGCGTAGGATTTTCAAATTGTTTCTGTTGCTGGTGGCTTGTGGTAGCATGATGGTTTCGTGCCGCTCTGGCAAGGACGTGAGTGATGGTTATCGCAACCAATATTTCGGCATAAAAGTGTCGAAAGACGACAATCGCGCCTTGTACAAGGAGGTTGATGGTTGGATAGGTGTGCCGTACAAGTATGGTGGCAATAGCAAGAGAGGTGTTGATTGCTCGGGATTTGTGGGCAACATCTATTCTATTGTCTATGGCGTGAAATTGCAACGTAGTTCAGAATTGATATTCAAGAAAAATTGCAAAAAAATCAAAAAGGGAAAATTGGAAGAGGGGGATTTGGTGTTTTTTAAGTCGGGCAAGAAGAAGAAAATAAATCATGTGGGAATTTATCTGAAAGACAATAAATTCGTCCACGCCTCGGCGAGCCGCGGTGTGATGGTAAGCAGCCTTGACGAGGATTATTACAAGCGTAATTTCATGAATGCCGGCAGGGTGAAACGGTAGCGGAAGTGCGCCAGCGCAGGATTGGCATGGCCATCAATAAAAATAAAAACTTGTAATATTTTTTTGATATTTAAAAAATTTACTACATTTGCAACGTATAAATATGTTTAACTATTTAATTTTGTGCCTATAGAAACATCATTACTTATTAACCACAACTATAACAGTAATGAATAATTTGTTGCTTTGCACTGATGACGAATTGGTGGAGTTTTACGTAAATGGAAAAAATCACGCTTTTGACGTGCTAATCGACAGGTATAAAGATAAGTTGTTTTCTTATATTTATAATGTTGTCAAAGATTCGGAACTGGCGAATGATATATTCCAAGAAACATTCATAAAGGCAATTACAACAATCAGAGGTGGACGTTATGCGGCAAACGGCAAGTTTGCTGCATGGATAACTCGCATTGCCCATAATTTGATAATAGACTTCTATAGGCAAGAGAAAGCCGAGAATGTGCAATCGTGCGATTGTGAAGACTATAATCTGCTTAACAGGAAAGAGTTGTGCGACGAAACTATCGAAGACGGCATGATTCGCAATCAGATTCATTCCGACATAAGGCGGTTGATAAAGTCGCTGCCTAAAAGCCAACAAGATGTATTATTGCTGCGATATTACCGCGATATGAGTTTCAAGGAGATAGCTGACTTGACCAACGTGAGCATCAACACGGCATTGGGTCGTATGCGTTATGCTATACTTAACTTGCGCAAGCTGGTAGAAGAACACGACATAGTGCTCACCCTGTAATCGGTGATGTGGCGTGAGTGGGCATCGGGATTGGTTTTATGAAAAAATCAAGTGAATTTGTTTTTTGTTAGCTTGCCTTTCAGTACCTTTGAGGAAAATTTTTTGTATATGAAGACAAGAGAAGAATTGATAGACGAATTGCTTGACTTGGCTTTTGCCGAGGATATAGGCGACGGCGACCACACCACGTTGTGCTGCATACCTGCCGACGAAATGGGCAAATCGCACTTGCTTATCAAGGAAGAAGGAATACTCGCCGGTGTAGAGATTGCACGCATGGTGTTCAACCGTTTTGACAAAGATTTGAAGATGACGGTTTTCATCAACGATGGTGCGCATGTGAAGCCGGGCGACATAGCTTTTGAGGTCGAAGGACGGGTGCGCTCGCTACTCCAGACCGAGCGGCTGATGCTCAATATCATGCAGCGCATGAGTGGTATTGCCACTGTGACGCATAAATATATGGAAGAACTTAAAGGCCTTAAGACCAAGGTGCTGGATACTCGTAAGACAACTCCGGGAATGCGTTTGCTTGAGAAAGACGCAGTAAAGATAGGCGGAGGAATGAACCATCGCATTGGCTTGTTTGACATGATATTGTTGAAAGATAATCATGTGGACTTTGCTGGCGGCATTGCCAACGCCATTAACAAGGCACATGAATACTTGAAGCAAAATCACAAGGACTTGAAGATTGAAATCGAAGTGCGCAACTTAGACGAATTGCAGCAAGTGCTTAATCTCGGTGGAGTGGATAGAATAATGTTTGACAATTTCTCGCCCGAATTGACTAAGAAGGCTGTAGAAATGGTAGGTGGACGATATGAAACCGAGTCGTCGGGAGGGATTACGTTTGCCAATCTGCGCAGCTATGGCGAGTGTGGTGTAGATTTCATCTCGGTAGGCGCATTGACCCACTCGGTGAAAGGGCTTGACATGAGCTTCAAAGCCTGTTAAGCAATTTCGGACAAAAAAGCAAAACAGTTTCTAAGAAAATAATTCGTAGAGCGACGAAACGTGGAATCCGGCGAATGATGGTATAATCAAGTCGGGTTCCAATTTTTTTAATTCACTCTCGGGCAGTGTCGTGGACATGGCTATGACGTGTGCGCCTGATGCTTTGCCGGCTTTTATTCCATTTATAGAATCTTCAAACACAATGCACCGTGAAATGTGCTTCCCGATTTCCTTGGCACCTTTGAGGTAGCATTCCGGGTCGGGCTTGGGGTACGTGACCATGTCGCCATCGATGATTGCGGCAAAAAAAGTTTTTAGTTGCGGACGTAGTTGCAGCAATCGTTCCATTTTGGCACGTGTGCTGCTTGTGACGATGGCGCTTGGTATTTTGGCTATTTTTAATTCTTCGAGAAAATCTATTGCGCCGGTGAAAATCTCAAGGGGCATGGAGTCTTCAAAACTTTTGAGCCGGAGCAATATGTCTTGCCTGATTTGGTCGGTTGCATAGAATTTATGCAGTATTGTGGGTAACGTAGAGCCTTTGATTTTCATCGAATAATCGGGGATGCCAGTAGGGTATATTTTCTCGATTTCGTCCCAGAATAGTGAGTATTGTGTTTCGCTATCGACGATTACTCCGTCCAAGTCGAACAGGCAGCCTATTTCTATGTTTTGTGTCATGATGTGCAAGTTTGTTTTTATTGTTTCAGTCTGATAATGCGAATGCCCATGCTATTGCGGTTGCGCCGCAAGGTTTCTTTTAAGTCATCTTTCTCGATGACAACCTGTTTCTTGTCGGACGAAGCGTGCAACATGTGAAAGTTGCCTTTCTCGTCACTTACGATTATTGCCATGTGCGACACGTCGAGTCCTTCGGTTTTGGTGACTATGGCTATTATGTCGCCGCTTTTGAGTTTTTCGGTAACTTTGCTTGAACCGACAGAGTTTTTGTTGATATACGGGAAGCGGTGCATACGGTAAGCGATTTCAAATGTCTTGAATTGCTCAAATGTGGCACTGTCGGCAAGGGCTGGATATAAATCGCGATGTTCGCTCATGTAATTGAGTGTTTTGGTTTCGTATCGGGCATTGGGGATTGATGATGTGATTTCCTCGATGTTGCCTCGGTGGGTGTTGTCGATAATCCAGTCGCTGACGTAGTGTAGCCGGCTTGGGTAGCCATCCATTTTACCGTTGCGGTATCTGATTGATTCTAAATTGTTGGCAAAGTCGCGCCACGAATATCGCCCATTAAGTGTGGTGCGGGTGAGTGCATACAAAGTTTCTACAAACGTGGTGCAGTCGAGTTCATCGATGTTTATGGCGAGCATTTCGTTGTCGCCTTCAAGGGTGTGTGCCACGTATGGCGTACCCATTAACTCGTTGCAATAGAACAGAATCAGCTCGTTTGGATTAGATATTTTGCTGTCATATCCTTTTTTCAGCAATTGGTTGATTTTGGTCGTGTCGTTGGCGCAGTGGAAACGCATCCATTGCTGAGTTGCCGCATTTGTAGCGACTGTGGCTAACAGTATTGTCAAACTTAATAATATCCGCCTCATTTGTTCGTAGCTTATTAATTCTTATTATTTCTTGTGCGAAGTTACAAATTATCTGCGAAAAACTATAATGCCAAAGCAGTTGCAAGCAAAAAATCAGCAAGCTGTTTTTTTGTATTGCACTCGACTTTCGCTATATTTGCAACGTGTTTTTAAATCCATGTCGTGAGGAATTATTTTGTTATATTTCTTGTTACATTGTTGATTGTCATTGCTGCCAATGGGTCGGTAGTTCATGCTGGCGACGGTTGTCTTGCCGACACGGTGCCGCCTATGTCCATTGCGAATGACAGTGCAGCTTATGTGCAACAGTCGGAGTTGTGCGATAGTGTGGCTGTGTACGGCAGCGTGGCTGCGAGCGACACGGCTGTGGTTAAGAAACGTAATGCCATACAACGCTTTTTTGATTATTTCGGTAATGCCAATAAGGAGCGAAGCGACAAGAAATTTGACATCAGTTTTATTGGGGGCCCGTTTTACAATTCGGCATTGGGAGTAGGTATTGGCGTCGTAGGGTCGGGGTTATACCGCATCAAAGGGTGCGCACGTGAGCTGCAGCCATCGAATGTGTCGATTTTCGGTAGTGTGTCAACGACTGGGTTTTACATGATAGGCATCAGGGGCAACAATATCTTTCCCGAGGAAAGGTTCAGGATAAACTACACGATGAATTTCTATTCCATGCCGTCATATTTTTGGGGCATAGGGTATGAAAATGGCAACAATGATGACAACCGTACTAAAATGGACCGTTGGCAAGCCGAAATAAAGGGTGAATTTATGGCAAAAGTGGCCGAAAACTTTTATTTAGGCGTGCTTTTGTCGTGGGATTACATACGTGGCGGCGGAGTAGAAAAGAATAAGTACTTGTTTGAGGGTATGGACTTGATTACGCGCAATTATGGTATGGGAGTGACGCTGCAATATGATTCGCGCGACCTGATTAACAACGCCAGTCGTGGAGTGTATCTGTGTGTCAACCAGATGTTTCGCCCGCACTGGCTGTGGAACGATTACGCATTCAGTAGCACGGAGTTTATAGCAAGTGTTTACAAGCAGGTGTGGAAAGGCGGGCTTATCGCAGGCGACTTGCGCGGAAAGTTCAATTTTGGTGACCCTTCGTGGGCTATGATGTCGAAGTTGGGAGGCAGCACGGCCATGCGCGGTTATTACGAAGGACGTTACAGGGATATGCATTATATGGCTGCGCAGGTGGAGCTGAGGCAACATATATGGCGGCGCAATGGCGCCGTGGTGTGGGTAGGTGCCGGCAATGTGTTTCACGATGGGAAATCGTTCAAGCACATTTTGCCCAATTATGGCTTTGGTTACAGGTGGGAGTTTAAAAAACGTGTGAATGTGAGGTTAGACGTCGGATTTGGGAAACCTGGGCAATATAGCTTCATGTTCAACATCAACGAGGCATTCTAAATTATAAGTCGAGCATAAAACCACGGAAATCGGCGTTTTTTGCTAATTATTACTTCTTTATTAGATTTTTTGTTTAACTTTGTGTGTGTCGTATATCTTCGCGAAGATATGCACGAAATTTTAGTAAAACTGCTAATACTTAAGTGTGAGTCCGCGCCAATAAGGCCGCAACTCTTTTTAGAACTTATTTATGGAAAGGAAGAAACAAATAGTAATAGTTGACGATGCGGCAGTTATAGCAAAAGTTGTGTCGATGTATCTAAAAGAATACAATTGTGTGTATCATTCCAACCCTTTGCAGACGATAAAATGGCTGGCAAATAATGAATTGCCCGACCTTATAGTCACCGACTTGCGCATGCCCGAGATGTCGGGGCGTGAATTTCTGGCATATTTGAAGGGTAATGAGTTCTACAAGAGCATACCAGTGATAATATTGTCGTCGGAAGACAGCACTTCTGACCGCATCAAATTGCTCGAAGAGGGCGCTGTGGACTATATTGTGAAACCGTTCAACCCGCTTGAGTTGAAAACGCGCATAAGGAATGTGTTGACAAGGTATTGAAGGCATGATTTACATAGGAGAAACCGACAATACGTTCAGGTATTTTTGGAACTTGCTTGATGGCAATCTGCACCGCCTCTCGGTGTCGGCGGCCGAGGCCGAGGTGCAAATGTTGCTGAGCCGCACGGCTGCGGGCAAACACTCCGAATTGTTTTTTGTTGAAGCAGGCATTGTGGATAAGCTGCGCGGCTGTATCGATTGCCTCAAGTCGGCTTATCCGCGGGCTTATTTGGTGTTGCTCTACAACCATGACGAAGACACCCCTAAACGGTATGAAACAATAGGGTTCAATGATATGATGCCCGACGACATAGACAAGGAGGATTTCCGCCAACGGCTGTATGTGATAAATTTTGTGACTAATAAATTGCGCGACACCGACCTGCACAAGGGGAAAGTTAAGTTGTTTAAGTTGCCAATAGGCATACGTATCTTCGACATCTTGTTTTCGTTGGGTGCAATTGTCGTGTTGTCGCCGTTGATGCTTGCTGTGGCTCTTGCTATCATGATTGAAAGCCCTGGGCGTGTCATCTACAAATCTAAGCGCGTGGGGAGTAACTACCGTGTGTTTGATTTCCTTAAGTTTCGCTCAATGTATGCCGATGCCGACAGGCGTTTGAAGGAATTGAGCAAATACAATCAGTATGCTGCTGGCAATGATAAGAAGGAAGAAACATCGGCGCAAAAAATACACATTGATAGCAACGGTATTGAAAATGCCGACTTGTCGAATATGCTCATTGGCGATGATTATATAATCGAAGAGAAGAAATATCTCGACAGCATAGTCGAGGAGCAGAAAAATGCTTTTGTGAAATTTGAACATGACCCGCGTATTACCAAGGTCGGACGTTTCATACGCAAATACAGCATCGACGAGCTTCCGCAATTGTTCAATGTACTCAAGGGCGACATGTCGATAGTGGGCAATCGTCCGTTGCCGTTGTATGAGGCCGAACTATTGACCAACGACGAGGATGCCATGCGCTTCATGGCTCCCGCCGGGCTCACCGGGCTGTGGCAAGTAGAGAAGCGTGGCGAAGGTGGCAGGTTATCGGCCGAAGAGCGCAAGCAACTTGACATAAAATATGCACAAACTTATAGCCTGTGGCTGAATATTAAAATAATTTTCCGCACGTTCACGGCTTTTGTTCAGAAAGACGATGTGTAACATTTCTCAGACCGACCGAAAACGTTTATGAAACTTAACTATATAATAACATTGCTGATGGTGGCTGTGGCATCGGTTTTTACAAACCGAACCGCGGCACAAAGTATTGCGGCCGACAAGCCTGTGGTGATAGGAGGTGCGTCAATCGACTCGTTGTGGAATGCAATGGAGCGTTTTGATGAAATCGAGTTGCCGCCGCTGTCGGTATTTCTTGCCACGGCAGAGCAGCACCCGTCAATCAAGACGTATGAAACCGACTTTGCCGAAGCATACGCCGAAATGGCGATTATCAACCGAGAGTGGCTCAATTACTTGAGATTCCAAGCCAATTACCAGTATGGGTACAATTCATATTGGTCAAATGGGTATTTGGTAGAAGGCATCACATACGACCAAAGTAGGCAAGCTAACCACGGCTATGGAGTAGGTGTGTCGTTCAGCCTCCCGTTGGGTGACATATTTACCCGCAAATATAAACGCCAAAAACAACAAGCGGCAATCGACAGGTTGAAGTATTCCTACGAAGTGAGTCTTGAAAACCGCCGTATGGCGATAGTAGAGGCCTACAACGCTGTGGTAGCGCAGCTATCGACTATACATGTCAAGGCCGAAGCGGCAGCCTTGTATAACGCCCAAATGCGCATCACCGAGCAAGATTTTGTAAATGGCAAAATCGACATCACATCGCTCTCGCTTGAACGGAGCCGACGGTCGCAAGCCATCTCTGACTATGAGCAATCAAAGGTAATGCTGTACAATGCCATCACGATGCTCGAAATGATGACCAACATTGCCATAATACGCCGTTAAACCATAATTAAACCACTACACCCGTTCCCGAAAAGATATGGATATACCATTGTTTATATCACGATTTTTATATCGCAATCGTTACAAACTGTTGATTGGCAGTGTCGTAGTGACGATAATAGTGGCATATTTCACACAATTCCTGCCCAAGACCTACACTGTGAGGACTACGATTTACACCGGGCTGGTATCGGGAACGACTATCGACGAGTCGGCTAACAGGCAATCGGTGGGTACCATTTTCGATAACCTTTTCAACTTGGTTAAGGCGCAAAGTACACTCGAAAATGTGTCGTTGCGGTTATTATCGATGAACTTGATATACGGCGACCCCAACACCGACAATGCCTACATCACGGCCGAGAATTACAGACTGCTTGTGTCGCAAATGCCGCAGGAAGTGTTGAATCTTGTCGATAAGAACTCGGTTGAAATAACGGTTGACCGGCTAAGGAAGGTGGAAAAGGCCTCGGGCAGGAATTATATCTATAATTTGCTGAACAGCGGCGACCCACATTATAGTTATGCCGCATTGTCGGCAGTGACAGTGAGCCGAGTGCAGAATAGCGACATGGTGGAGATTTCTTACACCAACGACGACCCTGGCATAACCACCAATACGGTAAAGCTTTTCAATGAAGAATTGCTTGCAAGTTACAATAAATTGCGGTACAATTCCACAAACGATGTCATAGAATACTTTGAAGACGAGGTTGACAAATTGCGTCGTCAACTCACGCAGCAAGAAGACGAGCTCACGGCGTATAATGTTGACAACAACATCATAAACTATAACGAGCAGACGAGCGCGCTTGCCACTTCATATAACAACTATCTCGACCGATACGACGAGGCATTGATGTCGTACCGCCGGGCTTCGAGGGTGGTTGAAGAAATGGAGCAGCACATGGCTGACAACGAAAAACTGTTTTTGTCGAATAGCGATTTTCTTGACAGGCTTAATCGCCTCACCGATATAAATTCAAAGGTGGTGGAAACCGAGCTTTTTTCGTCGGAAGAGGTGGCTTCTCGCGATGCTCGGTTGAATGATTACAGGAAGCAACTTGCCGAGAACGAAAAAGCACTGCACGAATTGTCGGACAGCATTAATGCGTTTCGTTACACGTCGCATGGCATGGTGAGCGATGAATATGCCACTCAATGGCTTGCCGCTGTGATTGAGCGAGCCAAAGCCGAGGCCGAGATAGATGTGCTTGACTCGCGGCGCGGAGAGTTTGCCGCCACTTACAGGCAATTGTCGCCATTGGGAACAGAGATAAAACGGCGCGAACGCGAAATAAGTTTTACCGAGAAATCCTATATTGAAATGCTGCACTCGCTCAACGAAGCGTATGCACGGAAAAAGAATCTACAACTTACCACGGCCAACCTTAACACAGTGAACGAGCCGGTGTTCCCTCTCGCTCCCAACAAGAGCAAGCGTTTCTTGTATGTGGTAGCGGCATTCTGCGGCAGCATAGTTTTCATAATTCTCTATCAGTTGCTGGTGGAGATGCTCGACCGCACATTGCGCGACGGCGACCGCACATTGCGCCTTACGGGAATTTCGCCAGTTGGAGCCTTGGCCGGCAGGGGGTCGGCACGTGCCCGCCGCCATGCAGATGTGTGGAACCAAATTGCAGCTATTAACATTTGTGGCAAGCTAAATCGCTACTTGAAGCCTCGCACGGTGAATTATGTGAACGTGGTGAGCATCGATGGTAAAGAAGGGAAGAGTTTTGTGATTGAATATTTAAAGAGGGAATGGGAAAGGATAGGACTGCAGGTCGGCTATGTGAATGTGGACATCTTGCAGACCGAATCGCAGGGATATGTGCTCACCGAGGATTTCAGTTGCATAATTGACCCCAGTGAGGCTGTCAATTACAATGTGGTGTTAATCGAGCATCCATCGTTGATGTCGAATAGCATTCCACCACGGTTGCTGCAATTGGCATCGATAAACTTGCTTGTTGCCAATGCCCGTCGCGTGTGGAGGAAAAGTGACACCGATATGCTGAAAAACTTTGAGGAGGAAGCTGGTGATGCTGTGCCGTTTAAGATGATATTAAACAATGCCAACCGCTTCGATGTGGAAGATTATACAGGCGACCTGCCACCGTCGATGTACCACCATCGCGTGATGGCGCGGTTTATGCATATAGGACTTACTTCGCGCGGTAATGCTGTGGAATAAGTCGGATTACCACCATGCATACATATATTCGCCATTATGAAATCAGCAATATGGAATAGGTTTTTCCCTGAAGGAATAGAGGTGAGCAGGCATCGCTTCATGGCGTTGTTTGCTGTTATCGGCCTTGCCTGCATTGCGGCGACGTTGTCCAATGGCGATATGACGGCATTTGCCATCGTGCTTGCCGCGCCGCTTGGGGTAATTGTGCTGCTGTCATTGGTCAATAGCCCGTTGTTGATGTTTTTCGCGATATTTACATTCAACTATCTTGTAATGGGCGTGTTGAGGTATTTTTATGCCCCGGGTATAAGTGTCGTGATGGATATTATATTGTGGGTGGAGTTATTGCTCATTATCATGCACAAGGTAGTGAAACGCGAGGATGGGTGGAATAGGGCCGCGAATCTGTTGACAGGCTTGTCGCTTGTGTGGACGGTATATTGCGTGTTGGAGGTTGTCAATCCTACAGCCGTGTTTGAGGCATGGCTCATGGCGCGGCGGTTGATTTACCAAGGGCTGATGATGGCGGTCATAGTGTCGCTGGTGTTCACCCAGTTCAAGCAATTGCGGTGGCTGGTCTTGCTATTTTCGGTGTTGACGTTGGTAGCCGTGGCCAAAATTTTGATGCAGCGGTTCATGGGCTTCGACCCATACGAAATCAGGTGGCTGATTGAAACAGACTCCATCAAGACGCACATCATACAAGGCGGAAGCCTGATAAGGTACCCGTCGATTTTCACCGATGCGGGCAATTGCGGGTCAAACATGGGTTGCGCTGGCATCATGTTCCTTTTGTTGCTTTTTTACGAGAAAAAGATTGCATGGAAAATATACTATGCCATAGTCGGCTTGTTGGCAATGTATGCAATGTTCCTGTCGGGAACACGTGGTGCGATGATTGTGCCGCTGGCCGGGCTGGCCATATACACCATTTTGTCGAAAAATTTCAAGGCAATGGCCGTTGGCGGAGTGACACTTGTGGGCGTGTATGTGTTTTTTGCGTTTACTTATATAGGCGAAGGCAATGCGCTTATCAGGCGAATGCGCACCGCATTCCGTCCCACCGAGGATGCCTCGTTCCAAGTACGAATGCACAACCAGGCGGCATTGCGCGAGTATCTTAAGAACAAGCCGTTTGGCGAAGGTATTGGGCTTGGTGGTGTGGAAAACCGCAAGTATGGCTATCGTGTCACCACGCTCATTCCGCATGATTCGTGGTATGTGAAAATATGGATGGAAACGGGCATCGTTGGTTTGATTCTTTATGTAGGTACACTTGTGGCCGTGATGCTGAAGTGCAGCTACATAGTGATGTGCAAGATTAAAGACAATGAGCTGCGCGGTTATCTAATAGCCATGCTTTGTGGTACGTTTGGCCTTATGGTCAGTGCTTACGGTAATGCGTTCCTCGGGCAATTCCCGACTATGCTGCTGATGTTCACATTCCTCGGCATAGCCATAAACGGAGATAAATTAAGTGTCACTACAACAACCGACAAGGAAATCAAAAGCTGAAAATGGAAGGTAGAGATTTTATAATAACAAGCCTGCAACCGTGGGATATTGAAATAGGCAGCACAATAAAGAATACCGCCTTGGAAATATCCAAGAGGAACCGTGTGCTGTATGTCAACACGCCATTGGACTTGACCGCCATGCGCAACAAAGATGCGAAAATCAATGCCCACCGTGTGGCTGCAATGAGTGGCGATGAACCGAGTGTGAGGCAAATCAATGCCAATATGTGGGTCGTCGATTGTCCGTTTATGGTTTTACCCGTGAGCAAGTTGCCCACTACATGGCTGTTTGATGCAGTCAACAAATACAACAACCGCAAAATTGGCAGGTATTTGCAAGGAGTTATAAGGCAATTCAGTTTGCACAATTTTATCCACCTTATAGATACCGACATATATCGAAGCCGTTACTTGAAAGATATAATTCACCCGGCTGTGTCGGTGTATTATTGCCGCGATTTCGTAATCGGCGACAAGTATTGGTTGAAACATGGCCGAAGGGTTGAAGATGAACTGGCTCGCTATTCCGACGTTGTGCTTGCCAACAGCACTTTTTTTGCCGAGCGTTTCAAGCAGTTGAACCCCAATACATATCCGATTGAAACGGGGGTGAATTTGGACATATATGATTCGGACAAGGACTACACAGTGCCCGAGGATATTAAGGCTATCGGTCGCCCAATAATAGGGTACATGGGCACGGTCAATTCCACTCGATTGGATATTCCGCTGCTCGAAGAGCTTGCGGCACGATGCAGCCAATGGAATTTTGTATTTGTCGGACCCGAAGATGACACTTTTGCTGCCAGCCGCTTGCACGAAATGCGCAATGTGTATTTTCTCGGCCGCAAAGACACAAACGAAGTGCCGGCCTATATTAACGCATTTGACGTGTGTATCAATCCACAGATTGTCAATGATGTGACCATAGGCAACTATCCGCTCAAAGCCGACGAATACCTTGCGCTTGGCAAGCCGATGGTAGCGACTGAAACCCACACCATGCGTGATGTATTCGGCAATTATACCCACCTTGCCAACGGCTGTGACGAATATGTGCAAGCCATACATAAGGCTCTTGGCGAAGTGGGCGACAAGCAGTTGCGCAGCGAGCGCATAGCATTTGCCCACACCCATAGTTGGGAAAACAGCGTGAAAAAAATATACAGAATCATAGAAAATTACGAAAATAGCAAGAGATGAACTACCGCACGATTGATGACTTGAACAGGGCAATATTGGGTGGGTTGCATATATTCCCGCGCGACATAGACCTCATTGTGGGCATACCGCGCAGCGGCATGTTTCCTGCCAACCTGCTTGCGCTATACCTTAATTGCCGAGTTACCGACCTTGGGTCGTTTATAAACGGACATATCTACCAATCGGGAGAACGAGGAAAATTCATTGATGCGCATGAGTTTAAGAAAGTGCTTGTGGTTGACGACAGCATCGCATCGGGTGCGGCTATGGAAAGGTGTAAAAATCTGTTGAAAGGCCTTGAGGGGCAGTATGATATAAAATATTGTGCCATATATGTGGTTCCCGAGAAGAAGCATCTTGTCGATTATTATGTGGAGATTGCACCACTGCCACGCTACTTCCAGTGGAACATAATGAACCACACGATATTGAAAAAGGCTTGTTTTGACATCGATGGGGTATTGTGTGTTGACCCTACGCACGAAGAGAACGATGACGGGCCTCGCTATCGCCAGTTTTTGCTAAATGCCAAGCCGTTGTTTATTCCAGGAGCCGAGATAGGAACATTGGTGACATCGCGGCTTGAAAAATATCGAGCCGAAACCGAAGAATGGCTCGCCCGCAATGGTGTGAAATATGGCAAACTTGTCATGCTCGACTTACCCGACATGGCGGCCCGCCGCAAGGCAAACTGCCATGGCCGGTTTAAGGCTGAGGAATACAAAAAGCCACAATATGTGCTGTTTGTTGAAAGCAACCAAGGACAGGCCGAGGAGATTAACCGCATAACTGGCAAGCCTGTGCTTTGCACGGCCAATTTTAAAATGGTATTTGACAGCCAATCGGTGTTGTACAATATCAAGCAGGGCGAATACCTGCCGTGGCTGCGACGTGCGGCATTGAAGTTGCGCAATAGATTGCGACGGCATTAGCATATAATTTTAAAACAATAAAAAGATTTAAGCAAGAATATATAAATGAAGATTGCCTATTGCATACCAGGTTTGCATAATCCCAGCGGCATGGAGCGGGTTGTTACCTTGAAGGCCAATTATTTGGTATCTGTCGGTTATGAAGTGCATATAATCATAACTGATGGAGCAGGTCGGGATTACGCATTTGCATTAGACCAACGGGTGCAAGTCCATCAGTTAGACATCGACTTTGAGGAACCGTATAAATACCCTTTTATCAAACGCATATTATTGTATAATAAGAAAATGTGCCAATTGAAGGGCAGACTGGATAAGTGCCTCAATGAAATAAAGCCCGATATAACGGTGTCGCTGCTGCGCCGCGACATCAACGTGATGCACAAAATGACTGATGGAAGCATTAAAATAGGAGAAATCCATTTCAACAGGCTTCATTACAGGCATTTCCCAGCCCCGCCGTGGATGCCGCGATGGCTTCATGGCATGATTGAACGCCATTGGCAGAAGTTGATGATTAGCAAATTGCAGAAACTTGCGGCTTTTGTTGTGCTGACGCATGAAGATGCAGGCTACTGGCACGAATTGAAGAATGTACATGTAATTCCCAATCCTACGACATTTTTTCCCGATGTTGTATCAACCTGTACAAGCAAGCAGGCCATTTCGGCTGGACGCTATGTACATCAGAAAGGTTTTGACCGATTAATCGCAGCTTGGGCGCAAGTCGTTGCCGTGCATCAAGATTGGGTGTTGAAAATTTATGGTGATGGCTTCCTGCGTGAGCGGCTTTCGGCTCAAATCGAGAAATTAGGATTGACCGAAAATTGTTTTTTGGAACATAATGCGCCCGATATTGATGCAAAATTGAGGGAAAGCTCAATCTTCGTGTTGAGTTCTCGTTACGAAGGTCTTCCTATGATTTTATTGGAGGCGATGGCGAGCGGACTTCCAGTAGTGTCTTTTGCGTGTCCTTGCGGCCCGAGCGATATTATAAGCGACGGAGTGGATGGTTTCTTGGTCGAAGATGGTAACATCGACAAATTGTCGAGCAGTATAACCAGGTTGATTGAGGATGAAGGATTGCGGCAGCGCATGGGGCAGAAGGCTCGGGAAAAAGTCGCGCAATACTCCATCGAAAGCGTTGGTGAGCAGTGGTGCAATTTATTTGAATCTTTGGTAAACGAGAGGAAGTAGGTCGTTGTGCCTAAGAAGGAGTATTTCATGAATTTAGAATGACGAGGATATAAACATTATGGGAAAATGGCTAAGTTTTATAGTTCCGGTATATAATGCAGAACGGTATCTTGCTGAATGTGTCGAGAGTATGCTGCACCAAGACATACCAACCGAACAGTATGAAATTATCCTGTATGACGACGGTTCGACCGATAAGAGCTTGGAAATTGCTCGCAATTATGAACGGCAATATCCGTGTGTTCGCGTATTCACGCATGAGAATGCTGGCGCAACGGCAACGCGGAATGCCGGTTTGCGGCAAGCGCAGGGCGATTATGTGTGGTTCGTGGACAGTGACGACAAAGTTGTAGAAAATGTGCTATCGGCAATGCGCGAGACTATAATAAGCATGGATTTGGATGTGCTGGTCTTTAATGCTTCACGTTTTAACGAAGATGGGCGGTGGAATATTACCCGATTCAGGGGGTCGCAGGTAATTACGGGGCAGCAATTTTTCTTGAAGAATCATTGCAATGCGGAACCTTGGAATAAAATTTTCCGTAGAGCATTGTTGATAGAGAATGAGCTGTTTTTTGAGTTGCGAATAGCTGAAGATGCCGAATGGCTTCCTCGTTGCTTTTATAATGCAAATCGAGTTAAAGTAATCCAATTACATGGCTATTGTAATAGGGTAGCTAAGGGGTCGGTTTCTCGTAGTGGCAATCAGGAGCGGTGGTCGGAATATAATTTGCTGTGCTTAGAATCGCATATCGATTATATGGCTGGGCGTCGTGCAGCTCGTTATTGGTTACGGGTTTTGGTGCTTGATGTCCGTCTGACTTTTTGGGGGATGACGATGTTCCCTGTCAGGACAGAGTTTAGAAATTCGGTACTTGACAGAATGGGCGGCATTTTACGTAAGGCCTTGAAGATATTACCCATTGTGCCGTGTGCCGATTACTTAGTATTATGGGCATCGGCCATGAATCCACGGTTTGTGTTTGGCCTTCAGCGTAAATTGAGAAGTCTTAAAAAATAGCATTAGGAGTAAGTCGATTGGCTTATGGCGCATGAACGCGATTTGCAGTTGCGCTCGCGGAGTAGTATCTTTGCCCAAAGATTATTACTTTAACAAATAAACCTAACAATGAGAAAAATTACATCTATGGTTGCGGTGTGCTGTGTCGCAATCGCATTATCGCCGGTTTTGCAGGCGCAGAAATTAATCAACGCCACTTACTCGGTAAGCTCGTGGTTCAAGTCGCAAAACGAAATTGTAGCCGAAGAGTTACAAGACTTCGATTTCATCTATTTTTCGGCAGCCCCTGCATGGAAAGTAGAGGATTTTGATTTGTCGCAGAGCGAAATAAACAAAAAATATGTAGATGACCACAAGTATAAAGACCCCGAGTTTGTCGGTAAATATGTGGCGACGGTTCATGAAACGGGTGGAAAAATACTCTGCTCATTTCCGGGGCAGGAATTTATCGACATAGCATCTTCGCCCGAGCGTAGCGAGAAATTTGCCAAAATGATGGCGCAGTTTGTGAAAAAATATGACTATGACGGCATAGAATTGGACTGGGAACACACCATAGTCGAGGACTTGCACATTAGCTTCATGCAAAAAATCAGGGCTGCTTTGACCGAGCTTGGAAACGGTAAACGTCAATACTGGCTCACAACGGCACTGCACCATTATCGCAAGTACACTCCCGAACAAGCAAAACAGCTTTGCGACTGTGCCGACTGGATTAACATCATGTTTTATGACATGGGAGGAGGTACATGGGGCCGTGTGGCAACGCACAATTCACCTCTTGACAAGATGAAGGAATCGATTTTGACCGAATGGAAATATTTCCCATACGAGAAACTTCATATAGGGCTGGCAAGTTACGGTTTTTATTATAAGGGAATTAAACCGGGAGAAACTATTCCCGAAGGTGAGAAACTTGGCAAATATGGCAGATAC
>CALUMJ010000033.1 GCA_944321715.1 uncultured Muribaculaceae bacterium | reverse complement strand
TCCATATCACGCCAGCAAACCAAAATCCTCCGGCAAAAAATTGCACACTAACTGTCACAAAATTATACAGATATGCAAATTTTTAACATTTTATTTGGGACAGCCGTGCCATAATATGACGGTTCTACATAATTGCCTGTCTGTAATTGCTGATTGTTTCAGACATCGCTATTTTGACACACCCCCTACAACGATGTAAATGTATTGAATATCCCTTACGACCAATAACTGTATTTGCAATTACGACATGCAATTCTACAAAATCGCACAAATCGGCATTTTGACACAATCTCGCTTGCCGACGGCAAAAATGAAGACATTCCAAAGGACGTAACTGTTTAGATGTTGGTGAACAGTTTGTAACTTTGTGGCTCAGAAAAGATGGGTTATGATTAAGACGCTGGTCGCCATAGGGCTTGGAAGTTTCGTGGGTGGGGTATTGCGCTACCTTGTCGGCAAGGTTGCCAATGAGGGTTGGCAACATTCGTTCCCGTTGGGTACATTTGTGGTAAATGTGTTGGGTTGTCTTGCAATCGGGGTGTTTTATGCTCTCTTTGAGCGAGGTAATTTGCTTAGTGCGCACTTACGTTTGTTCCTCACCGTCGGGCTTTGCGGAGGTTTTACCACGTTTTCCACTTTTGCCAACGAAAGTTTACTGTTGCTGCGTGGCGGAGAGTTTGCGCTGGCGGCATTTTATGTAGTGCTCAGCCTTGTTGCCGGACTTGCGGCGTTGTATGCTGGTTATGTGGTGGTCAAAATGTTATGATGCCGGCGTCTATATTTCTTCATAACGGGCATCGGTGATGCGTGGCTCCACATCGCCCACTTCGACGTACTGCACCGACTGGCGTTGCTCGATGATTTCCTCGAAATTCACATATTCGCCATCGCCTGGCCCGAAAATTTTCCCGCCATGCCTCTTGTGGCGGTGGTATCCGCTTGCCGACGCGTTGCCATTGCGTTGTTGCTGCCGTCCGTTGTTGCCGCGTGGTTGTGCATTCTGGAATGCCTTGTTCATTTGGCGCATTTGCATCCATATCTTGAAACCTGCTTTTATGACGGGGTATAATAGCAGGAATAGCAGTAGCAATATTATGAGTAGAAAATACATTGTGTGTGTCGCTTTGTTAGTAAATATGCCTATTTGTCACGACTTGAATGCTGGCAAACATCGTGCCATGGCAATCAGCGTCGTTCTGGGCGTTTTATTGTTTAACAAATATCGGTATAAAGTGGCAAATAGGCAAATATAGTTCACTAAATAATATTAGAGCCTGTTTAAATTTTGCAATATTATAGATTGCGATGGCGGTGTGGTTGTAAAATATGGCTCGGGCATAGGTTAGGCCAGAGGGTGTATCAAAATTGGCATGACCCACCTCGTAGGGACGCACGGCTCGTGCGTCCGAGTGCTGCAAAACTCAATTAACCATCTGTAAATCAATAAAATATATACCTAATTGCGCAGCGGACGCACGGGCCGTGCGTCCCTACAAAATTGCGCAAATTTGCATTTTGATACACCCTCTTTTTGCGCTCGACATTCACTATATTTGAAGAATATAGGCTGCGTCTCGGCAAAGCAAAAAATCAGCGAGCTGTTTTTTGTTTTTGCGCTCGACTTGCACTATATTTGCAATGCTTAAAAGGATATATAGGAAAGAAATGTAATGACAAAATATCAAATCTTCCGCTTTTCCTGTGTGGCTTTGTTGTGGTTGGCGCTGTGTATCATCTTGTTGGTGCGTGCCGAGCGTATCGACTTCATGGTATTATTTGCGATAGTCGCCTCGGGCGTGGTGGTGTTTGTCCCGTTGTATAAGAAGTATGTGCGTAATCGCAAAGATTGACGGCGCATCGACGCAATACCCGCAGGCAAATGAAAGATGTAACAACGAATGTTAGAGAAATAAATTGTGCCAGAGTTTGATATAAAAAAAGAATGCCCGTTGTTGTCGGAGATAAACACCCCCGACGACTTGCGACGCTTGGCGGTGGAGGACTTGCCGCAGGTGTGTGGCGAAATCAGGAAATTTTTAATCGACTCCCTGTCGCGTAATCCGGGGCATTTCGCTTCGAGCATGGGAACGGTGGAACTCACGGTGGCGTTGCACTATGTGTTCGACACTCCGCGCGACCGCATAGTGTGGGACGTGGGGCATCAAGCGTATAGCCATAAGTTGCTTACAGGCCGCCGCGACCGTTTCGACACGTTGCGCAAATGGGGCGGGCTGAGCGGTTTCCCCAATCCGTCGGAGAGCGAGTATGACAGTTTCATTGCCGGACATGCATCCAATTCAATATCGGCTGCATTGGGTATGACAGTGGCATCGAAGTTGAGCGGCGAGCCGCGGCGTAATGTGGTGGCTGTCATAGGCGATGCGTCAATCAGCGGCGGGCTGGCGTTCGAGGGGCTTAACAATGCGTCGCTTTCGAGCAGCAACCTGCTCATAATCCTTAACGACAACGACATGGCAATCGACCAAAACGTGGGAGCGCTCAATGAGTACATGACACGAATCAACACGTCGAAGTCGTACAACCACTTGCGCTACAAGGTGTATCACCTGTTTAAAAAACTGCACCTGATTGACGAGAAGCACCGCGGGCTAATATTGCGCTTCAACAATAGCATAAAGGCCCTGCTTACTCGCCAACAAAACATTTTTGAAGGACTCGACATACGGTACTTCGGCCCTTACGACGGGCACGACGTGGTGCGCATCGTCAGGGCTTTAAACGATATAAAGGGTATGGAAGGCCCTCGGTTGCTACACTTGCGCACTCGCAAGGGCAAGGGATACAAGCCGGCCGAGGATGACCCTGTGACATGGCATGCTCCGGGGCGGTTCGACCCTGCCACTGGTGAGCGGCTGGCTGAGAACACGGCCGGGAGGCCGCCGAAATACCAGGATGTGTTTGGACGCACAATCATAGAACTTGCGCAGCAAAATCCCAAGATTGTGGGTGTAACGGCGGCGATGCCTACGGGCTGCTCGTTAAGTTACATGCTCGAAGAGATGCCGCGCCGTGCTTTCGACGTGGGCATTGCCGAGGAACATGCCGTGACATTCTCGGGAGGCATGGCAAAGGATGGGCTGATTCCATTTTGTTGCATATATTCAACTTTCTTGCAGCGCGCATACGACGAAATAATACACGACGTGGCTCTGCAACAGTTGCCTGTGGTGTTCTGCATCGACCGTGCCGGGCTTGTCGGCGACGACGGTGTCACGCACCATGGGGTGTTTGACATGGCCTATCTCGGGTCGATTCCCGGCATCGTGGTCAGTTCGCCGATGAACGAGCATTACCTGCGCCACCTCATGTACACGGCACAAAGTGGGAAGCATGGCCCGTTTGCTATCCGTTATCCGCGAGGCAATGGCGTGCTTGTCGATTGGCAATGCCCCATGCATGAATTGCCGGTGGGTAAAGGACGCAAATTGTGCGACGGCGACCGTGTGGCTGTGTTGACTATAGGCCCCATTGGCAACGATGTGCAGGCTGTTATAGGCGAGCTTGGCGACGATGGCTGCCATGTGGCGCATTACGACATGATTTTCCTCAATCCCATCGACGAGGAAATTTTGCGCGAAGTGGGCAGCCGCTTTACTCACATAATAACCGTTGAAGACGGGGTGCTTCGTGGAGGGTTCGGCGCGGCCGTGGTGGAATGGTTCAACGACCATGGCATGGCAGTGAACGTGAAGCGCATAGGTGTGCCCGACCGTTTTGTGGCCCAAGGCACGATTGCGCAATTGCGCAAGGCATGTGGCATGGATAATGCCAGCATAAAGGAGCAGATTTTAAGTATATTAGGAAGATAAAAGAATAGAATCAGTAAGATGAAAATCGTTATAGCTGGAGCCGGAGAGGTGGGTAGCCACTTGGGTCGGTTGTTGTCGGAGGAGGGGCAGGATGTCATACTCATCGACGAGGACGAAGAGCGGCTCAATGATTTTGAGATGTATAACCTGATGACATTTGCAGGACGGACTAATTCGTTTGCTTCGCTCCGCGACTCGGGTGCGAAAGGGTGTGACTTGTTTATTGCAGTGACACCATTCGAGTCGCGTAACTTGGTGGCGTGCGCCATGGCAAAGAAATTCGGGGCTGCCAATACGGTGGCGCGCATCGACAATTTCGAGTACATGAAGCCCGAGAACAAGTCGTTTTTCACCAACATGGGTGTTGACGATGTAATATACCCCGAGTATCTTGCCGCGCAAGAAATACTTACGTCGCTCAAACGCACATGGGTGCGTAGCTGGTTTGAGTTGGTGGACGGCCACTTGGTGATAGTGGGTGTGAAGTTGCGCAGCAATGCCCGTCTGGTGGGTATGCAGCTGAAAGAGCTTGCCATGCAGTCGGGCTACATGCACATTTCGGCCATCAAGCGTAACCACGAAACCATAATTCCCGGCGGAGGCGACAGGGTGTGCGAGGGCGACATCGTGTACATAGCCACGACAAAGGAATTCATTCCCAATGTGCTTGAAATGACTGGCAAGAAGCCCGTCGAGGTTAAGCACGTCATGATAATGGGGGGCAGCCGCATAGCCGTGCAATTGGTGCGGGCGGCGGCCGGACGGTATAAGTTCAAAATCATCGAGAGCGACCGCAAACGCTGCTACGAGCTTGCCGAATCGCTGCCCGAGTGTAACATCATACACGGCGACGGACGCAACGTGGAACTGTTGCAGGAAGAGGGCGTGAGCGACTGCGAGGCTTTCGTGGCACTGACCGATAGCTCCGAAACCAACATACTCGGCTGCCTTGCCGCCAAGGAATATGGCGTGAAGAAGACGATTGCCGAAGTGGAAAACATACAATTCATTTCCGAGGCCGAGGGGCTTAACATAGGTTCGGTGGTTAACAAGAAGTTGCTTGCGTCGAGCCGCATTTTCCAGCTTATGCTCGACCGCGATTCGAGCAACTCGAAGTGTCTGGCCCTTGCCGATGCCGAAGTGGCCGAATTGGTGGTGAAGGAGGGTGCGCGCATAACTCGCGATGCAGTGATGAACCTTAACCTGTCGCGCGACATGACCATAGCAGGGCTTGTGCGCGATGGAAAGGGGTTGCTGGTGAAAGGCGACACTCGCATACAGGCTGGCGACCATGTTGTGATATTTTGCCTGCATGGCGCATTACACAAGATGGAAAAACTGTTCAAGTAATAAGTTTCGGTATCATGCATGTGTATTCGATATTCAGGAAGAAGGCCACGATAAATCTTGCGGCTATCTTCAGGGTGCTTGGGTGGTTGCTAATCATGGAGGCATTGTTCATGGTGGCTCCGCTTGTGGTGGGTATTGTTTATGAAGAGTGGCAGGCCGTCGAGGCAATGTTGTACTCGGTGCTTATTACTGCCGGTGTGGGCGGTGCCATGACATTCGGCTTGAGGCCTAAGAGCATGGATATGCACAAGCGCGAGGGCATTTTGCTTACCCCGGTAGTGTGGTTTTTCTTTTCGGCTTTCGGCACATTGCCGTTTTTCTTCACCCATTCCATCGACAATATGGCATCGGCTTTCATGGAAACGATGTCGGGTTTCACCACCACTGGGCTTACTGTAATCACCGACGTTGAAGTGTTGCCAAAGGCGATACTTTTCTGGCGCGCGGTGATGCACTGGGTGGGCGGTATGGGTATCATACTTTTCTCGCTTGCCGTGCTGCCGATGCTCAACCATTCGGGAGGTATGCAGCTGTTCAATGCCGAAGTGACTGGTATCACCCACGATAAGTTGCGGCCGCGCATCAGCTCCACAGCCAAGGGGTTGTGGATGGTGTATATCGCATTGACAGGTTTGCTGTGCGTGCTGCTGTGGGCCGGGCCGATGAATTTGTTCGATGCCGTTTGCCACTCGATGAGTGCGCTATCGACTGGCGGCTTTTCGACCAAGAATGCAAGCATAGCTTGGTGGGATTCTATGTATGTCGATATTGCTGTGACGATATTCATGTTTCTTGGCGGAGTGAATTTTGCGCTCATTTACCATGCCGCGTGCGGCAATGTAAGGGCGCTGGCCTCTAATGCCACATTCCGCTGGTATGCAGGCACTGTGCTTTCGGCGGCTGTGTTGTGCATTGCCTATGTTTACTTTGCCGGGACCGACGGGCGTGGTATAGGCACCATTGTGGTTGATGCCTTGTTCACTTGCACCTCGGCCATATCCACCACTGGTTTCATAGTGACCGATTTCGAGGGGTGGGGGCAATTTGTGATTATGGTGCTGTGCATAATCATGTTTTTCGGGTCGTGCGCAGGTTCCACCTCGGGCGGTGCCAAGATTGACCGCATGGAGCTCATGGCTAAGAACATAAAGAACGAGCTTTACCGTGTGTTGCACCCCAACAGTATCGTCAATGTGCGCATCAACCAGCGCGTGGTTGCCTACGATGTTGTCACCAAGGCAATTGTGTTCCTGGGCATATATTTGTGTATTATCGTGCTTGGCACACTCATACTCACGGCATTTAATCTGCCCATGGAGGAGTCGTTCTTCTCGTCGGTGTCGGCGTTGAGCAATGTCGGCTTGGGAATAGGCACGGCGACGGGCGGGTGTTTTGCGTCATATCCCGATGCGGCAAAGTGGGTGATGTCGTTCATGATGTTGCTTGGACGTCTTGAAATCTTCACGTTGATGGTAATTTTCACTCCAAACTTCTGGGTGAAAAATTGATGGTCTAAGTGGCTGTGTCAAAAAAATGGAATCCAGCAGCATAAATCGCATTTCTACAAGAATCACAAAATCCTGAATTTTGATACAGCCAGTTAATATCCTGTATCATATTTTTCGGCTAACATAAAAAAGTATGCGGGCTGGTGCGCTGTGCATCAGTCCGCATGGATGACTTCAGATAACATTTAACATTTATACGGATAACATATAACTTTTGCGTGGGCTGTCGCTTGGTTGCGGCTTGCTCTAAGTTGGAGCTTGTGTGGTGCATGGATTGGCAGCTGTATGCACCACACTTGCTCCATTCTTTACTACTTGGAATTTGTCGTATGGCACTATTCTTATTTGCTGGTGCAAAAGTAATGGCGGCAGCCGATGTCGCAAAATATGTTGCCAGTGGAGATATACTATTCTGTCATGAATATGTACTATTTTGTCAGATATTATGTGGTATGCAATTGGTTTGCAGTAGATTGTGTTATTGTTTTATGGCTTTGCGGAACTCTGTCGGAGTCATACCGAAGTGCTTGCGGAATAGCCTGTTGAATGTGGGAACGTTGGGAAGTCCGCACGACTCGGCAATTGCGTTGATAGTGTATTCGGGATGATTTTCAAGCTCCTTGGCGGCATATTCGAGCCGTTTGCGGTTGATGTAATCCGATGTGTTGGCGTATTGGTGCTGTTGTATGATTTTGGCAAGCACATTCTTGTCGGTGTGAGCAATGCGCACCAAGTCGTCGCGCGACAGGCTGGGATTGAGGAAGAGTCGTTCGTTGTTGACGCGGTAGTCCATTTGCTCGAATATGCGTTTGTGTTCATCGCAGGTATCGTCGTCGCTTTCGACATTATTGCTTTCGGCATGTTGCTTTATCGAGGCGAGTTCTCCTTTTGCCGACAGCAATTCTTGTATGTTCTCTACCAACGCCGCATTTTTCAGCCTTGTGAGCTGCACATAGCGTATTTGCCTTTGCAAGATTATTATTAGCAATATCAGGGCTATCGTGGTGCCTGCAAGCCACGCGTTACGCACTTTTATGCTGTTGGCCTGCTGGGCGAGTTCGGTTTCTTTTTTATGGTTTTCATATATTGCAGCCAATTCTTGTGCCGAGCTGTTTTGCTCCCTCACCTTGAGGCTGTCGGTCACGTCGGCATGTCGCAGGAAGCATTCGGCAGCGGCCTTGTATTGCCCTGAGCGGAAATAAGCAAGTCCCAATGAGCGCAGCAGCGACCGCATGTGGTAGCTGATAGTATCGCCACGGTTGCGCAATTGTTCACGCAGCACGGTATAAATGTCGATTGCTTCGTCGGTGCGGCCGGTGCTTGACAGGTATGGTGCTATTATGTAGTCGTCGGCAGTGTATTCGGGTGCTGCCGTCTTCCACTTTCGGTAAGCGGCTTCGGCCTCGTTGCCACGCTTTAGCTTATGCAATATCATGGTTTGCTGCGCATAAAGCGTTTTCAGCTCTTTTTGGTTGAGGTAGGCGATTTCTGGCTCGGCTTCGGTAGAAGCTGTCACCACCCTTTCCAGTGCTTTCAGTGTGCCGAGTGCCTCTTCATACAGCTCATCGCGCTGCTGCATGATGACGATAGTGTTGTAGTTATACCGCAGGTTGTCATATTTGTAGGCATAGTCGCACTGTTCCATGATTGCTGTTGCCTCTTTCATCAGCTCGTAGCCATTTTTCTTGTCCTCTTGGTAATAGGCCATTTTCCCCATGTTAAACAGGGCTATGGCTTCCATCGCCTTGTCGCCCGTGGCACGAGCCTCGTCTAAAAGCAGTTTCACGTAGGTTGCGGTGTTCTTGTCGTCGTGTACCCCGTCGTAGCACGAAATCATGCGGTGCAACAGGCTCATGTGTGTGGTTGTGTCGTTTTTCACCGAGTCGCTTTCGAGTGCGGCGAGGTATAGTTTCGCGGCTTCGTCGTAGTAGCGGTTGTTGATTAGCAGGTCGCCTTCGAGCATGTCTAATTCATGCTTGGGCAGCAATTCCCGGCGGCGCATCTCGTCGATGATGCGCTTGGCGGTAGCCATGTCGGTGAATGTGAGTTCATACACCTTATCCTCGGTGAGTAGGCTGTCGGGCAGCGGGTCGTTATTGCTGGCGAGCATTGCCTGGGTCGAAATGGCGACAATTGCCAAGACAGTTGCTATGCGCAGCAATGCGTGGCATATTTGTGGTTTAAATGTATTCATTATTATGGGTTCAATCCTGATATTGAAGTGTGCAAAAATAGGCAGAATTTGCGAGAAATAATTATGTTGCATCTAAATATTATTAGTGTCGGAAATGAAATAATGTATTTTGAGATTAGTGTTTTTTGCGAGATTTTTTGTAACTTGCCGATTATTTTGTAGTATTCACTTATTGTTCAATTACATGAAAACAAACCTAAGAACTATTGTCGCCGTGTTGCTCATGCTTGCATTCGGCTTGAGCGTGTCGGCAAAGAAAGTAGAGAAAACCGATGATGTCCGCATCGACCCTCCTTTTTGGTGGGCAGGAATGAAAAATGCAAGTGTGCAACTGCTGGTTAACGCACCGCAAATACGCGATGCCGAGCCGTCGATTAGCTATCCGGGCATCAGCATCGACAGTGTGGTGAGGCTCGACAGCCCCAATTACCAGATTATCTACCTCAACGTGGGCCGTGCCACGGCTCCAGGGAAGATGGATATTGTGTTCAAGACTGGCAAGAAGTCGATGACAGTGAAGTATGAGCTGAAGCAGCGCGATGGCATACAGCCGACGGCATTCTCATCGGCCGATGTGCTTTACCTGATTATGCCCGACCGGTTTGCCGATGGCGACACCACCAACAACACCGTTGCCGGGCTGCGGTTTAACGACCCGGTTGACCGCAGCAATCCCAGCGGACGACATGGTGGCGACCTCAAAGGCATTGAGCAGCACTTGGGCTACATCGACTCGCTGGGCATGACGGCGATATGGCTCAACCCTGTATTGGAAAACGACATGCCTGGAGGCTCATACCACGGTTATGCAACGACCGACTATTACCGCGTTGACCCGCGGCTTGGCAGCAACGAGGAGTATGCCTCGCTTATTGCAAAAGTACACCAGCGTGGCATGAAGGTGGTGATGGACATGATTTTCAACCACAGCGGCAGCGAGCATCCTTGGATGAAGGATATGCCGTCGGACGACTGGTATAACCACCCTGACGGGAAATTGATGACCAATTTCCGCCTATCGACCATCAACGACCCATACGCCAGCGATTATGACTACGAGCGTTCGGTGAAGGGCTGGTTTGTGCCGTCGATGCCCGACCTTAACCAGAGCAATCCGCACGTGATGAAATACTTGATTCAAAACTCCATTTGGTGGATTGAGTATAGCAAAATCGACGGCATCAGAATGGATACATATCCGTATGCCGATATGATGCCTATGGCTCAATGGATTAAAGATGTGCAGCTCGAATATCCTGGCTACAACATCGTGGGCGAATGCTGGTATAACGAGGTGGCTGGAACGGCATTTTGGCAAGGTGGCAACCGCTTGAACACAAAGGGCAATCCTGAATTGCCCACGGTGATGGATTTCCCGACGATGCTTCTGGCAAACAGCGCGTTCCATGGCGACACACAGGAGTATGGCAAGGGATTGAACGAGGTGTATAACCGCTTGTCGCTCGATTACTTGTATGCCGACCCGCAGCGGGTGCTTACGTTCCTCGACAACCATGATACCGACCGCTTCTTGCTCGAAATGCCAACCGACCTCGGCGTGTGGAAGCAAGCTGTGGCATTCCTGCTCACAACTCGCGGCATCCCGCAAGTGTATTACGGAACCGAGCTGCTCATGAACGGCGACAAGAAGCGCAGCGACGGCGATGTGCGCCGTGATGTGCCTGGCGGTTTCCCCGGCGATGCAAGTAATGAGTTTGTGGCAGCCGGCCGCAGCGAATTGCAAAACGAAGCCTATGACTTTATGAGCCGCCTTGCCAATTGGCGCCGCGGCAATGATGTAATTGCACATGGTGCATTGAAGCACTTCATGCCCGAGAATGGCATGTATGTTTACGAGCGTAGCTTGGACGGCAAGAAGGTCATCATAATCATGAACGGCACCGACCGTCAGCTCGATATTGATATGTCAATCTATGGCGAAATCATGCGGCCCGGCCAAGCATTCAGCGATGTACTCACCGGCGAGCAGGTGACTATATTGCCCAATATGTCGTTCGCTCCACGAGCATTGTATATACTTGAATAATCGCATACTTGCAAAAGGATAAAAGAAAGCCAACTAATTCAGGCACGATGTGCTGTGAATTAGTTGGCTGATTTTTTGTGCTATTTATGGAATAGCCCTAATTGTTGTTGGTCAATATCCGAAAATTTCCTTGGTGGTGAGTTCTACCACTGGACCTATCTTGCGCAGGCCCTTCATGTCTAACTGCGACTTGTCGCCTAGAATGGCGTAGCGGTAGGTGCGCCCCTTGACATACTTTTGCTGGAAGTCTATGACGTCTTGCAACGTGGCGTTTTGCAGATAGTTGTAGAGCGAGATGCGGTAGTCGGTGGTGCGGCCAAGGTCTTGTGCGTCAAGGTAGAACCATATTACGTCCGACTTGATTACACGGTCGGTGCGCAAACGTGTGATGAAGCCATCTTTGGCGAGCTTGAATGCGGGTTCCGACACTGGCATGTTGTTGATGATGTCGTTGAATGCTTTGGTGGCATCAAGCATCTTGTCGTTCTGGGTGGCGATGAAAGTGATGTAGCCATAATTGTCGCGGTCTTTGATTCCCGGTTGGCTTAGGGCTGCCGATGCTGTGTAGGCGAGGCTGCGGCTTTCTCGCATTTCCTGGAACACGATTGAGTTCATGCCGCCGTTGAAGTATTCGTTATACAGTTGGCGGGCATTCTCGATTGACTCGTCAAACATCTTGCCGTCGTTGGAGTATTGCACCATGTAGATTTGTTTGGCATCGTATGGGGCAATGTAAACGGTGTTTTCGGGCGTTTGCTCCATCTTCAAGCTGCGTTCGGGCAGGTCGGCGAGTGTGTCGGCCATTTTGTGTTCTTTCTCCACTATTGCCAGCACATCTTCTTGGCTGCTCGGCCCGTAGTATGCCACGTGGTGCTTGTAGGTCGGCAAGTTTTTCAGGCAGTCGAGTAATGCTTGCGGGTCGAGTTGCCGCAGTTCCTTTTCGCTAAGTATGTTGTTCGACGGGTTTACCTTGCCATAGATTATGTAGTTTCGCAGGCGCACGAAATTCTCTATCTGGCTTGCTTTGTCGTCGATGCGCTGTTTCAAGATGTTATCGACGAGCTTGTCGTAGGCATCCTTATCGACCTTTGCGTCGTTGAGCAGTTTCTCAAGCAGTGCCACGGCTTGCGGCATGTTCTCGTTGAGTCCCGACAGGGTGATATAGGAGCGGTCGCCGCTTGTCGATATGCCGAACCAACATGCCATGCGGTAGAACTCGCTGCGCACCTGTTCGGGTGTCATGTCGCTCGTGCCGAGCAGGTCGATGTATTGTCCGGCAGCAGCGAGCAGCTTGTTGTTGTTAGTGCCGAGGTCGTAGATATACATCAATTGGAATATGTCGTTGGTGGTGTTTTGCTTGTACAGCATTTGCAATCCCGGCTTAGGCTCGCTCACCGACAGGTCTTTAGAGAAATCGACGAATACCGGCTCGATAGGTTTCACAGTGGCTGCGGCAGCTTGAATATCCTTGAGGAACACGCTTGCCGTGTCGCGATTCATTGCGATAGGTGTGATTGTAGGCTTGTCGATTTTTTGGTCGGCAGGTGTGCCTTGACGCTTATAAATTACAACGTAGCTTGAGTCGGAGAGGTACTTGTCGGCGTATGCCATGATGTCTTGCTTGGTGAGCCGCGACATGCGGTCGAGCGATGCCACTTCGTCGCTCCATTGCGTGCCGTTGACAAACGAGTTGACATACCAGTCGGCGCGGCCTTCGTTGCTGTCTAACTGTTGCATTTGCCCCAGTTTGAAGTTGTTGATGTTGGCTTCTAACAGCTTGTCGTCAAAGTCGCCGCTGCGCAACTTGCCCACCTCGGCCAGCAGCAAGTCTTTCACCTCGTCGAGCGTCTGCCCGGCCTTTGGCTGCCCTATGAGCATGAATGCGCCGCAGTCGGCGAGCTGGTAGGGTGCGCTAAATGCTGTGAGCAGCTTCTGTTGCTGAATAATGTCGAGGTCGATGAGTCCGGCTTGTTCGTTGTAGAGTGTCTGCGACACTATTTGTGCCACCTCGGCGTCGGGCGAGGCTGCGGCAGGCAATCGCCAGGCGAGCATCACGCTTTCGGCTTCGAGGCCGGTGACTTCGCGTTCAATCGGCGTTGTGATAGGCTCTTCGGGCTGTGTTTCGAGCTTGGGCAGGTCGTTGTTGGGCTGCATGTCGCCGAAGTATTTTTCGATGGTGGCCATCGTGGCTTCGGGGTCGAGGTCGCCTGAGAGGCATATTGCCATGTTGTTGGGCACATACCACTGCTTGAAGTAGTTCTTTATGTTGGTGATTGACGGGTTCTTGAGGTTGTCTTGCGAGCCGAGCACTGTCTGCGTGCCGTAGGGGTGGTGCGGGAACAGTGCGGCGAACGAGCTTTCCACCAACTTGCGCATGTCGTTGGTGAGCGACATGTTGTATTCCTCATACACTGTTTCCAATTCGGTGTGGAAGCCGCGAATGACGCAATTCTTGAACCGCTCGGCCTGTATTTTTGCCCAGTTGTCCATTTCGTTGCTCGGGATGTTCTCGGTGTAGCAAGTCACGTCATAGCTGGTGTAGGCATTCGTGCCTGTCGCCCCTATGGCGGTCATCAACTTGTCATATTCGTTGGGAATGGCATATTTCGAAGCCTCTTGCGACAGGCTGTCGATGGTGGCGTATATGGCCTTGCGTTGCAAGCTGTCGGTGGTGGTGCGGTACACCTCGAATTGGTGTTCGATTTCGTCTAACAGCGGTTTTTCGGCCTCGTAGTTGGTTGTGCCGAAATTGTTAGTGCCTTTGAACATGAGGTGCTCAAAGTAGTGTGCAAGTCCCGTGGTTTCGGCAGGGTCGTTTTTGGCACCCACGCGCACGGCAATGTAGGTCTGCACGCGAGGTTCGTCCTTATTGACTGTCATATACACTTTCAACCCGTTGTCGAGCGTGTATATGCGGGTGTTTAACGGGTCGCCCGGAACGGTTTCATACCCTTTCCCGGAGCAACTTTGCAACAGAGCCATCGTGATGGCGGCTGTTGCCAGCCCTAAGTTCCTAAATAATTTATTCATAAAACTTTTAGTTATAAATTGGTAGTTTTGTTTCGCTTGAAGGTTAAGTGTTGTGGCAAAGATACATCATAGCACGATATGTTTGGCATTATGTATGTAAAAAATCTATGTTTTTATATAACTTTGCAGCACCAAAGGGAAGGTAAATGGAAACAACGCAATTGACCCCGTTGATGGGGATGACACTTGGCCAGCTGCAAGCGGTGGTGGCCGAGATGGGTATGCCTCGGTTTTCGGCCGGGCAGATTTGCCGCTGGCTGTATGAAAAGCGGGTGGAAAGCATCGACGAAATGTCGGACTTGTCGAAACCGAATCGCGCCAGACTCGCCGCAAAGTATTGCGTGGGACGGTATGCGCCCATGCGCGAGGCGCAGAGTATCGACGGCACGGTGAAATACCTGTTTGCCGCTGGTGATGGCACAAAGGCCGTGGAGAGTGTGTATATCCCCGACGACGACCGCGCCACGCTGTGCATCTCCACGCAGTGTGGGTGCAAGATGGGGTGCAGCTTCTGCATGACTGGCCGCCAAGGGTTTCATGGCAGCCTGACGGCGCACGAAATCATCAACCAAGTGCTGAGCGTGCCGCATAGCGAGAAGTTGACCAACGTGGTGATGATGGGAATGGGCGAACCGCTTGACAATGTGGAGGCCGTGCTGCAAGTTGTGGAGGTGATGACGGCGCAATGGGGGCTGGCATGGAGCCCCAAGCGCATAACCGTTTCCACCGTGGGGCTGCTGCCGGGATTGAAACGACTGCTCGACGAAACAAGTGTGCATGTGGCAGTGAGCGTGCACTCGCCTTACCATGAGGAACGTGCCGGCATCATGCCCATCGAGAATGCCTATCCGTTGCGGCGCGTGGCTGCATTGCTGTCGGGCTACGATTTCCGCCACCAACGCCGCCTGTCGGCCGAATACATAATGTGGAAAGGAATAAACGACGACGACGCACATGCCGAGGCATTGGCACGATTGCTAAAGCCGCTCGGCGCACGTGTCAACTTGATACGCTTCCATGCCATACCGGGAACGAAATTCGACACAGCCGATGACGCCACGATGGTGCATTTCCGCGACCTGCTCAACTCGCACGGTATCATTTGCACCATACGCCGCAGCCGTGGCGAGGATATTGCCGCAGCTTGCGGCATGCTTGCCGGGAAAGTCAAGGAATAGGTCAATAACCCGACTGTCAATCAAGAACTTCTATATAGAAAATCAAACAGATGAAAGAATTTAAAACTTATTTCGGTGCCATGTTTGCAGCAACCGCCATGATGGCGGCATCGGTGCAAGCATTGGCCGAAGCTCCGGCAGGATATTACGACCGGGCCGAGGGGCTGAACAAGGGCGACCTGCTCGAAGCCTTGGAAGAGATTGTAGGCCCACACGAACAGTTGTCGTACAATGATTTGTGGGAACTATTCAAGGAGAGCGATGTCACGGAAGATGGGTATATTTGGGATATGTATTCCACATCAAAGTTCACCCCGGGTGCCGACCAAAATAGAGGTAATAATAGCTCGCAAATTGGCGTGAACTACAACCGCGAACACTCGATGCCAAAAAGTTGGTTCCATGACGATTATCCCATGTACACCGACGGTTTTCACCTATACCCCACCGATACTCGTGTGAACAACCAACGGGGTAATTACCCATTCGGTGAATGCGAGGGTGGTGAGCGTCTGCCCAGCGCCAACGGTGCGCAAGCGCTCGGCAGGTTAGGAACATCGACCTATCCCGGTTACAGCGGCAAAGTGTGGGAACCTGACGACATATATAAAGGCGACTTTGCCCGCACATATTTCTACATGGCAGCAGCCTATAACAGCCGCATCGCCGACTGGGATAGCGACCAGCTTGGCGGCAACAGCTATCCGTGCTTTAGCTCGTGGTCGGTGAGCATGCTCATGGAGTGGCACCGCCTCGACCCGGTGAGCGAGAAGGAAACCGACCGCAATGAGGTGATATATGAATGGCAGGGCAACCGCAATCCGTTTATCGACCATCCCGAGATGGCCGAGTATATTTGGGGCGATATGACCGACTATGGCTGGATGTCCGGAAGCACGTCGGTTGACGATGTTACCGATGGGCTGGAATGGAACGTGTTTGTCACTACCGACGGCGAGCTTATTGTCACTGTCACGCAGCCCTGCACGGTAGCGGTTTACACCATCGACGGCCGCCGGGCATATACCGACGAGGTGGTTGGCAACGAAACCATCAGGCTCGACAGCGGCGTTTACATCGTAGTCTGCGGCACTGACACCCGCAAAGTAATCGTGAAGTAACCCGCATCAGCGCAATAAATCAAGTCGAGGGGGATGCCGAAATGGACATCCCCCTTTTCGTAGTATGTCGTCATTGCAATTACATTGGTTTGTTGTGTAGAGGGTGTATAAAAATGCAGATTTGCGCAATTTTGTAGGGACGCACGGCTCGTGCGTCCGCCGTGTATTAGTTATATATTATGTTGATTCATAAATGATTAACAGAGCTTCACGGCACACGGACGCACGAGCCGTGCGTCCCTACGAACCAGATTGATGCTAATTTTGATACACCACCTCGTTGGCTTTACTGGCGGAGCTTGGGGAGCAGGTAGCGGGCGGTGTAGCTGGCTGTGCAGGTGGCCACTTGCTCGGGTGTGCCGGTGCATACCACTTGTCCGCCCCCTTCGCCCCCCTCGGGACCCATGTCGATTATGTAGTCGGCGCACTTGATTACGTCCATGTTATGCTCTATAATCAGCACGGTGTGACCGTTGGCAATCAGGTGGTTGAACGACTGCATCAGCGTGTTGATGTCGTGGAAGTGCAGCCCCGTTGTCGGTTCGTCGAAAATGAATAGCGTCGGGGCTTGCGTTTCGTTGCTCAAGAAGTAGGCGAGCTTCACACGCTGGTTTTCACCGCCCGAGAGGGTCGATGACGACTGCCCGAGCTTGATGTAGCCAAGCCCGACATCTTGCAGCGGACGTAACCGCTTGACGATGCGCTTTTCGGTTGCCCCGGTTCCCTGCGAGAAGAAGTCGATGGCCTCGGCCACGGTCATGTCGAGAATGTCGCTGATGTTTTTGTGGCGGTATTCCACTTCGAGTGCCGACTGGCTGTAACGCCGCCCGTGGCAGCTCTCGCATTGCAGCGTGATGTCGGCCATGAATTGCATTTCGATGGTGATAGTGCCGTCGCCCTTGCATTCCTCGCAACGTCCGCCCGGCGAGTTAAACGAGAAGTATCCGGCATTGTAGCCCATCTGTTGCGACAATTGCTGTTCGGCATATAGCTTGCGTATTTCGTCGAACGCTTTCAGGTAGGTGGCGGCATTGCTGCGCGACGATTTGCCCACCGGGGTTTGGTCAACAAATTCCACAGCCTTGATGGCATTGAGGTCGCCGCACAATTCGGCGAAAGCCCCCGGCGCGTCGCCACCCTCGCCCAATTGCCGTCGCATGGCGCGGTACAGTATGTCCTTTACGAGTGTCGATTTGCCCGAGCCGCTGACACCGGTCACTACTGTCATCACGCCGAGCGGGAATTTCACGTCGATGTTTTTAAGGTTGTTTTCCATCGCACCTTTCACTTCGATGTAGTTGCGCCATTTGTGCCGTGACTTAGGCACAGGGATTTGCATTTGCCCCGTCAGGTATTGCAGCGTGTAGCTGCCGGGAGCCGATTGCAGGTGAGCCACATCGCCCTGGTAAATGACCCGTCCGCCGCCCGTGCCGGCCTCGGGCCCTATGTCGATGAGGTAGTCGGCGGCACGTATTATTTCCTCGTCATGCTCCACGACCACCACGCTGTTGCCAATGTCGCGCAGAGCCTTCAGCACATTGATGAGCCTGTCGGTGTCGCGCGAGTGCAGCCCGATGCTCGGCTCGTCGAGGATATAAAGCGACCCCACAAGGCTGCTGCCGAGCGACGTGGCAAGGTTGATGCGCTGGCTCTCGCCGCCCGAGAGTGTGGATGAGGTGCGGTCGAGCGTGAGGTAGCCAAGGCCGACATCGAGCAGGAACTTGATGCGGTTGCGTATTTCCACCAGCAGCCGTTGCGCCACCTTGCTATCCTCGCCATCGAGTGGGAGGTTCATGAACCAGTCGTATAGGTCGGCGACAGGCATTTTCACAAGGTCGGTAATGCTCTTGCCGTTGACAAGCACGTATGATGCTTCATGTTTGAGCCGTGTGCCGTGGCACTCGGGGCAAGTGGTCTTGCCGCGGTATCGTGCCAGTAGCACGCGGTATTGTATCTCGTAGGATTTGCTTTCGATATATTTGAAGAACCCGTCGATGCCCGGGAACAGCTTGTTGCCGTGCCATAGCAGCGATTTTTCGTCGTCGGTCAATTCGTTGTAAGGCCTGTGGATGGGGAAGCCTTTCGGCGAGAACAGCTTGATGAACTGGTTTTTCCATTCGCCCATTTTCTCGCCTCGCCAGCAGAACACTGCGCCCTCATACACCGACAGGGCTTTGTTGGGAATGACGAGGTTCTCGTCGATGCCCACTATTTTGCCGAAACCCTCGCACACCGGGCAAGCCCCGATGGGGTTGTTGAAGTTGAACATCAAGTCGGTGGGCTCGTGGAATGTCATGCCATCGGCCTCGAAGCTGGTCGAAAATTCCATTTCGGTAGCCGATTTGTCGGCATTCCACACTTTCACACGGCAACGGCCGTGACCCTCGAAAAATGCCGTTTCGATTGAGTCGAGCAGCCGCATGTCGTCCTCGTGCGTGTGTGTCACTGCCATTCGGTCGATGAGCAGGTGGTAGCTGCCGATTGCGCGGCTGTCGATTTTGTCGGCATTCGCTGCCACATCTTGCAAGGCGATAAACGAGCCGTCGTGTTCGAGCCGTGAATATCCCTCCTTGGCATACACGTCGAGCTGTTGGGCAAGGCTGCGCCCCTCGGGCATGGCAATATCGACGAGCAGTGCGAAGCGTGTGCCGTCGGCATACTGGTTTATTGCTGCCAATACATCGGCAGGTGTGTGCTTTTTTACTACTTGGTGTGAGATAGGCGAGATGGTTTTCCCTATTCGTGAGAAAAGCAGCCGCAGGTAGTCGTAGATTTCGGTCGAAGTGCCGACGGTGCTGCGCGAGTTGCGTGTGTTCACTTTCTGCTCTATGGCGATTGCCGGCGGCAGCCCCTTGATGTAGTCGCATTCGGGTTTGGGCATACGTCCGAGGAAGAGGCGGGCGTAGGACGACAGGCTCTCGACATATCGCCGTTGCCCCTCGGCATAAAGCGTGTCGAATGCCAGCGACGACTTGCCCGACCCCGATACGCCAGTGATTACCACTAATTTACCGCGGGGTATTGTCAAGTCGATGTTTTTAAGATTGTTTACGCGCGCTCCCTTGATTTGTATGTCTTTTTCCGATGCCATTGTGTGAATAGTGTAAAAAAGCCTACAAAGTTAGTAATATTTTTTGTGAAAAACAGCGAGCCGCCCGAGTGCGAGCCGGCCATGATAAAAAGCAAGAGGAAATGCGTCGTGGCATTTCCTCTTGGCATGTGCGTTATTTCGAGAATGGGGGAGGGGTGGTAACTGGAGGCTGTGGCTGCTCACTATTACTGTCTGCTTGGGCAGCCGTGCCGCCATTGTCGGCTGGCTTGGTTTGCCCCTGCGGAAGTTGCTTCTCTCTCTCATCGGTTTTGCGTTTCTTTTCGAGTTCTTCGTTGATTTTCAGTATTTCGTCGGTACGCGACACCCATGGGCGTTTGCCGAATATGTGTTCCACGTCGTCGGTGTAAATCACTTCGCGCGACAGGAGCATTTCGGTGAGTTTGCCATGTCCTTCGGCGTAGGTTTGCAGCAATTGCTTGGCTCGGTCATACTGCTCTTGTATGATTCTCGACACTTCGTCGTCGATGATGCGGGCACGTTCCTCGCTGTATGGCTTGGTGAAGCCGTATGACTGGCCTGTGGAGTCGTAATAGCATATATTGGGCAACTTCTTGCTCATGCCGAAGTATACCACCATTGCGTAGGCCTGCTTTGTGACACGTTCAAGGTCGTTGGCCGCTCCCGAGGAAATATGTCCGAGGAATAGCTCTTCGGCGGCGCGTCCGCCTAATGTGGCGCACATCTCGTCGAGCATGGCTTCGCTGGTGCTGATTTGCCTTTCTTCGGGCAAGTACCAAGCTGCGCCCAATGCTTTTCCGCGTGGCACGATGGTGACTTTCACCAACGGGTTGGCATATTGCAAGTGCCAGCTGATAGTGGCATGTCCAGCCTCGTGTATGGCTATTGAGCGGCGTTCTTCCTCGGTGGTGATTACCGATTTCTTTTCGAGTCCGCCCACTATGCGGTCCACAGCGTCCATGAAGTCTTGTTTCTGCACATAATTGTTTTTGCGGCGGGCTGCAATCAGTGCGGCCTCGTTGCACACATTGGCGATGTCGGCACCCGAGAAGCCTGGCGTTTGCCGAGCGAGCAGGTCGAGGTCAACACTGTCGTCTTTCTTGATGTTTTTGAGATGGACTTTGAAAATTTCTTTTCGTCCGTTGAGGTCGGGCAGGTCAACATAGATTTGACGGTCGAAACGTCCGGCACGCAGCAGGGCCTTGTCGAGAATGTCGGCGCGGTTGGTGGCGGCGAGAATGATTACGCCGCTGTTAGTGCCGAAACCGTCCATCTCGGTGAGCAGCTGGTTGAGCGTGTTTTCGCGCTCATCGTTGGCTCCCATGTTGGGGTTTTTGCCACGGGCACGACCCACTGCATCGATTTCGTCGATAAACACGATGCATGGAGCTTTCTCCTTGGCTTGGCGGAAGAGGTCGCGCACACGCGATGCACCCACACCCACAAACATCTCGACGAAGTCGGAACCCGACATCGAGAAGAATGGCACGTTGGCTTCGCCGGCCACAGCCTTGGCAAGCAGCGTCTTGCCTGTTCCCGGAGGGCCTACGAGCAATGCGCCCTTGGGTATTTTGCCTCCGAGTTCGGTATATTTTTGAGGCGTTTTCAAGAAATCTACAATTTCGGCAACCTCGGTTTTGGCTTCTTGCAGGCCAGCCACGTCGTTGAACGTGACGCGTGTGCTGTTGTCCTTGTCAAACAGTTTTGCCCTCGACTTGCCCACGCTGAATACGCCGCCGGCACCCGAGCCGCCGCCCACGCCGCCCGACATGCGGCGCATGAATATGTACCATATTGCCACGAGCAGCAGTATGGGCCACAAGCTCCACAGGAAGCCACCGAAGTCGCTCCCCTTTTCATACTTGACGTTGCCCTTGAAGGAGCCGGCTTCCTGCCATTTTTCGATTTTTTCGGCAAGATTGTCGACCGAAGGGATTTCGACCACGATTTTTGCCTTGCCCGAGGCTTCCTTGGTGTAGTTGGGGAACTCTTTCTTTGCGACAGAATCGGTCAGAATGCCTTCGGCTATGTTTTTGTTTGAAATCACCACGATGTCGCTCACGCTGCCATTTTGCACAAATTTTTTAAATTGAGTCCAATTGACTTCTTTTGTGTAGCTTTCGTTGCTGAGCATATACATGCCAATCAGTACGGCTAATATGATAGCGTACAGCCAAAATATGTTAAATTTAGGCATTTTCAGCTTTGGGGCTTCGTTGTTGGGTTGGTTGCTCATAGATGTCGGGTGTTGTTAGTTGTGTAGAAAAGAGTTGTGTCATTCCACATCGGGAACCTCGGTTATGGTAGCGTCGCTCCATAACTGTTCTAAGTTGTAGCGTTCACGATACTCTGGCAAGAAGATATGTACATAAATCGTGCCATAGTCGAGGACAATCCATTGAGCGTTGTCATAACCGTCGTAGTTGAAAGGCTTCACGCCACCATTTGTGCGTACATATTCCCTTATGCTGTCGGCGATTGACGACACGTGCATGGTTGAAGTGCCTTGGCAGATGATAAAATTTTGTGTAGCAACGTTTTCCAAGTCGCTCATGTTGACGAGCGTGATTTTCTTGCCTTTACGTTCTTGAATGCCTTCGATGATATAGTCTTGCAATTGTTTTTTTTCTGTCATATATGTGTTTTAGTGCGAATTATCGTGCAAAGTTAGTGCATAGCTTCGTGAAAACCATAAAGATGGCTTTAAAAAATGTTCACAACACACATGGCCTTGCGGTTCAACGTATGCCCACAAGGCGGTGTGTCTGTAACGAGAGCCGCCAGCGAGGGTCGTGCAGCACGGCTTGTATGGTGCGTTCTATGTTTTGTCGCCGCATTTCCTCGTCGGGGCAATAACATGGTTGCAAGAAGTAGTGCTGGGCTGTAATGCCGAAATATGGGTCGAGCGGTTGGCCTGTATAAACCACTTTCAGCTCGTTGCAATTAGTAACGACAAGTGGGAACGTGTCGCCGCCAGGATATGCCCCTTTGGGTGAAAGCGTCACCCAGTCGATGTTGTCGGGCAACGGGTTTGTGCCATTTGTTTCGATGGCTATGCGCTTGCCTGTCAGTAGCTTGAGCATGGCCACAAAATCATGGTCGATGAAAAGCGACGGTTCTCCTCCAGTCAGCACTATTAGTGGGGCAAGTGGGTATTGCATCACTGCGTCCACAATTTCGCGCTCGGTCATCACAGTTCCTGAGTTGTGCTGCGTGTCGCAAAAGTTGCATTGCAGGTTGCACCCCGAGAAGCGTACAAACACTGCTGCCGTGCCTGTGTTGTAGCCCTCGCCTTGCAGCGAGTGGAATATTTCGTTGATGCGTTTCACGCTATTCGTCGATATAAGTGGCAATGTTGTTTTCCGATTCCTGCACGTCGGCACGGTAGCATTGCGGTATTGAATCGACAATCCATCGTGCAATGTTCTCGGCGGTGGGGTTGAATGGCAGCACGTCGTTGAGGTTCTTGTGGTCGAGCCGCCCCAAGATTTGTTGCTTTATGTGCGAGAAGTCGCATACCATTCCGTCGGCGTTGAGCTCGGCGGCGCGGCAATACACCGTTATGCGCCAGTTGTGGCCGTGCAGCGAGGTGCATTTGCTTGGATAGCTGAGTGTGAGGCTGTGGCTTGCCGCCACTTCCATTGTTTTCTGTATGTAGTACATAATGTTGTGTATGCCCTTTGGTTTAATCTTCATATTCGGTTGGGTCGTCGATTCCTGCATCGCGCAGTGCTTCCTTGCGTTCGACGCATGTGCCGCATTTGCCGCAGTGCCGCTGGCCACCCTTGTAGCACGAGTAGGTGAGCGAATAGTCCATGCCGATGGCCTTGCCTTGCCGAGCTATGTCGGTCTTGCTGATGCCAGTGTAGGGGGCGAAAATGGTGATGCCGTCGTAAGTTCCGTTTTGCATGGCTTGCGACATTGCCTCGATGAACTGTGGGCGGCAATCGGGGTATATTGCGTGGTCGCCGCTATGGTTGGCAATCATGACATATTTCAAGCCGTTGCTTTCGGCAAGTCCGCAGGCGATGGCAAGCATTATGCCGTTGCGAAACGGAACCACCGTCGAGCGCATGTTGTCGTCGGTGTAGTGGCCCTCGGGGATTGCGTCGGCACCCGATAGCAGCGAGCTATTGAAGTATTGCCCCATGAAATCTAATGGGATGATGATGTGGCGTATGCCCAATTGCTCGCAATTGATGGCAGCGCAATGTATTTCACGCTTATTGTGGTTGGCTCCATAGTCGAAAGTCACGGCTATGGCTATTCGTTGGCTGTACTGGTGCAGCAGTGTGGTTGAGTCCATGCCGCCCGACAGGACTATGATTGAGTCTTTTGTCATTGTATTGTGTGTATGTTATGAATTACGGAACGATGCGAGCAAGCGTTGCTTCACCATCTCTTGGTGGTCGGCGTCGCCATAGTTGGCAAACGGGTATATCGATATTCCTCCACGTGGCATGAAGATGCCCGTTACTTCGATGTAGCGCGGGTCCATCAGTTTGACAAGGTCTTTCATGATGATGTTCACGCAGTCTTCGTGGAAATCGCCGTGGTTGCGGAAGCCGAAGAGGTACAGCTTCAGGCTTTTGCTCTCCACCATGCGCTCGCGTGGAATGTAGTTGATGATAATTTTCCCGAAGTCGGGTTGCCCGGTTTTCGGGCATAATGTGGTGAACTCGGGACAATTGAATGTCACGAGATATTCGTTCTCGGGGTGCTTGTTGGGAAAAGTTTCGAGCAGGGCAGGGTTGTAGCCGTTGTCGTAGGTGGTGCCTTGGTTGCCCAACAGGGTCACTCCGCTAAGTTCGTTGTCGGTTCTTGGCATATAATGTTGTTTGTGTTAGTTGCAAATTCGTTTGGGCAATGTGTGTAGTAGTGCCGAAATGTGGTTTTTTTATGATTTTGTAGTGACGCACGGCTCGTGCGTCCGTGTGCCGCAGATGTATATTTTATTCAGATGCAGATGGTTAATAGTGCCAAACTGCGCAGCGGACGCACGAGCCATACGTCCCTACAAAATCATAGGAATCACCATTTTGGCACGCCCCGACCCGGTGGTTGCCCGTATGTGCAAAAAGTGAGGGCGGCCGACCTGTGTGCTTGGTGGCTGCCCCTCTTTTTTCGTGAGCCGCGAATGGGACTCGAACCCATGACCTTTTCGTTACGAATGAAATGCTCTACCAACTGAGCTATTGCGGCTTTCGTGCGTCATGCTTGTGTCGCATTTGCGACTGCAAAGTTACTAATTAATTTTGGAATAACCTACTATAATATAGTTTTAATTTTGCATTTTCCAAGTCGAGTTTTACAATCGACGGCCTTTCCATGGCTGGCTTGACCTCGACGATTGTCGATGAGGAACTACTCGTTGGGTAGTATCCATAGTAATAATATGCAAGGATACTGGTGTAGTTATAGGTGCTTGAGCCTTCGTTGTCGTCGGTGAGAACGTCGATAGGGGTAAGCGAGAAGATGCAATCTTCCTCCTCGGCTACGCCATCCTTGTCGTCAAGGAGGTTGATGAAGTATTGCCGCATTTCGGTGAATGTGTAGCAATCTTTTGTGCCATCATATTGTGCGTAGAACGATGTCTCGTTGTCGGGGGCGTTGTTGCCCGACAAGAATTCATTCTTCTTTGATGCAGGGATTAGCAGCAGGTATTCGGGCGGGGCTATGCCACGGTCGTTTGCAAGCTCTTCGGCCGGGATTTCGAGTCTGACGCTGTTGAATACCGTTTGTGCCTCGTTGTCGTTGCGGTAGCGGTCGAGTATTTCTTGCACTGGCAGTGTGATTGTCACATCGTAGGCTGCTGGAGTCTGTACGATGGCTTCGCCGTTGGCCACCATCTCCTTTACGGCATCGCTGATTTCGAGCCTTATGTTGTTGTTCGACAGCACCTCCTCGGTCGAAGCCATGTAGCTGGCATATACATTGAAAGTGGTGTCGGTGTCTTCGGTGGTGTAGTTTTGGCGGTAGTAAACCCTGAATTGTGTGTTGCTGATATTGGTGATGCGGCCCGAGCCGAAAGTAGTGGTCACGTAGATGCCGGGGAAGATGCTCTCGAATGTGGCGGGGTCGCGGAACAAGTCGGGATTTTCCTTGAACTTGTTGTAGATTTCCACGGCTACGTTGCGGTCAACCTTTACCGAAAATTCGCGGTATCCGTTGGTGTTTTGCACGTTAGAGAGCGAGTCGGAGCAGCTTAACGCTGTTGCCGAGAATGAAGCGGCTCCCAGTATGCCGGTTTCGTCGTAATATCCGGTCGGGTCAAACGAGCTGTCGATTGTGCGGGGCAGCGGCTTGTTGAGCCGGTAAACTGTTGCTCGCATGGGTGTTATGCTGTCGCCTGTGTATCCACCTATTGGAAGGCGGAATATGAAGCAACAGCTGTCAATCTCGTTAGCCGTTGTGTAAGCTGTGTCGATAGGCCACGCTGGCATCATCTGCGAAACGAAATCTGATGTCATTGTGCCGTAGTTGTCGGCTTGAATTACGCCCAGCAACTGTGTCAGGGTGCGGGCAGGCAGTGTGTTGTTCTCGGTCGAGTAGCCGGTGATGCTGAAAGACGAATCTCTTACTACTTCGGTGCGTGTGGCTGTCAGTGACGACCCTATGCCCGTTTCGGAACAAGAGTAGATTGCAAGCAGCATCAAGGCTGCCACAAACGACATGATAACTTTTCTCATCGGTGTGTTTTGATTGTGTAGTTTGCAAGGTCGCTCAATGTGGGTGACTGGTTGCCGTGTGAGGCATTCACAAGAGCGACTTGTAAAACTCGGCGTAGGTGTCGATGTAGTTCTCGCGTTCTTCGTAGGGAAGGAACGGCAAGCCCGACTTCTTGGCATATTCTACAAGCTCGGCCGATGCATTCTGGCTGTGCTGTATGATGCCGTCGCAGTGGTCCATGGCAAGGCGCATCAGCGTGAGGTAGTCAACCTCTTTGCCGGATATGCCTTTCACGCATTCTTCGGGAATACCATCCATTGCCATTTTCTCGGCGAGCCGCTTGTCGAGCGGTGTGCCGAGTGTGGCGCTGTCGTCGTAGAGCGAGAACACGATTTTCGAGTTCCTGAACACCGGGTCTTCGTTATATATATATTTAATGTAGATTGGTGTCAATGCTGCAATCCAGCCGTGGCAGTGTATTATGCCAGGGGTCCAGCGCAATTTCTTGACTGTTTCGAGGGTGCCTCGTACAAAGAAAATCGAGCGCTCGTCGTTGTCTTCGGGCGATGTGTCGGTTTCGAGTTCTTTTACAAGGTTGTGCTGGAAATAGTCTTCGTTATAGATGAAATAAACTTGCATTCTCGATGGGAGCATGGTTGCCACCTTGATGATGAGAGGGTGGTCGGTGTCGTCGATAATCAAGTTCATTCCCGACAGGCGAATTACCTCGTGGAGCTGGTTGCGACGTTCGTTAATGCTGCCATACTTGGGCATGAACGACCTCACTTCAAACCCTTTTTCCTGGATGCCTTGTGGCAATTCGTGTCCAACGGTTGCTATTTCGGATTGTGGCAGGTATGGTTCGATTTCCTGTGAGATATATAACACTTTGCTTGTGTCCATAACGAGATTCTCCTGTGTTTTTAATTGTGTTAGGTTTTGTGCCTGTGCCGTATGGCGGCTCGATGGCTATGTACTTGCAAAGATAGTCATTTTCTTTGAAACTATCATGCGCGGCGTGCCACTTTACGATATTTTTAACTTACTACCGGCAAATCGCGAAGAGGCGTTTTTGGCTTTTTCCCAGCCCTGGGCAACCGCATCAAAATAATTCAGATTCTGCTCCACGCAGGGGGGTGTATCAAAATAGAAATGTCAGAAACAATCAGCAATTACAGGCAGACGATTGTGTAGAGCCGTCATATCATGGCGGCTCGTTACTACCTCAATTACAGGATTTTACAGCCACAACCGTGCGGTCATCGAGCCGCTATGGTATGACGGCTACAACAAAGTAAATGTATTTACAATTTTGATACACGTCCAATTTCATGTAACCGCCGGTTCCGACGCCCGCTTCGGGGCTTGTCACCAGCGGTTACATGAAATTGGACGGCTTCGCCGTCCTGCAATGCCGCTTTAAATGAATGGGTGCGGGAGCCTGTCAAAAAATTTGTGGCTATTCGGTTGTGGAATGGATAAAAGTTGTTAACTTTGTGTGTCCGCCTGTTGAGTGTTTGCGTTTTCGAGGGGCGTGGCAAATTCTTTTAAAATATTAAGTTATGGCAAAATACGATATGGCGTTGCAGCCGGGAACAGTGCTGCATGGCATGGAAAACAGCTACCGCATCGACCGGGTGCTGGGGCAGGGGTCGTTCGGCATCACCTACTTAGCCTACACCAGCACGGAGGTGAAAGGCGCGCTGGGTTCGGTACGGTCGGAGATGCAGGTGGCGGTGAAGGAGTTTTTCATGCGTGACATCAACGGTCGCGAGGGCAGCACTGTCACTACTGGCGGCAGCCGCGGGCTGTTTGACCGCTATAAGCGCAAGTTCATGCGCGAGGCTGGCAACATCGCCAAGCTGAAACACGAGGAGGGCATAGTGCATGTGGTAGAGACCTTCGAGGTGAACGGCACGTGCTACTATGCGATGGAGTATTGCAGCGGTGGCAGCCTTGACGCACTCATCGCCAGCCGCGGTGGGCTGCCGCAGGGCGAGGCGTTGGAGCTATTCGGACAGATGGCATCGGCGCTGGCCTACATGCACAGCCGCCACGTGCTGCACCTTGACCTGAAGCCTAGCAACGTGATGCTGCGTAGCGACGGCCGCCCAGTGCTAATTGACTTCGGCCTGGCCAAGCAATACAACGAGGATGGCGACCCCGAGTCGAGTACCACCATAGGCGGCGGCACCCCGGGCTACGCCCCATTGGAGCAATCGGACTACAACGAGGAGGCCAAGGAGAAGAAGGGAACCCAAAAGCGCAACCCCATGACGATGGACATATACGCCCTTGGGGCGACGCTCTACAAGATGCTCACCGGTGAGCGGCCGCCCAAGGCATCGGAGGTCAACGACTTGGGGCTACCCGAGGAGCCGCTCCGTGACCATGGGGTGGGCAGCAAAGTCATCGCCGCCATCGACCGTGCCATGCAGCCGCGTTCAAAAGACCGCTACCAGTCGGTAGTGGATTTCGCCGCCGCCTTGGGCATTGCCATCGAGGTTCCGCCCCACGAAGAGGAAGAAGCGCCCAAGCCCGAAGAAACTCAACCCGAAGATGATGAGGTAAAAGAAGTAATCCTCGTAGATGACGGCAAGGGCAGCAGTGGAGCAAGCGGCAACGGCAACTACGGCAACAAAGGTGGCAGAGCAAGTGGCAGTGGTGCATCGGGTCACATTCCGCACCCCGAGCCACAGCCTGAGCCAACCCCACAGCCGCGGCGCAAGTGGCTTCCGTGGACAGTGGCTGTTGGGGTGGCGGCGGTGGTGTTTGTGGCAATCATGCTGTTGCGTCCGCAGCCCGATGACGAGCCAATACCGCCGATACCGCAAAGCAACCTACCGGAAATCGAGATGGTGTGGGTATCTGGTGGCACGTTCACAATGGGAGCTACGTCGGAGCAGGGGAGCGATGCGTATGATTCGGAGAAGCCAGCACACAGTGTTACGCTGAGTGGCTATTACATCGGCAAGTATGAGGTGACGCAGAAGTTGTGGGAAGCTGTGATGGGTAACAACCCGAGCTATTTCAAGGGCGACAATCTGCCGGTGGAGCAAGTAAGCTGGAACGATGTTCAGGAGTTCATCAGGAAATTGAACCAGCTGACGGGAAAGAGCTACCGATTGCCGACAGAGGCGGAGTGGGAGTATGCGGCTCGTGGCGGTAGTAATAGCCGCGGCTACAAGTACAGCGGGAGCGACAACGTAGGCAGCGTTGCGTGGTACTATGAAAACAGCGGTAGTACAACGCACCCAGTAGGGAGCAAGTCGCCTAACGAGTTGGGCATTTATGACATGAGCGGGAATGTGTTGGAGTGGTGTCAGGACAGATGGGCTAGAAACTACTACAGTAGTTCGCCGCAGCGCAACCCGCAAGGTCCTGCAAGTGGGTCGGGCCGCGTGTGCCGTGGCGGGGGCTGGAACTTCTTTGCCAGGTTCTGTCGGGTATCGAGCCGGGACTACTATTCTCCCGGCGACGGGTACAGCTTCCTTGGCTTCCGCCTGGTTCTTTAGTTTATAGCATTTGAGAAGGCCCTTGCTTTCCTGTCCGGACTTGCATACCCACGGCATTTCCTTGAGCTAAAGAGTGGGAGCATGGCGAAGAGCCCGGCGAGAAGGCGGAGCCACGAGCTGGGCACGTAGCCAAGCGACCGGGGCGACAACGATTCGCGGTGATTGCCGTTAGATGCGGCAATCACCGCGCTGGCACAAACATAGTTTTGGAAAAAAATTAGCGGCTATGCAAATAAAGATATTTAACATAAATGTAACGTCAAGTCCCGAGGAGCAAGAAGAGATGAACCGCTTTTTGCGCGGACACAGGGTGCTGACCGTCGACAAGCATTATGACGACAGCCGTGGGTTGTGGACATTTGCGGTAACATATATCGAGGGGGGCTGTATCAAAATAGGCGTTCACCAATTTCGTAGGGACGCACGGCTCGTGCGTCCGTGTGCTGAAGATGCGGCTAATCGGTTGTGTGTTAGCGGAATATGTGCTTAAGGCTAACGGACGCACGAGCCGTGCGTCCCTACAAAATTACGCAAATCTGCATTTTGATACATCCTCACAGACCGAGAAAATTGATTATAAAGAGGTGCTTGGAAGTGAGGAGTTTGAACGTTTCACTGTGTTGCGCAAACGGCGCAAGAAGATTGCCGACAAATAGTCAATACCGGCGTTTGCCGTGTTCACCGACAAGGAACTTGCCGAAATGGCGAAAATTGAAGATTTGACGGTAGAGGGCATGTTGAAAATCGATGGCATCAACAAGGGGCGTTCCCAGCGTTTCGGCAAGGCGATGCTTTCGGACGAATACCCTCCGAAGGAGGAACTCGCCGAGGTGCAAACAGTACAGGAGGGCGAAGCAAAATGAAACGACGCGGATATGTGGTCGAGGAGGTGCCTCGCTCGACAACCTGCGGTTTGCATTTGTAAAGGCACGCCGAGGCAAGTCATGCAAACACGAAGTGCTGCGCTTTGCCGCCAATCTCGACAACAATTTACTGCGGCTCAGCCAACAAATCTCGGATGGAAGGGTGGAGGTTGGCAATTACCATTACTTCACAATCCGCGACCCTAAGTTGCGCACAATCTGCGCTGCCCCGTTCGGGCAACGTGTATTGCACCATGCGTTGATGAATGTGTGCCACGACGACTTCGAGCGTTGCCAGACGGGCGACAGCTATGCCAGCCGCGTCGGTCGCGGCACTTACGCTGCGCTCGACACGGCTTACAGCAACCAGTGCCGCTGCCGTTACTGGCTGAAATTAGACATCAGGAAATATTTCGACTCGGTGTCGCACGGCGTACTGTGGCGGCAGCTGTGCCGCATGTACAAGGACGAGCGTCTGCTGGGCATCTTCTTCCAAATCATCGACAGCTACAGCACGGCACCCGGTCGCGGTCTGCCCATTGGCAACCTGACAAGCCAGTATTTTGCCAACCATTATCTTGAGGCCTCGACCACTATGTGCGTGAAACGCTCCATGCGCAGGGCTATGTGAGGTATATGGACGACATGATGCTGTGGCACAACGACCGTGCCACATTGGCGGCAATGGGCAAGGCTGTGGAGGAATACGTGAATGAGATTTTGCAGCTTAGACTGAAAGTGATGATGTTGCGTCCGTCATCGACCTTTGCCACATTCCTCGGCTACAAGATAGCCCGGGGGCGCAAGTCGTTATCGACACGCAGCGCGGTGCGCTACCGGCGGCTACGCAGCCTGTATGCGGCCTACGATGGCGGGTATATCGACCAGGATGAGATGCGGCGGCACTTGCATCCGCTCATTGCGTTTGCCGACAAAGTGCCGTCGGCGGCGGTGAAGCGGGTCGCAATGGCAAGCATATATGGAACGGCATAGGGTGGATGGACCGCAAGTGGGTCGAACCGCGTGAACCGTGGCGGAAGCTGGAACAACAATGCCAGGAACTGTCGGGTGTCGAACCGGAACAACAATTCTCCCGACAACAGGAACAACAACCTTGGCTTCCGCCTGGTTCTTTAGCTCAAGGAAATGCCGTGGGTATGCAATTCCCGGATAGGATGCATGGCCAAGCTCGAAGTGCTTGAACAGGCCCATCTTTCCCGCTCGGTACGGCGAGTGCCGACAAAACCGGCGGGATGCGTTCCCGCACACTTTTGTCGCAGGGACGTTAGCGGCAGTGCTATCCAGTGCCTGCACCTTTGTGCGCTGCTTCGGGGAGCTTCGTTCGACCTTTTCGAGGCCGCTTACGGAGGGGGGTACCAGGACGTGTATCAAAATAGCGACCTTGCATATTTTTGTAGAAGGTGTATCAAAATGCAGATTTAAGCGATTTCGTAGGGACCTTTAGATTTGCAAGGAGAAACATGAGATAGAAAAATCGCTATATTTGCAGCGATAAGTCATA
>CALUMJ010000032.1 GCA_944321715.1 uncultured Muribaculaceae bacterium | reverse complement strand
CGGTGCGGACGGGACTCGAACCCGCGACCCCATGCGTGACAGGCATGTATTCTAACCAGGCTGAACTACCGCACCAAAATTTCTTTTTAATTGAAGATTTTCTCTTCACAGCTCCTTCGAGCTTTGCAATCATTAGGAGTTGTTTCCCGTTTGCGAGTGCAAAGATACAACCATTTTTCATTCCTGCAAAATTTTTCGGCAAAAAAATGCGATTTTTTTTCACACCGTTTCAAACGGCGATTTCATTTAAAGCGGCATTGGTAGGGATGGAGAAGCCGCCCACAGCGTCGCTTTAGATGAAATGGCCGAGCCTTTGCCATTCCTCCATAATAAAAAAGCCGGGCTATGCAGCCCGGCTGGTATTGTTCAGACAAAACGTGCGTGTCGATTAAAGTACGCTGGTAATGTCGATGTTTGCAAATTCGAGGTCATTAGCAGCCTTGTCGCGCAATGTGCTGTCCTTGCTGAATGCTTGGCCAAGGTTGGAAAGAACCATTTGTTGGTTGTTGGTACGAGCACCGAGTACAGCCATCAAATAATAGGTAGTAGCATCGGGTTCGGCAATGCCGGCAAGAGTAGTGCGAGCCTTGCTGTAATCCTTGGTGAGGATTTGTGCAAGAGCTGCATTGTTGCTCTTAGAATCGCCAAATGCGTTTACAGCCGAAGCATAATCGCCGCGCTTCATGTAATATACACCGAGAGCTTCGTTGAGGCCTTCAGCACCTGCTGCAGCACCAAGTTTCTGATTTGCGCTGTCGTAGTTGCCATCGATGATGTCGCACAGGGCTTCGTTCATCTGAGTTTCCTTGCAGTCGGGAGCCAAGTTGGCAGCCTTGTTGAAGTTAGACTTGGCAGCATCGTAGTCGCCAGCGATGAATTGGCACATACCAAGGTTGTTGTAGCCGCGGTAGTCGTTAGGATAATTCTTTGTGCAAGCTTCGTATATCTCGATGCGTTTTGCGTTGTCGTCGGTGAGCGAGCCACAGTAGAGGAGTTCCTCAACAGTGAGCGAGCTTGGGTCGCTTTCAAAAGCAGCCATGATTTCTTCGTCGCTCTTGCCGATAACGTTAATCGAAGCGGTGAGGCGAGAACGACGCAATTGTGGCAAAATCTCATCGGCAATCTGCTCGAATACCGACGAAAGGTTGCGGATTTCAGCTTCACGTTGTTCGGGGTCGCTATACATCGACAGGACACTCAGGATAAGGTCTTTGTCTTGGATGTCGCTTTGCGAAACGAGTTCCTTGAAGCCTTCCCAGTCCTCGGCGGTGAAATCGGCTGTCAATTCGCCAAATTCCTCAATCTTGTTGTCCTTGAACGACTTGTTGAGGTATTTGCGAGTGTTTTCTTCACGCTTTTGAGCAAGGCGTTCGTTGAAATCGAGCTTACCATCGGGCGAAGCGTAAGAACTGATGTTTACTTCTTGTATTTCGAGGCGGTCATTGCCTTGTGCATTAGCAAGAGCTGCATTGAAATCGGCGATTTGCTGCGATTCGGTTTCACCCTTGCGCACGTTCGACTGGTTGATGAGGAACTTGATTTCGGCATTGTACTGCTCGTTGATGATGCGTTGGAACTTGTCGGGGGTAGTTGCCGGCGTAACCGTACCTGCATCGGCAAAAGTGGCAGTAGCTATGACACCATCGGCCACCTTGATGCGAGGCAAAGTATAAGTCTTGCTGCCTTGCACTACATAGAAGTCGAGGACCAATTCCGACTTAATCATCTCTGGAACATAATCAAACGACACAGGCACTGTCACTGTTCCGCCATTGTCGTAAGAAACTGTCTGGCCATTGCCATTCACATCTTCGCCGATAAACTTGTAAGCCTGCGACGGAGTTTCCTGGTCGCCGTAAACCAAATACGGAGTTACAGTCACTTCGGCGTTCTTAACGAAGAATTTTTCAGGAATTTGGCCGGTCACTGTTGCGGGAACTTTGCCGCCCACTTCTTCCAGCGGTGAAGGGTTAACTGTAAAATACTCGGCACTTATTTCGCTGAGCTTCTTGTTACAGCTCGTCAGTGCCAAAGCACCACCCACCAAGATGGATAAGAATAATTTGCTTTTCATAATGCGTAAATAATTATATGTGGTTAAATAAATCACTGCGTTAACGGCGTAAAGATACATTTAAATATGTAAAATCCGTTGCTGATTAACATAAATTATGTATGCAATTAACGCCTTATACCATGCGGCATTGTCGCCGGCGAAGCCCTGCATTTGTCGCAATTTTCCATCGCGACAATATCGAAAACTGTGCCAAACACACATGTGGCCGCAACAAATACGCTATGCCGCTACGCAATACTGACATGTGTGCATGACAATTTTACCACAAATATAATGCTTTTATTAAGTCCAAAATGGAAAAAGATGCGATTATTAGCAAATAATTCAAAAAAATGTTGACAGTCGGCTCTTAGAATTGTATTTTTGCAGCGAATTTCGGCAGCATAGTACCGCCGGCAAACAGGAGCCAAGCAACCACAGGCCGTTGGGCTACAGGGCTGCGAGGCAAATGAACAAGATATGTGATGGGTAGCCAAATAAAAAAATCAAAGATTTCTTACATCAACGCCAATGTCACATCCATCATCAGTGTGACGTTGGTGCTGGCATTGCTGGGCATGGGCGCGCTGCTGGGGCTTTTCGCCCACAGCGCCACCGAACGCCTACAAGCGAGCATCGGATTTGATGTGTCGATGGCCGACGATGCCACCGACTCGCAAGTGCTGGCAATGAAGAGGCTGCTTTCGGCCGCGCCATACACTGCCAGCGTCAAATACATTTCCAAGGAAGAAGCCCTGCTATACTGGCAACGCGAAACGGGCGAAGACCTGATGCAAGTGCTGGGATTCAACCCGCTCACGGCCGAATTTGAGGTACACGTAAAACCCCAATACGCAGTAATCGACAGCCTAAGTGTGATAGAGGCAACCTTGTCGCGCTTCCCGTCGGTCGATACAGTGCAAGTACACCGCGACCAAGTGGAAGCACTCAATAACAACATAAACAGCATAATGGCAGTGCTTGCCGGCGTGGCTCTCGCACTACTTGTAGTGTCGTTTGCCCTTATCAACAACACAGTGCGGCTAACGGTATATTCACGCCGCTTCCTCATTTACACCATGAAACTCGTGGGAGCTACCCCGGGCTTCATACGCCGCCCCATCGTAGTCAGCAACATCATCAACGGCATAATTGCCGCACTGGCGGCAACAGCGTTGCTGAGCGCAGCACTTTTCTATATCGAGAAAGCCGAGGGAGGCTGGTCGGCATTGGTGTCAATGGGCGAAGTGTGGTGCGTATTCGGCGCATTGGTGGCCGTTGGTGCCGTATTGTGTGGCATCGGTGCTTTAATGGCCTCGAACAAATACTTGCGCTTAGACTACGACGAGCTGTTCAAGCGATGACCACGCACATACAAGACGATAATTACATTTCACAATTCCATCATATATAATGAAACAAAACTTTATAAGCAAAAATACTGGTGAGCCGATTGGAGAGAACATTACAAAAAACTACTTTCCGCTGACACGCACCAATTTCCTGCTGATGGCAATAAGCGCGCTGCTCATCATCGTGGGCTTCCTGCTAATGCTCGGAGGTGCCAACGACAGCGAAACATTCAACAACGACATTTTCAGCACACGTCGCATAGTGGTAGGTCCCACAATGGCATTCATCGGATTTGTGGCAATGGCAATCTCGATTATATTCAAAGGAAAAAAATAATATGGTTTGCTATATGCAGGGAACGGGGAGAGCCCCGAAACTGCAATAATGGCATTTTGTGTAAAAAAGCGGCTTGGAGCCGCATTAAACCCAATTTTAAAGGATGGATATTTTTCAATCGGTAGTCATAGCCATAGTCGAGGGCTTGACAGAATTCCTGCCCGTGTCGTCAACAGGGCACATGATTATCACGCAAGAGATATTGGGCGTGGAATCGACAACATTTGTAAAGGCTTTCACGTTCATTATCCAGTTTGGTGCGATACTGTCGGTAGTGTGCTTGTATTGGAAACGTTTTTTCCGCCTCAAAGAAGTACCCGAAGGGCAAACGGGCCTTGCTGCGTTCATCACCAAATATGATTTTTACTGGAAACTGTTGCTTGGCTTCCTGCCCGCCGCAGTATTGGGATTGCTGTTGAGCGACTTTATCGATGCAATGCTCGAAAACGTGACAGTAGTGGCAGTAATGCTCGTGCTTGGCGGCGTGCTGATGCTGTTTGTCGACAAATGGTTTGCAAAAAACGAAAACAAGATAACCCCACTGAGCGAACGCCGCTCGATAATAATCGGACTTTACCAATGTATCTCGATGATTCCGGGTGTGTCGCGCTCGATGGCGACCATCGTCGGAGGAATGCAACAAGGACTGACGCGCAAGGAGGCCGCCGAATTTTCGTTCTTTCTTGCCGTTCCTACAATGTTTGCTGCATCGGTATATAAAATGTGGGGACTGGTAAGCGACCCAGAATCCTTGCAGCAACTGAGCGACAACTGGATAGTCCTTATAGTTGGCATGGTAGTGGCATTCATCGTGGCATTGGCCGCCATCAAGCTGTTCATCAGCTATGTCACCAAATATGGCTTCAAGGCGTTCGGCTGGTATCGCATCATCGTCGGCGGCGCAATAATCGTGATGCTGATGTGCGGCGTAAGCTTAAAAATGGCATAATGGACGCACGCCGATTAGACCCCATAGAAGGGGAAGTGTTTGCCGTGGACAAGCCACTGAAGTGGACATCGTTCGACGTGGTAAAGCGTGTCCGTGCAAAGCTCGCACACCGCTTGGGCATGAAAAAAATCAAAGTAGGACATGCCGGCACCCTCGACCCTTTGGCCACAGGCGTATTGATAATATGCACGGGGCGAGCCACAAAACGCATCGATGAATTGCAAGCGCATGTGAAAGAATATGTAGCCACACTGCAATTCGGTGCCACCACACCGAGCTTCGACCTTGAAACAGAGATTGATGCCCAATATGAGTGGGAACATATAACTCGCGACGACCTTGAACACGTGCTGCACGAACGCTTCACCGGCACAATCGAGCAAGTACCGCCGTCGTTCTCGGCCTGCAAGGTCGATGGCCACCGAGCCTACAAAATGGCACGCAAAGGCCACGAAGTGGAATTGAAACCCAAGCAACTCGTAATCGACGAGATAGAGCTGCTCGACTTCACAATGCCCCGAGCAACGCTTCGGATAGTGTGCAGCAAAGGCACCTACATACGTGCGCTGGCTCGTGACATCGGCCGAGCGATGAACAGCGGCGCACACTTGGTGGAACTAAGGCGCACTCGCGTCGGCGACATTCGTGTCGAAAACTGCTACACTGTGGAACAGCTAATCGGGATGCTGCAAAACGCCGACATGGTGATGCCCGACGAAAAGGCTGGTGCACAAGCGGCAACAAACGACAACATGAAACAAAGAAAAAATATAGAACTGTAAAACAAAATGAAATTATCGGAATTTAGCTACAACTTACCCGAGAAACTCATAGCAAGCCATCCCACGCCCGTGCGTGACGAGTCGCGATTGCTGGTGTTGCACCGTAAAACGGGAGAAATCGAGCACAGAATTTTCAAAGAAATACTCGACTACTTCGACAATGGCGACGTGTTCGTATTCAACGACACGAAAGTGTTCCCAGCTAAACTTTATGGCAACAAGGAAAAAACTGGGGCAAAAATCGAAGTGTTCTTGTTGCGAGAGCTTAACGAGGAACACAAGCTATGGGACGTGCTTGTAGAGCCAGCGCGCAAAATACGCATAGGCAACAAATTATACTTCGGGCTTGACGACTCGATGGTGGCCGAAGTCATCGACAACACCACCTCGCGCGGACGCACGTTGCGATTCCTGTATGACGGGCCGCACGACGAGTTCAAAGCCAACCTGTATGCACTCGGCGAAACACCGCTTCCCGATTATATCAAACGCCGCCCCGAACCCGAAGATGCCGAACGATACCAATGCATCTTTGCCAAGAACGAAGGAGCCGTGGTGGCACCGGCAGCCGGGCTGCACTTCAGCCGCGAATTGATGAAGCGCATGGAAATCAAGGGTGTGGAAAGCGGCTTCCTCACGTTGCACTCGGGATTGGGCAATTACCGTGAAATAGATGTCGAGGACCTTACCAAGCACCGTATGGATTCGGAGCAAATGGAAGTAAACGAGGAGCTTGTGGCAATGGTCAACGCAGCCAAGGACCGCGAAAACCGCGTATGCTCAATCGGCACTTCTACACTGCGTGCAATCGAAAGCACAGTAGGCATGAACGGACACATAAAACCATTCTCGGGGTGGACCCACAAATTCATATTCCCCCCCTACGACTTCACCGTGTGCAATGCACTTGTGAGCAGTTTCCACATGCCCTACTCGGTGATGTTGATGATGGTAGCCGCATTCGGTGGTTACGACGAGGTGATGAACGCCTATGAAACCGCCGTGAAAGAAAAATACCGCTTCGGCGCATACGGCGACGCAATGCTCATCATCGACTGAGAAAATGTTTTGATTTTTTACAGAAATTGCATAACACGAGAGCTGCATGGCTCTTTTTTCAAAACAGTTTCTGAAAAAAACATCCAACTTCATAATAAACTTTTGAGGATTGTCGTTATAATTATAAATTGTTCTAATTTTTTCACAGAAACCAACACAAGAACCGCAAGTTCTTGTATCAATTGATATTAAGTGATGCCAGAGCCGTTTTTGATTGCGCCTAACAGTTGCCGACATACAGCACAACCAAAAACGGCAAAGCACACACTTAAAACAAATTGGCACACCGACACGGTTCCATAACATAATGCAATAACGAATACAATACCTGTATATGAAAACAAAACTGCCCCTGATAGCCGCATTTATCGCATTGTTGCTGACAAGCTGCGGCACAACAAAGGAATTGGCATACTTCAAAAACATCGACAATAGTCCAGAAGTGCTCGACAGCATTTACAATGACTATGCCGTAAAAATCAAGCCTGCCGATGAATTGCTAATCACCGTGTGGTCGGAAGTGGCCGAAGCCACCGCACTCTACAACCTGCCGCAAGTGGCATACGCTGAAGCTGGCGACACCGAAATGTCGAGCACACAGAAAGTCCTAAGCTACATCGTCGATGAGAATGGCTGCATTCTATTTCCTGTCGTTGGAAAACTGAAAGTTGCCGGAATGACAACAAGCGAATTGACCGACACGCTCACCGAACTTATTTCAAAAGATGTGCATAATCCCTACGTGAGGGTACAGCTGGCCAACTTCCGCATAAACGTGATGGGCGAAGTGACCGAGCCACAAACCATCGAGGTGAAATCAGAACGATTTTCGGTCCTCGATGCACTAAGTGCAGCTGGCGACATGACAGTATATGGCCGGCGCGACAACGTGCTGCTCATACGCGAAACCGACGGCAAACGTTCCTACCACCGCCTTGACCTGACAAAGGCCGACCTGCTCACCTCACCATACTTCTACCTGCAACAGAACGATGTTATCTACGTCGAACCCGACAACGTGCGCAAGTCAAATGCCGAGTACAACCAAAACAACAGTTTCAAAGTGCAGGTAATATCGGCGACAGTAAGCGCAGTATCGGTAGTAGTAACATTAATAATAGCCCTGTTCATCAACAAGTAACCACACATCGTGCCATGCCGGCGGCAGGGCATGGATAGTTGACTTTATACACAATGCTTAGCATCGACAAAATATTCTTTTGGTTGTTGATGTTTGTCGTGGTAGTCGAAATCCCGGCACTCAATCTGCTCAAATTCAGCGACGAGTTGACTTTGATGTTGTTCCTGCTCGTGATTGCGCTCGACCTTGTGGTAAACCGCAACCTCGCGCGTTACAAGACACTGTTGGTGTTTGAAGGGGTACTCCTGTTCTACTTTGTCTTCTCGATTTTCTTCCGCCACTACAATACACCTGCGGCGATAACCAACGACTTCATTCTTGAGCAAAAGGCGTTCGTGCCTTTCCTCATATCATACGCCCTTGCGCCAAGTTTCAGCCAGTCAATGAAAAAAATCCTCAAAGCGGCATGTATCGTAACTGCGGTCGTGCTTGCTGCGACATTTGCCTCAGGGCTGACCGATGCCGTCCTCGGCCACATGGTACACTATGGCACCATTTCGCTGTCGATGTCGCTGCTGTACCTCTATTGTAGCCTCGACGACGACGGGAAAGTATCGCCCATAAATTTGGCAGTAGCCTTGGCAATATTGTCGGTGGGGCTACTCGGCACTCGTTCCAAATTTTACGGTGAGTTTGTAATAGCATTGTTCATGCTTTTCGTCTATCGCCCAGGCATAGTGCGCAACCTCAACATCAAGCACGCCATAGTGCTGCTCGCAGGATTTGCGTTGGTGATTCTTGTCGCATGGCAAAAGATTGAGTTTTACTTTATCTTTGGCAATGCTACCACTGTTTCCTATACCAATATATCATCATTTGCCCGCCCGGCATTATACATAGGCATGTACCTAATTTTATGCGATTATCCCATATTTGGGTCGGGGCTGGCATCTTTTGCCAACCACTCCTCTTCACCATTGGTAAATTATTCTGGAGTTTACCCAGAATATGGCTTAGACAAGGTGTGGGGCCTATCATACGATATGCCAGACTTCATATCTGACGCTTACTACCCTGTTTTGGCACAATTCGGACTCATCGGCATAGCATTGTACATTTACTTCTGGACATGGATATGGCGCAAACTCAGGATTGCACTGCACTTGGGCCACACATTGGAATTTTCAATCGGTGTGATTGCCATTTGTTTCGCACTAATTGAAAGCACCACAGGCACCGCGATAATACAAATCGGAGGATACGTACCCATGATGCTGCTTGGCTTGATTGTGGGAAAGTATCGCACTATGAGCAAAAAAGAGACAGAAAAAATATTGAAAACCGAATATATACAAAAGTAACATGATATACCTAAATAACAACACAATCGACTTGCGCAGATTTTTTGCAACGGTCATACGCTACAAATGGATATACATAGCCACAGCTGTGGTGCTAATGACGGGGTCGATATATTTTGCCCTTACGCGAGAGGCAAAATACACATTGAATGCAGTCCTACTTGTTGAAAACGAAGGCGACACGGGTGGACGCTTGTCGGGCATGGGGGCAATGCTCGGATTGTCGGTCCCAAGCATGTTTGGAGGCACATCGCTCGAAAACGAAATGGTAGTGATGCAATCCAATGCCGTGTATGAGCGTGCAATAAAGGATTTGCAACTCAACCGCCAATATTTCTTGTACAAAGGTCTGATGAACAAGCAGACCCTCTATAACGAATCACCTTTGCGCTTGGTCGCCGCTGATGACATATATTTCGACACCGTATCGGCTGGCATGCAATTCAAAATAAAACTCAAGCCAAATGGAACAGCCGACGTGAAAGTGGTGCGCGGATTCTTCAATACTCTATTTGAACAAAACGACATGGCTCTGCCGACTACAATAAAAGTCGATGGGATGGATTTCTCATTGCTGACGACCAAACACTACGTAAAAGGCGAACCGATGGAGATGAGAATAGCAGTAACGAACAACAATACAGCCATCAATGAGCTATCAAAATCGCTGAGCATCATTGCGTTTGACAAAGTCTCGGACGCAATGCTTCTCATACACACCGACCCGAACCTGCAACGTGGCAAAGATGTACTTAACACACTAATAACCGCATACTTCGACCAACGCACTTTGGACAAAGGCCAAAAAGCCTCACGAGGATTGGATGTAATAAACCAGCAGATAGACTCGGCCTATGTCAATCTAATAAAATCGGAATCACAACTCGAACGATTCAGAATCGAGAACAACATCACCGACATTTCCACCGAACTCGAAATATCGCTGAATGCCACAGCCACATTGGATGCCGACATGATGGCCAGCCGCACACAAATCATTATATGCGACCTGCTGCTCAAATTCCTACGTTCCGAAGACAGCAAATACTCGCTGCTACCAATCTCCGACGACAAGGGAACACAGGCGGGAATGTCGATTGCAAACCAATACAACGAGCTGGTAATCCAACGCATGAAGCTGCTGCGCTCGGCAAAGCCCGACAACGCCGCACTCACCGAAGTCACTGCAAGCATCGACGCACTGCGCGATGCTGTAATTGCCAGCGTGGAACAGCAAAAGCACAACCTAAGCTCCAGCATAGCCGAGCAAGAAAAGAAATACAGCGAGTTCACGTCCCGCCTGGGCAGCACCCCACGGCTTCAACGCGAATACACCGACCTATCTCGCAGACTGCAGCTGAACAACCAGGTGTATCTGTTCTTGCTCAACAAGAAAACCGAATATGAGATGCAACAGGCATCAAGCGAACTTCCTGCAACCATTGTAGATAAAGCCTACTGCCCCGAAAACGAGGCCTCAAACACGAGCAGCATCATATTTCCGATGATTGGCATATTCTTGTCACTGCTGTTCCCATCAATGTTTGTACTTTACAAGCTGTGGCGGGAACAGGCCATCGAGCATGAATATGACATGCCACTGACTGTAAAGCATAACGGCATGCCGACATACGAAACAACGGCAATGCTGCGAGCTGCATTGCTTGCACACAACCAATCAAGATTGATTCCAATAACATTTGACGACGAACACATCGACGGCAACAGACAACAAGCCGTGACCGACCTTGCAAAGCAAATCGCCGACACCGGCCGCCGCATAATCGCCATAGACCTTAACAACATTTATGGCTGCAGCGATTGCCAGCTCAATGGCGACCTTGACTCGCCCAAAGCCGCCACACTCGGCGGAATCGACCTCCTCGCCTACGATGGAACGCCGAGCGACATATTGCTCAACAACCGCTTCAAAGCCATGGTGGCATCGCTTGCCGAACGATACGACAGCATTATGCTGCTGTGCAAGAATGACAATGAAGCAATCGATGCCTTAACCAACATAACCGACGACGAAACGCCGACTGTCGTCATGGTGGAGCGCGGGCAAGCCAAGCGCAGCCGCGTAGCACAAATTGCAAAAGCCCACATAGGCATCAAATTCATGTTCTGGATATATTAGAAAAGCGACACACTATCATGAGAATATTGCAAGTAAACAAGTACAACTACCTGCGCGGAGGCTCCGAAACGGTGTTTTTCAACACCATAGAGATGCTCCAGCAGCATGGCCACGAAGTTGCGCGTATGAGCATCAACCATCCGCGCAACGAGCCGTCGCCATGGTCGCGGTACTTTGTTGACGCACCTGAAATCCGCGACATAAAGGGCGTGTGGGGGAAAATATGCAGCATCCCACGTTTCTTCAGCAACCGCGATGCGGCAATCAAGATGGAACAACTCATTGCCGATTTCCGCCCCGACATAGCACACTTGCACAACATCTTCAACGGCATATCACTATCCATTCTGCCTGTACTAAAGCAGCACGGCATACCAGTGGTCATCACGCTGCACGACACACGGTTTATCTGCCCGTCGTTACAATTCAACCTGCATGGCAAGCGATGCGACAATTGCCTCAACACATGGGGGCTCAATTGCGGCTTGCACCGATGCTACGAGAACAACCTCATCAATAGCTGGATGTGTGCATTTGAAATGCTATACAAGGAAAAGCTATTCCACTACGACCCATATATCGACCATTATATATTTGCCAGCAAAAGCCATCTCGACAAGCATGCCTCTCGGCACAGCTATTTCGGAGAAAAAGGCTGCGTGCTGTACAACTTCGCTCCTAACATCAACAACATTACGCCCAATCCGTCGCACAAGGGCTACTTCTTGTTCTATGGGCGAATTATCGACTACAAAGGCATCGCAACGCTCATAGAAAGCATGAAATCACTGCCCGACATCACTCTGAAAGTCGCCGGCACAGGTCCAATGCTCGACCAATTGAGGACCATTGCCACACACAATGTGCAATTCGTGGGCTACAAGACTGGCAACGAACTATTCGATTTGGTGAAGAATGCGTCCTTCATCATCGTTCCTTCGGAATGTGAGGAAAACAACCCCATGACCGTGGTCGAAGGATACACCTACGGCAAGCCTGTCATCGGCTCGGCAATCGGCGGTATCCCCGAAATCATTGTTCCAGAGCAGACAGGATATGTATTCACAGCATTCGACAAAGACGCATTAACACAAGCCATAAGGCAAGCAGCAAGCATCACGCACGAACGATATGCACAGATGTCGCACTACGCACGTGCATTTGCCGAAACCCACTTCAACCCCGCCACGCACTACGATGCACTCATGGAAATTTATAACAAAGCAACCATCAAGCATCAACAACTTGCAAAAATGTGAAAAAAATTGTAATTTTGGCTGTTTTTTAAGGACAACTATCTCCCTCTATAGAGGAAGAACCTAAAGAGAAATCAAGTCATGGCAAATATACAGCAACCAACCGATGCAAGCATAATCTTGACGTATCGCTGCCCCATGCGCTGCCAGATGTGCAACATTTGGCAGAACCCCACAGATATAAAAAAAGAAATCAAGCCCGAAGAACTTGAAATTCTGCCAAAGCTGAAATTTATAAACTTAACGGGGGGCGAACCATTCATACGCGAAGACTTGGAAGATGTGGTGCGTGTGTGCTACACCAAGACTCCGCGCATAGTCATTTCCACATCAGGGTGGTTCGAGGACCGCGTCATAGCCCTCGCCAAGAAATTCCCAAACATAGGCATACGCATATCCATCGAAGGACTGTCGCAGAAAAACGACGAACTACGTGGCCGCGCTGGCGGATTCGACAAGGGGTTGCGCACATTGCTGACACTGAAGGATATGGGGTTAAAGGACATCGGGTTTGGCTGCACCGTGTCGAACCACAATTCACACGATATGCTATCGCTTTACCAACTGTCGAAATCGCTCGGCATGGAGTTTGCCACAGCCGCATTCCACAACTCATACTATTTCCACAAAGACGACAACGTAATCACCAACCGTGATGAAGTGTGCCGCAACTTCGAGCAACTCATCGAGTGGCAATTGAAAGAAAACCATCCCAAATCGTGGTTCCGAGCCTTCTTTAACATGGGGTTAATAAACTACATCGAAGGTGGACGACGCATGCTGCCATGCGAAGCTGGCATGATGAACTTCTTCATCGACCCCTACGGCGACGTGTTCCCATGCAACGGGCTGGAAGAGCGATACTGGAAGCAGAGCATGGGAAACATACGCCAGGCATCGACTTTTGCCGAAATCTGGGAAAGCAAGCAAGCCGAGGAAGTGCGCGCCAAGGTGCGCCGATGTCCCAAAAACTGCTGGATGGTGGGTACGGCATCGCCTGTGATGCACAAATACCTGCGCTACCCGGCAGCTTGGGCATTGCGCAACAAGTTGCGCAGCTTGCAAGGCAAGCCGGCTTGCTTGGACATGAAATGGTATGACGTAGGGCAAGACCCCACACAGGGCGACTTGCGCGAAAAATTCTAACCGACGCAATTATGCCATGAAAATCGTAGTAACAGGCACACGCGGCATCCCGCGCATAATGGGCGGGGTAGAAACGCACTGCGAGGAATTGTTCCCGCGCATTGCCGCCATGGGGCACGACGTGACCGTGATACGCCGCTCATGCTACGTGACCGACGACAACCGTGGCAGCGAATACCGCGGCGTGAAACTGCGCGACGTGTATGCCCCCCGCAAAAAGAGCCTCGAAGCCATCGTACACACTCTGCTTGCCGTCGTCGAGGCCAAGCGCATGAAAGCCGACATACTGCATATCCACGCCATAGGCCCGTCAATCATGGTGCCGCTGGCACGGCTTTTAGGGCTAAAGGTGGTGACAACACACCACGGGCCCGACTACGACCGGCAGAAATGGGGCTTGCTGGCCCGCACAATGCTCAAACTTGGCGAACGATGGGGCGCGCGTTACAGCAATGCCGTCATTGCCATCTCGCAGGTCATTGCCGACATCCTGATGCAGAAATACCACCGGCCGTCGCACCTCATTTTCAACGGAGTGAACAAGCCCGCGGTTTCGGGGAAAACCGACTATATCGACTCGCTCGGACTCGAAAAGGGGCGATATATCGTTGCCGTGGGACGGTTTGTGAAAGAAAAATGCTTCGACCAGCTCATTGAGGCTTACAGCCAATTGCCACAATGCGGTTTCAAGCTCGCCATAGCCGGAGATGCCGACCATGAGGACGAATATTCACGGTCGCTGAAAGCCGCGGCACATGACAACGGTGTCGTATTAACTGGCTTCATACGTGGCGAACGGCTCAGCCAACTGCTTGCCAATGCCGCACTGTTTGTGCTGCCGTCGTCGCACGAGGGGCTGCCCATCTCGCTGCTCGAAGCCATGAGCTACGACCGCGACGTGCTTGTGAGCGACATACCAGCCAACCGTCTGCCCGAACTCGCCGCCACCGACTTCTTCCCGTGCGGCGACATCCAAGCTTTAAGTGCTGAATTAGAGCGCAAACTGCAAGCTGCGCAGCCATCTCGCCGCTACGACCTGCACAACTACGACTGGAACCACATAGCCCGGCAAACGGTGGAGGTGTATGACAATATTCTAAAAAAATGACGATTAATGAAGCATAAAAAAAATATAATATTCGTTGACTGCACCCAACAGGAAATACAGAGTTTCGTTGACGGGTTTAACGAAACGTCCGATGAAAAATATGACTTGAAAGTTTCAATAGCCAACTGGGGACATGGCGGACTTATGATAAATTTGCGCCGCTATGCGGCCTATTTCCTTGCCCCGCTGAAGCTATTGCGCCACCGCAAAAAGTTCAACAACATAGTGTGTTGGCAACAATTCTACGCAATCAACTATGCTTTTTTCTGCCGTTTGTTCCGCCTCAAGCGGCATCATAAAACGCTCGTGGCAGTCAACTTCACCTACAAGCGCAAAGCTGGGCTGCTTGGCAAGATATATCACAAATACATGGTGTATGCCTGTCGCAACAAGTATATCGACTATTTTCACATACCGAGTTACAACTATGTGGCGCAATGTTGCGAGGAACTCGGTTTGCGCCCCGAGCAATTCTTGGTAGTGCATTACGGCGTACCCGACACATACGATGAGATGAGAGATCTCAAGGTGGATTTCGATGGCGAATATGTGTTCTCGATAGGACGCTCGAACCGCGATTTCGATTTCCTCGCCGATGTGTGGCGGCAAGACTGTTTGAAGCCATACCATCTTGTCATCGCCAGCGATGTGTGGCAGCCATCGGGAGAACTGCCCTCAAACATTACATTCCGCAATGACATAACCTACGAGCAATCGTTCGCTTGGCTCAATAATTGCAAGTTGAGCATAACCTCTATTGACGATGGCCGCATTTGCTCTGGCGACACTGTATTGATTACCTCTATGATGCTGGGCAAGCCGGTGGTTGTGACATCACCAAGCACACTGGCCGAGATGTATGTACGTGACGACATCAACGGGCTGAGTGTGCCGAAAGATACAGCACAAGCCGCCTCGATGATTGCCGCGTTGCTCGGCGACCGTGACCGCATGGCACGACTCGCGGCATCGGCCCGCCAAAGCTTTGTTGACCGCTTCTCGCGCCACAACATGGCCCGCACCCTGTGCCAGCAACTTTCGGGGCGCACTTCACAGCCCCGTTTGACCTAAATTAAAATATTGACGCACGGCCCGTGTGTCCGCGCAATGTGCGGCATTCGCCATAAGTGGTTGCTACGAGGGTGTATCATTACCGACACACCCTCCTACTTTATCACCAATCGGTCATTAGGGGAACTATTGGTCGGGCGGTATGCTGTGTTGCATTCACAAGTTACCGGGAGGTGATAAATTTGTCCCTTAATCGGAGCAATGCCCGCATCAGCAATACGCCCGGGGTGATGTGCATCGCTTCAAGCAGACCTGTCAGTTTGTGCAGTATAGGCCTGTTTGGGTGCTTCGCGATGTCCTTGATTGTCACTTCGCGGAACAGTTCTTTGTGGCTTTTCAAGGCTGAACGGTCGCCGTACAGCGATATGAGTATCTTTATTTCGGCCTTGTGGAAAATGAATGCTTGCTCCACATCTTGCGGCAATGGTGCATGCTCGTGTCTGAAATTGTCCATTTGCCGTAGCAGCGTGATGCAGCAGCCTTGTTTCATCGGGTTCATTCTTGTCGATGAGTGTACGAAACGCGGGCAACGGTAGTAATAGAGCGGGCGAGGAACGTAGGCTATTTTAGTGGCGTGGAACATTAGCCTGTACATCACTAACATATCCTCGCGTTCGTCCAATCCTGGTATCCAAATGATGTGGTAGGTGTCGTATAATGATTTTTTCACAAGTTTGTTCCATAGTGCCGAGTGTAGCCCGCCATCTAAGATGCGGCACAAGCATTCCATGTTGTCGGCCGGCACATTCATCTTGTCGGTGCGCACTTGGTCGCCGTCCACCACGAATATGTCGCTGATGGTGATGTCGGCATCTTCTTTCCGGGCTTTTGCTACGAGCTGGCTGATTGCGTCGGGTGCCATGTAGTCGTCGCTGTCGCAATGTATGGTGTAATAGCCCGTGCAATTTTGCATTGCCGTCTGGCGGGCGACGGCACGTCCTTGGTTGTGAGTATGTGGAATGATTTTGGTTTGAGGCTTGCGTTGGGGATACTCTTCAAGCACCCGCCTGATAATCTCGATGCTGTGGTCGGGCGAGCAATCGTCAACGAATATTATTTCAAGATTGGGATATGTCTGCCCGAATATCGAGCGGGCGCATTGTTCCACATATTTTTCGACATTATACACTGGGACGAGCAGCGAAACGACAGTTTCGCTGTGCTGTGCTGAGCTGTTGTCAATCATTGCTGTCAATGTATAAAATGTAATTTTCTTAGGATTTTCCTTATGATGCGTTGTAGCAGCTTTGCAGGGCTGTTGAACATGATGTAATTGACACGTTCGATGCTGTCGCTGCCAAGTACCGCTTTTATGGCGGTCGCCCTGTCGCGTGGTTGTCGGCTCGGAGTGTGCAGTTGGTGGTTGTATTTCAGGGCTTCTTCCCAGCTGCGATATTCATAGTGCAATTTGCCGCTTATTTGTGCAAATAGTTCCTTGCCTTTGTCGGAATTGGGCAATACTAGCGAGCAGCCAGCCTTGGTGTCGTAGTGGAAAGCCATCTTCTCGCCGATGCCCCAGAAGTCGGCGATGGTGATGTCGCTGATGCGTCCGGTGGTGGCATAGGGGCAATGGTAGCAGCATGGGCGATGTAGCCTCCCCGACAAGAAGAGGCGCATATACAGGTTCTCGGCCCTTTGCAGCGTGATTTTGTCGCCGTTGAGGTAGAACACCGGCACGATGTCCCATGTGTCGGTCTGGCGGAAGTTGAAATCCTTGATATTCTCGTACTGTATATGCCTATAGTCGGCAAGTTTGTGCAGATACGAGATGAACATCTTGGCCGACGGAGTGCCGTGGCACACCACGTCGGCTGTTACGAGGCGGCTTCGGTCGGTGTTGCCAAGGTAGTTAAGCAACCCGGCAATTTGGCATGGAGTGCCAGTGTAAAGTACTGGCACTCCGCGTTTCAAGTCCTGCTTCACGCTGCGGTAGGTTTGCCGTGTGTCGCTTTGTATGTATTTCGAGCTACGCATGGGAGCAAGCTCGTCGATATTGCGGGCGACGGTGTGGTGCGCCACGTTCCCCTCGTCCATCACCACGCCATACACTACACCGCCGTCGGCGAAAATATGCTCGGCGATTGTCGAGAACATCCCGCCCGACGAACTTCGCTTGACTGTCGCCATGTCGGCAGCAATGGCGGCAATGGGCTTTCCGACACGCTCATGCTTCGTTACAGGGTTGTTTGCCGGGCACACTCGGGGGCACAAGTGGCAGTCGATGCACAGCCCGGCATCTATCACGGGGCGCAAGAAGCCCTCGTCGTCATGCTGCATACTGATGGCTGCCCGTGGACATGCGTTGTAGCACGCCCCGCAACCAGTGCAATCATTTGTGTCGCATATTTCTACCATGATGTGTGTGTTAATCGGCCAAGGCATTTTTTAGGAAGTTGATGCTTTTGGCGCGTTCGGTGTTAATGTAATCATTGGCGTGTGCGAAGTCGATTGTGCCGTCGATGACGGCTTTTATGTCGTCGCTGGGCGACACCGACAAGTGCAGCAGCCCAGTGCCTTGCAGGATGGTGCTCATGCGGTTGTCCTGCCGTCCGTTCACGGCGACAAATTTCTTGTTGTAAAGTATCGACAGTATCACCGCGTGATACGACCCGCTCACGATTAGCTGTGCATGTTGCAACAAGTTGAGAAATTCCCACGGCCCCACGTCGAATTTGTTAGTGATACCCGAGTACATCAGGCATTTAGGGCGGTATATGGTGTTGATGGCTTTAAGCCCCGTGATGCGTTTCACTGCCATTGCCGTGTCGAACACCTGCTTTTCAAACCCCGGGGTATATACGAGGATGTATTCGCCGTCGATTAATGGCATTTGGTCGTAACAGGTTTTCCACTGTTCGGCCGAATATAGCAACACCGGGTCAAGGGTTATTTCCGCCTCCCGTCCTGTCAGGCTTTCGACTAATTGTTTAGTGGCATTTTCGCGCACCGATATGTGGTCATAGGCCAATAGGTGCTTGCGCACAGTGTCGCGGTCGGTCACCTGCTCGTTGCACTTTGGTCCCATGCTCACCGCATACGATATACGTTTGCCCCGCTCGACGAATGGCAAGTAATAGCTCCAGTCGAAATCACTCGGCGTGGTGTTCCATATTTGGTCGCCCCCCGAGATGTAGCAATCATAATCGAGCCGTGCATTTCTGATTTCTTCAATCGAGGCAAATTCATGCGTCATTTTCAGCTCGTTTTGCAGGAATTGCTCGAAAAGTGCATATTTCGCTTTCAGCCTTTTCATGAATGGCAGAGCCAATGCACGTCGCATATTGTCTTTAAGGGCATTGCCGCCTATGCGACCGGGCTTGTACATCTCGCGCTGGCGGGGCGTGCGCAGGTTGATTATCTCATTGCTTACCCCTATCTGCATGAGCGCGTGTTGCAAGGCATAGGCTTGCAGCATCGAGCCATAATTGTGCGCGGCGTGGAAAGTAATTGTTGCGGTGGTCATGGGCGGTGTGCGAATTGTTTCAACGTTTTTAAAACGAAATTCCTTTCATTCCTTTTCATGCCTATGAAAAAGACTGTCAATGCAGTGCTTAAAATCGCAACTATTACTGTCACTGCCACTTTGGCCCATCCCGTCAGACATTCGTATGTGACGCATGGTGCCACGACTGCTATGGCTGTGACTATGAGCGATATTGCGATTACCTCCTTGAGGTAGCGGGCTATGGGGAAATCGAGCAACTTGCGCAAATATATCACCCGTGCGACAGCCGTCACGACATTTGCCAGCACCCGCACGGCAAGTATGACCTCGGCCACCTTGATGAATTTGAGTAGCACGTAGCTTACTGGCACGCTCGACAGTATCAATATGCTCATGAGGATTTGGTAGTTGCGTATCTTGCCAGTGGCCTGCACCGACACCCACAGCGGGCCTTGCAATGCATCGACCATGGTGAACATGAACATCAGCTTGCAGAACGATGCCGAGTGCTGCGGAACTTCGGCCAACCACAGCCCAAGCACTTCGTCGCAACAGATATACAACGGGATTATGATCATGAGCATCAGGAAATATGAGTATTTCGATGCGTTGATGAGCAAGTTGGTGAAATTCTCTTTCTCGCCAGCCGCGTATGTCTTGACGATTTGCGGGTTGAATGCCGTCTGGAAATTCGACAAGAAATTGTAAATCGCGCTGTTCACTTGGTTGGCGATGCCGAGTGCAGCGTTCGATGCCACGCCGAAGAATATGTTCATCAGCACGTTGCACCCCTGTTGCGCCCCGGTGTTAGCCATCGCGCCAAGCATGCTCCAGCCCGAGAAGCCTATCAGGCCGCGATACCTCGCCTTTTCGTAGGTGAACGTGTGGTGGCGGCATATCTCGAACTTTGCGCGGCAATACACCATGTACCATGCCAATATGATTAGCGACACTGCTGCAAGCAATGCGGCGTAGCTTATAAGCCGGTCGGGGAACATGAATATGGCAAACGCCACGCCGAGCCTTAGTGCTGCCTCGATGATGCTCGTGTAGGCATAGAACGACATCCGTTCGTGCGCGATGATTGCCGCGTTGTACACTGTTCGCAGCATATTGAGGACGGTGGTCAGCACCGTCAGCTGATAGGCCCACCATGCGGCATCGGCGCGCGTGGGAGGGATGTTGATGTATGTGTCGAGGAACCACAGCCCCACGGTTTCGGCCAATATTATGAATAACACCGAGATTCCCAAGTATATGTTGAGGCTCGCGGCGAAATCGCGTTGCGCCTCGCCTGTGTCGTTGCGTCCCAGGTCGTAGTTGAGGAAACGCTGCACAGCCGTTGTCATGGCTCCATTTATGAACGCGAACAGCACGACGATGCCGCCCACGATGTTGTATATGCCATAGTCGTCCACGCCGAGTGCGTCAAGGACAACGCGCGACATATACAATGTCACCCCCATGATGACAAACATCCTGATGTATAGCATCATGGTATTGCGGGCTATGCGCTTGTTACTCGACGTCGAAACTGAATTCATTGTGGCATCATTTTTTCATCATGCGTATGTGCGTCTTGTGGTATTGTGGCGTGTAGGCGCGGTGCTTACACGTTGAAGCGGAAGTGCATTATGTCGCCGTCCTGCACGACGTAGTCTTTTCCCTCGACATACATTTTGCCGGCCTCCTTGACCGCGGCCTCGCTGCCGAGTGCCACGTAATCGTCATATTTTATGACCTCGGCACGGATGAAACCTTTCTCAAAGTCGCTGTGGATTACACCGGCGCACTGCGGAGCCTTGCTGCCACGGCGGAAAGTCCATGCACGCACCTCCTGCGGGCCTGCCGTGAGGAACGTTTCGAGGTTGAGCAGTTTGTAAGCAGCCTTAATCAGGCGGTTGACACCCGATTCTTCAAGCCCTATTTCGGCAAGGAACATTTGCTTGTCGTCATAGCTGTCGAGTTCGGCAATTTCCGACTCCACCCGTGCTGCTACAATCAAGATTTCGGCTCCTTCATCTTTCACAGCCTCACGCACGTTGTCAACATATTTGTTTCCCGCAGCCGCACTTGCATCGTCCACGTTGCACACATAAAGCACCGGCTTGTTGGTGAGCAGGAATAGGTCGTGGGCGGCTTTAAGTTCCTCCTTGCTCTCGAATTGCACCGTCCTTGCAGCCTTGCCCTGCTCAAGGGCTTCCTTGTAGCGGCACAGCACCTCATATTGCACCTTGGCCTGCTTGTCGCCACCTGTCTGCGCTTGTTTTTGCACTCGGGTTATTCGACCTTCGATGGTTTCAAGGTCTTTGAGCATAAGCTCGTAGTCGATTACCTCCTTATCGCGCACAGGGTTGACCGAGCCATCGACATGGGTGATGTTGTCGTCGTCGAAGCAGCGCAACACGTGTATTATAGCATCGGTTTCACGGATATTTGCAAGGAACTTGTTTCCAAGCCCTTCGCCCTTCGATGCGCCTTTCACGAGTCCTGCAATATCGACAATCTCCACCGTCGTCGGTACAATCCTTTGTGGGTGCACGAGCTGCGCAAGCACGTTGAGCCGTTCATCGGGAACAGTGATTACGCCCACATTCGGGTCGATGGTACAAAAAGGGAAATTTGCCGACTGTGCCTTGGCATTTGAAAGGCAATTGAAAAGTGTCGATTTGCCCACGTTGGGCAATCCTACTATGCCACATTGAAGAGCCATATTCTATATTATCGTTATTTTTAGTGCAAAGGTAGTGCAAGGCGAGCGCAATTGCAAAAAAACAGCTCGCTGATTTTTTTTGCTTTGCCGAGCCGAAGCCTACCTTATCCAAAGGAGTGCAAGGCGAGCGCAATTGCAAATCGAGCTTGCTCGAATTTGCTTTGCCGAGCCGAAGCCTTCCTTATCTGAATCAATATGAAAAGGGCGCGACCATCACGGTGCGCCCTTTCTCTTTTAAATGTTATTATAGCAGAAAACCCAGTATGGGAATCACATTTTTACTATCTTTTGTGTTTTAAGATTATTGGCCGACACCACTTTCACTATATATGCCCCGCTCGACAAGCCAGCCAGGTCGATAGTAGCACTGCCAGCAAAGCCTTGGCTCAACACTTGGCGGCCGTCCATGCCAAATACAACGACCGTACCGGCGTCGGGAGCAGCAACACGTAGTTTCTCTCCTGCCATTACTATGCTTATGCCTGCATCGGCAGCCATATCAGCGCTGCTTGTACCATTGGCAACCTCCACCGAGATAGTTTTCTCTATGACACGTCCATTAGAGTTGGCCGTAAGCATAATATATGCCGAACCTTCACCCACAGCAGAAACCAAGAACGTAAGACCGTCGTTGCCGACAGTGACAATGCTTTCGTCACTTGTTTCGACCTCGACAACAGCAAGTGCCGGGAGGTTATCGGCATCGGATAAGAATTCCGTGACTGTATAGCTGAATGTATCGCCAATGGATGCAGATATGTCGTCAATGTCAACCTCTGGCGCATTGTTGTCGGGGAAGACCGGCATCGACGGAAACCAGTAATACTGGTTGCCATCGTCGTTGAACAAATCCACTTCCTCTTTCACTTTGCCAGTAGTAGGATTGATGTATAACAGTTCGTGGTTCCCACCGCGGTATGTCATCACCGTGGCTATCAAGTCGCCCGTATTGGGATTGATGCGTGGCGACCCGTAAAACGATAGGCCAGTATATGTAGTTGGCATGGTGAATTGGAACGTATCGTCCTCGACAAGGTCGCCTTTCTCGTCAATTGTAAATTTCGACAACAACTTGGCCGAATCATGCCTTGATGCACCATTGACGACAAACAGTGCATCCTCGGTGTAGCTTGCACACACATAGTCGGGCTTGCATTGCCCCCACAAACTTACAAGGGTTTTGCCAATCTCAAACACCTTAGTGTCAAAAGTCACAGGGTCGATGCGCATGATACTGCTCTCGCTCGGCAGCGTACACCAGATGTGGCCATCTCTTGTCACAGTCAGGCCTTGTGCCGATGTGCGCTCGATGGTTTGCGCCACTGCGTCGGTAGCCGGGTCGATGACAAGCACGCCGGTCGATTGCTCGGCGGCAAACACATAGTTGCCGACCCTCACCATCATGCCCACTTGGCCGCCCGAAGTACCCTCGACTTGACCCTTGAAAACTCCCTCGTTCTTGTCATACACAATGATGCCGTTAGCTCCGCCAACGTATAGCTTATCGTCATCGACATTCAGCACGTCGCGCCCGTCGCCAACACCAGTCGTGTCAAACGACTTCTGCACCTTCAGCGTCTTGGCATCGAGGATTATAAACCGTGGGGCCTGCTTCGATGTGACATAGTAATAGTCGCCATAGATTTGACCGAACTGCGAGATGTTGCCAAGCACTTCGGCTCCGTTGACCTTGTCGTCCACGTTGTAGTAAACCGTGCCGTCGCTGCCCACCCAATTGATTGAACCAAGGTAATGGCCAAACCAGTCCTCGTTCTGTATGAAGAACCCGTCGGTGAACTCCTCGGGCAATTCGGGTTCGGTGGCAGTAGTTTCAACAAGCTCGCCTCGCACCGATATGCCGTGTAAAGCGACTTGTGCCGCAGCCGTTGAAATCATCACGGCAGCACTAAACAAAGTAACAGTTTTTTTCATTTGCTATAAATTTGTTTATGATGAATTTGTTTTATCGCTTCAGGATTTTGGTGGTGGTGCCAGAAACGCGCACCAAGTATAGCCCTGCAGGATAGCCGCTGAGGTCGATTGAGTTGCTCCCTTCACCGAAAGTGCCGTTATAGAGCAGCATTCCACTCTGGTTGTACACTTGCGCCGTGCCGCCTTGCGGGGCGTTGAAGTTGACGCAGCCCGTCGATGGGTCGAGGTAAACACGCAAATTGCTGTTGCCATTGATTGTGGCGGCCGAAGATGTGTTGCCATCGCCGTATGCGGCGAGGAACGCGTCAAGCACCGACTGGTCGATTTGCACACTCTCGTCGAGGACTGGCAAGCTGCCCTCGCGGGTCACGTGGGCATCAATCACACGGCACACCTCGGTGCTGCATTCGCCGAGCCAACCGTTATACTGGTTTACGCCAGTGTAGATTTTCACGAAGTCAACGCCTGGCATCTTTACCGAATTGCCATTCAAGTCGATGGCCCAGTCAATGTCGATTTTAGCCTCGTCGTTCCACGAGCCGCCCAACAGATTTGGGGCATTGTCGGCATATCCATAGTCAAATTGCGACAACACGAAGTAAGTGCCGTTGCCGCTTTCATCAACGCCGTTGTCGGGGAGCCTGATGCCACGGAAAGTTAGAGTTTCTTGGTCGAGCAGCCACTGTGGCCAATAAGGTTGAGAATGGTACACGTTTTTATATACATAGCCTTCGTTGCCTCGGTTGTCGGTCCAACGTATGTCGGCATCATCGGTGTCGGGGCGGTAATATGTGCATTCATAATCGAGCATCGAATTATCATATTCACTGCCACGGATTTCAAACCATTCATTATCGTCGGGCAGCCCGTTTCCATTGATGTCGTAAGCCACAAGCACCACTCCGGGTTCACAACTGCCGCCCCTTGTGGAGGTTGCGTCGGCCTGGAATGCGTTGCCCTCCAAGTAAATGTCACGGACATTCTCGACATTTACTATGGTGTGGTCAAACCCTACCACGACATACCCGCCATATCCGCCAAGCGAAATCATGCTTTCGTCGGGTACCATGTAATTATAAGCCTTCGTGGCCATTGCGGCGGCATCGTCGCCGTCTTCCCACTCGGGCAGAGCATTAGTGAACTGTCCTGGAGCCGGAACATATTCAAGCACAGTGCTATGCACCGGACTTGCCGCCTGTGCTACAATCATGGCAGCCATTGCCATGACTGGAAATGCGATGTAAAACTTTCTCATATTAATATACATTAAAGGTTATATCTCATCTTTTGTCATTCAGTGCGTCCATAAAATGCGAAGTGCGCAGGTATCTGCCCAGTGGTCTGGCTCCACTTGAGTATGCCATCGCTTCCGAAACAATATATTGTTCCCGAAACGACATACGACTTGGCATCGCACACGTAAAAATCTTTCGTTACAGGGTCAACGGCTATACCGTATGGCACTTTTATCAGTTGGTCGGTGCCATCCTTTATGATATTGCGGTCGAGCACTTCCATCGACGCCATGTCAACCTTGGCATACGACACAGTGTTCTCGCCAGTTATGTAGCTCCACTCGGTGCTGATTACATACAGCATGTCGCCGTCGGCCCACATATCCGACACCGGCACACCCATTGTCTTTATAACCTGTTTGCCGACAGGGTCGATTACAAACAGCTCGGAGTCGAAATCGCCATAATAGTTGCCGCGCGAGCTGAGCCACAGCCGCCCCATGCTGTCGTGGTCAAGGCGATGGAAATTGGCCGACTGCTCAACGGTTATCACATCGGCGATTTCAAATGTATTAAGGTCAATTACCGATATTGTATTGTCATAGTCGGGTACACGGTAACCGCCTGAATTGGCTACATACAAGTTGTTGCCAATGATTGTCATCTCTTCGGGCTGGTAGCCTACTTCTACCGTATCGACCACGGCAAGCGACAATGTATCGACCTTGAACACTGCGCCACGTGGTGCAGTGGGGTCGATTTGCACAGGCCCCACGTAGCTGCTCACATACACATGCGGCCCGTGGCCGAGCACATAGCGGCAATTGGGTATGTCGATTCGCGTGATGCGCTTTGCACTGTCGGGAGTGAGCACCTCCACTTTGTGCGAACAGTTGATGACGGCATACATCTTGCCGCCATAGATTTGTATGTCGTTACCCACGTCGCCCAATTCCTTGACTACCGTTGGATTACGTGCAGCGTAGATATTGCGGTAATATATCCCCTTGGTTGCGTCGAAATAGTCGATGCTTGATTTATTACTCCCCATGTTCCCTTCGTTAAGCAGGTAGAAACCATAAACGTCGGTATATACCGGTTCGGTCACTTGCGACTGCACAATGTCGATAAGCACCTCGTCGCGCTCGCACGACGTGGAAGCGATTCCGATTATCGGCAACAGCATCGCTGCCGCCAACGATTTCAGTGTAGTATGTGTCATTTTTGCTGGTTTCATATTATGGATTGTTGTGTTTAAAGCCACAAATCTTAATTGTCAAGGCAATACCGTTGAAAAAACGGCATACGGGAAATGGCAACCCGATATGAGGCTATGCCATATAACGGGCTGGCAGTAACGGGATTACTGAAGATTGATTATTAACCGATTGGCACGTTCGGTCATTCCAAGGCTTTTAATCGGCACTCCCGGAAAGCACGACAAGGCATCGGCAAGCGACTGGCCATAAGGCCTTTGCTCGTCAATACCACAAAAGGTATGTGATGGAAATGATACTTGACAATTGGTGTCAACACGATTCGCTCCCCGACGAGCTGCAACCGCATCAGGGAACATATTTTTGCACCTCCTACTTGCTGTGAACGGTGCGAACACATTGGTAACGAATAAATAAGCCGCTACCCATGCAAGGCATACAAAATACTTCATTAGACCGCATTATTTACGTCCGATGTTCCCCTGCTGGGAAACTCTCGCAGACAATTAAATACACTTACCGTCCAATCTGTATTCCGGCTTCTCCCCTGATATTTGCCGATGCAGCCTTCCCAAACCTGTGTAATGGCTCAGTGACTGCACCGCAGGTGTCGATAACGACATGGAGTTACGGCAGCGAGTACTGCGCGGGATTTTCACCCGCTTCCAAGGCATAGCGTGTGTGACTACGCCCTTATATTGAACGACACGGCAAAGATATACATATTTTCTTATACTACAAAAATGTTTTCAGCGACGTTTCTTGTCACGCAGCCACGACGGGATTACGGCAATCCCGGCCACGAGATAGACGTAATAGCTCAATAACCGCCAAATAAGTGCCACTACCAATGCAACTTGCGCAGTCGCAACCATGTCGGCATAATATTCGTTGAATAGCCATTCGCTCACGCCACTGCCTCCCGGCGTAGGGCAAACCAGCAAAAGCAGCCATATCACTCCTTGCCGAGCAAAAACGAGCCAGCTGTCGCACCCTGGCACAAAAGCAAGGAAAAGAAAACACACCAGCACATAGCGGCAGCACCACGACAATGCCGTAGCGGCAAATGCCTCGACCCACCACCTCACGGGCTTCGACCGAGCCTCGACCGATGCCGCCTCCATGTTGACCGCCATGCGGGCAGCCCGGCGTTTCCACCGACGCAGCAACGGCAACGAAAACAATGCGGCAAGCGACCGTTTCAACCACTGCGGCTTGGCTATAATGCCGACAAATAGCAATGCAGCCCACGCTGCAATGAGTGCATAAACGCCCCAAAACGTCCACTTCAGCCCGACTGAGAACTCAACATTCATTGTTCCGAAAAGGTCGGAAAATCCTGTCAAGGCCACTATCAACGGACACGAAACCACAAAGAACAGCTCATCGAGAAACAACGTGATAATCATCAGCGCAGTGCCGCGCCCCATGTTGATGCCTTCGCGGTTCATGAACACCATGGCAAGGCTGCTGCCACCGACTGCCGTCGGAGTGACTGCCGACGTGAACTCGCACAGCATGCACACTTTGAACGACTGCCACCACGACAAATCACCATCGGTGAGCCGGCGGTAACGCCACATATACCCTGCCTCGCGCCCGGCAACAGCCACGACGGCAAGCATGAGCCACAACGCCACAGCTGGAGTGAAACATATCGCGCGCCAATTGAAATTGCCAAACTCACCCCAAAACAGCCACACCACCACTCCTATGCCTATCAGCACTGGAATAGCCACATAGGCAGGGCGGATTTTTACTTCTTTTGCCTGGTCTTTTTGCATACGGTCGGTATAAATACAATAAATGCAAATATACCCAATTATCACCTACCATGCAACTCCCATACGGCACGACAAAGGCGGACTTCAAATATAATTCAAAGTCCGCCTTGATATTGTCCAGTCGCTTGGAGGCTACAGCCTGTCAGCAACCGCTTGCCAATCGACAATCTGCCACAGAGCTTTCACATGGTCGGCACGGCGGTTGCGGTAGTCGATATAATAGGCATGTTCCCACACATCGATGCACAACAGCGGCCTTGCACCGCTGCGCAACGGGTTGCCGGCATTGCCCTCACGGGTAATCTGCAATTTCCCATCGGGCGTAAGCGACAACCAAGCCCAACCCGAGCCAAACAGCCCTATTGCAGCATCTTCCATCTGGCGTTTCAGCTCGTCCAAGCTGCCAAAATCGCGGTCTATAAGCTCTGCAAGCCGTCCTTCGGGAAGTCGGCACTGCCCCGCTACGGCAAATTGCGTGAAATAAAGCGTGTGGTTCAGCACCTGGCCGGCATTATTGTAAATGCCTCCATCAGGGGCAGTTGCCACTATCTCTTCAACGTCGCATTGTTCATATTTCGTGCCTTTCACAAGATTGGCAAGATTAGTCACGTAAGTTTGCAAGTGCTTGCCATAATGGTATTCGATGGTTTCGGCACTGATAATCGGTTCCAGCCCATTGACAGGGTACTGAAGCCTCGGCATTTCATTCTTCATATTGTGGAGTAATTAAGAGGTTACACCCTGGATTTCCCACCCTGGGAACCAAGACAATCCAAAGATACAAAAACTCCACCACAATACCAAATAATATCCCACATATTTCGCTGGCTGATTTCATTATTGGCGTTCACAAGCACTTAATTATGTGGCATTATCAAGGGGGATAACTATATGTGGTTGCCTATTGAGTATTACCGGGGGGGCATGTGTTCCTTGAGGCGGAGCAGAGAGCAGGCGGCTCCGCACAGGGTGAGGCAGCCGGCAAGCAGCATGGCATCGTGTGGGGCGGTATCGCCGAAAAGGTGGAACATCAGCGCCACGAGTGCCGCCCCGGTGGTTTGCCCCGTGAGGCGCGCCGTGGCAAGCATTCCACTTGCGCTGCCAGCACGTTGCGGTGGTGCCGAACTGAGCAGCAAGTGGTTGTTGGGCGACTGGAACATACCGAAGCCTGCCCCACACAGCATCAACCGCCACACAAGCCCGAAATGCCCTTCGTCGGGCGAAACAAACGACAGCGAGAAGCAGCCGACACTCATTACCACCAACCCTATGCCGCCAAGCACACCAGGATGCACTTTGTTGATGAGCCATCCCGCCATAGGAGCGACAAACACGATGACAAGCGGCCACGAGGTCATGAGCAACCCGGTGCCGACAGCATCGTAGCCAAACGTGTTGACCAGCAGGAAGGGCATCGCCACCATGCCAAGCATCTGCGCAGTGAACGACAATATGCTCGTCGCCACCGAAGTGGTGAAAATGGGAATTTTAAGCAGGTCGAACGGTAGCATGGGATAACGGCGGCCAAGCTGTGAACGGACATATATGCATCCAACGGCAACCATTGCAACCACACCACCAATTATGTAGCGCGGCGGAACATCGTGGGAATAAGCCTCGACGCAGCCAATGAAAAGTCCGAATGTGGCAGCATTCAGCACGGCATCGCGCCAATTGAACTTGCGTCCCAGCACTCGCACTGGATTGTCGGGCAAGTATCGGCGAGCCATGAAGAATGTCGCTATGCCCACAGGCAGGTTGATGGCAAACAGCCACGGCCACGGGGCTATAGCAAGTATCGCCGCCGACAACGACGGTCCGGCCACCGAGGCGATTGCCACCACGGTGGCATTCAGCCCCACCCCTTCGCCCAAGCGGCGACGCGGATAGATGAGCTTAACGATTGAAGTGTTGACACTCATTATCATTGCCGCACCAAGGCCCTGCACCACGCGCGAGATGACCAGCATGGGCAACGTACCCGACAAGGCACAAAAAAGCGAGCCGAGCGTGAACACCACTATCCCCCGCAGGTAAACCTGCTTATAACCCCACAACTCGCCAAGCGACGAGAATGGCAGCAAAAACATCATTATGACAAGCTGGAAAGCGTTGACCACCCAAATGGAATCGGACGACGGCACATCGAGCTGGTCGGCGATAGCTGGCAACGCCACATTACATATAGTACCATCAATCACCGACAAAAACAAACCGCAAAACGTGGCCGCCATAGCATAATAAATGCGAGGGCGGTGCAACCCATCCCAATTGAGGTCGCCCACCACCTGCTGCGCCTCATCGTCTGTATTTACAGATTTCATCGTTCATTCCTCATAAAAACGGTGCAAAATTACAAAATCGAAATGTAAAAAGGTATTTCGCCACGGCTCTTTCATTTATAGCGACACTGTGGACGGCTTCGCCGCCCCTCACATGGGCTATCCGCATGGGTTAAATGAAAGAGCTGTGGTTTTTCGGCGCAATGTTGCCGATATATGCTGCCATACCGTCGTTTTTTAGTAATTTTGCCATGAAACTACAGTTGTATGAAACTTAGCAGTTTAATAATCTTACTGACAATATGCTTGCTTATTGCAGGGTGCGGTCGCAGTAGCGAAGCCCCCGACACGGGCAGCATGGAATATGCCCAATGGCTCGACATCGAGCATTGCGAAGGCTACACATCGGTGACAGTGAAAAATCCATGGAAGCCTGGAGCTGTGCTGCAAACCTACTGTCTTGTGCCGCGCGGCAATGCGGTACCCGACAGCATCGACGGCACTGTCGTCAATGTGCCGTTGCAGTCGGCACTCGTTTACTCGTCGGTGCATGGCGGTGTCATAAAGGAACTCGGTGCGCTACAGTCGATTACAGGCGTATGCGATGTGCAATATTTCGACATGGACGAAATCAAGCGGGGCGTGGAGGAGGGCAGAATTGTCGATGCCGGGAACTCGATGCAACCCACCACCGAGCGCATAGTGCAGCTAAATCCCGATGCCATAATACTGTCGCCGTTCCAAAATGGCGGTTACGGTGCGCTGACAAGCCTCGGCACACCAATAATAGAATGCGCCGACTACATGGAAAACACACCGCTCGGCCGAGCCGAATGGATTAAGCTATTCGGTGAGCTGTATTGCTGCCGTGCCGCTGCCGACTCGATTTTTGCCAACGTGGTGAAGCAATATGGCACAATCAAAGCCATAGCCGACAACGTGACGGCTCGCCCAAAGGTAATCAGCGAGACGTTGACCGGCGGCGTGTGGTTCGTGCCTGGGGGCGACAGCTACATGGCACATTTATATGCCGATGCCGGAGCCGAATACCCTTGGAGCGACGACACCAGCACAGGGTCGCTGTCGCTCAGCTTCGAGCAGGTATATGCAGCGGCCCACGATGCCGACATCTGGCTGATAAAGTCGTTACAGCCGATGACCTACGATGAATTTGCCGCCCAATATCCGCTTAATTCCAAGTTCAAAGCGTTCCAGCAACGTGGCGTGTACCAATGCCCGACGCTCAATACAACGCTATACCGAGATTTCCCGTTCCACCCCGAGGTGTTGCTGCGTGAATACGTGCGCATATTCCACCCCGACAAGTTGCCCGAGCCGACACAATATTTCATGCCCATGACCGATGGTGAATGAACGACCGACAAACAGATTGCGCAGCACTGTGGTGATTGCCGCGCTCGGTGTGGCGGCTATCACGCTGGCAGCGGCAAACTTGGCCATAGGTGCGGTAGATATTCCATTGCACGAGGTGTGGAACATCATCTCGGGCCGCGGCAGCGACAATGCCGTGTGGGAACTAATAGTCACACAATCGCGTTTGCCCCTTGTGGCCACTGCCGCACTGTCGGGCGGCGCACTTGCCATTGCCGGGCTGCTGATGCAGACGCTGTTCAACAATCCGCTCGCCGACCCGTCAATCCTCGGTGTGTCGGCCGGGTCGAGCCTTGGTGTGGCCATCGTGATGCTCAT
>CALUMJ010000031.1 GCA_944321715.1 uncultured Muribaculaceae bacterium | reverse complement strand
ATCGACAAGCCCGACGTGCGCATCGTGGCTCACATCGACATTCCCAACTCGCTCGAAGAGTATTACCAGGAAGCCGGACGTGCCGGACGCGACGGGAAGCGAGCCTACGTGGTGATGCTTGTCAAAAACACCGACAAGGCTACGCTTAAAAAGCGCATCAGCGATTCTTTTCCCGACAAGGAGTTTATCAAAAAAGTATATGAACGTGTGGGCAATTTCCTCAACGTTCCTGTAGAAGGCGGATACAACCAAATCTATGATTTCAACTTCGTGCTTTTCTGCAAAACATTCAAATATCCCGTCATACCAGTCCATAGCGCACTCAATATTCTCACCAAGTCGGGGTATTTTGAATTTATCGAAGAAATCGACACACAGTCGCGCGTGATAATCCTTGCCACCAAGGAGGAATTATATCACCTGCCCGACGACAACCCAAACCTCGACATGGTGTTACAGGCAATACTGCGTACATACTCGGGGATTTTTGCCGATTACGTATTCATCAACGAGGAACTCATTGCATCGAGGTTCAAAATATCGCCGCAGGTAATCTACGACTCATTGCTTGCACTCACCAAGATGCACATACTGCATTACGTTCCGCGCAAACGCACACCATATATCTACTACACTACCTCGCGCGAGCTGCCTCGCTACATCACCATTCCACGCAGCGCATACGAAACGCTACGCGATAAAATGACCCGGCGCATCGATGCCGTCATACAGTATGCCTACAGCGATGACACTTGCCGCGAACAAATCATACGCCGCTACTTCGGCGAAACCGATGCCACACCCTGCGGGCATTGCGACTACTGCATAGCACAAAGGCAACGCCTGTCACACACGGCAAAGGACGTAACCGACGGCATATTGTATATGCTCTCGTTGCAACCACGCACACTTGCCGAGCTGCTCGACACGCTGTCGTTTCCCAAGGAGGAGGTAGCCGACATGCTGTCGCAACTTGTCAACGAGGGGTTTGTGAAAATATCGGATGATGAAAAATATTCCACAGCAAAATAGCAAAAGCATGGACGGAATCACCGACATTAAAACGATGTATGGCATCGACGATGCTTTTTTCGACTTTGTCGAGAAACATTCATCGTGCGACACGGCCAAACTGTTATTGTCAACGAGCAAGGGTGCCGCCACCGGCTTCGACCTCAAGTTTGCCGCAATGCAAATCGACTGCCGGCAACGCATTGCCAAGAAATTGCCGCAAGTGGCGCAAATGAAACGATTTGTGTTCCCGTCAACACTCTCAACCGAGCAATGCACTTGCCAAGCAGTGGCGCAATTCCACGCCACGCTGTTCAGTGGCATGGCCGACGTAGCCGACCTCACCGCAGGACTCGGCATCGACGACTACTACATAGCTGGCGAGGTGAAACGGCTCACATCGGTGGAAATAACACCGTTGCTCGCCGCAGCCCTACGCCACAACATGCACATGTACCGCACCAATGTTAACGTAGTGAACGCCGATGCCGCCAACTGGCTCGACCAGGCCGCCACCGACGGCCTGCATTTCGATGCCATTTTCATCGACCCCGCACGTCGTGGCAAAAACGACTGCCGCACTTACGGACTTGCCGACTGCCAGCCCAACGTATTGCAGCTGCTCGACAAAATCGGCCGCATCACTGGCACATTATTCATTAAAGCATCGCCTATGTGCGACATCTCGCAATGCATTGCCGAGGTGCCGGGCATCACTCACATATATGTAATCGGGGTCAACAACGAATGCAAGGAATTGCTGTTGCGCACCTCGCTTGGCACAAGCCACAACGAGGGCGAAGTAACAGTCCACACATTGAATTTTGAAAACGCCACACACACGCAATCACTCACGCTCACCATTCCGCGCGCTGCCACACAACACATCAAGTATTGCGACACAATACTTCCACACCTCTATGAGCCAAACTGCTGCATCATGAAAGCCCAAGCTTTCGACGAGTTATCGGCACAATACGACCAAATCCAGAAATTGGGGCCTAACTCTCACCTGTTCACGTCAAGCATGGCATATACCGATTTCCCCGGCCGCCGCTTCGATGTAATCGAAACAATCCCATTCAAAAGTTCGACAGCCAAACAAGTTGGTGCAAAATATCCAAAGGCGAATATCAGCACTCGCAATTTCAAACTCACGGCACAAGAATTAAAGAAAAAATTGAAAATCGCCGATGGCGGCGAAATTTATATTTTCGCTACTTCGATAAAAAATGACGAAAATATACTCATCATCTCAAAAAAATCACAATAATGTGGCACACATTTTGTTACTTCACTTTCTTCAGTAAATATATTTCGATAAAACATGAATGACCTCGACATACAAAAAAGGTGGGAAACCATAAATTCCCATATCGAAAAAGCCAACATTTACAAAGCTCTCAACTCGTTCAATACGTTCATCAAGTCATTTGCCGACTATGAGGTGAGCGAAGAATTGTCGAAGTTGCAAACGTCATACCGTTACATGCTGTCATACATGGCGCAAGGCATGAACGACCCGCAAAAGGAGAAAATATACAACGACCTGTTGAAAGCGCTATATGAGGTTAACGATACATATTGTTACCGCTGCATGATGCAAAGTTCAGCCTCGATGTACATTGCGTTGCGCAAAGATTTCAACCGCTCGGCTACCGACCTCGGCAAGGTTTATGGCGATTATGACATCGAACATGAACGATACAAGCTGTATGCCGAAGTACCCGACGAGGAAACCGACAAGACCAAAACCGTGGAATTGTGCCAAAACATGGAAAAAGCCGAAATCAGGCTGTTCAACTATGTGTGGACATCGTTCAAGCCCGACGAGGCCGAAATCGTGCTATTGACCAGCATAATGAAAAACGATGCCGTGCCGATGCACACTCGCATATTGCTGTTGTCGGCAATTTTCCTAAACATCAATACATTCTTTAGTGAACGGCTGATACTGCTACTGTTCGACCTGCTCGCTCACTACCGCGACGATAACGAAATGGCGATGCGCGCCATGTGCTGCATATTCTTTGCCCTGCAACGCTACAACAGCCGGGCAACGCTATACGACAGCATCGCCATGCGCATAGACGAAGTAAAAAATGACGAGAGGCTGCGGAATGCGTTACAGCTAATCGTGTTCCAGTATGTCAGAAGCTGCAACACCGAGAAGCTCACGCAGCTCGTGCACGACAAAATCCTCCCGGGCATCATCAATGCCAGCCCTTCATTTATAAAGGCATTCAAAGACCGAAAAATCAACCCAAGCGACATAACCGACTCGGAGGGGAATCCCGAGTGGGAAAATTTTCTCGAAAAAAGTGGCATTGCCGACAAAATCAAAGAAATAAACGAAATACAGATGGAAGGTGGCGACGTGTTCATGGGCACTTTCTCCAAGCTCAAGTCATTCCCGTTTTTCTATGAACTCGCCAACTGGTTTGTGCCGTTCCACGACAAGCATTCGGCAGTGGTTTCGTCGCCAATATCGGGCAACAAGCTCATGATGAACATCATCTCTAACGCACGATTCCTGTGCGACAGCGACCGCTACTCGTTCTGCCTGTCGGTCAACTCCATTCCCGAGGGGCAACGCAATGCGATGCTCAACCAGTTTGACGCACAAAACGAGATGCTCGACGAGATAAAAAACACCGACGTCGCCAGCATGAAACTCAGCCAAAAGCAGGTTATCACCAATTACCTCCAAGACCTGTATCGTTTTTTCAAGCTATACCGCCGGCGCAGCGAGTTTGCAAGCCCATTCGAGGGCAACTTGCTGGACTTCACCGTCTTGTCGGACGTAATATCAACTCCCGAGAATCTGACTCTCATAGGTGAATATTACTTGAAAAACGACAACCACAAGCTGGCACTGCCTTTCTTCGTGAAAGCCACAGAAGTGTCGCCCGATTATCAGCCCAGTGTGTTACAGAAAATAGGCTTTTGCTACCAACGGTTGCACCTGTATGACAAGGCCATTGAATATTATTTGAAATATGACCTTTTCGATGGTTCAAATTTGTGGAACATCAAGCACATAGCTGCCTCATACAAGGCTGTGGAAGACTTGCCCAAGGCTGTCGAATATTATCGCCGGGCCGAGGCACTGGCTCCCGACGACTTGTCGGTGTGCCTCAACATAGGCCATTGTCTGCTTGGCCTTGACCGAGTGGATGAAGCCCTCAAATACTACTACAAGGCCGACTACATGGGCAATTCCGAGCCTAAAACGCTCCGCCCGATTGCTTGGTGCCTGTTCCTGCAAAAGAATTTTGACCAGAGCGAGAAATACTACACCAAGTTAACAGAAAGCCGCAACACCGCCGAAGACTACCTCAACCTCGGCCACGTGAGGCTATCCAAGGGCGACATGAAAGGTGCTGTGGAGGCATACCGCAGTTGCGCTACGATGGTGGAGGACTCGGCCGCCACAGATTCCGACAAATTCGACAACCTTTTCAACGCCGACCGCAAGTATCTCGAAGCCAACGGTGTCGCAAGGCTCGACATGGATTTGATTCTCGACATTATTCATTACAAAATATAAATTTTGCCTCATGAAGAAAACATTATTTATCTTATTATCAATCTTGCTACTACAATCAACAGCTATGATGAAAGCAGATAACGTGTTCTTGCACGACTTCAAGACAACCAACGGGCTTATCCCGTTTGACTATTTCACCAATGCCGACTTCGAGCCTGCCATAATGGAGGGCATAAAGGAGCAAAACCAGGAAATAGCATCAATCGTGAACCAGCGTTCAATGCCGACGTTTGAAAACACCATCGTCGCCCTCGAACGTAGCGGACAGACCTTGAACCGCACCCTATATGTGTTCTATGCAATGCTGTCGTCAAACGCCGATGACGAATTGATGCAGATTTCACAGAAAATGTCGCCCATATTGTCGGAACATGGTGCCAACATCACACTGAACCAACAATTGTGGGAACGCATCAAATATGTATATGACAACCGCGACAAGTTCTCACTCGACCGTGAAGACGAGCGACTGCTCGAAAGCACCTACGAGTCGTTTGTCAACAGCGGGGCCAACCTCGAAGGCGACGACCGTGAAAAATATCGCCAGCTTACCACCGACCTGAGCAACCTCACACTTGCATTCGGGCAAAACGCATTGAAAGCCATGAACAGCAACGAATTGTGGCTCACCGCCGACGACCTCGACGGGCTTCCTCAAAACCTAATCGATGCTGCCAAACTGGCTGCCGAGGAGAAAGGTCGCACCGATGCCTACCTGTTCACTACGCAAGCCCCAAGCTACCGCCCGTTCCTGCAATACTCGGCAAGGCGCGACCTGCGCGAGAAACTATACCGCATGTATAACACCATGTGTACCAGCGGTGAGTATAGCAACATCGAGAACATCAAGCAAATCGCCCTGAAACGCATGCAGCTTGCCCAGTTGATGGGCTACAAGACATTTGCCGAGTACAAGCAACGGCGCACAATGGCCGGCAACCCCGAGAATGTCTATAACCTGCTCGACCAGCTGCGCGATGCCTACTTGCCCGTAATGAACAAGGAACTGGAATCGCTCACGCAATTTGCATCGCAACTCGAAGGCAAACCCATGACACTGCAAGCATGGGATTACAGCTATTATAGCAACAAGCAGAAAGACAGCCTTTACAGCATCAACGACGAGATGCTGCGCCCATACTTCGAGCTAAATAATGTGATAAAGGGCGTGTTTGGCCTCGCCACCCGCCTTTACGGGCTGCATTTCACACAGAACTACGACGCACAGGTGCTTACACCCGACGTGAAAGTATATAACGTCACCGACGACAATGGCAACTATGTAGGTGCGCTATACGCCGACTTTTTCCCTCGTGCCACAAAGCGCAGCGGTGCATGGATGACCAATTTCCGCGAACAGTGCATAGCCGCCGACGGCACCAACGTCCGCCCCATCGTGTCAATCACTATGAACTTCACGATGCCCACGCCCGACAAGCCGTCGTTGTTGACGTTCGACGAGGTCGAGACATTCCTCCACGAGTTTGGCCACGCCTTGCAAGGACTGCTTGCCAACACCAAGTATGCCTCGCTTTCTGGTACCAATGTTTACCGCGACTATGTGGAACTCCCCTCGCAATTCAACGAGAACTTCCTGTTGCAACGTGAATTCCTCGACACATTTGCCAAGCACTACCAGACTGGCGAACCCATTCCGCAAGAGCTTATCGACCGCGTAGTTGCAGCCTCGCAATATGCCGCAGGCTACTTGTGCGTAAGGCAGCTCAACTTCGGATACTTAGACATGGCATTCCACACTATCGACAAGCCAATCGACGATGTTGCCGCATTCGAAGCCAATGCCATAAAAGATGTGAAACAATTCGACATAGCCAGCGGCTGCCTCATCTGCCCGGTATTCTCACACATATTCTCGGGCGGTTATGCCGCAGGATATTACAGCTACAAGTGGGCCGAAGTCCTCGAAGCCGACGCTTTTGCCAAGTTTGAAGAAGACGGCATCTTCAACCCCGCCACTGCCAAGTCGTTCAAAGACAACATACTCAGCACAGGCGGCACCGAAGACCCTCAAGTGCTTTACAAGCGATTCCGTGGCCGTGAAGCCACCATCGACGCACTGCTCAAGCGCGACGGCATAAAACGCTGACACCCATTCACTCTATTTCGGCACGGCACGGAGCCACCACCCCCAGCCGTGCCGAATTGCTATATGGCAAAAAAAGTGGAGGGTAAATTTGCCTAAAGCGGCAAGAAAGTGTAATTTTGCACTCCGATAGAATTTTGTGTTTCAAGGATATTAACAAATTTTACATAAATCAATAATGAACGTAACATTGGAAAAAGTAGATAACGTGAATGGTTTCATCACGGTATCGCTTGAAGCAAATGATTATCAAGACAAGGTAAAGAAAGAATTGCGAACCATCGGCTTGCGCCGTCCCGAACGTGGTTTCCGCCCAGGTCACGTGCCAATGTCGCTGTTACAAAAGAAATATGGACGCAGTGCCCTTGTCGAGGTTATCAGCAACGAATCTTACGAAGCACTCGTAAAGCATATACAAGAAAACAAGTTGAACATATTGGGTGACCCAATCATCGCCAATGCTGCCGACCTCGTGTGGGAAGATGGCAAGGAGTTCACCATAAAATATGAAGTCGGGTTCGCCCCCGAAATCACCTACTCTGTCGGCAAGGATACCACAATCCCATATTACAATATCGAGGTAAGCCAAGAAATCCTCAACAAGAACGACGAAATGCTGCTCGCCCGTGCCGGCAAGCAAGTGACTGGCGACGAGGTTGACGAAACTGCCTTGGTAAAAGGTTCAATCGTCGAACTTAACGAAGATGGCTCGGTAAAGGACGGTGGCATCGCCGCCGAGAAGACAATCGTGTCGCCGCAGCATTTTGTTGACGATGCGCAAAAAGCCCTTTTCATCGGCAAGAAGGTCGGCGACGAGGTAGTGTTCAATCCGTGGGCTACATGCAACGGCAATGCTGCCGAGCTGGCTTCGATGCTCAACGTTGACAAGGAACAAGTTGCCGACATGAAGTCGAACTTCAAGCTGACAATCACCGAAATCCTCGTTGTAAAGAAAGCCGAGCACAACCAAGAGTTTTACGATGAAATTTTCGGCACAGGCAAGATTAACAACGAAGAAGAATACTTTGCCAAACTGAAAGAGAATATCGCCAACCAGATGAAGGGCGACAGCAACTACCGCTTCACCATCGATGCCCGCAAGGCTATCATGGACAAAGTGGGTGAGCTTGAATTGCCCGCAGCATTCCTCAAGAAATGGCTTCTGCGCCGCGAAGAGTCGAAGCACACGCCCGAAACAATCGATGCCGACTTCGACAAAATGGCACCCGACTTGAAGTGGCAACTGGTAAAAGAGAAGATTGTTGCCGACCTCGGCGTAAAGGTTGAGGAAGCCGACTTCTTGAACATTGCCAAACTGATTGCCGTACAGCAATTCGCTCAATATGGCATGACCAACATACCCGACGATGTGGTTGAACGTTATGCCAAGGAAATCCTCGATAACAAGGAATATCGTCAGCGCATCACCGAACGTGCTGTCGAGGACAAAATGTATGCCGGCATCAAGGAAGCCGCTACAATCGAGGAAAAGACCGTAAGTGCCGACGAATTTAACGCCCTTTTCAAGGATGAGGAAGCTGCCGAAGCACCGGCCGCCGAACAAGCCTGATAAGATACAACAACAAGCACAATAGCGGCTGCGCAGTGGGAAATCCCCAACATTCATGCGCAGCCGCTATTATATTTGTACGGATAGGCTTTTATCCAAGCACTTTCTCAGCCAATGCCGCTGCCAACTGGCGGCAATGCTCGATGTCGGCATCGGTGGCCGAGCATTTCATGTCGAATGGTTCACCTGCAATTTCCACACCTTTTATTTCCTCGATTCGAGCTTTGATATTCTTGCTCGATACTGGAGCCCATGTGCCAGAGCCGAAACAGCCGACGTAGCGATTACGCAGCTCACGCGTCTTGAGCGCAGTGAGCAGGTGCTCCACTTCGGGATATATGCCGTTGCAATAGGTCGGTCCGCCTATGACAAGGCCATTGTAGCGCATCACATCGGCAAGCACGTATGACAGGTGCGATGTAGAGAGGTTATGCATCTTGATGTTACGCACCCCTTGGCGGCTAAGCTCGGCGGCGATAGCCTCGGCGAGTTCTTCGGTGTTGCCATACATCGACGCGTATGCTACCACCACACCCGGCTCGGCATCGAAACGGCTCAAGCGCGAGTATATGCCCACCACTTCGCTCACTTCGTCGTGCCACACAGGGCCATGCGTGCTGCATACGTAGTCGATTTTAACATTGTCAAATCGGGCAATAGCCTTTTGCACAAATTGCCCGTACTTAGCCACTATTCCAGCATAGTAGCGGTACATTTCGGGGTAATATACGGCAGTGTTGATGTGGCTATCGACAATGCCGCCATTGAGCGCACCGAAGCAGCCGAAAGCATCACCGCTGAACAGCACGCCCCCACACTCGGGGCTATTGTAATATGTCATCATCGTTTCGGGCCAATGCACCATCGGAGTGAATACAAATTTCAGCTCCTTGCCGCCGCCCAAGTCGAGCGTGTCACCATCGGATACTATTTTCAACTGCTCGTCTTCGATGCCATAATACGCCTTAACCATGGCAGCAGTCTTGCTGTTGCCTACGATTTTAATATTGGGGTAACGGTTAAGGATTGCGCATATCGAACCGCTATGGTCAGGTTCCATGTGGTTGATTACCAAATAGCTAATCGGGCGGTCATGTGCGGCCTTTTCCACCATTGCCACATATTTCGAGCCTTGAGCCGCATGAACGGTATCAATGAGGGCCAAATAGTCGCCTTTCACAATATAGGAGTTATAGCTCACTCCGTATGGCAAAGGCCACATTCCCTCAAACAAGTGCGTGGTGCGGTCGTTGACCCCCACGTAAAACACGTCTTCGCTGATTTTCTGGAAATTCATAATTCTTTTTGCGTGTAACTTTTATGCGTGTAATTTCAGTGCAATATTCGCAAAAAATCCCGACATACGCAAGCAAATCGATTGTCGGTGTTTGCCACGGCTTTTTCATTTAGCCCAAATCGGCCTTTAGGTTTGGGCTTAATCCACGCGATAGCCCATGAGAGTGGCGGCGAAGCCGTCCAACCATGCGCTAACCGATGGTTCCCACGCCACGCTGAGAAATATACATGGTTGCAATTGTGATACGCCCTCTATAAAATCACGCAAATCTGCATTTTTATATCCACGAACGTGCCACGCGTTGCCATCCATACTATTTTGCCTCGGCGAGGCAAAAAATCGGCGAGCTGTTTTTTGGATTTGCTCTCAACTTTTCGTATATTTGTAAAGGCGGCTGGAGGCAGCTTGCCACCGAGTGCGCCTAATCGAGCTTTGCCCACGGGCATCTATGGTTTTAACACAGGGTAATATTATTACTGACAATTGAAAAAATGGTTGCATTATGAAACGATTTCTGATAATACTCATCTTGGCATTGGTTTCGAGCCTTGCGTGCCGGTCGCAATTGTTCTATCAATGCCCCAATGCGCCCGATGTGCAAGTCACCGTGGTTTCGGGCGGGATAATGGTGGATATTGACGGTGGTACATCTATGATGCTTTTCCCACAAGGTTTTTTGTCTAATTACATGTATTATGCCTACGGCGGCGTGAACGCATTGTTCACCATCGACCTCACTTCGATGCTGCTATATGTTGGCGGGCAGACCTACCAATACACGGTCGTGGCAGCCCCTCCATCATCATCGGCACCGGGGTTCAACTACCCAATTACACCTCCAGCCACCGTGCCGCAGCAGTATTACGACCCGGGGCCGAGCGAGGCCGACAGGGCGTATTACCGTTCAGAGATACGGCAATTGCGCTACAAGATACGTGAGGCCGAACGCTCGCTCCGCCGCTATGAACGCGACAACGAGCGCGACCCATCAATCTCGTCAATGCAGCTTGTCCAGTCGCAACGCCGCTTAATACGCACCTATTACGACCGCCTTGAGTGGCTTGAATCACAGTTATATTGACACTGCAACACATTGATTCCGTGCGCATTAAATTGCATTTTATATTATTTAACTAAATATTTACCGCAAAATACTTGACAAACACGGCAAAAGCATGTAATTTTGCAGTCGAAATACCGCGGGATGGAGCAGTGGTAGCTCGTTGGGCTCATAACCCAAAGGTCGTCAGTTCGAGTCTGGCTCCCGCCACAAGGTCAAGCAGGATTTCAACGAAAGTTGCAGTCCTGCTTTCATTTTTCCATGGATGTATCAAAATAGCCAACCACCCTATTCCACCCGAAATGCTGGCACGTACTTCCGAAAAGCTAACTCTTAATTCGGCTTTTGTGCTAAATAATGGCGAAAATTTTGTATTGTTGGGGATAAATGAATAATTTTGCACACATAATGTGGAATTGAGCAAGTGGCAGACTGCCACCATTTGGCACGACTGATTTTGAAAACAAGGGACAAGCTCATAGAAATAGCACGGCAGTTGTTTGCGAAAAAGGGTATTGAAAATACCACGATGAACGACATTGCCGCCGCCTCGGACAAGGGGCGGCGTACAATCTATACCTATTTCCGCAACAAGCGCGACATATACAACGCCGTGGTCAAGACCGAGAGCGACAAAATTGTGGCGAAGCTCACCGAAGTGCTCGACAGGCTTGAGCCAGTCGAACAGAAATTAATGGATTTCATCTTCGTGCGCTTTGAATGCTATAAAGATGCCGTGCTGCGCAACGGCTCGCTGCGCGCAGGCTTCTTCATGGACATTCGCAAGGTTGACCGCGCGCGCCGCAACACTACGGCTCTCGAAGCCAACATTTTGAAGCAGATTCTCAACGAAGGGGTCAAGCAAGGTGTGTTCAAGGTAAAGCATGTCGAGCAAACTGCAATGGTGATGATATTGTCGCTCCAGGGATTGGATGTGCCTTATATACGCGACAGCTTCGCCGAGCTGGGCATCGAGAAACTGAAGTTGCGCGAATATTTGAAAGATTTCATACTAAACGGAATAAGTGTCAAACAAGAATAAAATCACAAAAGTCAAAATGTACATAAACGCTACAGGATATTACGTTCCAGCAGGAAGGGTGCATAACGACCATTTCCTCAACGTGAACGGGCTTACAAACGAATGGATAGTGCAACGCACGGGCATCGTGACGCGCTCGATTGCCGGTCCCGGCGAAGGTTCCGACTCAATGGGGCTTGCCGCAATAGAAGATGCCCTCAAGGCACTGCCTTACGCAATCACCGACGTTGACCTGATTGTATCGGCATGCTACTCGCCCTACGACACCGTCGCCACGCTGGCACATGTGGCTCAGCAGAAATATGGAATCGACGGAGCCAAAGCCGTTTATGTGTCGTCGGCTTGTTCGTCGTTTGTCAATGGGCTCGAAATCATCGAGGGTTATTTTGCCATGGGCAAGGCAACCAAGGCATTGCTCATCTGCTCGGAGCATAACACATATTACCGCAACGAGAGTGACCCCAAGTGCGGGCACTTGTGGGGCGACGCAGCCGTGGCCTATTTCATCTCTAAAGAGCGTGCAGCCGATACCGACATGACTATCCGCGGCGTTTACACTTGTGGACTTGGCAATGTGGGCAAAGGCCCCGAGGGCGTACACCTGCGTCCGCACGAAGACGGCATAACGATGCCTTTCGGTAAGGATGTGTTCATTCGCGCTTGCCAATACATGATTTCGGCTCTCGACAATGTGGTAAAACCGCTCGGCATGACAATATCCGACCTCGATTATATAATATGCCACCAAGCTAACAAGCGAATCGTGAACAATGTGGCACACCAGCTCGAACTGCCCGACGACCGTTTCCTCAACAACATCGAGGAACTGGGCAATACTGGGTCGGCAAGTGCTGCACTTGTACTCGCACAGAATGTTGCCAACTATCCGCGCGGAACCAAGTTCGGCCTGACGGTATTCGGAGGTGGATACTCATGCGGAGCATTCATGGTGGAAAAATAAAATTCTGTAATTCACTAATTCAATCATATAAAGGTTATGAAATTACTTGAAGGAAAAGTGGCTCTTATCACTGGAGCCGCACGGGGCATCGGCAAGGCCATCGCCCTTAAATATGCGTCGGAAGGCGCAAGCATCGCTTTCACCGACCTTGTTATCGACGAAAACGGAAAGAAGACCGAAGAAGAAATAAAAGCCCTCGGTGTGGAAGCCAAGGGGTATGCTTCAAATGCAGCAAATTATGAAGAAACGGCCAACGTGGTCAAGCAGATTGTTGCCGACTTTGGCCATATCGACATTCTCGTCAACAATGCCGGCATCACCAAGGATGGCCTGTTGCTGCGCATGAGCGAGGCTCAATGGGATGCTGTGATTAATGTAAACTTGAAGTCGGCATTCAACTTCATATCTGCCGTAGCTCCAGTAATGATGCGCCAGCGTGCCGGCAGCATCATCAACATGTCGTCGGTCGTAGGTGTGTCGGGCAATGCCGGACAATGCAACTACTCGGCATCCAAGGCGGGCTTAATAGGCCTTGCCAAGAGTGTTGCAAAAGAACTTGGTTCGCGCGGCATCCGTGCCAACTGCATCGCCCCGGGATTCATAATCACCGATATGACCAATGCACTGTCGGAAGAAACCAAGAAGCAATGGGCCGCAACTATTCCGTTGCGCCGTGGCGGCACACCCGATGACGTCGCCAATGTTGCCCTGTTCCTTGCCAGCGACCTCTCGTCGTATGTCACCGGCCAAGTCATACACTGCTGCGGCGGCATGAACATGTAAGAAAAAATTATTGGTTAGTAATATGCAAAGGCGGCTGTGTCAAAAACGATGACACAGCCGCCTGTTTTTTTGCCGTTGCTGCTCGCGGCATGCAATCACGGCTACTATATGGTGCAATAAGAAAACAGCGGCTATGCACTCACGCACCACCGCTGTCAAAATAACCAAAATTCAAGTATTCAATTTATTTAGTGTTGTTAGCCATTTCTTCACCCTCCTTCACCCCGGCAAGCTCAGGGTCAATGAGTATGCGTCCGCAATATTCACACACAATAACCTTCTTGCGCATCTTTATTTCAATTTGGCGTTGCGGTGGGATGCGGTTGAAGCAACCTCCACAAGCGTTACGCTGGATATACACGATGCCAAGCCCATTGCGGGCATTCTTGCGTATGCGCTTGAATGCAGCGAGCAAGCGTGGCTCGATTTTACTTTCGAGCTTCTTTGCCTGTTCGCGCAGTTTTTCCTCGTCTTGCTTGGTTTCCGAAACAATTTCGTTCAACTCGCCCTTCTTTTCCTCAAGGATATGCTTGCGGTCGGCAAGGTTTTCCTCGGCAGTAGCCACGTCGCTGTTGCGTTGTTCGATTTGTTTTGAAAATTCGTTTATGCGCTTTTCGGCAAGTTCTATATTGAGGTGCTCGTATTCGATTTCCTTGGTAAGGAAGTCAAATTCGCGGTTGTTTCGCACGTTGTTTTGCTGCTCGGTATATTTGTCGATGCGTGCTTTTGCTTCCTCGATGTCGCGCTTTTGTTTCTGCACGTCATCTTGCAATTTTGCAATGTCGTTTTTGTAATTTTGAATACGCGTCTGCAATCCTTCCACCTCGTCCTCAAGGTCTTGCACTTCGAGTGGCAACTCGCCGCGTATAGTCTTGATGCGGTCGGTTTCCGACAAGATAGTCTGCAACTGGTAGAGGGTCTTCAAACGTTCTTCTACAGTCAACTCTTTTTCTTGTTTTGTCTTTTCGTTAGCCATAACTTATTGGATTTTTATCCTGGTCAGCATAATAGGTTGCAAAGTTAGGGAATTTTTTCCGAATTATTTCATAAAAAATTCCTTTTGTACATTGTTCGCTCTCGTAATGCCCTATGTTGGCCAACACGATACGGTCGCAATGCGTAGTGTAGTCGTGGTATTTCAGGTCGCCACACATGTATATGTCGGCTCCTTGTGCGATTGCCGTGCCGATGAACTCGGCACCTGCGCCGCCACACAATGCCACACGCCGTATTGTCCTTGAAGCATCGCCAGCGTATGGGATAGCACCTATGGCAAGTGCGTTTTTCACAAATGCTATATAATCGGCGGCAGCCATCGGCGTTTCTATTTCGCCGATTACTCCAAGCCCAGTTGCGGCATTGTTTTCAAGTTTCACGAGGTCGAAAGCCGGTTCTTCGTAGGGATGGGCCGCAAGCATGGCTTGCACCACCCTGGCGCAAATGCTTGAGTGGAACACCACCTCAATGCGAGTTTCTCCCTCGGTGTGATTGCTGCCCACCTCGCCTATGGCCGGGTGCGCACCATCTAATGGACGATAAGTGCCACGTCCGTCAACCATATAGGCGCAACGGTCATAGTTGCCAATTTTCCCAGCTCCCGCCGACCACAAGGCTTCACTGACGGCTTCGCAACTTGCCACTGGCACAAACACCGACAACTTCATCATCTGTGCTGGTTGTGGCACAAGGGTGCGCATACGTGTCAGCCCAACCATGCGCCCCGTTGCCCACGACACCCCGCCGTTTGCACTGTCCATATTGGTATGCGCCGAGTACACAGCTATGTCGTGCTTTAAAGCCGTTGCCACGATGCGCTCCACCGACGAATTTCCCGTGATGCGTTTCAGTCCACGGAACAGCAACGGGTGGTGCGAAACGACGAGGTTCACGCCCCGCTCTACTGCTTCGGCCATCACCGCCTCGGTGACATCGACACACAGCAGCGCACCCGTGGCCTCACGGCCAGCATCGCCCACCTGCAAGCCGGCATTGTCCCACGGCTCTTGCAGGTGCAGCGGTGCATATTGCTCGATGGCATCGATGATTTCGCAGATTTTCATTTATTTCTTGTTTTTCTCTATGCGTTCGGTATCGACCTTGATGTAAAGCTCGTCGAGCTGCTCTTGGTCGAGCTGGCTCGGGGCATCGTTCATCATGTCGCGGCCCGAGTTGTTCTTGGGGAATGCGATAGTGTCGCGAATGCTGTCGAGCCCGGCAAGCATCGACACGAAACGGTCGAAACCAAATGCCAGCCCGGCGTGTGGTGGTGCGCCATACTTGAATGCCTCCATCAGGAAGCCAAATTGTGCTTGTGCGCGTTCCTCGGTGAAACCGAGCAGGGCAAACATCTTGTCTTGCAACTTGGGGTCGTGGATACGTATGCTGCCACCGCCAAGCTCGACACCGTTTACCACCATGTCGTAGGCGTTGGCCCGCACATTGCCAGTGTCGCTGTCGAGTAGCGGAATATCCTCGTCCTTAGGTTTGGTGAATGGGTGGTGCATGGCATAATAACGTTGCGTTTCCTCGTCCCATTCAAACATCGGGAAGTCGATAACCCACAGCGGAGCGAATGTGTCCTTGTCGCGCAGCCCTAAGCGGTTGCCCATTTCCAAGCGCAACTCGTTGAGTGCCTTGCGTGTGGGCATCGTCTTGCCTGCAAGTATCAGCAACAAGTCGCCCGGTTGAGCCTTGCAGCGTTCGACCCACGTGCGCAAGTCGTCCTCGCTATAGAATTTGCCCACGCTGCTCTTGATTGAGCCGTCATTTTCCACTTTCACCCACACGAGGCCTTTCGCACCTATTTGTGGGCGTTTGACAAATTCGGTCAATTCGTCGATTTGCTTGCGGGTGTATGAAGCGCACCCCTTGGCGCAAATGGCACCCACGTATTCGGCACTGTCAAATACCACAAAATTGTGCCCTTCGGTGAGGTCTTTGAGTTCGACAAATGTCATGCCGAAACGAATGTCGGGCTTGTCGCTGCCATAGTATTTCATGGCATCGGCCCAAGTCATGCGCGGGAATGGTTCGGTAAAGTCGATATTGCGCACATATTTGAAAATGTGCTTCACGAGGCCTTCAAACATTTGCAGCACATCTTCTTGCTCTACAAACGACATTTCACAGTCGATTTGTGTAAACTCGGGCTGGCGGTCGGCACGCAAGTCTTCATCGCGGAAGCATTTGGCAATTTGGAAATAACGGTCGAATCCGGCCACCATCAACAATTGTTTATAAAGCTGCGGCGACTGTGGCAAGGCATAGAATTGCCCCGGGTTCATGCGCGATGGCACCACGAAGTCGCGTGCACCCTCGGGCGTCGATTTCACCAATATAGGTGTTTCGACTTCAAGGAAACCATTGTCGTTTAGATACTTTCGCAACTCGAATCCCATGCGGTGGCGCAACTCAAGGTTGCGGCGAACGGCATTGCGGCGCAAGTCCAAGTAGCGGAACTGCATACGCAGGTCGTCGCCGCCGTCCGAATTGTCTTCGATAGTGAATGGTGGCACCTCGCTGCGGTTGAGTATGTTAAGCTCGCTGGCGATGATTTCGATTTCGCCAGTGGGAAGGTTGGCGTTTTTGCTTTGGCGTTCCGACACTGTGCCACGCACCTGCACCACGTATTCACGCCCCAGATGGTTGGCCTGCTCGCATAGCGATGCGTCAACCTCGTTGTTGAACACTATCTGGGTAATACCATATCGGTCGCGCAAGTCAACGAAGGTCATACCCCCCAACTTGCGGCTGCGTTGCACCCAGCCGGCCAATGTCACCACTTCGCCGGCATCGGCCAAGCGAAGTTCTCCACAAGTTTTTGTCCTATACATAGTTATTTATAGTATATCTGATTATATTCTTGCCTGATGAAGGAATGGGCTGCACCAAAATGTCGCACAACTTTGTATGGACGCACGACTCGTGCCGCAAAGGCAATGTTAATCCACCGTGTGCGAAATGGAATATGCACATCGCTGTACAACAGACGCACGAGCCGTGCGTCCCTACAACTTCTGAATAATCGCCATTTGCCACAGCCATTCCACCAATATGATTATCGTGCAAATTTACAACATATTCGCCACACCCCTACCAAAATCCATCGATATTTTTCTCGCCACATCACCACCATCTTATCTATTGGCCATATCAAAATATATATGTTGTAGAACCATCATATCACGGTGGCTCGTTACCACCTCAATTACAGCACATTGTGACTACAATCGGGCGGTCATCGAGCCGCCGTGATATGACAGCTCTACACAATGACCAGACAGTAATTGCTGTTTGCTTCGGACATTGTTATTTTTGACGCAGCCCCTAAGCGAAAGAGCCATGTAGCCGCCCATACGAAACACATAATTTCTTGAATTATGAATAATTATGTATATTTTCTTGGTAAATTTGGCAAAAAAGCCTGTTAAAATAAAAAAGGAACAAGGCGGTATCAACTTCCAGCATAATACCTATTTTACAACCAACTTAAAACTCATACAACGATATGAAAAAGTTTATTCTCTTGCAATTAACCTTGCTGCTGGCAATGGGGAGCTGCACGATGCAGACCACCGACACGGCCGGAAACGAGCAACCTGCCACATCTGCACAAGAACAATGGGGAACACCAGGGCATCTCACTTTCAAGGGTGTGCCAATTGACGGCTCGCTGCAAGAATTTGTGTCGAGAATGGAGAATGCCGGGTTCATGGCGACCGACGCAAGGAACGGCGTGGCATACCTGCAAGGCGACTTCGCCGGCTATAAAAACTGCGTTGTCAAAGTGACCACTATTAAGCCGCGGAACATAGTGAGCACAATCGACGTGTTGTTCCCTTCGCACTACGAATGGAGCGCATTGGAAAGCGACTATGAAAACCTCAAATCTATGCTAACGCAGAAATATGGCAATCCATCGGAAAGCAAGGAGGAATTTTCAAACGGCCTCGGCCGTGACAATATGAAGAAAATTACACAGTTGCGAGATGGCAAGTGCACATGGTACACCATATTCAACACCCCCAACGGCAACATCAGATTGTCGCTCGAACACCGCGATTTCTCCAATTGCTTCGTGCAGCTGCGCTATTCCGACCGCCTAAATTCCGAGGCCGTACGGCAGCAAGCCATCAACGACTTGTAACAAGCATGTATGGATGAACGAACAAAAACAATCACACTGACATTGAAAAAATCAGTTTCTTAAAACTTATACAGCTTATGAAAAAGTCTATTCTCATTCAATTATCATTGCTGTTGTTGGCAATTGGCAACTGAGCAGCACAGACCACCGACACCATCTGGAATGCCCAACCACAACCAGTGCAAGCCATCGATACCGCACGGTTAAACTCTATCCAACGCAAAATATGTGGAATTTCATCAAACTCGACACGCAGACAGGCAAAATGTGGATGGTGCAATTTAGCGTTGAAGATAGCAAAAAACGTTTTGTTTATGACCTCAACCCATTATATCTCTATTACTACGATGATATGGTGAACGGCCGTTTTGAACTTTACCCCACTCAGAACTCATGGAACTTCATACTCCTTGATCAAATCGATGGAAGGACGTGGCAAGTGCAATGGTCGTTCGATGAAGAAAACCGCGGCATCATACCAATCATGTGACAAACCAACAAATCCTCCTAAGTTATGAAAAAGTTACTCTTTTCGTTATTTATAGCATTCGCTACATTTGCAACGACCCATGCACAGCTATTGGACGCACTGCAAGAACATCTCACATTCAAGGGCGTACCTATCAACGGCTCCTTAAAAGAATATGTGGCTAAAATGAAAACCGCCGGATTTACAGTTGTCGATACCGAAAACGGCGTGGCATACCTGCAAGGCGACTTCGCTGGGTACAAAAACTGCATAATCGAAGTAACCACCATAAAACCGCAGGACATCGTGAACACTATCAACGTGTTGTTCCCCTCGCGCGACGAATGGAGCGCATTGGAAAGCGACTATAAAAACCTAAAATCAATGCTAACGCAGAAATACGGCGCACCATCTGATTGCAAAGAAATTTTCACAGGTATCACTGGGAAACATATAAATGGAACCGACTACAATACGTTAAAACTTTTGTGTCTTCAAAATGACGAGTGTACATGGTACACCACCTTCTACACCCCTAACGGCGACATCAAACTATCGCTCGAACATCGCGATTCCAACCACTTCGTGCAACTGAGCTATTTCGACCGCCTCAATTCCAACGCCGTGCGGCAGCAAGCCATCAACGACTTGTAACACAAGCACAATAGTTGATAAAAAAAACTGCGCCCCGACAGCTCTGTGATGCCGGGGCGCAAATGTTTTCGGTTATAAATGGATTATTCGGCCTTGCCGTCGCTGCCAAGCACGTTGATGATTTTGTGCTTGTAGAGCTTTTCCATTTCGTCGCGAGCCGGACCGAGGTATTTGCGCGGGTCAAACTCTTGCGGCTTTTCGTTGAACACCTTGCGGATAGCAGCTGTCATAGCCAGACGGCTGTCGCTATCGATGTTGATTTTGCAAACTGCGCTCTTTGCAGCCTTGCGAAGTTCCTCTTCTGGAATACCGATTGCATCTGGCAACTTGCCACCGTTGGCGTTGATGATGTCAACATACTCTTGTGGAACCGACGACGAGCCGTGAAGCACGATTGGGAAACCAGGAAGCTTCTCCATTACAGCGTCGAGAACGTCGAATGCCAATGGAGGCGGAACCAGACGACCCTCGGCGTTGCGTGTGCATTGCTCGGGCTTGAACTTGTAAGCACCATGCGAAGTGCCGATTGAGATTGCCAAGCTATCGCAGCCAGTGCGAGTTGCGAAGTCAATCACCTCTTCGGGGTTGGTATAGGTGTGGTGTTCGGCCGATACTTCGTCCTCAACGCCAGCCAACACGCCGAGCTCGCCTTCGACAGTCACGTCATATTGGTGTGCATATTCTACAACTTTCTTGGTGAGGGCAACGTTTTCCTCGTATGGGAGGTGCGAACCGTCAATCATCACCGAAGAGAAACCACTATCGACGCACGACTTGCAAAGCTCGAAGCTGTCGCCATGGTCGAGGTGAAGAACGATTTGAGGGTGTTCCCAGCCCAGTTCCTTTGCATATTCAACGGCACCTTCGGCCATGTAACGCAGCAACGTAGCGTTGGCATAGTTGCGTGCACCCTTCGAAACTTGAAGGATTACCGGCGACTTGGTTTCGGCTGCGGCCTTGATGATAGCCTGCAACTGTTCCATGTTGTTAAAGTTGAAAGCAGGAATGGCATATCCACCTTTGATAGCCTTGGCAAACATTTCACGGGTGTTTACCAATCCAAGATCTTTGTAATTTACCATCTTAGTTAATTATTAATGTGTGAATAAATCCTTTGCTGACAAATACTTCGCAAGGCATTCGACCGGCACAATCATGCGCCATGCCAGACCGTCCTCGCTTATACTCTGCAAAGATAACAAATTTATGCGGCTTGCATAATAGCAAATAAATAAAATATCATTAATTTTGTTCGGTAATTTTGCTCTGGCAAATTACCTATTGAATTATTAACAACTTAAAGCACATCACACACGAGCATGAGAAAGTGGCGCATCGAAGACAGCGCAGAGCTTTACAACATCAATGGTTGGGGCCTGAAGTATTTTTCTATCAACGACAAGGGGCATGTAATCGTGACTCCAAAGGAAGATTGCGTTCCTGTTGACCTGAAAGAAATAATGGACGAGTTGCAGGTGAGGGACATCACCGCACCTGTGCTGCTGCGTTTCCCTGACATCCTCGACAACCGCATCGAGAAAATCTCGCGGTGCTTCAAGCAAGCCGCCGAAGAATACCACTACAAGGCCGAGAACTTCATCATATACCCCATTAAGGTGAACCAGATGAAACAGGTGGTTGAAGAAATCGTCAGCCACGGCAACAAGTTCAAGATAGGCCTCGAAGCCGGTTCAAAACCCGAGCTGCACGCTGTGCTGGCAATCAGCGCGGCCGAAAACTCGCTAATAATCTGCAACGGCTACAAAGACGAAAACTACGTGGAACTGGCCCTGCTGGCCCAAAAGATGGGCCGACGCATAATACTGGTAGTCGAGAAGCTCAACGAATTGCAACTGATTGCCGAAATTTCGCAACGGCTGAAGATGCGCCCCAACATCGGGGTGAGGATTAAGCTATCCAACTCGGGCAGCGGAAAGTGGGAAGAGTCGGGCGGCGACCAAAGCAAATTCGGCCTCAATTCAAGCGAATTGCTCACCGCAATCGACATGCTCGAAAAGCACAAGATGGCCGACTGCCTGAAACTCATCCATTTCCACATAGGCAGCCAGATAACCAAAATACGCCGCATAAAGACTGCGCTGCGCGAAGCCATGCAATTCTATGTGCAATTGTCGAAAATTGGATTCAACATAGATTTCGTTGACATCGGCGGCGGATTAGGCGTGGACTACGACGGCACTCGCAGCAGCGCCAGCGAAAGCAGCATGAATTACAGCATACAGGAGTATGTCAACGACTCGGTGTCGGCCTTGGTGGACGCCTGCGAGAAAAACGGGCTCAAACAGCCCAACATCATCACCGAATCGGGGCGTTCGCTCACTGCCCACCACTCGGTGCTGGTGTTCGAGGTGCTGCAGACCACATGCCTGCCGCAGTGGAACGAAACCACCGACAAAATCAACGACACCGACCACGAACTGATGCGCGAGCTATACGATATATGGGACCGCATCAACCAGCCACGGCTGCTTGAGAGCTGGCACGACGCATTGCAAATCAGGGAAGAAGCACTCGACCTGTTCAGCCTCGGGCTGCTCGACTTGCGCACCCGTGCAATGATTGAAAAGCTATTCTGGTCGATTGCACGCGACGTGAGCGACCTTGCCGCCGACATGAAGCACGTACCCGAAGAATTGCGCAAAGTGGCAAAGATGCTGCCCGAAAAATATTTCTGCAACTTCTCGCTGTTCCAGTCGCTGCCCGACTCGTGGGCCATCGACCAGGTATTCCCCATCATGCCGCTTTACCGCTTGGACGAACGTCCCTCCAAGATGGCATCAATCCAAGACATCACTTGCGACAGTGATGGCAAAATCGCCAACTTCATATCGATGCACGGCACGTCATCGTCGCTGCCAGTACACCCTGTCAAGGACGATGAACCTTACTACTTCGGTGTGTTCCTCGTGGGTGCATACCAAGAGATTTTAGGCGATATGCACAACCTGTTTGGCGATACCAATGCCGTGCATATTAGCGTTTACAAAGACCATTACGACATCGACCAGGTAATAGACGGCGAAACCGTCGCCGAAGTGCTCGACTATGTGCAATTCAACCCCAAACGGCTTGTGCGCAATGTCGAAACGTGGGTCACTCGGTCGATGAAACAAGGTAAAATAACCCCCGAGGAGGGTCGAGAATTCCTGAGCAACTACCGCTCGGGTCTGTATGGTTACACCTATCTCGAAAAAGATTGACGCCACAGTGAGATACTTCATTCGCCTGTCTTACCGTGGGGCGGCTTTCCACGGCTGGCAATCGCAACCCAATGCCTCCACGGTGCAACAGACCATAGAGCAAGCCATGTCAACAGTGCTGCGCGCCCCCATAGCCATCACCGGTGCGGGGCGCACCGACACTGGCGTGAACGCCGCCATGATGATAGCCCACTTCGACTATCCCGAGGCGTTGCCGCACGACAACGTGCTGCGCATCGTGCGCAGCCTCAACGGGCTGCTGGGCCGCGACATTGCCATACATGCCATTTTCCCCGTTCACGACGATGCCCATGCGCGGTTTGATGCCACAAGCCGCACCTACAAGTATTTCGCCCACGGCGAAAAGTCGCCTTTCTTGTATCCCCTTAGTTGGCAATATCCGCCGCAAATCGACTTCGAGCTGATGAACGAGGCCGCCGCCACGCTGCCACAATACACCGACTTCACCAGCTTCAGCAAGCTGCACACCGATGTCAAGACCAACAATTGCACCATCACCGCCGCCCGGTGGGAGCGCGAGGGTGAGCAAATGGTGTTCACCATCACTGCCGACCGCTTCCTGCGCAACATGGTGAGGGCCATAGTTGGCACATTAGTCGAAGTGGGCATGGGGCGGCTGGCGGTAACCGATTTCGGCCGCGTCATCGAGCGTAAAGACCGTTGCGCAGCCGGCACGTCGATGCCTGCCCACCCATTGTTCCTGTGGAACATCACATACCCCTACCCCATAATGTAGCCTACTATCACCAAGTTATAGGTATGTTACGGAAGCGCAGGGTGTGGTAGTTGACATCGCCAGACACGCCGATAGTTGAAGTTTTCACCATGCAACTGATTATGCTAAATGAATTTGCACCAGGTGGGATGCCTTTTATCAGCAACGTGAATTTTTCGGCAACTCCAGCCGACATATTGCGTGACCCATTGCCTTCAACCGTCACAGGATAACGGTTGCCATATATATCGACCGCATACGTGTCCTTGCCAACCAACACCGAAAATTCCTGCGGAGTCAATTGGTGCGAACATGCCCATGTGAACCGCACTACGCCCTCGGACGAGCGGCCCACGCATAATTCCCACCCCACCGAATATCCGGGGATATAAGTTTCTCCATACACCGCCGATGGGACAACCGAATTTACAGTGTTCATCATGGCAGGAGTGCAACCCGCAATACATAGCAATGCACAAAACAATACAATTAGATTAAGAATTTTCATATCACTTATTATTTAGGTAAATGTTAGTCAATATGCAACAATCCATCGCACCCACTCATACAGCTACGACGATATACCGACAAATTTAGTGAAATTAAATCAAAAAATCCACCCCCCGCAAGCTGATTATCTATTAAATTATACAAAAATCATCCCATATCCCCATTATTGATTATGCCACTGGCACAAAAAACGCCATAAATGGGTATTTCGCACTATGCCGCGGCAATGTAATTTTGCAATGTGAAAATTTTGCATGAGCAAGAGATGATACAAAAGGTTATCACAGTTGCAATACTCGTGGCAGTAGCCACATTGATGGGCATCAGGCTTTACCGCATGGTGCGAAAGCCGAAATGCAACGGAGGCCCGTCATGCAATTGCCACAAACATTGACAAGAGCAATAGATTAAACAAAAAATATAATAACTTTACCATAGTAGTTAGAGATATTGGCGGCGTTGCGAAACGGCGCCATTTTTCTTTACGCTTTTTTGTTGGCACCAACTCAGCCCGCATTATCGGCGTTTTTTTGTAATTTTGCACCGCACAAAATTACATTCAAAAATGGCACTACGCACCACACTGCTCTGCCTCGTGCTTGCAGCCGCATCAATGCTGCAAGCACAGGAATTAGACTTCATCAAGACCGAACTCAACCACATCGAGATGAACGGCGACGACTGGAGCTGCCTTGCCGAGGAACTGCTCGACCCATCGGCCGACCTGCCCGACGGGAAGTTCAACATACTGCACATCGGCGACTCGCACATACAGGCCGACTACATGACCACAGTCACACGGCGGCTATTGCAACAGCAATTCGGCAACGGCGGGCGTGGCTGCATTGCGGCCCTGAAACTTGCCGGTACCAACCAGCCCGCCAATTACTCGTTCACGGCCGATGCCACCCCAGTGGAACGCTGCCGGTTGATGCGACGGCGTGGCAATATCAGCCCGGGCATGACTGGCATAGGCGTGTCGTTTGGCAGCACACGGCCACGCAAGCTCACTGTCACTCTCCACGGCGACGACAGCCTCTTCTGCCACGTGGCACTGCTGCACTCGCCGTCGCAACCGAGCGACACCTCTTGGGTCGAGGGCTGGCAATGCAACAGCTTCAAACTTAGCGATTATGCCACCGCCTACGACCTGCCATGCGACACGCAGTCGGCCACATTCTGCGTCAACAGCCAAGGCACACTATACGGCGCATACCTCACCAACAGCCAGCCCGGCATAATCTACAATGCCATAGGCAACAACGGGGCTTGCTTTGCCGACTACCTTAAAATCAATGACTTTGCACTGCAAACCGAGTTGCTAAGCCCACGCCTAATAATATTATCGTTCGGCACAAACGAGGCTTTCGGGCGCAACACCGACAGCGAAATATACGCAAGCATCGACCAGCTCGTCGGCCAACTCAAGGCGGCAAACCCGCAAGCCAAGTTTCTGCTCACAACGCCCATGGAATGCCAGCGGCGCATAAGACGTTCACGATATGCCATCAACCGCCGCATAGCCAGCGTGAGAAACGTTATCCTCCGATACGGGCGCGAAAAACACATACCCGTATGGGATTTGTATGAAATAGCCGGCGGAGAAGGCTCATCTCGGCTATGGCTGAGCAACGGACTTCTGAGCAGCCGCGACCACGTGCATTGCCAAGTCATAGGATATGAATTGCAAGGCTCACTACTTGCCGACGCACTCATCGGCCAGCTAATGCCACAACAGCAGTAGCCCCCACACACGGAATGCACGGCTCTTCCATTTAAAGCGGCAATGCAGGGCGGCGAAGCCGCTTTAAATGAAAAAAGCGTGGCTCTTTTGCGATTTTTTCGGCGAAAAATTTTGCCAATCCAAAAATAAGCGCTACCTTTGCAACGCAAAAACGAAAAACAAGGGCGTTTAGCTCAGCTGGTTCAGAGCATCTGCCTTACAAGCAGAGGGTCGGCGGTTCGAATCCGTCAACGCCCACAAGAAAGAGCGAGGACACAATCCTCGCTTTTTTTATCAGGGCAGCGACTGCTTGCCACATTTTTTACGAAAAACAAATGTGTGCTTTGGTAATTTCAAAAAAAGTCACTAATTTTGCACACCGAATTTGAATATAAAGAAACAGTAAAAATATAAAACAATGAAAAGAACATACCAACCATCAAACAGGAAGAGAGTCAACAAGCATGGCTTCCGCCAAAGGATGAAAACTGCCGACGGCCGCAAGGTGCTTGCACGCCGCCGTGCCAAGGGGCGTTACAGCCTCACGGTATCTGACTCTATCGGCAGCAAGTAATTCGCCGCACGAAACCACACACTCATGTGAAGATGGCTTTCCCCGCGTTGATGATTGGTGGAGAGCATAAACTAACAGACCGCTGTAGCCCCCAGTAATGAGGGCAATAGCGGTTTTATTATATCCATAGGCCGCTTCTATTGTTTTTAGGCAAACTGCGGCCAAGTGCAATACAATACACCCAAAGGCATATTTACATCTATCAAATGCATTTCAACGCCATTGCTTCGGGTTAAAAATATATAACCATTAGCAAATTTTATATGTGACTCGTTATTGCCATTTTCACTGTGTATCTATTTTTGCATTGCAATTGCCACTTGTGCGATGGCTGTGACGTACACAAAACTTGCTCCAAGTATTGTGCCAACAGTGGGCCGACAAATGGTTAAGGATAAATAACTTTACAAACAAAACAATAGCCAAACTGGCATGAGCTATGCCAGAAGCAATCTAACACATTGACAAAATGAGATTTTATCAGTCAACGCAGAATCTTAAATTCGGGAAAAAACAAGCTATCATTGCCATCGTTGCAATTGTAGTGATTGGTGCAGCATGGTTCTTTTTGACAAGGAAGCCTGCCCAAGAACCCGACTACCCAGTTGTGTGTGTCGAACCAGCCGGCAAACAAGATGTGGAAATATATGGCGACTACGTGGGCCGCATCAGGGCCCAGCAGTTTGTCGAAGTCAGGGCGCGCGTAGAAGGATTCCTCGAACAAATGAAATTCGAGGAAGGCACATACGTCAAACGCGGCCAAGTGCTTTTTGTCATAAACCAAGACCAATACAAGGCAAAAGCCGACAAGGCTCGGGCACAGCTGAAAAAAGACGAAGCCACGGCACGCAAAGCCGAACGCGACCTCGAACGCATTCGCCCGTTATATGAACAAAACGCTGCCAGCCAGCTCGACCTCGACAATGCCATCGCTGCCTATGAAACCGCAGTTGCCAGTGTGGGCATGAGCCAAGCCGACCTTGACCAGGCCGAACAAGAATTGGGCTACACCATAGTCACTTCGCCCATTTCGGGCCACATCAGCGAACGGCACGTTGACCTTGGAACTCTCGTCGGCACCGGGGCGCAATCGCTGCTTGCCACCATCGTGAAGAGCGACACCGTGCTTGTCGATTTCAGCATGACAGCCCTCGACTACCTGCGCAGCAAAGAGCGCAACGTCAACATCGGGCAACAAGACACCACTCGCTCGTGGCAGCCCACTGTCACTATCACTCTCGCCGACAACAGCGTCTATCCTTACAAAGGCCTTGTTGACTTTGCCGAACCGCAAGTTAACCCCGAAACAGGAACATTCTCGGTACGCGCCGAAATGGCCAACCCAAACCATGTGTTGCTCCCCGGCCAGTTCACCAAGGTTAGGCTGTTGCTCGATGTCATGGAAAATGCTACGGTGGTACCGCAAAAATCGCTTATCCAAGAAAAAGGAGCATCCTACATATATGTAATGCGTCGCGACTCGACGGTTGAACGACGCTATATCGAAGTAAGTGCCGAATTTGGCAACAACATGGTTGTTGAGCGTGGTATCGTTCCCGGCGAAATGGTTGTCACCGAGGGCGTGAACAAACTCACACCGGGAATCAAAGTAATAGTGGCTCGCCCCGAAGATTTTGAGAACACCGATGCCCAAGAGGCAAAAACCGACGAGTAACAGCCACCTCCATTAATCACTCACAGATATGAAAGTCAACTTCTTCATTGACAGACCAGTATTCTCGGCTGTCATATCAATATTGATTGTGATTATTGGCATAATCGGGCTTCTGATGCTGCCCATCGACCAATACCCACAAATCACGCCGCCCGTGGTGAGGGTTTCGGCCTCATATCCAGGAGCAAGCGCACTCACCGTGTCGCAAGCTGTGGCGACGCCCATCGAGCAGGAACTAAACGGTACGCCCGGAATGCTCTATATGGAATCTAACAGTTCCAACTCTGGAGGCTTCTCGGCGACAATCACGTTCGACATCAGTTCGGATGCCGACCTTGCCGCCGTGGAAATACAAAACCGCGTGAAACTTGCCGAATCACGATTGCCGGCCGAAGTGGTGCAAAACGGTATCGAGGTCGAGAAGCAGGCTTCCAACCAGCTAATGACCGTGTGCCTCACTTCGAGCGACCCTAAATACGACGAAATATACCTCAGCAACTTTGCCACGCTCAACGTCCTCGACCTGTTGCGACGCATTCCAGGCGTAGGCCGTGTGTCGAACATCGGTAGCCGGTACTACGCAATGCAGATATGGGTTGACCCGGCAAAACTGGCCAACTTCGGCCTGACCGTAAAGGACGTGCAAAACGCGCTGATTGACCAGAACCGAGAATCGGCCGCCGGCGTATTTGGCCAGCAGCCTGTCAAGGGCATCGACATCACTATTCCAATCACCGCCCAAGGCCGTCTGTCCAACGTGTCGCAATTGGAGCAAATCGTGTTGCGTGCCAATGCCGACGGGTCGCTAATCAGAATGCGCGACGTGGCACGCGTATCGCTCGAAGCGCAATCCTACAACACCGAGAGCGGCATCAACGGCGGTAATGCCGCAGTATTGGGCATATACTTGCTGCCAGGTGCGAACGCCGTGGAAGTCGCCGAGCTGGTAAAACAGGAAATGCACAACATCAGCCAAAGTTTCCCCGAAGGGCTTACTTACCAAATTCCTTTCGACATGACCGAATACATCTCCGAGTCAATCCACGAGGTGTATAAAACGTTGTTCGAAGCATTGTTTCTTGTAACCATCGTGGTATTTTTCTCGCTGCAAAGCTGGCGCGCCACGGTAATCCCAATCATTGCCGTGCCTATATCGTTAATCGGTACTTTCGGATTCATGCTCATAATGGGCTTCTCGCTCAACATACTCACCCTGCTCGGCCTGGTGCTTGCCATCGGTATTGTGGTGGACGATGCCATCGTGGTAGTGGAAAATGTGGAACGCATCATGGAGGAGGAACACCTAAGCCCCTACGAGGCTACAAAAAAGGCCATGGAAGGGCTTACTGGTGCGCTCATCGCCACATCGCTCGTGCTGGCGGCGGTGTTCGTGCCTGTGAGCTTCTTGTCGGGCATCACGGGGCAGCTCTATCGCCAGTTCAGTGTGACCATCGCCGTGTCGGTGCTGCTGTCGGCTGTAGTCGCCCTGACACTTACACCTGTGATGTGTTCACTCATATTGAAGCCCCACGACCCTACCAAGAAGAAAAACAAGATGTTCAGGCTCATCAACCACTGGATTGACAAGGGCAACCACAAGTATGTGGGCTTCATAAAAGTAGCAATCAAGAACCCGCGCCGCATAATGGCAGCGTTCGGAATGGTAATAGTAGTGATTTTCGTCCTATACAAATTGATACCTTCCAGCTTCCTTCCATCGGAAGACCAAGGATATTTCACCGTAGAGCTTGAATTGCCCGAAGGTTCCACAATCGAGCGTACTCGCGTGGTTTCGGAACGCGCTGTTGACTACTTGATGAAAAACGACGCCGTGGAGTATGTGCAAAGCGTCGTCGGTTCAAGCCCGCGTGTAGGCACCAGCCAGGCCCGCAGCACACTCACTGTAATCTTGAAGAACTGGGCCGAGCGCAACAAGGTGTCAATCGACGAGGTCATGGAATATGCCCGCAACGAATTTGAAAAATATCCCGAATGCAAGGTTTACCTGTCAACACCGCCAGTAATTCCAGGGCTTGGCACGTCGGGAGGCTTTGAATTGCAGCTCGAAGCCCGTGGCGATGCTACATTCGACAACCTTGTGGACGCGGCCGACACACTCATGGCCTACGCACAACAAAGTAGCGTGCTCACAGGGCTGTCGTCGTCGCTGCAAAGCGAAATACCGCAGCTATACTTCGACGTTGACCGCGACCGGGTGAAACTCGCCGGCGTGTCTATGGCCGATGTGTTTGCCACAATGAAAGCCTACACGGGTGCGGTATATGTCAACGACTTCAACATGTATAACCGCGTTTACCGCGTTTACTTGCAGGCCGAGGCCCAATACCGCGAACATCGCGACAACATCAACCTGTTTTTCGTTCGCGGCAAGAATGGCGACATGATTCCGCTCACCGCCCTTGGTACCACCGAGTACACCACAGGCCCTGGAAGCATCAAGCGATTCAATATGTTCAACTCTGCCGTGATTCGCGGCGAGGCAGCTCAAGGCTACAGCTCGGGGCAGGCTATGGAAACCATCGAGCAGCTTGCTCGCGACCACTTGCCCGACAACATAGGCGTGGAATGGAGCGGACTCTCATACCAAGAGCAAAAGGCTGGCGGACAAACGGGCATGATTCTCGCACTGGTGTTCCTGTTTGTGTTCCTGTTCCTTGCCGCACTATACGAAAGCTGGACAATCCCCATCTCTGTGCTGCTGTCGCTACCTGTGGCCGCATTGGGTGCATACTTGGGAATACTTGTCCTTGGACTTGAAAACAACACTTATTTCCAAATCGGACTTGTGATGCTTGTGGGTATGGCTGCCAAGAATGCAATCCTCATCGTGGAGTTTGCCAAAGACGAGGTTACAGCCGGAAAGAGTGTGCAAGAAGCCGCACTCCATGCTTCGCACCTGCGTTTCCGCCCAATCTTGATGACGTCGCTGGCATTCATCCTCGGCATGTTGCCGCTGGTAATCGCCTCGGGGCCTGGTGCAGGAAGCCGTCAAGCCATAGGTTCGGGCGTGTTCTTCGGAATGATTCTGGCCGTGACATTGGGAATCGTGCTTGTACCGTTCTTTTTTGTAATGATTTACAAGACTACTGGCAAAATCAAGCAAACCACCAACAAGATTCACATCGGAAAAAAACACAAAGATGAAAACAACTAAAATATTTATCACGATAGCACTACTGTCGATGCTCGTGGCGAGTTGCAAGTTGGGAAAGCGTTACACGCGCCCCGACTTGGAGTTGCCCGACCTGATTGACAGCACCTCCACGGCCGCCGACACCATTTCGATTGCCGACCTGCCATGGAACTACGTCTATGCCGACACCATGTTGCAAGCCTTGATTAAGAAGACTCTCGAAAACAACAAGGACTTGCTCATCGCTGCGGCTCGCGTGAAAGAACTCGCCGCGCTGAAGCGCATCGACGTGGCCAACCTGTTTCCCGACGTGGCATTGCGCGTGTATGCCAAAAAAGAACAGGACAATTATGGAGGCAATAATGCCGACGATGATAACCAATTCGACCTAAAAGCCCGCATAACTTGGGAATTAGACCTGTGGGGCAACCTGCGATGGGCGAAAGACCGGAGCATGGCACAATTCATGTCGTCGGTCGAGAACCAGCGTGCCTTGCAAATGAGCCTTGTGGCTAATGTGGCACAGTCATACTTTGAACTTGTGGCCCTCGATAACGAGCTGCGTATTGTCAGCCAGACAGTCGATGCCCGCCGCGAAGGACTCGAACTTGCCCGGCTGCGGTATGAAGGTGGATTGACATCGGAGATGACCTACCGCCAGGCACAAGTGGAGCTTGCAAGTGCCGAAGCCCTCATTCCCGACCTTGAACAGCAAATCACACTGAAAGAAAACGAAATAGCATTCCTTGCCGGCGAATATCCACAGGCCATAGGCCGCGTGGAACTGCCCGAAGATGTGATTTTGCCTGTAAACTTGCCTGTGGGATTGCCATCGACACTGCTTGAACGCCGCCCCGACGTGCGCCAAGCCGAGCAAGACCTGATTGCAGCAAATGCCCAGGTAGGGATTGCCTACACCAATATGTTCCCTCGCATAAGCCTGACTGCCGACCTTGGTGCCGAAAGCGACCAATTGAGCGAAATTCTCAAGTCGCCCTACCACCTTATCAGTGGAACCCTGCTACAACCCGTAGTCGGCCTGTGGAAGAACAAGTCGCGCCACCGGGCAGCACAAGCTGCATACGAACAAGCCGTGTATGCCTACGAGAAGGCGGTGCTGAATGCTTTCATGGACGCATACAACGCCATCGTGCAATACAACAAGACGCAGGAAATCTATGACTCGCAATACCGCCTGGAACGCTCCTCGCGGAGTACACTCGACCTTGCTCAACTGCAATACATGAACGGTGTCATAGGTTACCTCGACCTGCTCGATGCCCAGCGTACCTACCTCTCGGCACAAATCGACCTGAGCAACGCCGTTCGCGACAAGCAAATCGCCGTTGTCAACCTTTATAAAGCACTCGGCGGAGGCTGGCAACCAGCTTCGACCTCGGCGCAATGACGGAACAACAAACACGCACAAACGGCACCGACGCACTGCTTGCCCTCATACGCGAGGGCAAGCCGATGACCCTGCGCCAGCAATTGTGGCTCACCGTGCAACTGAGTGTGCCATCGATGCTGGCACAATTCTCGTCGATTGCCATGCAATACATCGACGCGTCGATGGTGGGAAGCCTTGGCGCAAACCCTGCCGCATCTATCGGACTGATGTCAACCACAACGTGGCTGTTCGGCGGCCTGTGCG
>CALUMJ010000030.1 GCA_944321715.1 uncultured Muribaculaceae bacterium | reverse complement strand
GTCAATCTTGCCGTTCACGCGCCTCGTAGGCGGCCCGATGGACTACACCCCGGGCATCTTCGAGATGAACGTGAGCAAAATGAACCCCGACAACCAGTCGCACGTCAACAGCACCATTTGCGGGCAGCTCGCACTGTATGTGACACTTTACAGCCCGTTGCAAATGGCAGCCGACGTGCCTGAGAATTATGAACGCTTCATGGACGCATTCCAGTTCATAAAGGACGTGGCCATCGACTGGGAAAAATCAATATATCTTGAAGCCGAACCAATGGAATATGTAACCATCGCCCGCAAGGAAAAGAATGGCGACAGGTGGTTCATAGGCAGCACAGCCAGCGAGAACGACCACGAGTCGCAAATCAAGCTCGACTTCCTCGACAGCGACCGCAAATACGAGGCTACAATCTATTGCGACGCCAAGGATGCCAATTACAAGACCAACCCGCAGGCCTACACCATCACCACCAAGAAGGTTGACAACAAGACCACGCTGAAACTCAAGGCTGTGGCTGCCGGCGGCTACGCCATCACCATCAAGCCCATCGACTAATCAATAGCAACAATAACTGCAAAAAATAGGCTGCGTTCCCAACGACGGGCGCAGCCTATTTCGTTACAAACAAGTATCATATACCTAATAAGCTAACGCAATGAAGTATCTCCAAATTTTAATGTGCGTGTTGTTGCTACATTCATGCAGCAACGAGAAAGTGTATATGGAGGATATTCCAATAGTGGAACAGTATTGTGAGGATTTCCCACGCAGCGTTTTCGATAATTTTGAAAACCTCACAGCCTACGTCATAAACGACATTGAAACATTGCAACTTGTGACTGCCAATATTCCATCGGTGATGGATGCGTTGCAAGATTGCGATTTTGATGCCTACACAATAATATTGCTTGCAAGTTTGGAAGACGCGGAGATTTGCACTTACGACATAAATCTAAGGTACGCCAAATATGAAGGCACTTACCACTTGTCGATTGATTATGTTTATGACAACTCTGCCGCAAGGGAACTCTATTGCCGGGTATGCGCTTGCGTAGTGCCCAAGCACGACGACATGGCCGGGAATGTAAAAGTCACATACGGATCCTACGGGAAATGACCCCGTTCCCGTTCGAAGGTGTATCAAAATTGGCATGACCCACCTCGTAGGGACGCACGGCTCGTGCGTCCGAGTGCCGCAAGACGTAATTAACCATCTGTAAATTAATAGAATATGTGTCTAATTGCGCAGCGGACGCACGAGCCGTGCGTCCCTACAAAATTGCACAAATCTACATTTTGATACACCTCCAACCGAGAGAATAGGTCATTTTGACTTCCTACTGCAATTCATATCCACTGCGGAATATCGTAAACAGTTGGTTGATATATTTGTCGTCGTTGGCAAGATGCTCTATTTCCACAGCATTGAGCCGTCCTAATGCAGCATTATCGCTGCGCAATTGCCCTTTCAATATGCGCATCATGCGTTCATATACCCGATACTCATTGGCATAAGCCCTATTCGCCTCATCGGCAGCATCTTCCCGACCTTGTACTGTCGGGATTTTCTTTATGCGGTTTGCCTCGGCCATATAAATATCAGCGACTATACGGCATTGCTCTATCATGAAACTGATTTGCCTGGCCGATGGCTTGCTATCGGCCGTCATTTCAATGATTGACTTGCACTTGTCGATGTCTATCGGCTGCGAAAATGATGATGCCGCACCGCCAATAAAGAGTGCCGCCACTACCACCATGCGCATTAAAAACTTTCTCATAAGCATATTTTTTTATTTTGACTTTGCTCCACGAAGCCAACGCATCAGTTGTCAACTTGCTCAACGACTATGCGGCTGCCATGATTTTCTTTGCTCTCATTGTCCTTTTTTATGCAATAGGCCACGGCGGCAAGCACCACAATGACAGTGCACACAAGCGCAAAAGCTGGATAAAGCCTGCGCGGCTGTTTTACACTCCAGCCCGGCTCCATCTGGCTCCATGCCGAAACGCCGTCTTGCCTTATTTGCAAGATGGCATACCAAATGGCTATGCCTAACAGCGTACATGCCACTTGCAAAATCCAGTTGACACCAAGCCAAAATATGCTGACGGCGCAAAACAACAGCGCAGCAGCCACCATCAGCGCAAAGCCATTCTTTTTCCACTCCATCAGCAGCACCACACCCAGCAGTATGGTAGCCGCCAAAATTGCACACGCACCACAGCATATAGCCATTTCGCTTGTACTAATTTTCACAAATGCTTTGGAGATATAGGAGAGAACCGCAAATCCACTTCCCACCAATCCCAGCGCCAGCCACCATGCGACGCAGCCATGCCGTTTCTTTTCTTCTTCCATTTCCTTGTACATTAATACTGTCAACAGATATATTTCAATTTTTGCTCGGCTTCAACCCAGCAAGTCCAATTCCTGTCGTTGGCGCACCTCTGATATAGCTGGATGGCTTTGGCCCGGTCACGCGCCACGCCGCGACCTTCGGCATACATATTGGCAAGGGCGTATGCCGCCATGTTGCTACCCTTATCGGCCGACTTCTGGTAATATCTCGCGGCCATCGCATAATCACCGCGGGCTTCGCAAATTTCTCCACAATACCTCAGGCAGTGCATATTTCCAAGGTCAGCCCCGAGTTTATAATATTTCCATGCCAGTCCGATGTTTTTATCACAGCCCAATTCACCCCGGTAATAGCAATCGCCGAGCGTAAGGCACGCACCCTCGTCGTTCTGTTCGGCCAGTTCCTTGTACTTCGCAATGGCACGGTCGGCGTATGTTCTCGAAGCATCGGCATCGTCAAGCCCGTATATCGGGTCGATATACATTTTGCTTATTTCTGCCATCGCATCGGGAAGCCCCATGTCGGCAGCCGCTTTGATGTAGGCATAGCCCTTGTATGGGTCTTTTTCAATGAAGCCTCGTACAAGGTCTTTACCCTTGTCAAACAACTTCTCGGCCGACAATGTGCTACCCACTTTTCCCTCGGCCGCGCGGAATAATTGAGGGTCATACACGGCACCGCCGCCCAAGGCGACAAACCGGCGGTATGCCTCGCTGTTCTCGGGATAGAAGCTGTCATCTCCTGCGATACTTATCTTGTACAACTCTTTTGCTCGCTCGATGTTCCTTTCCACGCCCTTGCCCTCTTCATACATCACACCAAGCTTGTAGGCGACATCGCTGCGACAGTCCGAATCAAAAGCCATTTCATAACACTTTGCCGCCGTGGCATATTGCGACAATTCGCTATAATAATCGCCTAATTGCTCGCCAATCCAGTTGCAACCTTCATTGCCGAGCGACAAAAGTCCGTAATGCTCAAATTTGTCGTTATCCCGCCCCATATACGCCAATGCGGCGTATGGGTACGCCTTGACATAACCATCTTGAGCCAATTTCACAAATGCCGCCACAGCGACCTCGGCCACCTCCCGACAACACATTATTTCATGCCATTTACCGAATCGGTCATCGCAAATCACTTTTATACCTCGGAAAAATGGGCCATCATACGAATGCAATAGACGCACCAAGCTTTCGTTGAAAAATGATTTTTTTGCCTGTTTGTACGACTTTGGAGATAGGCACCTATTCTTTATTTTATTCCACATGTCTTTCAGCCATCTAATATCAGAAATGTCGTTTTCTTCACACAACCCCAAGTCTGCCAAATTCACATCACACATATTTCCAATGACGTACCGTAATTCCTTGGCAGCACAATACCTCTCATCTGCCGACCTATTTCCGTTGATGTTTCTTTCTTCCATAATGCAATGTGTGTTTATTAAAAGTTGCTGATTACACTCTCGGACGATTTCGTCACCCTCCCTGCACTCGCTATTTGGGGCGATATTTTATTGCAACTCGACATCTATTTCCTTACAGTACAAGCTGCATACGGCAACAACTCAGACCCGAAGCTCTAACCCACATACAAATGTACCGATAAAAACCGATATATGCAATTGCCACACACTGTTTTCCATGAAAACAACACGCAAGCAGTTACTTAACATAATTTAGGATATGTGGAAATCTAAACAGGCACTTACTTCGTAAATTTGCATGACAATAAACGACGATGAGCAAAATACTCCATTACACATTGCCATTGGCAATAGTGATTGCGGCGGCAGCCTGTAGCCAGCCCGAAAGCGTGTCGCCACGCATCGACGAGGCTCGCAACCGTGCCATTGCCGCGGCCGACAGCGTGGCTGCAGCCGACAGCATAGGGCTGATGGCATTGCAAAACAGCATATTGGCAGCGAAAGCCGTGCAAAGCGAATACTTGCTGACTGGCGACACCGCAGCTGCCGACACATTCGATGCCACATTCCGCCGACAGATGGCCGTGCGCAACAGCCAGCTTGCCGAAGAGATGTTTAACCCCGCTGCAAGCATACAAGCCCGGAGAAAGAAATGATACGCTTGATTCTGGCTCTGGCAATTGCCGCAACGGCTCTCACCACGCAAAGTTGCAACAACCGCCCCGACAGGGCATACGCGACACAACTTGCCACACGCTTGTCGGTGGCCGTAAACAGCGACAGCCTACCCGAAGCGGCCGATGACATTACCGCATGGTTAGCTGCAATGGATACCGTGCAAGCCGTGGAAGCGCGCCAACTGCTCATGCTGAATTGCCACGACATGCCGACACGGGCAGTCATGCTAACGCTACTTTACGACCCGCAATGGGCTGGCTGGGAGGCGGCGCGGCTGTGCTGCGACAGCCTCATTGCCGACACCGCCGTCACAAGGCTGCAAATCATCACATCTGTAACACTGGCACGCGACACATACGCCAGCAGGAACATGCTCAAGGAACGCGACACATTCGACACGGCATTCCAACGCTACATCGACCAATTGCCCGTCGAACGGCAGATGACCGTATATCGGCGCGTGGCAAGCATTCCTCGCCTTGCAAGGGCTGTGAGCGAAATGGCAGCAACCAACCCGGCAGAAGCCATCGGTGCCATCGAGGCTCTGCGCAAGCAGCTCAACGAAAAGCAATTCAACGATTTCATGACTATTTACCAACAACAATAAAACTTGACACACCACCATGCTGAAATTTGAGGAATATGTGGAAATGGCAAACCGCGCCGTAGCGGCAATACAATATCCGGCCATGCCGGCAGGACTGTATGAACCCATAGCCTACACAATGGCTCTCGGCGGCAAACGGCTGCGCCCGGTGCTGACGTTGATGGCCTGCGACGCTTTCTCGGGCAATCCCGCCACGGCCACCGATGCCGCCGTGGGCATAGAACTGTACCATAATTTCACGCTGCTGCACGACGATGTGATGGACCGTGCCGACGTGCGCCGCGGGCAACCGACAGTGCATGTGAAGTGGAATGACAACACTGCAATCCTGTCGGGCGATGCAATGCTCACAATGGCAGGACAATACATAGCCCGCACCCCTGCCGACGTGTTGCCGCAAGTGCTTGCCACATTCAACAGCACGGCAATGGAAGTATATGAAGGGCAGCAATACGACGTGGATTTCGAGCAGCGCAACGACGTGGCCGAAAGCGAATATATCCACATGATACGCCTCAAGACAAGCGTATTGATAGGCTGCGCTTGCAAAATAGGGGCAATAATAGGCGGAGCCGACAATGATGCTGCCGACGCACTCTACAACTATGGCTGCGACCTCGGGCTGGCATTCCAGTTGCAAGACGACTGGCTCGACGTGTATGGCGACGAGCGCACTTTCGGCAAGGAGATTGGCGGCGACATTGCCAACAACAAAAAGACTTTCATGCTAATCAACGCCTTGGGCGAAGCCTCCGGCGATATTGCAACCACGCTCAAAACGTGGCTCGCCGACAACAACCCTGCCCACCGTGCCGACAAGATTGCGGCTGTCAGGGATATATACACACGCCTTGGCATCGACCGCAAGGCCGAAAAAGCTATCGAGCAATACACTATCCAATCGCTCAAATGGCTCGATGCCGTGAAAATGAACGAACAGGCACAAACGGCATTTGCCGACTTCGCCACAATGCTATTGCGCCGCAAAAAATGATTGACACACACTCGCACATATACCTGCCTGAATTTGACGGCGACCGCCACGACACTGTGGCTCGTGCGCAAGCAGCCGGGGTGAGCCACATAGTATTGCCGAATGTTGACCTCACAACCATCGAACCGATGTATGAACTCCATGCCGAATATCCTGCCTACACATCAATGGCTATGGGGCTGCACCCCACCGAGGTCAATAGCGACTACCGCACGGCACTCGACAGCATAGCGGCAATGCTCGACAAGCAGCATTTCGTGGCAATAGGCGAAATAGGTATCGACATGTATTGGGACCAGACCTACCGTGCCGAGCAGCAAGAAGCTCTGGCCGAGCAAATCGGTTGGGCGTTGGCCCGCGACCTGCCCATCATCATACATTGCCGCAACGGCATAGACGAGGTACTCGAAGTGTTCGACAAGTTTGAGCGACTCCCATGCGGAGTGTTTCATAGCTTCGGCGGCACAGCCGACGATGTGAGGCGCATACGCCGCTACGGCGATTTCTACTTTGGCATCAACGGGGTGGCAACTTTCAAGCGGTCGCAAGTGCCGGCAGTATTGCCCGAAATCGGCATCGACCGCATCTTGCTCGAAACCGACTCACCCTATTTGGCACCAGTTCCGCACCGTGGCCGCCGCAACGAGAGCGCATACATTCCGCTCATCGCTTCGTGCATCGCCTCGAATATGGGTCTTACGCCACAGCAAGTTTCTGACATCACCGACGCCAATGCCCGAAACCTCTTCGGACTGCAGCCATAACGGCACACTGCCAATTGAAGCCGCAAAATGTGTACTGAAATGGCTACCCACCCATGCCACAAACTGGGAATATCGCAATTATGATACGCGTCCACTACGCAATCGGACGCATACCAATTTAAGCCATAACGATTAACGAGGGTGTATCAAAATGCAGATTTAAGCGATTTCGTAGGGACGCACGGCTCGTGCGTCCGCTGCGCCAATAGGCGTATATCAGGTTGAAACATAGCGATTTAATAGTACCTTGTAGCACGCGGACGCACGAGCCGTGCGTCCCTACGAACCAGATTGATGCTAATTTTGATACATCCCCTTTAATAGTGCATCACGGCACACCTCCCAAAGCACAAAAAATGCACCACATGTCATGCCTGCCATTATATGGCAACAAATGCATGTATGGTGCATTATGTCTTAAAAGTCCTTTTTATCTTTTCTTTAAGCCATAATAAGGACCAAATGGGGAAAAAAACACTTTATTTCACAGCCTCGCCAAGTTCAGCACCAGGTTTGAACTTCACAACTTTCTTGGCAGGTATTTGTATTTTTTCTTTAGTGGAAGGGTTAATGCCAACCCGTGCCGATTTCTCACTCACCATGAAAGTGCCGAACCCCACCAAAGCCACTTTGTCGTCGGCGGCAAGCGCATCGGTGATTGCTTTTAACGTAGCGTCGAGGGCGGCTTTGGCATCCACTTTCGACAGTTTGGCTTCTTCAGCAATAGCGTTGACTAATTCCGTCTTGTTCATAATTAATTCTGTTTTAGATTTATGGTTTATAATATTTTTGTTATTTAAGTGCAATAAGTTGTTTTACAGGCACAAATATAAACCTTTTGAAAGTAAAAACAAAGAAAGAATATAAAAAAATGTTTTTCTATACAAATAATGCCTCCATCGCCACCACTTTTTTGTTCAAGTGCGAAAAATGGGAAGCATCTTGCCAGGAATCACATCCTTTGCCTCACCTTATCCCAAGCTGCAGAACCGAACAGGCAACATTTGCGCATCGTTTCACTCATTTCGGCAAAGCGACTGGCTGGAATGACGAAACTCAACACATTGGCATCGACGTATGGCCGCACCGAAGGGTCAAACAATCCTATGAACGTTCGCCGTCCGCCAAGCCGATTTTCACGCACGGCATAGCTGATGACCGATGTGCAACCAGCACCGAAAGGAGCCGACACGGCATCTTCGGCGTTGTTGTCGAAATATGCCCACGCAGCCAGCCCCGAAAGCATGTCGGGCGTGGCGAAAAATAGCAATCCTTCCATTCCGTCGAATGATGCGGCTCGGTCGATACGGACAAAGTTGAGATACTTCTTGTTATCCAACTTTACGTCTAAATGTTCGACATATTCTGCCACATCTTCAGGAGTTGCTTTATACCGTTCTTTCTCCGACACAAAAGTATATACATATTCACGCAGCGGCGCGAACCCGGCATAATGCTTGCCTCCGCCGCAAGTCACCGTGTCGCCACTGAGGGCCACATCTTGTCCGTCCATGGCCTTAACCAATAGCCTGAACATGCAGCCATTGGTTTTCTCGGCAGGAGCCACCGGAGTATCGCCGTAATAAAACAATATGGGAAGCGCGGCCCTCTCGCCGAATGCTTCGCGGTAATTGTCAATAAAAGCAGGTATATCCATCATAACACTTATTTCTACAAGTTGTTCCACGAAGATAGCGAAACTTGCCCAAACATACGCACCCATAAGAGTAATAAACCGTTAAACTGTGCTATTTACAAGGTTTTTCCACGGAATTTCCATAATTTTGCTACCTTGAATAAGCATTATAGAAGATAGACATGCAAGACTCACGCGGTTTTTTAAGTGCCATACCACCGGTCACCAAAAATTTGCTGGCTATAAACATCATCATGTGGGTGGCAACGTGGGCCCTCGGAGGGCGATTTGATTTCGACAGGTATCTCGGACTGCATTATTGGGAAGCCTCGCACTTCAATGTGGCGCAATTCATCACCTATATGTTCATGCACGCCAATTTCACGCACTTGTTCTTCAACATGTTCTCGCTATTCATGTTTGGAGTGATACTCGAACGTGCATTGGGAGCCAAGCGTTACCTATTCTACTACATATCATGCGGCATAGGTGCGGCCCTGGTACAAGAGGCAGTGTGGACACTCACTTGGGAAAACTCATTAAAACTGGTCGATGACAGTGGGTTTGTCGTGCTACAAGGCGCCGAAGCCCTTGAATATACATTGCGGCACGATATGCTCGGTGGCTTCCTCAACAGGTTTGTCACCATCGGCGCATCTGGGGCTGTGTTTGGCTTGCTGCTGGCATTTGCCATGCTGTTCCCCAATATGCCCTTGTACCTGTTCTTCATCCCCATCCCCATCAAGGCCAAGTGGATGGTGCTGGGATATGGCGCATTGGAGCTGGCATTCGGCGTCACCGGTGCAGCAAGCGCCGTTGCCCATTTTGCCCACCTTGGCGGAATGATATTCGGCTTTTTCATCATTTGGTATTGGAAAAAGAAAGGAGTAGTCGGTGGAGGGTTTTATTGACACACTGCGCAGCCGCTTCAAGATGGCGACCCTCTCGGCTCGCATCATCTACATCAACATTGCGGTGTTCGTGGTGTTGCGGCTCATAGGGATTACCGGCTTCCTGTTCGGGTTCGATGCAAGCAGCATAATCAGCTATGTTGAACTGCCATCGTCGCCCATCAAGTTTCTGTACCAGCCATGGACAATAATTACATATATGTTTGCCCACTATGATATTCTGCACATATTGTTCAATATGCTGTGGATGTGGTGGTTCGGGCAGTTGTTCCTGCAATTTTTCTCGCCAAGGCAGTTGACCGGGCTTTATTTTGTAGGCGGCATAGGTGGCGGACTGTTATATATGCTTGCTTACAATCTCCTACCCGTGTTTGCATGGCAACAGGGGTTGCTGCTCGGTGCATCGGCTTCGATTATAGCCATTGTGGTGGCAACTGCGGTATATGCTCCCGATTACAAGGTAGGACTTTTGTTCTTTGGCAGCGTGTCGATTAAGTGGATAGCAATTGTGACTATCTTCCTCGACTTCCTGAGCATCACATCTGCCAATGCCGGCGGACACATTTCACACATAGGCGGCGCCATCGTGGGGTTGGCATTTACCTTGTCGCTGCGACGTGGCTTCGACATCACGGCATGGTTCAATGCCATAATCGACTTCATCGTCAACACGTGGCGGCGCATCACAGGCAGCGGCAACAATTTCAGCATAGGCTCGGCACACAGACGCAAACGCCGCCGTCAACCGACTCCGCCGCCACCACCGCCAACGGGCAGCGACATGTCGCCCGAGGACGAGCGGATATTGGACGAAATTTTGCGGAAAATCAAGATGTCGGGCTACAGCGCGCTCACCGAGGACGAAAAAGAAAGACTGTTCAACGTCAGCCGCAAAAAAAATTGACCTGCCGCCATGGCACAAGCTTCTCTTTCCATACACTTATCTGTTAACCAATTACAATGTTGAATAAGATATTCGCCACAATAAAATTTGTGGGGGCTATCCCCACCCTTTTGTTAGCTGTAGCCTACGTGGCATCGGCATACGGTGGAATTGCCGACCCCGACAATGGTACAAAATATGCCATCCTATGCCTGGGCTACCCAATATTGTTGTTCGCCTCCCTTGCTCTGTTGGCCGTGTGGCTGCTGCTCCGGCAATGGTCGCTGGCTGCAATAACGGTCTGTTCACTGGCAGTGACCGCAGGCCCAATAGCCACCTACCACCCATTCAACATAACCTCGCACCAGGCGGGAAAAAACGACAGCACATTCAGGCTGTTGACATTCAACGTGATGAACTTCGACGACTTCGACGGCACTGTACACGACGAAAATCGCACGGTGCAATATATCCTCGACACCGATGCCGACGTAGTGTGCCTGCAAGAGGGCGCACAGGGCGTGGAATTTACAAGCATCGACGTAATAAAAAGCACGCTGCCCGAGCTGCTTGACCGTTACCCCTATCACACAAACGGCACCGACGACATGGTGCTACTATCGAAATACCCTTTCGAGCCGTGCGACGACTATGTGTTGGGCAGCAACCGTAAAAAAGTAGTATCATACAACGTCCACATCAAAGGACACACTGTGAAGATATTCAATTGCCACTTGCAATCAATCGGGCTGACAATGAACGACAAGGAAATCTACAAACAGATTACCGAAATAGACCAACTCAACCACATGGAACCAATCGACGCAATAAAAGAAGTGCGCAGCAACCTGTTTTCAAAATTATCGGTAGCTTTCAAGGAACGCGCCAAGCAAGCTCGCGAATTAAGGAAACTCATCGATAATTCGGGGCAAAACGTCATCGTGTGCGGCGATTTCAACGACACTCCAGGCTCTTACAGCTACCGCACCGTGCGTGGCAACGACTTGCGCGATGCCTACTTGGACTGTGCATTCGGCCCCACGATTACTTACCACGACAACCGTTTCTATTTCAAAATCGACCATGTGCTGTATCGTGGCGACATAAAGGCCATCGACATCGAGCGTGGCAACATCAATTCGTCCGACCATTATCCGCTACTCGCCACCTTCGCCCTCGACCAAAACTAAAACTGGTTTTATTTTTGCGATTTTATTGCTAATTTTGTCGATAATAAAACAAGCTCATACAGAATATTCAATGAAAAAAATCACTATTTTATCGTTAATTGTAATGCTGCTGGCTGCATTGCCGGCAGTTAATGCAAAAAAGATGGAAAAATCAAGCAAAAATCCGTTCTTGGAACCATACAACACAAAGTATGATATTCCACCGTTCGACAAAATCACCTACGACGACTACTTGCCAGCCATCGAAGCGGCTATTGCTCAGCAGCGGCAAGAAATCAATGCCATAGTCGTGAACCGTGCCATGCCCGACTTCGATAACACCATCCTTGCACTCGACAACTCGGGACAAGCACTCAACCGAGTGTGCTACGTGCTGTTTGCACTGACCGAATCGGACAATACTCCCGAATTTGAAGAGATTGCCGCCAAAGCGATGCCGATGATTTCGGCGGCCAGCGATGAAATAAGCATGAACGAGGCCCTGTTCCAACGCGTAAAGCAAGTATATGACCGCCGCGAAGTATTCAACCTCAACGTTGCCCAAACCCGATTGCTCGAACACTACTACAAAGAGTTTGTGCGCGGTGGCGCATTGCTTTCAGCAGCCGACAAAGATTCGCTCAAGCGCATCAACCAAGAAATATCCAACCTGTTTCTCGACTTCAGTTCCAACGTGCTGAAAGAGACCAATGCTACCGAGATTGTCATCGACAATGAAGCCGACCTGGCCGGACTGCCCGCCAACACCATAGCACAAGCCGCCGAAGAAGCCGCCAACCGTGGCAAAGCTGGGAAATGGGTATTCACTGTGCAGGGGGCGACAAGGTTGCCGGTACTCACATACGCCGATAATCGCGACTTGCGCCGCCGCATGTACGAGGCCTATACACACTTGGCAATGAACGACAACGAGTATAACAACTTTGCAATCATCAACCGCATAATCAAGTTGCGCACACAAAAGGCCAACTTGCTGGGCTTCGACACTTTTGCCGACTACCAAATCGACAATGTAATGGCCCGGACACCCGAAAACGCCGAACGGCTGCTATACCAAATATGGGAACCGGCTGTTGCAAAGGCCAAGGAAGAGATTGCCGACATGCAAGCATACGCCAACACACATGGCGACAGCATAACCATCGAGCCATGGGATTACTATTACTACGCCGAAAAAGTGAAGAAAGAGAAATACAACTTCAGCGAGGACGAAGTTCGACCCTATTTCAGCTTAGACAATGTAGTAAAAGGCGTGTTCCTGATGGCAAACAAGCTGTATGGCATCACATTCACCGAAATCAAGAATGCACCCAAATACAATCCCGGCGTGACCGTATATGACGTGAAAGATGCCGACGGCGAGCATCTCGCCGTGTTCATGAGCGACTATATGCCACGCGCATCGAAACGCCAAGGAGCATGGATGAGCGAATTCAAGGGTGAATACAACTATGAAGGTGTGAGCGAACGCCCCATCATCTTCAACGTGGCAAGCCTCACTGCTCCTACAAAGGATACCCCGTCGCTGCTGACTATCGACGAGGTAAAAACGGTGTTCCACGAGTTTGGACATGCCTTGCAGGGAATGCTCACCACAGCTTCGTTCCGCGGGCAAGCTGGGACAAACGTTGACCGCGATTTCGTGGAGCTGGCATCGCAAATCAACGAACATTGGGCTGTCGCTCCAGAATTCCTCAAGGAGTATGCGTTCCACTACAAGACTGGGGAACCGATTCCCGATAACCTGATTGCCAAAATCGACGAAACGGGCAAGTTCAACCAAGGCTTCATGACTGTTGAATTGGTGGGCGCAGCACTGCTCGACCTCGAATGGCACAAGGTGAATTATTGCCAAGGCGACATCGACGTGGTGAAATTTGAGCAATCGGTGGCTCGCCGCATAGGTTTGCCGCGTGAAATCCAGTTCCGCTACCGCAGCACCTACTTCAACCACATCTTCGGCAGCGACGGATATGCAGCTGGATACTACACCTACTTGTGGGCCGAAGTGCTTGAAGCCGACGCATTCGAGATGTTCCGCCAGCATGGCATCTTCGACCCTGCCACGGCAAAATCTTACCGCACCAATATCCTCGAACCTGGAGGCAGCGAAGACCCAATGGTGCTCTTCGAGCGTTTCCGTGGGCAAGCACCCACTGTCGATGCACTGCTCGAAAACCGAGGGCTTAAATAACACGTAACCACTTGCAGGGATGCGGCAATGTGCTGCACCCCTGCACTACTAAAACACTCAGCTACCATGCTTAATTTCATCACTTGGACGGCAAACCCCAACATTATCGACAGCTTTGTGACCATTCGCTGGTATGGGCTGGCGTTTGCCATTGGTTTCTGGATTGGCTACGAGATTGTTTACCGCATATTCAAGCATGAAGGTGTTCCAGAAAAATGGCTCGGGGCATTGCTCATATACGTGGTACTTGGCACGATAATCGGTTCCAGGCTGGGACATGTGTTCTTCTATGACTGGGATTACTATTCACAGCACCCCGAGGACATAATCAAGATTTGGGAAGGCGGGCTTGCCAGCCACGGCGGCACAATAGGTATCATCATTGCCGTGCTGATATACTCGCACTATGTAACGCACCGCAACCCGCTGTGGACTTTCGACCGCTTGGTAATTCCCATTCCATTGGTCGGCGCGCTTATACGCCTTGGCAACCTCATGAACCACGAAATATATGGCGGTCCGACCGACCTGCCATGGGGATTCCGCTTTGTCGAAAATCTCAACGCTTGGATGCACGGTGCAATGCCAGTTTACAGTGCGCCATCACATCCGACCCAGATTTATGAAGCTCTTGCCTACCTGCTGCTATTCGGGCTGCTGATGTGGCTATATTGGAAACGCGATGCCGAACGTCGCCCGGGCTTGCTCTTTGGCATATTCTTCACATGGCTGTTTGTCGCTCGATTCTTAATAGAATACGTTAAAAACGTACAAGAAGCATGGGAAAACGACCTCATCGCAAGTTGCGGCATGAACATGGGGCAAGTGCTTAGCGTGCCTTTCATCATCATCGGCATAGCACTAATCATCTATGCCATGCGGCACAAGCCTGTGGAAATACAGTTCCCCAACCGCTTCGCCGATGAGGACACAAGCAATGGAAAGAAGCATAAATAACATAGCATTTTTTTAACAAGATTGACAAAATGAAAAAATCAATAATCTCGGCCACATCGGTATTAGCCCTGATGTTAATATCCTGTGGCAGCAACAACGAAGCCGGAATAAGTGGCACTGTTGAGGGAGGAAGCGACACCGTGCAAATGGTCATCGAGCAATCGTCAAACGGACGCTGGCTCATCGTGGACTCGGTCAAAACGCACGGAAACGGGGAATTCGCCACACGCATGACAGCGCCATCAAACCCCGAAATATACCGCCTGCGCCATGGACGCGACATGATATACTTCCCCATCGACAGCCTTGAGCATATAACTATCAACACATCGGTAAAGAATTTCTCGACCGACTTCGACATCAGCGGAAGCCGCAATGCCGTGACCTTGATGAACATCGACAAGCGCGCCATCGAAATAGGCGCACTGCGCGGCAACGAGCGCACCGACGCCATCACAAATTGGAAGAAAGAACTTGTGGATACAATCCTCGTCAATCCTTCGAGCATTATATCATATTACATAATAAACAAATACATCGGCACTGACCCTCTTTTCGACCCGCTGGTCAAAGAAGACTTGCGCATAATAGGTGCCGTGGCAAATGGATACTATACATTCCGCCCCAACGACCCTCGTACCATCTACTTGGTGAACGTGTTGCGCAACGGCCGTGCCTACCATAACCCCGGCACTGCGGCAAGCGACACACTGCGTGTGAGCGAAACATCGCTCTTTGATATCAAATTGCAAGACATCAACGGTGTGGAACATTCACTAACCGACCTTGCGACGCAGCAAAAAGTCATACTGCTCAGTTTCACAGTGTATGCTGCCGAGTTCTCGCCGTCCTACAATGCAATATTGTCGAACGTTTATGATAAATACAAGAACCGCGGGTTGGAGATATTCCAGCTTAGCTACGATGCCACCGACTTCGTGTGGAGGCAATCGGCTGTCAACCTGCCTTGGATAACTGTTTTCGACCCAGCTGGAACCAATTCACGCAACTTGGCAATGTATAACGTCACACAACTGCCACTGACCTATATAATCGACCGTAAAGGCGAAATAGTGGAACGCGTGAGCGACCCATCCACCCTTGCCACGGCAGTAGCCCGCTATCTGTGACCCGACCATACCGACAAAAAAACTTGTGTGCTATGATTGACATGGCACACAAGTTTTTTATTATCATTGGGGAGTGTATCAAAATGACTTATTAGTAGGATTCGGGGTGTATCAAAATGCAGATTTGTGCAATTTTGTAGGGACGCACGGCCCGTGCGTCCGCTGCGTAGTTAGGTGTATATTTTATTGATTTACAGATTGTTATTGAGTCTTGCGGCACTCGGACGCACAGGCCGTGCGTCCCTACAAAATTGCACAAATCTGCATTTTGATACACCCTCTGAATGCGCATTGTAGCCAATTATATGACAGGGGCTTGCATTGCGGCAGTTGTAGAGCTGTGGCGCGCCGCAGCTCTACAACGCTACTGATATGGCATTTTGATACACTCCCTTTTCACAACCACGGCCATTTCATTTAAAACCTCTTTGCAGGACGGCGAAGCCGTCCAATCTCGCTTAACCGCAGGTGACGCAGCGCCGGAGGTGCAAGGAACCTGCGGTTAATGCTCCTCCCACCTATCTACGTGGGCGGCGAAGCCGTCCACCTCGGCAGCACGAATAAGGCAGTACAGTGGACCGCTCCGCGGCCCGCGTATCTCCTTGTGTGGCAGCTTCCCAGCGGTTCTGGCGCCCACTTCGGGGCTTGCCACCGCCGGTTACAAGAAATTGGACGGCTTCGCCGCCCTGCATTGCCGCTTTAAATGAAAGAGCCGTGCTCACAATCGGCTTATTTCCTCTTCGGTCAACCCCGAGCTTTTCATTATCGTTTCTACTGGCACGCCAAGCTGCTTCAGGTTACGAGCCATTTCGAGCGTGGCTTTTCGCTCACCTTTTTCCATGCCCTCTTTTAGCCCTTCCTCGTGACCCTCTTTGAGCCCCTCCTCCTTGCCGGCTGTGTGACCGTCGTCCCAGCTCGACGATATGACACTCTGCTGGTAGGCCTTCGCCTCAAGGTCGCGGATATAGGCCCGCCGTTCCGACTCGGGCATCGCATCAACACGCAGACGCTCGCGAGCCTCGGCCAACCCCTGTGCCGTAGCGGTGGCTTCTATTCGGCCTGTCTTGAGGAAACTTATCCACTCGTCGAGCGGAGTCCTCGCTACGCTGTTGAAATCGTTGACCTTCAACACGTAATACTCGGGGAAGATATCGCCGGCATACTTGCATCGGAACAACTCCTGCTGGCGTGGCGACAATTCCAGCAAGTCGCCGCCGTGCAGGCCACGGAACTCGTTGCGCCCGTGGTACACGTAGTCCTTCCCCTGCCCAAGCTCGAAATACACTATATTGATGGAATATACCTTGCGCACCTTGCTGTAGTCGTCGCCGAGGTTGATATACTCCGTTATGGTCTTCGACACGCCATATAGCATGCGGTGGAAGTAATTCAGTTCGCGGTTGTTCTGCACCTCGATGATGACGAGCTGGCCACGCGAATCCACGGCAAGAATGTCGGCACGGTTGAACTTGTCGATGGCGTCCTCCTGGTTCGACTCGCTCTCAAGGAAGCGGTCGATTTTAATGCCTTCGCCAAGAAGTACCGACAAGAAGCCCTCAAGCACCACGTAGTTGCTCTTGTCGCGAAGCAGACGCTTCATCGCCCAGTCAAATCTTATCAAATTCTCCATCTCCGCAAAATATTATATCCCACTTCGCAAAGTTAATGTTTTTTCAATGAGATACCACAAGTTACAAACTTTTTTACCAGCTACAATAGCTTTAAAAACAAATCTAATGGCCCGATTTGGGTTTAAGCCATGCCAGTAGCATCTTCTGTTTCGGCAACAGATTCTTCGGCCTTTTTTAGTATCTCGTCGCGCAACTCCACATCTTCGCTGATGCGGCGCAAGGCCTGCTTGGAGGCCAGCTGGTGCGATTCTTTCTTAGTATAACCAGTTGCTTCACCCACAGGTCGCCCATAAATCGTTATTAGCGAGTGGAACACTTGATTATTGCTACCATCGACAGTGGTTTCGAGCAACTCGAAATCAATAGGCACTCGATATTTTTGCCCCCATTCGAGCAATTTTGACTTAAAATTCAATTCGGTCTGCGCCATGCTGCGAATGTCGATATAGGGCTTGATTATGCGGTCGATTACAAAAGTCATGCACCGCTCATACCCTTGGTCGATATACACCGCCCCAACCAATGCTTCGAGCGCGTTACCATACACGTATGTATTGTGGGGATGGTTCTTAATGACAGGATGCACCACCTCGTCAAGCCCCATCTTCTGCGCAATCTTAGAGAGCGTTTCACGTTTCACTATCTTGGAACGAGTATTGGTGAGGAATCCTTCTCGGCGGCGAGGGTACATCTTGTACAACATGTCGGCAACGATTGCGCCAAGCACTGCATCGCCAAGGTATTCAAGCCTTTCATTGTTGCCCCTACCATGCCCATACACGGTTATCGACTGCGACCTATGCGCAAAAGCGAGCCGGTAAACGCCTATATTACGCGGTGCAAACCCTAATAGCCTGTAACAAAAAGCATAAAGCTCCTTATCCTTGAGGAAAAGGAGCTTTATACGGAACAAGATATCGTTAAGCGACACGGATATTACTCGCTGTATTTTTTCACAATCATGCTGGCGTTGTGTCCGCCGAAGCCGAATGTGTTGGACAGAGCCACGTTAATATCACGTTTTTGCGCCTTATTAAACGTAAAGTTCAAATTATAGTCAATTTCCGGGTCAAGGTCGTCATCTGCATGGTTAATCGTAGGTGGTACTATACCATCGGTTATGGCCTTGATACAGAACAACACTTCGAGTGCGCCAGTGGCGCCCAGCAAGTGGCCAGTCATCGACTTTGTAGAGCTGATGCTCAAGCGATAAGCATCTTCGCCCCACACCTCTTTGATGGCTTTAACCTCCGACAGGTCGCCCACAGGAGTGGATGTGCCATGCACATTGATATAATCGACATCGGCCGGAGTAAGGCCAGCATCGGCAATAGCCCTCTTCATCACCAGCTTTGCGCCAAGCCCTTCGGGATGGCTTGCTGTAATATGATAGGCATCGGCCGACATACCGCCACCGACAATCTCGCAATATATCTTGGCACCGCGCGCCTTGGCATGTTCAAGCTCTTCGAGTACCAAGCAGGCCGAACCCTCGCCTACTACAAAGCCGTCGCGCGAACCACTGAATGGGCGCGAAGCAGTTTGCGGGCTGTCGTTGCGGGTCGAAAGCGCATGCATCGAATTGAAGCCTCCTACACCTGCCGGATATACGGCAGCTTCGGCACCGCCACTTACCATGGCAACGGCTTGTCCTAAACGGATGCAATTGAATGCGTCAATCAAAGCATTGGTTGACGATGCACAAGCCGATACAATCCCGAAGTTGGGGCCCCGGAAGCTGTATTGCATGGAAATGTGGCCAGCGGCGATGTCAGCAATCATCTTCGGAATGAAGAATGGATTGTATTTTGGCCCCTGGTCGGCATGCATGGCATAATAGCCAGCTTCCTCCTCAAATGTGTGCAAGCCTCCAATACCCGACGAGAAAATCACACCCACGTTGTCGGCATCGACTCCGTCGGCTACGATTTTCGAATCCTCGACAGCCTGTTGGGCTGCAACAAGGGCATATTGGGAATAGAGGTCGAGGGTGCGCAACTTCTTGCGGTCGAAGAAATCGGCCCCATTGAAGTTCTTCACCTCGCACGCAAACTGAGTCTTGAACAGAGATGCGTCGAAATGCGTAATAGGCCCAGCACCACTAACTCCTGCTACGGCGTTGTTCCATGTGGTTTCAACGTCGTTGCCAAGAGGCGTTACCGCACCCAAGCCTGTTACAACAACTCTTTTTAACTCCATTAGTTTTAGTGTGGTTTATCTTACTTGTTTGCTTCGATGTACGAGATAGCATCTCCTACAGTTACGATACTTTCTGCCTTGTCGTCAGGAATTTCGATACCGAATTGTTTTTCAAACTCCATAATCAATTCTACAGTATCGAGCGAATCAGCGCCCAAATCTTGAGCAAATGTTGCTTCGGGGGTTACTTCTGATTCATTTACTCCAAGCTTTTCTACAATTATTGCTTTTACCTTTTCTGCAATTTCTGACATAATGATTTAATTTTAAATAGTTATAATTTGGATAATTAGAAAAATTCGCGGCACAAAGTAAGCAATTTTAATTCATATATGAAAAGTTTTAACGTTCCAAATTGGCTTTTCCTGCACACATCTGCATGATTTGTGCAATTTTAGACCCATTATTGCGAACTTTCATTCCACATTATGTTATACAAATGCCTACTTGCTCGTTACGACACTTTCCACACCCACCATTTTCGCAGTGGCCTCCGAGCATGGAGCGATGCCATATTGCCCCATGTGGGGTATTGAAGTCCGTGGCACACCACCTCCGTGGCATCGACATCGGCACGGCCCAATCACAGAGCCGCACCAGCCGCCAAGGCCTAACCTTGGCCACATAACAGGCTGCAAAGATACATATTTTGTTGCAATATACAATATTTACGTCCAAATATTCCTTGCAAAAAAACGTGTCGCATAACAATCAGGCTTGCCACACTACAGATTGTAACATCTTATGCAGCAAGCCTTTTCCTTAATTCAATTGACCATAAAACCACCTAATCCGCAACTTGCCAACCGCTTGTCGTAGGAATAAGCACGGACAAATTGTTTAATGAAGTTTATAGTTGAAGCTTTCACCCTCGCTTCACATTCAACTTGGTTTTTATGGTCTGATTTTAATAGAGTAGAATTTTTACCCATAGGCATACGTTTTATAATTAACATTAGTAAAACGTTTGACCTATGTATTTTATTACATGAGTTGGCTTATTTTTTCTGCCAAAAATCAATCAAGTTTCAACACGGCAAGGAATGCCTTTTGCGGAACTTCGACCGACCCAATCTGCTTCATGCGCTTCTTGCCGGCCTTCTGTTTCTCAAGCAGCTTGCGCTTGCGGCTCACATCGCCGCCATAGCACTTGGCCGTCACATCCTTGCGCACAGCCTTGATGGTTTCGCGGGCAATGATTTTGGCACCGATTGCAGCCTGCACGGCAATGTCGAACTGCTGGCGCGGGATTAGCTCTTTCAGTTTCTCGCACATTCGGCGGCCAAATGTGGCTGCATTGTCGAAGTGCGTCAGCGTGCTGAGTGCGTCCACCGGCTCGCCGTTGAGCAATATGTCGAGCTTCACGAGCCGCGACTCGCGGAAGTCGTGTATGTGGTAGTCAAACGAGGCATACCCTTTCGATATGCTCTTCAATTTGTCATAGAAATCAATTACAATCTCGCCAAGCGGCAAATCGAATATAAGTTCTATACGGTTGCCCGAAATATAGTCCTGCTTCACCAGTTCGCCGCGCTTGCCGAGGCACAATGTCATTATCGGGCCTATGTAATCGGTGGTGGTTATTATAGATGCGCGTATGAACGGCTCCTCGATATGGTCGATATATGTCGGGTCGGGCATTCCGGCAGGGTTATGCACCTCGATGCAACCTCCTTTCTTGTCATAAACCTTGTAGGAAACATTCGGCACGGTGGTTATCACCTCCATGTTATATTCGCGGCTCAGGCGTTCCTGCACAATCTCCATGTGCAGCAGCCCCAAGAAACCGCAGCGGAAGCCAAATCCTAATGCCACCGACGACTCGGGCTGGAATGTGAGCGAAGCGTCGTTGAGCTGCAACTTCTCAAGCGACGAGCGCAAGTTTTCAAAATCTTCGTTGACGATGGGGTAAACACCGGCAAACACCATCGGCTTTACCTCCTGGAAGCCCTCGATGGCATCTTTGCACGGATTGGCAACATGCGTGATGGTGTCGCCCACCTTCACCTCTTTCGAGGTTTTGATACCCGATATGATGTAACCCACATCGCCAGCCGACAACTCATCGCGCGGCGACATGGAGAGCTTCAGCACTCCCACCTCGTCGGCATGGTATTCCTTGCCGGTGCTGACAAACTTTACAAAGTCGTCTTTGCGCAGCGTGCCGTTCACGATTTTGAAATATGCGATAATTCCACGGAACGAATTGAAAACCGAGTCGAAGATTAATGCCTGCAATGGCGCAGCGGGGTCGCCCTGCGGCGCAGGAATGCGCTCCACGATTGCTTTGAGTATGTCATCGACACCTATGCCGGTCTTGCCGCTTGCACGAATAATCTCTTCGTGCTTGCATGCGAGCAAGTCCACAATCTGGTCCTCAACCTCGTCGGGCTTCGCGCTGTCGAGGTCAACCTTGTTGATTACAGGGATTATTTCAAGCCCGTTGTCGATTGCCATGTACAAGTTTGAAATGGTTTGCGCCTGTATGCCTTGCGACGCATCGACAATGAGCAATGCGCCCTCGCATGCGGCAATCGACCGCGACACCTCATACGAGAAGTCCACATGCCCCGGAGTGTCAATCAGGTTCAACTCGTAACGCTCGCCATTGTGCACATAGTCCATCTGTATGGCATGGCTTTTGATGGTGATGCCACGCTCGCGCTCCAAGTCCATGTCGTCGAGCACCTGGTCTTGCATGTCCTTGCCGACTACGGTCTTTGTGCGCTCAAGCAGACGGTCGGCAAGCGTACTCTTGCCGTGGTCGATGTGCGCTATTATGCAGAAATTCCTAATATGATTCATCTGAATGCCTTAATTCGTTTTGCAAAATTACACAAATCCCCCCGAAATACAAAACCAGCCCCGTCGCCGCAACTCTTTCGTTTAACCCCAATCGGCCATTAGATTTCAAAGCGATTTTATTATCGAGCCGCAGCTCTTTCATTTAATAGCCAACAAGTGAAGCTGCATCAAAATTGCAAATTACATTCACTTAGTTGTAGAGCCGTCATACCACGGCGGCTCGTTACCACCTCAATCACAACATATTACAACCACAATCGGGCGGTCATCGGCCGCCATGGTATGACGGCTCTACAACTAAGTGAATGTATTTGCTATTTTAATACACCAATTATCGTTCAGCACGACTGTAAATCCAGCCCAGCAAGCCTTACCACGATGAACGTGCCTATCGTCACAGGAGCTTTTCAAAAGCCATGCGCACCTTGTCGGGAGGATAGGTCACCGTGCCGCAATAGGTGAAACCCTGGCGGCCAAGTATATGCAACATGGCATCATTGTCATAGTTGGTGTCGATTCTGAACGATGTTACACCTTGCTGCACAGCCCGTTGCTCCACTTGCCGCATGAAAAGCGTCGCCACACCGTGCCGTTGCGTTTTCTGCGCTACAGCAAGGCGATGCAACACCACGTATGGTCTGTCGCTCAACCAGCCACCTCCCGTAATTTCATTATATGCCGGCTCGCCGCCAACAAAGATTGCACCGTAGGCCACGACTGCACCACACATGCACAGCACATACCCGCACCCTCGACCAATATCGGCCTCGATATCGCGCTGCGCAGGATATTCGCGAGTCCACTGCCGTTTGCCATCGGCAAGCATTCGGTCGCGGGCTTGAATGATAATAGGCATTATGTCGGCAATGTCGGCCACTGTGGCTTGCCTGAAAACAAATTCCGCCATGTGCCGCACTTACTTCACATTGACAATCTCGTAGTTCCTATTGCCAAGGCCTATTTTCTGCGCATGTGCAAGGCAGGTCTTATACTCGGCATTGGGGTTGGTGTTGTCGAAGTGGTCGTGATGGTCATGGAAATCGGCATGGCACATCTCGTCGGTAAGCTGGCTGCCAGGTAGCGGCGACTGACGCAAGCAAGCATCTACACAAGCCTGGTCGAGAGCCAACGGGTCGAACGAAGCAAACATTCCCACATCGGGAATAATCGGCGTGTCGTTCCCTGCATGGCAGTCGCAAGTGGGCGACACGTCACACACAAGCGAAATGTGGAAACATGGGCGGCCATCTACCACAGCCTTGGTATATTCGGCCATGCGGCAGTTAAGTTCCTTAATCGCAGCATTGTGGGCAAAGCTGATGGCATCGAAATTGCAAGCACCCACGCATCGCCCACAACCAACGCAGTTGGCTTCATTGATTGACATCTTGCGTGTGGCCTCGTCAAACGCCAACCCGTTGTTGGCGCACTCGTTCATGCACCGACGGCAGCCACGGCACTTGTCGTGGTCGATGATGGGCTTGCCGTTGCAGTGCTGTTCTTTCTTGCCTGCGCGGGAGCCGCAACCCATACCTATGTTTTTGATAGTGCCGCCGAAGCCGGTCATTTCATGCCCCTTGAAGTGCGTGAGCGATATGAAAATGTCGGCATCCATCACAGCGCGTCCTATGCGGGCCTCTTTCACATACTCGCCCCCGGCCACAGGCACGGCAATGTCGTCGGTTCCTTTAAGTCCGTCACCAATGATTACCGGGCAGCCCACCGTCAGCGGAGTGAAGCCATTTTCCCAAGCACAATACAGGTGTTCGATGGCATTCTTGCGACTGCCAGGGTAAAGAGTGTTACAGTCGGTGAGGAATGGCTTGCCGCCAAGCTGCTTCACCATGTCAACCACGGCACGGGCATAGTTTGGCCGCAAGTAGGCCATGTTGCCAAGTTCACCAAAGTGCATTTTGATGGCTACGAATTTCCCGTCCATGTCGATTTGCTCGATTCCAGCCGCCTTAATCAAACGTTTGAGCTTGTCGGCAGGTCCCTCGTCGGGTCGGCAGCGGAAAGAGGTGTAAAACACCTTTGCTTTTTCTGTGGTCATGTCATCAATCATAATTATCGTCTTCTTTCAAAAACAGTTCTGTGGGATTACAAAATTAGCATTTTTAGAGCAATCTACCCACCATGCACCACGGCTATTTCATTTAACCCATGCAATACCCCTATGAGGGGGGGGCGACGAAGCCGTCTAACTATGCCGCTTTAAGTGTGAGAACCGTAACCATGTACCGACACAAGTGTTAAAACACTTGTTTTCGCTCAAGGAATAATGTAATTTTACAAAAAAATTACCATAAAGGACTATCATGAAAACCAGCAGGTTAAATTTCGCCCTATTTGCAGTAGCATTGTTAATCATAGCAGGGTGTGGCAATCGAAACAAACCCAACAACAACGAAACCATCCCCACTGTCGCAACGGCAAGAATTCCTGGAACTCCCGCCTCAACAGAAAGCCCTGTTATCGCCGTTGCACTCCCAATTGATAGATTAAGCCCCACCACCCCGCGCGGCGATAGCGTCATAAATATGCTAAATGACAACGGATACGAAGTATGGGACTACTATGATGACAGCATATTGGTGGTTAATGGCAAAAAATGCGGTGTAATTGACCTGTCGGGCAATTTCGTGGTACCGCTAAAGTATGACGAAATCCATGCCCCAATCGAGGGCTGCATGGCTGTAATGCTGGACAGGAAATGGGGATTTATCGACCTTTGCGACTCTGTCGTGGTAGAGATGAAATATGACAAAGTGCAGTATTTCAGCGAGGGCTTTGCCGCAGTAAAGTTGAACGGCAAATGGGGATATGTCAACAAAAATGGCACAGAAATAGTTCAACCCACTTATGACGACTGTGGCTTTTTTCGATGCGGCAGAGGAGCCGTCAAACAAAATGGCAAATGGGGATTTGTCGATGGGTCGGGACGCATCGCCGTTCCTATTGAGTTTGACAATGTAAAAGAATTCCGCGATAACTATACGTGGGTAATGCGCGGCAGCAAATGGGGTTGCATCGACACGGTAGGAAATATAACCGTACCGATAAAATACGATGAAGTGGGTTTGTCCTTTGAAGGGAAGCCCACTATCGTCAAGTCCGACGGTAAATGGGGTTATGTCAGCGCAGATGGCTCAGTAATAATAGACCCAAAGTATGACAAAGTCGAATCATTCAAAGAGAACCGAGCATTGGTAGGCATGAATGGGAAAAAAGGATTTATCGACAAGTCGGGTACTGAGGTCGTTCCCATTATATATGACAACAGCCTCTTGGCCTTCTCCGACAGCCTTGCCGCCGTGTGTCTCAATGGCAAATGGGGATTTGTTGACCTAAAAGGCAAGCTGGTCATACCCTTACAGTATGATTCTGTCGGCGATTTCAATAATGGCACAGCGAAAGCCTGCATAAAAGGTAAATGGGGCTTTATCGACAAGAATAACAAGTCGCTAATTTCATTGATTTACGATGATATAGATTATTACTATAGCAATTGCATTGCCGCCGAGTCAAACAACGGTAAATGGGGATTCATTGACGGCAAGGGCAATGTAATGATACCATTTAAATACGATAAAGTTTGGCCATTTCGGCAAGGCATTGCCGCAGCCAGGCTCAACGGCAAGTGTGGTGCCATCGACAAGCAAGGCAATGAAGTGATACCATTCATATACGACAGTGTGGAAGGAATCACCCCAGAAGGGCAATACATAGTTTGTCTTGATGGTGAATATTTTTACATCGATGAGCAACCACAAGAGTAAATTCAGACCTCCACAAAAGCTCCGATACTCAAATGCTGGCATGGCACGTATATCAGGGAAACCGCGCTAAAATGTCAATATGCTGATAATCAATTCTGCCTTTAGGACACCTTGTCAAATATTAGAAAAAACAACATTTGATTATCAATAAATTAGGCTTCTAATAAAATTTTGATGCGGTTGCCATGATACACATATAAAAACACTTGTTCAAACATTAAAGAATATGTAATTTTACAAAAAATCACCACAAAGGACTATCATGAAAATCAGTCGGTTAAGAATCACGCTTTTTGCAGCGGCGTTATTAATCGCCGCAGGGTGTGGCAATTGGAACAAATCGAGCAACGACGAAACCGAAGCCACTGTCACAACCGATAATACGACAGAAACCACCATTGCCGACAGCACGGCTAATTTGGATTTGCGCCCCGACACCTTGCGTGGCGACAGCATCGTAAAGATGCTATGGAACAACGGGTATGAAGTATGGGGCTTCGACGAAGATGGCATATCGGTGGTTTGCGGCAAGAAATGCGGCCTGATTGACAGGTCGGGCAACTTCATCGTGCCACTAAAGTATGAAGCCATCCAGTCAATAAGCGAAAACCGCATAGCTGTCAAACTGAATGGGAAATGGGGATTTATCGACCTTAGTGATTCCGTTATAGTCGAGATGAAATATGACGGTGTAAGCTTCTTCAGCGAAGGAATGGCCGAAGTCAAGATGAATGGGAAATGGGGATACATCGACAAAAATGGCACGGAGATTACACAACAGATTTATGACGACAGTAGGCCTTTCTCCAATGGAATGGGCGTTGTCAAGTTGGATGGCAAATGGGGATTTGTCGATAGGTCAGGGCATATCGTCATCCCGATTGCGTATGATTATGTCTTTGGATTCCGCAAGGGCTTAGCATGGGTAAAGGACAATGATAAATGGGGCTGCATTGACACGATAGGCAACATGGTCATACCGCCAAAATACGACGAAGTGTGCATAAACTACGATGGGAGCACAGGCATCAAGGATGGTGACAAATGGGGCTACGTTGGTGTGGACGGCTCGGTAATTGTAAATCCAAAGTATGACAGAGCTGAAGCATTCATTAACGGTCGTGCATTGGTCAGCATGAATGGGAAAATTGGGTTTATCGACAAATCGGGAACCGAGGTAGTTCCCATTATATTCGACAACAGCCGCTCGTTTTTTTCCGACAGCCTTGTTGCCGTGTGCCTACATCGAAAATGGGGAGCCGTTGATATGGATGGACGATTAGTAATACCTTTAAAATATGATTACCTTGACAACTTTTATGACGATATCGCCATAGCCTGCATGAAAGGTAAATGGGGCTACATAGGCAAAGATAACAAGTCGGTGGTGTCGCTAATATATGACGATATAGAAAGTTTTGAAGAGGGATTGGCGGCTGCAAAGTCAAACAACGGCAAATGGGGCTATGTTGACTATAATGGAAATGTGGTAATCTCGTTTAAATACGATAAAGTTTGGCCATTTCGGCGAGGCGTTGCCACCGTCAAGCTCAACGGCAAGTGTGGTGCCATCGACAAGCAAGGCAATGAAGCGATACCATTCATATACGACAGTGTGGAAGGAATCACCCCAGAAGGGCAATACATAGTTTGTCTTGATGGTGAATATTTTTACATCGATGAGCAACCACAAGAGTAAATTCAGACCTCCACAAAAGCTCCGATACTCAAATGCTGGCATGGCACGTATATCAGGGAAACCGCGCTAAAATGTCAATATGCTGATAATCAATTCTGCCTTTAGGACACCTTGTCAAATATTAGAAAAAACAACATTTGATTATCAATAAATTAGGCTTCTAATAAAATTTTGATGCGGTTGCCATGATACACATATAAAAACACTTGTTCAAACATTAAAGAATATGTAATTTTACAAAAAATCACCACAAAGGACTATCATGAAAATCAGTCGGTTAAGAATCACGCTTTTTGCAGCGGCGTTATTAATCGCCGCAGGGTGTGGCAATTGGAACAAATCGAGCAACGACGAAACCGAAGCCACTGTCACAACCGATAATACGACAGAAACCACCATTGCCGACAGCACGGCGAATTTGGATTTGCGCCCCGACACTTTGCGTGGCGACAGCATCGTAAAGATGCTATGGGACAACGGGTATGAAGTATGAGGCTTCGACGAAGATGGCATATCGGTGGTTTGCGGCAAGAAATGCGGCCTGATTGACAGGTCGGGCAACTTCGTAGTGCCGCTAAAGTATGATGCCATCAAAGAGCCCACCGATGGCTTGGCGGCCGTGCGCATAGATGGGAAATGGGGCTACGTGGATATGCGCGACTCGGTTGTGGTCGCAATAAAATATGATGCAGCAGACTATTTTCGAGATGGTATGAGTGCAGTAAAGCAAGATAGCAAGTGGGGCTTTGTCAACAAGGATGGGCTGATGACGGTATTGCCAATATACGATAGTGTAGAACCTTTCTGCGAAGGACGAGCCGCTGTAAAGTCAAATGGCAAATGGGGATTTGTAGATAAGTCGGGGCGGCTTGTAATACCCACGATGTATGACCGTGCACTCGACTTCAATTGCGGGCTGGCTCGTGTGTACTGCGACGACAAGTGGGGATGCATCGACCGAGCCGGCCGTGTCATAGCTCAATTGGAATACGACAATATAGGATTTTTCTTCGAGGGCCTCGCTTCGGTGCTCCGCGGCGGCAAGTGGGGATTTATCGATACCACCGGGTGCGAAGTGGTAACACTGAAGTATGACAAAATGCAGAATTTCGACAACTCCCACGCACTGGTCACCATAAATGGGAAAATGGGATTCATCGACAAGTCGGGTACAGAAGTGGTGCCTGTAATTTTCGACGGCAGCCGTGGCACATTCTCCGACAGCCTCGCCGTCATGGTCCTTCACCGCAAATGGGGAGCTGTCAGCATGGATGGGCAGCTGGTAATACCTTTAAAATATGACTACCTCGGCAACTTTTATGACGGTGCCGCCCGAGCCTGTCTGAAAGGTAAATGGGGCTACATTGGCAAGAATAACAAATCGGTGGTGTCGCTGATATATGACGATATAAAAAGTTTCGACGAGGGGCTGGCGGCTGCGAAGTCCAACAACGGCAAATGGGGATTCGTTGACCGTAACGGCAATGTGGTAATCTCGTTTAAGTATGACAATGCGTATTTTTTCACACGTGGCATCGCTGCTGTTAAATACAACGGCAAGTGGGGTTGCATCAACCGACACGACGACGTGGTATTCCCATTCATATACGACAGCGTGGAAGGCTTCCAAGAAGGAGGGCAATACTTGGTGTACCTTGGCAATAAAGCCGTATATTTAGACGTGCCGCCGCAAGGGTGACATTCTCCTGTGCTGCACGGAGAACGAGATGTGTTATATAACATATCTGGGGCAAGTGTGTAGCAATAACGCGGTTTAAGTGTATAATTATAACATACCATGAGCAATTTGTCCGCTTTGTTTGGTTTACGGCAGACAAAAGTTATAGTTTTACTGCGAAATATAGCCATTTGTGCATATATGTTTTGTTTATGATGGCATAAAGGCTTATATTTGCAAAAGCAATCGAATGGCACATATATCTGCCCACATTGCAATGTATAAATATGAAAAATTACAAACTACTATGTTGGACAATACGAATATAAAAGTTCTTGACGACGTGGTGGTGCGCTTCTCGGGCGACTCGGGCGACGGAATGCAGCTCGCCGGCAACATTTTTTCAAATGTGTCGGCTGGGGTGGGCAATCAGATTTCGACTTTTCCCGACTATCCTGCCGAGGTGCGCGCACCACAAGGCTCACTGAGCGGCGTTTCGGGTTTTCAAGTGCATATAGGCAAAGGGGTTTACACCCCTGGCGACAAGGCCGATGTGCTTGTGGCTATGAACCCGTCGGCTTTGAAGCAGCACGCCAAATTCCTCAAGGAAGGTGGCGTAGCAATTGTTGACATCGACTCGTTCAAAAAACGTGACTTGGAGAAAGCATTGTTTGTGACTGATGACCCGTTCACCGAGTTGCAACTGAAAGCCCAAGTGGTTGAAGTGCCTATGACCTCGATGGTAAAGGACGCGCTCGCCGACAGCGGCATGGACAACCGCTCAATAACCAAGTGCAAAAATATGTTTGCACTGGGGCTGGTGTGCTGGCTTTTCGACCGGCCGCTTGAAAGTGCATTGCACCTGCTGCACAACAAGTTTGCAAAAAAACAGGCAGTGTATGAAGCTAACGCCAAGGTGATGCGTGCCGGATATGACTACGGCCATAACATACACGCCTCCGTATCGACCTATCGCATCGAAAGCGAAAGCATACGCCCGGGGCATTATACCGATGTCAACGGCAACACAGCCACAGCATGGGGGCTTATCATGGCATCGGAAAAGAGCGGCCGTCCGCTGTTTCTTGGCAGCTACCCCATCACACCGGCTACCGACATATTGCACGAACTTGCCAAACGCAAGGACTTGGGCGTAAAAGCCTGCCAGATGGAAGACGAGATTGCCGGCATTTGCTCGGCATTGGGCGCATCGTTCGCTGGCGACCTTGCCGCCACCAGCACATCAGGCCCTGGACTGTCGTTGAAAAGCGAAGCATTGGGCCTTGCCGTAATCACCGAGTTGCCGCTCGTGCTGATTGACGTGCAGCGTGGTGGCCCATGCACAGGACTGCCTACCAAAACCGAGCAGACCGACTTGCGTCAAGCCTTGTATGGCCGAAATGGCGAGTCGCCGCTCGCCGTGGTTGCAGCCGTATCGCCCACCGATTGCTTCGACATGGCATTCGAGGCCGCACGCATCGCTCTGACACACATGACGCCTGTCATATTGCTAACCGACGGATTCATCGCCAACGGTTCATCGGCATGGCGCATCCCCGACTATGACGAATATCCCGAAATCAAACCTCCATTCGTGACCGAAGATTTGCGAGGACGTTGGCATCCATATATGCGCAACGAAGAAACACAGGTGCGCTATTGGGCAATCCCAGGCACCGAGGGATTCACCCACCGCGTGGGCGGACTTGAGAAAAGTGCCGTGACGAGTGCAATCTCAACCGACCCAGCCAACCATGCAGCAATGGTTGCCGCACGGCGCAAAAAAATCGAGAATATAGCCTACGACATTCCTCAGCTTGAAGTAAAAGGCGACATCGAGGCCGACACGTTGCTTGTGGGCTGGGGCGGAACTTACGGACACTTGCTATCGGCATCGATACAACTCAATGCCGCCGGCAAGCGTGTGGCTCTTGCACACTTCCGCTACATCAACCCGTTGCCGCTCAACACGGGCGAAGTGCTGTCGCACTACAAACGTGTAATCGTAGCCGAACTGAACAACGGACAGTTTGCCGACTACTTGCAAGCACAATTCCCAGCAACGGCAATCAGCCGCATCAACAAGGTCGAGGGGCAGCCGTTCCTTGTACAAGAAATCATAGATGGTGTAACTAAAATCATGGAGGGTTGACAACGATGGAAGAATCTAAGAAATATGTAGCATCCGATTATAAAAGCGACCAAGCCGTGCGCTGGTGTCCTGGGTGCGGCGACCATGCCGTGCTTGCCGAGTTGCACAAAGCGATGGCCGAATTAGGCATTCCGCCACACGAGATTGTGGTAGTATCGGGTATCGGTTGCAGCTCACGACTCATCTACTACATGAACACATACGGGTTCCACACCATCCACGGACGTGGAGCAGCAGTTGCCACAGGTATCAAGGTTGCTAATCCTAAGCTGACCGTGTGGCAAGTGTGCGGCGACGGCGACGGCCTTGCTATCGGCGGAAATCATTTTATACATGAAGTGCGCCGCAACGTGGACGTTAACATGCTGTTGCTCAATAATAAAATATATGGCTTGACCAAGGGGCAATATTCGCCCACAAGCGACCGTGGATTTGTCAGCAAATCGTCGCCATACGGCACCACCGAAGACCCGTTTGTACCTGCCGAACTGGCTTTCGGCGCACGTGGCACATTCTTCGCCCGCAGCTTGGACGTGGAACAGGCCGTGTCGCAAGAAGTAATGGTGGCAGCAGCCCGTCACCACGGTTGCTCGGTGGTTGAAATATTGCAAAACTGCGTAATTTTCAACAATGGCATACACAACTATGTAAGCGACCGTGCCAACCGCCCCGAGCATACAATACATCTTGTGCATGGGCAAAAGATGCTGTTCGGAGCCAATAAGGAGAAAGGATTGGTGCAAGACGGTTTCGGATTGAAAGCCGTAACAATCGGTGAAGATGGCTACTATATCGACGATGTGCTGACCCACGACGCACATTGCGAGTCCAACTTCCTGCATCAGCAACTCGCTATGATGGACGGCCACACATTGCCACTGGCCATCGGCGTAATCCGCGACGTGGAAGCCCCGGTTTACAACGAAGCCATCGAGCAGCAAGTAGCAGATGTGCGTTCACGCAAGGGCTACACCTGCCTGCGCGACATGCTCCTTGCCGGCGACACTTGGGAAGTGAAATAAGAAACTCCTACGTCTTTCATGGCAACTCGCACGCCCCCACATCGCAGCATTGAGGGCATACCAAAACCGTAGGAACCTATATCATAATTGCATATTTGTAACACCGTAGAGCCGTGGCCATGCCGCGGCTCGTTTATTACAACAATGCGCATAGCACTCAACCTGCACAAACGAGCCGCAGCACACGATTTTAGAGCTGTCATACCATGGCGGCTCGATGACCGCCCTGATGGCAGCCGTAATATATTGTAATCAAGGCAGTAACGGGGGTGTACCAAAATGCAGATTTGGAATCTTGTAGGAGGTGTATCAAAATGCAGATTTGCGCAATTTTGTAGGGACGCACGGCTCGTGCGTCCGCTGCGCAATTAGGCGTATATCAGTTTGAAACATAGCAATTTAATGGTACCTTTCGGCACACGGACGCACGAGCCGTGCGTCCCTACGAGGTGGGTACTGCCAATTTTGCTACACCCCCAATTTTTGCAACAATGCAAACAATTGGCATTCAGTTTGTTCCAATTCACGCAAACGAGCCGCGGCACGCCACTGCTACAACAAAGTGAATGTATTTGCTATTTTGATACACACTCGACACAATTGTCTGCCTGTAAATGCCGATTGTTCCAGACATTGCTATTTTTATACCCCCCCTACAACAACATTTAAATGCAATTAGGTCAACCGCAATGCCACACGCCGCGGCGGGCAGCACGGGAAGCCTCCCCTTCGGGGGGAGGTTTGGTGGGGGCCTCGGTGGGCTACGGTGGGGCTGCGGTGGAGGGCTT
>CALUMJ010000029.1 GCA_944321715.1 uncultured Muribaculaceae bacterium | reverse complement strand
ATGCGCACTGGATATGAACAAGAAGGCTTCACGCAGGAGAAATGGATTGTGAGGCCGACGCTGACACTTTCTTACGCAGTTACAAACAGCGTATTCCTGCGATACAATGCCTATATGTCGGGGTACTCGCCGTCGCTGTCCGACTTGAGCGATGTCACACAAGGGATGGATGCTTACCAGGTGCGTCGAGGCAACCCGGCGTTGCACAGCGTGACGTTTTATACCAACAGCCTTTCGGCAAGCTGGCGCAGCCGATATGTGAATGTGGAATTGTTAGGGAGGTATTCCTACGACGACAAACCGATTATGGAAGAGACCTTGTATGACAGCGGCAAATTTGTACGCACATACGCCAACCAGCGTGGGTTCCACCGCATTAACGCACAAGCCACTGTGCAGGTGTTCCCTTTCGGCGAGTATGTGGCTGTGCGCCTCACGCCGTTTTTCAACCGTTACATTAGCAACGGCAACAATTACACCCACACCCATACAAACTGGGGCTTCCGTGGCAGCATCATGGCGCAGTATAAAAACTGGGGAATGATGATTGACATGAACACAAGCTACCACAGCCTGTGGGGCGAAACAATAACCCGCGGCGAGAAGCTGCACTCCATTGCTGTGGGTTACAATACCGAGAAATGGGGCATTCAAATGATGCTCATGAACCCATTTACCAAGCGGTATGAGCAAGGTGTGGAAAACCTATCAAAATTAGCACCTTACAGTCAAGTTGCTTATTCCGATGATTTCAAACGCATGGTAATGCTCAATGTGTCGTTCAATCTCGACTTTGGCAAGCAGCGCAATGCCAGCGACAAGCGCATAAACAACAGCGACAACGACACCGGTATCTTGTCGGGCAGCAAATAAGAAAAACAATTTACTAAAACAATCGAATATGAAAGCATTTATAATCGCAATCATCACAGTGTTAATTTGCATGGCGGCCAATGCCAAGCCCCATTGCCAGAGCTTCAACAATTATAACGACAAGGTGACTATCGTTTTTACAGACGACAATGCCGGGGAGAAATATTTTGTTTCGGACGTAAAACTTATACCTTGCTACGGAAAGGAGTATCCTGCAACCTCGGTAAAAGTAGAAAGTAAAGACGGTGTAGCTACTGTGACACTGACTTTTCCTCATCTCACCCATTTTTCAAATCCCAAAGTGGCATTGCGAATAAACGGTAAAAAGACAACATTCAAAGTGTGCCAATAGAAGAGGGTGTGCCAAAATGCAAATTTAAGCGATTTCGTAAGGACGGCTCGTGCGTCCGCTGCGTCAATAGGTGTATATTAGGTTGAAACATAGCAATTTAATAGCGCCTTACAGCACACGGACGCACGAGCCGTGCGTCCCTACGAACCAGATTGATGCTAATTTTGATACACCCCCATATTAATGCAAGACAGGGAGGTGTGTCAAAATTGCAATGCCTGAAACAATCAGCAATTACAGACAGACAATTATGCAGCCGTCATATCATGGCGGCTCGTTATTGCCATATTTACAGCATATTACGGTTGCATTCGGGCTGTCATCGAGCCGCCATAGTATGACGGCTCTACGGCTTGTATAATGTAATCGCTATTTTGATACACTTTCTTTTTTTATTTTGTAAAATTTTCCTAACCGCCTGATTCTTAACTTATATTGCGTTAATCTGCTGATTTTGTTCGATTATTCCGCCGATATTAGTTATTTTTGCAGTCTGAAAAAACTTGAGGAATGAATTATTTCAAAAATGCATCATACGTAGTCTGTTTTCCTCGCAATGGGTGGAAAGCAGTCGGACACAGCAGCGTGCAATGGCGCGATGTGCAGTCGAGGGTATTATACCCGATGCTGGCTGTGCTGGCTTTATCGGCATTCATGAGCCTCGCTTACGATGCCCGAGCCACATTGGTCGGCTGCATCATGGCGGCAGTCATCGACTTTGCCAAATATTTTTTCGCATTCTTCATAGCCAGCTATGTGGCCACAGGCTACTTCCCTGCAGTCGTCAAAAGCAAGCAGATGGCCAACCGCGTCAATGTGGTCATACTCTATTGCATGGCGATGATGGTAGCACTGAACATAATCGACAACCTGCTGCCGGCCTCGTTCCCCTACTTGAAAATATTGTACTTCTACGTGTTCTTCATGGCATGGAAAGCCGACAGCTACCTTGAAATTGCCGATGACGGCAACAAAAAAATCCTCATAGCCATAGCTGCAATGGTGCTAGTTTTGCCATTGGCTATCGGCTACCTACTGGGGTTAATAATGAATAGCATTAGTTAAGATGAAAGATTCAAATATCAATATAAAGAACAAGCGAGCTACATTCGACTACGAAATACTCGAAACGTTCGTTGCCGGTATCGTACTTTCGGGCACCGAAATCAAGTCAATCAGGCTCGGGAAGGCTGGGCTTAGCGACACATTTTGCTACATCAACAATGGTGAGGTGTGGGTGAAAAACATGTATGTGGCCGAATACACATTTGGCTCGTACAACAACCACATAATACGCCGCGACCGCAAATTGCTGCTCACCAAGAAAGAAATAGCCAAGATGCAGAAGTTGAGCCAGCAGAGTGGCTATACCATAGTGCCGCTGCGGCTCTTTATCAACGAGAAGGGGCTTGCCAAAATGGCGGTTGCAATAGCCCGAGGCAAAAAGGAATATGACAAGCGACAGTCGATAAAGGAGCGCGAAGACAAGCGCATGATGGACCGCGCAATGAAAAAATAGAAGCACAGCATAATGGAATACCGACTCATAGCATCATCGCCGGGAAGCAATGCCCGTGCCGGAGTAATAAGCACGGCTCACGGCGAAATCGAAACGCCCATCTTCATGCCCGTGGGTACGTGCGGCACGGTGAAGGCCGTACACCAGCGTGAGCTTGCCGACGACATAAAGGCTCAAATAATACTTGGCAATACCTACCACCTGTATTTGCGCCCCGGGATGCCAATCATCGAGAAAGCCGGCGGATTGCACAAGTTCAACGGCTGGAACCGCCCCATACTCACCGACAGTGGCGGCTTCCAGGTGTTCTCGCTGTCGGAAAACCGCAAGCTCAAGGAGGAGGGGGCTTATTTCCGCAGCCACATCGACGGATCGAAGCACTTGTTCACGCCCGAGGGGGTGGTGGACATACAGCGCAGCATAGGCAGCGACATAATGATGGCCTTAGATGAGTGCCCACCTGGCACATCTGACTACACCTATGCGCGCAAGTCGCTCGAACTGACACAGCGGTGGCTCGCCCGTGGATGGAAACACTTTAACGAAACCGAGGGGCGGTATGGCTACAATCAAGCATTTTTCCCAATAGTGCAAGGATGCACTTATCCCGACTTGCGGCGCGAAGCGGCAAAATTTGTGGCCGACCTTGGTGCCGAGGGGAACGCAATAGGTGGTCTTGCCGTGGGCGAACCCACCGAGAAAATGTATGAAATGATTGAAATCGTAAACGAAATATTGCCTGCCGACCGCCCACGCTACTTGATGGGTGTCGGCACGCCAGCCAACATACTTGAAGCAATCGACCGCGGTGTGGACATGATGGACTGTGTGATGCCCACACGCAACGGGCGCAACGGAATGCTCTTCACCCGTCACGGCATCATGAACATGCGCAACCTCAAGTGGGCCGACGACTTCAGCCCGTTGCAGGAAGATGGGCCGTCGTATGTTGACCATGCTTATAGCAAGGCATACGTGCGGCACTTGTTTGTGTGCGGCGAATTGCTCGCCATGCAGATTGCAAGCATTCACAACCTTGCATTTTATCTGTGGCTTGTGGGCGAAGCGCGCAAGCACATCATTGCCGGTGATTTCAAACCGTGGAAAGAAGAGATGGTGGCGTGTGTAACGCGGCGCTTGTAATACACGTAAATTTCAATAATAGATGAAAATCAAGTTAAGACGATTATTCCGCAGAAATGGTGACGGTGACACAAGCAAGGCACGGCAGCCGCTTGTGAAAATGATTGACCGCTACATCATAGGCAAATTCCTCGGTACATACGTGTTCTCGATATTGCTGTTGCTCGCCATTGTGGTGATGTTTGACATCAACGAGAAACTCGATGCCATGCTCACTGCCCCGCTCGAAGAAACCGTCTTTGACTACTTTGTCAACTTCCTGCCATATTTTGCCAACCAGTTCAGCCCGCTGTTCACATTCATTGCCGTTATATTCTTCACATCGAAACTTGCCGACAATTCCGAAATTATTGCCATGCTGTCGAGTGGCATCAGTTACCGCCGGCTGGTTGTACCATATATGGTGTCGGCGGCAGTGATAGCCGTGTTCTCGTTCTTGCTGGCAGCATACGTCATCCCTCCGGCCAATGTGGAACGCATCGCTTACACCAACAAGTATGTGCGAAACAAGGAGGTTAATTACGGACGCAATATTCAATTGCAAGTGTCGCCCGGTGTCATAGCATATATGTCGAGCTATGACAATCGCACCAAGAGCGGCCGCCGCTTCTCGCTCGACAAGTTCGACAATAAAGTGCTGAAGTCGCGCATGACTGCCGACCGTGTGGAATATGACACGCTTTACCGCTGGCGGCTGCGGAACTACACCATACGCAACTTCGAGGGGCTGCGCGAGAACATCGTGCGCGGCACCAGCCTCGACACCATCATCGAAATGGAACCGCGCGACTTCTTGATTGCAAAAAACGACCAGGAGACACTCACTCTGCCGCAATTGCGCAGCTACATAGAGCGGCAAAAGAGCCGAGGTGTGGCCAACATCAAGAATTTTGAAATAGAACTTGAACGTCGTTACGCCTCAACGGCTGCGGCGTTCATACTGACGATTATAGGCATGTCGCTGTCATCGCGAAAAGTGAAAGGCGGAATGGGCGTGAACATAGGCATCGGGCTTGTACTTAGCTTCTCCTACATATTGTTCACCACTATCACATCGACATTTGCCGTTTCGGGCTACACGTCGCCATTCGTGGCAATGTGGATACCCAATGTGCTATATACTATCATAGCCGTGTATTTATATTACAAGGCTTCGTTATAATTCTACAAAAAAGACAAAAAATGATGAGAAACAGGCTGATATTGAGCTTTGTATTATTCATGGCGGTTTTTACATCGGCATGGGGGCAAATACTGAATCCCATCAAGTGGGAACCATCGATAAAAGTCGATGAAGATGGAACTGGCGTGATGACGTTCCACGCCCACATCGACAAAGGATGGCACTTGTATGCACTCGATATTCCCGAAGGAGGCCCAGTCGCTACCAGCATCAATTGGGAAAAAACCGATGGTATAGAACTTGTTGGCAACACGGTTGCCGACCGCAATCCACATGAACAAGTCGATGTAGTATTTAACCTGAAACTTGGCTGGTGGGAAAACGAGGTCACACTGAGCCAACAATTCAAATTGGCAAATCCCGATGGCACATATTCCATCGAGGGTTATGTGAGATACATGCTATGCAACGATGTGACTTGCCGCGCCCCGGCCAATGAAGAGTTCAAGTTTGCCAATGCTGCCGAGCAGCAGCAACAATCGTCGCAGGTGGGCGTGCAAACTGGCAGCCCGACTAAACCTCATAAGCAATCGGTTACCGACTTTTCGAGTGAAGATTTGTGGAAACCGGTCGATATACGCAACGAGGGTGACATCAATGGCAGCACTGCATCATATTCGCTGTGGTATATATTTTTCGCAGGCTTCATAGGCGGACTGCTGGCATTGCTCACGCCCTGCGTGTGGCCCATGATACCACTCACGGTGAGTTTCTTTCTCAAGAAAAGCGGCTCACGTGGCAAGTCGGTGCGTGATGCCATGATTTACGGCTTGTCGATAATTGTCATATATCTCGCCCTCGGGCTGTTGATTACAGGTGCATTCGGCGCAAGTTCGCTCAATGCCCTATCGACCAACGCCATTTTCAATATAATATTCTTCCTGCTGCTCGTAGTGTTTGCCATTTCGTTCTTCGGAGCTTTTGAAATAAGACTTCCCGACTCGTGGGCCAGCAAAATGGATAGTAAGGCCGGCAGCACATCGGGAATGCTGAGCATATTTTTCATGGCATTCACGTTGACGCTTGTGTCGTTTTCTTGCACCGGACCTATTATCGGCACTCTGCTTGTAGAGGCTGCGAGCATGGGCAACATTACCGGCCCGGCAATAGGTATGCTTGGCTTTGCCGTTGCACTTGCCGTGCCGTTCATGCTGTTTGCACTCTTCCCGTCATGGCTGCAAGGTATGCCCAAGTCGGGCGGATGGCTCAACACGGTGAAAGTGGTGCTTGGCTTCATCGAGCTTGCGTTGTCGCTCAAGTTCCTTTCGGTTGCCGACCTTGCCTACGGCTGGGGAATACTCGACCGCGAGGTGTTTGTGTCGCTGTGGGTAGTTATTTTCGGGCTGTTGGGCATGTACCTGCTTGGCAGGCTACACCTTGCCGGCGATGCCGCGCCTAAGGGTGTTGGCGTCCTGCGCCTGTTCCTTGGCATGATTTCGCTTGCATTTGCCGTGTATCTGCTGCCGGGATTGTGGGGAGCACCGCTCAAGAGCGTCAGCGCATTCGTTCCACCGTTATACACGCAAGACTTCAACCTGTATGGTGGAGGCTTCGCCGAGTATGACGACTATGAGGAAGGCATGCGCGAAAGTGCCAAGCAGGGGAAACCGGTGCTTGTCGATTTCTCGGGCTATGGTTGCGTGAATTGCCGCAAGATGGAAGCTGCTGTGCTTGACCAGACACAAGTACGCCAGCTGCTCGAAGAAAACTTCGTGATGGTGAAACTGATGGTTGATGACAAAACCGACCTGCCCGAGCCGATAATCGTCAATGAAAATGGCAAGGAAGTGAAATTGCGCACCGTGGGCGACAAATGGAGCTACTTGCAACGCTACAAGTTCGGAGCAAATTCGCAACCTTACTACGTAATCCTCAATTCCGACGGGTCGCTTGCTGCCGGCCCTGTGTATTACGATGAAAATGTCGATAAATTTGTGGAATTTTTGAAAGAAGGTCTTTCTAATTACAATAAATAATGTCTAATTCAAGAAATCAACGGCTCGAAGCATTCGGCAAGTTGCTCGATGTGCTCGACGAGCTGAGGGTGAAATGCCCCTGGGACGCAAAGCAGACCAATGAGAGCCTGCGCCCCAACACTGTCGAAGAAGTGATGGAATTGTCGGAAGCATTGCTTGGCGACGATGCTACAACCATAAAGAAAGAACTGGGCGATGTGCTGCTGCACATAATCTTTTATTCCAAGATTGCCGACGAACAGGGGCGCTTCGACATTGCCGACGTGTGCGACGCGTTGCGCGAAAAGTTGATATTCCGCCACCCACACGTGTTCGGCACAGTGCACGTCGATGGTGCATCAGAAGTGTCGCACAACTGGGAACAAATAAAATTGAAAGAGAAAGGCGGCAACAAGACTGTGCTTGCCGGCGTGCCATCATCGCTTCCTTCGCTCATCAAAGCATTCCGCATTCAGGAGAAAGCTGCCAACGTGGGTTTCGACTGGGAACAGCGCGAAGATGTGTGGGCAAAGGTTAAAGAAGAACTCGGCGAAGTCGAAGCCGAAATGCGCAAGGGCGACACGGCAAACGAAGAAAAGGAATTTGGCGACCTGCTGTTCAGCATAGTAAATGCTGCAAGATTGTATGACGTCAACCCCGACACAGCTCTCGAAAAGACCAACCGCAAGTTCATCAACCGTTTCAATCATGTCGAGAACCGTGCCCGCGAAGAGGGTCGCGAATTAAACGAAATGACACTTGCCGAGATGGATAATTATTGGAACGAGGCAAAAAACCTGGAAAAATAATGCCAAGGTAGCCGATGATAGTTTGCATTACCGAGAAACCAAGCGTTGCAAAGGATATTGCCGCCATATTGGGCGCGACAGTCAGGCGTGACGGGTATTACGAGGGTGCAGGTTACTGTGTGACCTGGACTTTCGGTCATCTGTGCACGCTCAAGGAGCCTCAGGACTACACCGAAACGTGGAAAAAATGGAGCCTCGGTGCATTGCCCATGATACCTACACGGTTTGGCATAAAGCTGATTGACGACAAAGGCATAGAAAAGCAGTTCCATGTGATTGAAAGCCTCATCGGACAAGCCGACGAGGTTATCAATTGCGGCGATGCCGGGCAGGAAGGCGAATTAATACAACGTTGGGTGATGCAGAAAGCCAAGTGCAGCAAGCCTGTGAAACGGTTGTGGATTTCGTCGCTAACCGACGAGAGCATACGTGAAGGATTCAAGAACTTGCACCCGCAAGCCGACTTCGACTCGCTCTATTTCGCAGGCCTTTCGCGCGCCATCGGCGACTGGATATTGGGCATGAACGCCACGCGGCTCTACACACTCAAGTATTCGCAAAGCGGCGGCAACGTGCTGTCGATTGGCCGGGTGCAGACTCCCACGCTGGCTCTTATCGTGAACCGTCAAAAAGAGATTGCGGCTTTTGTTCCAGAGGATTACTGGGAAATAAAGACATTGTACCGCGGCGTGACGTTCAACTCGACAAAGGGCCGCTACAAAAGCGAAGCCGACGCACAAAAGGTAATCGACACCATCAAGGACGCACCGCTGCGCATAACATCGGTGGTGACAAAGCGTGGCAAGGAAGCTCCGCCGCGGCTATTCGACCTGACATCGCTGCAAGTGGAATGCAACAAGAAACTTGGATACACTGCCGAGGAAACGCTGCGCTACATACAGTCGCTTTACGAAAAAAAAGTGACAACATATCCGCGTGTCGATACCACCTACCTGAGCGAAGACATTTATCCCAAGGTCGGTGGCATATTACAGGCCCTGTCGCCATACAGCTCGCTCACAGCCCCGGTGCTGTCGAAAAAAATACCAAAGTCAAAGAAAGTATTCGACAACTCCAAGGTTACCGACCACCACGCCATAATCCCCACCAATGTGCCGCCGCAAACCGTGGCATTGACTATGGAAGAGAAACGGGTATATGACATGGTGGCGAGGCGTTTCATTGCGGCTTTCTATCCCGATTGCGAATTTCTGCAAACCTCGGTCACAGCCGAGGCCGCAAAGGTCGAGTTCAAGGCCACGGGTAAGCAGGTTACCGTGAAAGGCTGGCGGGAAATATACGACCGCGACAAAACCACTGCGGCCGACACTGGCAATGATGCCGAAAACCAGCTGATGCCGCAATTCGTCGTCGATGAAACGGGGCCGCACGAACCGTCACTGCTGAAGAAAACCACGCAGCCACCCAAGCTATACACCGAGGGTACGTTGCTGCGTGCCATGGAAACAGCTGGAAAGTCGGTCGATGACGAGGAGCTGCGCGATGCGATGAAAGAGAATGGCATAGGCCGCCCATCGACACGTGCCGCCATCATTGAAATCTTGTTCAAGCGCCGGTACATACGGCGCGAGAAGAAAAGCATAGTTGCCACGGCGGCCGGCACTGCACTGATTGACACTATTAACGAAGAATTACTCAAATCGGCAAAGCTGACTGGCATTTGGGAAAACAAGTTGCGCAAAATCGAGCGTAAGGAGTATGATGCCGCTTCGTTCATAGCCGAGCTGAAAGAGATGGTCGGAAAGATTGTCATAAATGTGCTGTCGGACAACGGCCACGGCAGCATAGTAATCCCAAAGGAAGAGGAAGCCAAAAAAGCAAAGAAACCGCGTAAACATGCAGCTACCGTCAAATCGGTGGGCGACATCGTCTGCCCAATTTGCGGCAAAGGGCATCTGCTAAAAGGCAGCACGGCGTATGGCTGTAGCGAATACAAGAACGGTTGCACGTTGCGGCTGTCATTCGACGAGTATAGCCCCGACCTGCAACCACAAGAGTTACAAAAACTTATTAAATCAAAATTTAGCGTGAAATGAGTAGCGAAGAATTATTCCCGCTTGTCGATGAACAGGGAAATGTCATAGGCAGTGCCACCCGGCGTGAATGCCACTCCGGCACGATGCTGTTGCACCCCGTGGTGCATCTGCATGTGTTCAACCATGCCGGCGAGCTATATTTGCAGAAAAGGTCGATGAACAAGGACATACAGCCGGGACGATGGGATACGTCGGTGGGCGGACATGTCGATTATGGCGAAAGCGTCGAAGACGCTTTGCGGCGCGAAGCAAGCGAAGAGCTGGGTCTGCACGGTATCGAGCCACGCTTGCTTTACCGCTATGTATTCCATAGCCGTGTCGAGCGCGAGCTGGTCAACACTTTCATGGCCGTGGTCGATGATGAAACGTGCATCGCACCCGACCCAGTATAAATCGACGAAGGGCGTTTCTGGACAGTTGCCGAAATAGAGGCTTCGCTCGGACAAGGCGTTTTCACGCCCAATTTTGAGCAAGAATTTGCCCGATTGAAACAAGTGCTTGCTCTATGATGTGGCAATACGTGGCTGTGGGCATCGCATTAGCGGCAGCGGTGTGCTATGCTGTCGTCCGGGCGTTGTCGCCAGGCAGCAAATGCCCTCCCGACACTCCCCAATGCACCGGCTGCCCCCTCGCCAAGTCGTGCAAGAAACCCACCACCCATCCACCCCGTGAATGAACGCCGTCGCTACCCTCCCGGCCCAATCGCACAACCTGTCGGGCTTTAATGAATAGTTACATAAAATAGCTGTGTGCAACACATGAAAAATGCGGGATATTTGCTGTTCCTAAGATTGTTTTTTAGTTTATTTCAACTTTAGGGGGGGGTAATTTAAATCTTCTTTATATATTTGTAGTATTAATATTTAAATCAATGGCAAATGGGAAAGTATTTATCAGTAGTGGCATTGTGTATGGTAATGGCGCATTGCGCAATCATGGCACAAACGCAGCCATCACAGGCTGAAAGTATTTATTTCGAGGCATACGCCTACTATGACGGCAAAGCAGTGAAAGCCGACACCGTGCGAGCTGCCCGGCTCTTCGGTCAGTCCGCAGAATTGGGTTACGCCCCTGCGCAATATATGTATGGCTGGTGTTTGCATGAGGGGTACGGTGTATCGCAAGACTATACAAAAGCTGCGCATTGGTTAACCAAGGCTGCAGAACAGGGTTATGACAAAGCCCTAAACACTCTTGGTTATTGTTACGAAAAAGGACAAGGTGTGCCGCAAGACTACAACAAAGCTGTGCTTTGGTACACAAAGGCCGCAGAACAGGGTCTTGCCGCTGCACAATACAACCTTGGGTGGTGTTACGTCAATGGTTTCGGTGTGCCGCAAGACTACAACAAAGCTGTGCTTTGGTACACAAAAGCGGCGGAACAGGGTTATGCCTATGCACAAAACAACCTTGGGTGATGTTACGAAAATGGTTTCGGTGTGCCACAAGACTACAACAAAGCTGTACTTTGGTACACAAAGGCAGCAGAACAGGGATTTGCCGATGCCCAAAATAACCTTGGACTTTGTTACGTCAATGGTTTCGGTGTGCCGCAAGACTACGACAAAGCTGTGCTTTGGTTCTCAAAAGCGGCGGAACAGGGCTGTGCCGCTGCACAAAACAACCTTGGGGTGAGTTACTCCAATGGTTTCGGTGTGCCACAAGACTACAACAAAGCTGTGCTTTGGTACACAAAGGCAGCAGAACAGGGCTATGCCAATGCACAAATAACACTTGCCGAAATTTATTATTGGGGGAAAAATGGACAACCCATTGATTATACAGCAGCTGTGAATTGGTATCGCAAATGTGCCGAAAACGGTAATTGTTATGCAATGGGGATGTTAGCACAATGCTACATGGAGGGCAAAGGCGAAAGGAAAGATTTGAAACTTGCTCGTTACTGGGCCGAAAAAGGTGTAGAACAAGGCGACCAGCAATCTTATTATATTTTAAACGAGCTTGATGGAAAACCTAACGACGGAGCAGCGACTGTAAATATGGGAATCGGACTATAAACAACCACGTTCTTGACCGGGGCAGAAAGTTTTTGTAGCTCACAGGCACGACTCCTTAATTTACCTGCCATGTAGCCTGAGGAAAGGGAGTACCTCATAATACAATTTTGCACAATTTTTGCACGAGGAGATGTATCATAATAATACATTTGACATATTGTAGATTTGACATATCATGGCGGCTCGACGACCGCCCGATTGTGACCACGATATGATGTACTTGAGGTAGTAACGAGCTGCATCATAATTCAGAATTTCATTTTTGATACAGACTCTACACATTACCTGCCCGATAATTGCTGATTGTTTCAGGCATTGCCATTTTGGACACACCCACCATTTACCACCACATTCGGCGGAAAAGGGCAGCCCAAACAAAATTTATGCAAGATAATGAAGCAAAACCGAGTATTTTTCTTACATTTGTTGCAGAGAAGAAAGAACGACCATAGGCAGCTTAACACCTTTGCCAACAGGCCCTCGGTGGAAGATAGGCATAGCCGCTCTGCGAGGGGCATCCATCGGCTACGGGGGCTGCGTTCGACCTTTTCAAGACCGTTTCGCCGAAGATGCCACCATGGGCGGTTCTTACGTCCCTGTAGGGTGCTTGACACCGTGCTACGAGGAAGTCAGACGGCTTCGCCGCCCGCAACATTATAAATAACAGAGATACGCAAAACAATCTTAAACTCAATAAATATAAATGCTATGAATACAAAAGTTGCTATTTTTATTGTATGGGTGCTATCGAGCATCACTATGTGTGCGCAAAAGCGCGTGTCGCCCACACGCTACGACTATTCACAAGTGTCGCAACAAATCACAGCCGGCTGTACGAGCAAGTATGAACAGGCGTTTGCCATCTATCGCTGGCTGTGCGACAACATCGCCTACGACACATCATACAGCATCTACTATGCCGACGACTGCTACGAGCAGCGCAAAGGTGTGTGCAATGCCTACAGCGAACTGTTTTACCGCCTTGCTGAGCCTTTAGGGCTGCGTACTATAATTATCAACGGCACATCGAGGAATGCGCTTTACCCCAATGGCGGAGGCCATGCATGGCTGTATGTGATAGTTGAAGAACCCGACAAGGGGATTTTGATTGATGCCACATGGGGGGCTGGCAGCGTCAACGGCAAGGAATTTAAACGAAACGACAACGACAATTCGTGGTTTGACGTTGACCCTCGATGGATGATATTCACGCATTTTCCCGACAATCAGGATTTTCAGTTTTTGCCCCAAACTATCAGCCGCACCCAGTTCTTCTCGTTACCCTATTGGGTTAAGCCTTGGTGGGGCGAGTATGGGTTAAACGTCGGCCGTATATTCGAGCAATGCTTAGCTGGCAACACCGACTTGCCAACAGTGTGGACATCAAAACTACGCAACAAAATCAGCATCGTCGAAGCCCCTATGCAATCAACGCTCAATGTGGGCGAGAGCTACAGGTTCACCGTCAAGCCGCACGAGGATGTTGGGCTGGCCATCATCGACAGCAGCTGGCACCGGGATTGGACAATCGACTCAATCAGCGGCACGGCAACCATCGTGGTGACACCCTCCGCGGCAGGAGGACTTAAGCTGTCGGTAAAGCCAAAAGACGACACACAATATTGGAGTGTACTTGGATACAATGTAAAGTAATATATCGTAGATTTGAAACAGGCCAACAGCGTGTGGGCGTGTAACTTTACGTCCTGCAACATTTTCAATAACACTCAATTTAGTAATAATCGGTTAGTTATGGCAAGATTGCTTATCTTTTTCAGTTTCATTATTGCGAGTTGTATGGCATGGGCTGCGCCCGACAGTGGCAATGATGCACCCAATGGAGCGGCAACGTATGAATTGACCGTTGATGCCCCAATGAACATCAACGGCTACGAAATCAATGTCGGAAAGGGTACCGTCGTGCTGGTTCGGAGCTTCGATGACGACAGCACGGCACTGTGCGAGGTAGGCCGAAAGTCGGGAAAAATCCAGTCGGAATATCTTGTACCGTCTGAAAGACCCTATCCATACACATACCAATTTCTTGACGACCCATCGTGGGGAGCTTTTTTTGGACTATTGTGTATATTTCTGATATACGTCGGGCCATTTGCTTTCACATTTGCCTGGTTCAGAGTAAATTATATCGACCGTCTATTGAGACACAGATTGTGGTCGAGGTGGATGTGCACAACGGCAAATCTATCATTCATCCTTGGTGCTGCCGCATTTTGCTATGCCTATACCAAAGTCACTGGACGCACGGTTTTCGAGGACTTGACGGCCTACATGTATCATTTCGACAATAGGTGGGCGATGCTGGCATCATATCTTGCTGGCGTGTGGCTAATCAATGCGGTCTTGTTCCGCATTTTCTTGCGCGTGAAAGTGGGGTCGACATGGTTGGCGTTCTCTATATGCGTTTTTGGCTTGTTTATGGGCTATACTGGATACACTGAGTTTTGCGGCATATTTCCGACATGGGCCAATGCCGTTGTGGCCCCCATAGTCGCCTTGTGCAGCTTCGTTTTCGGGTTCAAATTGGTGTCAAAAGTGAGGAAATGTCCGTTATGCTACAATTCAAAGTACATCGAGTATCAATATAACGATGAATGTGGAACAGAGCAAGCCGTTAACGCCCCATTCAAGGTGATGCGCCACAAGTGGGAGTGCAGCAAATGCGGTGCGCAGTGGCACACATACGAAAAGGAGTAAATAGGCTCGGACAGCGGCCACAGCACGAGTAAGCCCCACCACCAACCATACCGCAGGGCAAAATGACGGAGCGCAAAAATTATTCCCGCTTGTCGATGAGCAGGGAAATGTCATAGGCAGTGCCACCCGGCGTGAATGCCACTCCGGCACGATGCTGTTGCACCCCGTGGTGCATCTGCATGTGTTCAACCATGCCGGCGAGCTATATTTGCAGAAAAGGTCGATGAACAAGGACATACAGCCGGGACGATGGGATACGTCGGTGGGCGGACATGTCGATTATGGCGAAAGCGTCGAAGACGCTTTGCGGCGCGAAGCAAGCGAAGAGCTGGGTCTGCACGGTATCGAGCCACGCTTGCTTTACCGCTATGTATTCCATAGCCGTGTCGAGCGCGAGCTGGTCAACACTTTCATGGCCGTGGTCGATGATGAAACGTGCATCGCACCCGACCCAGTATAAATCGACGAAGGGCGTTTCTGGACAGTTGCCGAAATAGAGGCTTCGCTCGGACAAGGCGTTTTCACGCCCAATTTTGAGCAAGAATTTGCCCGATTGAAACAAGTGCTTGCTCTATGATGTGGCAATACGTGGCTGTGGGCATCGCATTAGCGGCAGCGGTGTGCTATGCTGTCGTCCGGGCGTTGTCGCCAGGCAGCAAATGCCCTCCCGACACTCCCCAATGCACCGGCTGCCCCCTCGCCAAGTCGTGCAAGAAACCCTACAAACCGTCTAACTCCATCAAGAAACAAGAATGAGAGGGTGGAATATCTGCTTTTAAATATTTTTTATACTCTTAACTAAAATTAAAGCCTCGCTGGTATTGGAAATGATGTGCTATTGTTATTTTTGAACATAAATTTTAAGAAACTGTTTTGATTTTTGTTCAACGGTTTAAGATGGATTTTCGAGTCGTTTGTGATTGTTTTTAAGTAAGTTTATTGAGCTAACTGCCTAAAAAGCAATCAAAGGCAGCCGATAAGATGTCCAAAACATAAACAAAGGACTTCATTTTTTGTAAAATTCAAAACAGTTAATAAGCAAATTAGAAATTATAATATATTACATTATGAAAAGACTTTTCAACATTCTTCTTTTTGCTATTGCTATTTGGTCGGTGTGGTCGGTGTATAATTCCGATGAAGAAAGTTTGCATGACACATCGAAAGTAGAATGTGACTTGCCGACGTATGAATTAGTAGAGAATACAAAAATGCTCGTTAATGGCTACGAAATTAACATCGGTAAAGGAGTTGTCGTGGCTGTGGTGGATACTATGGTAGGCAGTGGCGAGGTTTTGTGCAAATTGGGCAGCAAGACCGGAACAATTAATTCAAAATACCTTGCCCCAACCACCAAAAACTATGCTTATAGTTACCCTTATCTTAATAATCCTACGTGGAATGGCTTTTTAAGCAAACTCAAGGTGTTTTTTACATACGTGTGGCCGTTTATCTTCTTGTCATTGTTTTTCAGATGGATGTATGTCGATAAACTTGCCGAGGGAAAGATGGTTAAATTGCTCGATTATGGGGTTTTCTTGTCGTTATGCCTTGCATTTGTTGCATTTTACTATGCGTATGGCAAAGCAACAGGGCGTTCGGTTTTCGAGGATTTGGCGGCTTACACCTATGTGATAAAGAACAAGTGGCTATTGCTGGTTGTCTATATTACCGAGATTTCTGTGCTCTGTTTTTTATTGGCTATTTTCTTGGCATTTGTGAAAATACGCAATCACCACAAAGCTGCTATCATGGCTACGGTTGGTGTCTATATGACGGTATCAATCGGATTCCACGTATTTAGTGGAGTTTTTCCTATTTGGGGATATGTTTTGATTTCTTCGGTCTTTGCCGTGTGGTTTAGCGCCAGCCATGCCCGAACATTGCTGCACCTCAATAATATGTGTCCGGTGTGCCATTACATGAATTGTATGGAACAGAAGGTTGCGGGGAAGGGTAAAAATATGCAGGATAATGGTAAACAACAGACAGGCAAAAAAACTTCTGATAGTACAGCCGTTACATACTGGCTGTGTCGTAAATGTGGTGCTGAGTGGGCAATCAACAGAGAGGGGAAAAATGTGTTGGGAAGTGATTTTCCGTCGTGGAGAAAATTATTTGGGGGCGACAGAGGGTAACTTGGAAATGAATTATTAACTTTGTTGGTAATTTCACAATGTAAAAAAGACAATTCATGGAAGTAGAAGGAAAGATTATCCAAAAGTTGCCACCCGTGAGCGGTGTATCGAAAGCTGGAAACAACTGGAACAAGCAAGAATATGTGCTTGAAACGCAGGAAGCTTACCCCAAAAAGATATTTTTTAGCTTTTTTGGCGACCGTGCTAACCAGTATCCACTTAACGTGGGCGATACAGTAAGACTGAGCTTCGACATCGATAGCCACGAGTTCAACGGAAAGTGGTTCACAAATATAAACGGTTGGAAAGCCGAAAAAATCGATACTACCGCCACACAGCAGCCAGCTGCCGCCACACCACAAGCCGTGCCGGGAGCTGCTCCGATGCCTCCGATGCCCGATTTCGGTGGCGGCAATGCCGACGACGACCTGCCTTTCTGATAGCTGCAACGTGAAGCATGGAACAGGAATTGGCTTCGTCGCTGCTTGAAACAGCCGTAAACGAGTTTGCTCGCTTGCCGGGAATAGGCCGCAAGACGGCATTACGGTTAGTGCTATACCTATTGAGGCAAGAACCTGGGCAGGCACGCCAGCTCGGCGAGGCAATCATTAAGGTGCGCGAGGAAGTTAAATATTGCCAAGTGTGCCACAACATATCGGAAACCGATGTGTGCGACATCTGTTCTAACCCATTGCGCGACAAGGGTGTAATCTGCGTGGTTGAGAACGTGAAAGACGTGATGAGCGTCGAGAACACACGCAGCCACAATGGGTTGTACCACGTGCTGGGCGGGCTGATTTCACCGATGGACGGAATTGGTCCAGGCGACATCGAAATCGATAGCCTTGTGGCTCGGGTAGCGCAGGGCGATGTGAGGGAAGTGATTCTCGCCTTGAGTGCCACAATGGAGGGTGATACCACGGCATTTTACATTTTCCGCCGACTTGCACCATCGGGCGTGAAAGTGAGCGTAATCGCACGTGGCGTGCAAGTGGGCAATGAAATAGAATACACCGACGAACTCACTCTCGGACGCTCGATAACCAACCGCACTCTCTTCAGCGACACATTCACAGCCGAATAAACGTTTTATTAACTTTAATATCCTGATTAAGAAACTGTTTTGGTCACAAACAATCAAAACAGTTTCTTATTATATTCTATGTAGAGCAGTCATGCCATGGCAACTCGATGACCGTCAGATTGATGCAACAATGTGTTGCAACCCATGTAGTAACCCCCCAACACACCCACCTCACGCAATTGCCGATTGTTCTGTATCGAGGGAAAGCCCCATGAGGACAACAGACCTATACAACCGATGCCAACCGTAGATGTGGCCGCCGAATATAACAAAAAATAGCTATTTGAGTTACAGCAATGTCATAATTAATGGCTATTTTTGTAGGGAATAACAAATTACAAAGCAAATGAACAAAATTATAAGCAAGGAGCATTTTTCCGACAAAGTAGTGAAACTCGTCGTTGAAGCTCCGCTCATTGCCAAATCGCGCCGTGCCGGACACTTTGTAATCGTGCGGTGTGGCGAACATGGCGAACGCATCCCATTGACAATCGCCCAAGCCGACACCCTGAACGGCACTATCACGCTCGTTGTGCAAAGCGTGGGCGTTTCGACACAGAAAATATGCGCACTTGAGCCTGGCGATTACTTGACCGATGTCGTCGGTCCGCTCGGCCAAGCCACTCAAATCAAGAACTACGGCACAGTGGTGTGCTGCGGTGGCGGCGTGGGTGTTGCTCCTCTACTGCCTATTCTCACTGAATACAAGAAAGCTGGTAACCGCGTCATTAGCATCCTTGCCGCCCGAAGCAAGGATTTAATTATCCTTGAGAAAGAAGTGCGTGAATACAGCGACGAGGTTATAATCATGACCGACGACGGCTCATACGGGCAAAAGGGCGTCGTCACCGTGGGACTCGAACAAGTGCTGCAACGCGAGAAAGTCGATTACGTGATGACCATAGGCCCGGCAATCATGATGAAATTCGTGGCTTTGCTCACCAAAAAGTATAACGTGCCTACTGAATGCTCGCTTAACGCCATAATGGTTGACGGCACTGGCATGTGTGGCGCATGTCGGGTATCGGTAGCCGGGAAAACACGGTTTGTGTGCGTAGAAGGGCCTGAATTCGACGCACACGACGTTGACTTTGATGAGCTAATGATGAGATTGAAATCCTACAACAACGTTAACAAATAACCATCGAGAACAATGACAAATGACAATATAGCCGAAGAGCGCAACGAGCAGTGGCGCGACGAATTGCGCCGCTCAATGACGGCAAAAGAGCGCATGAAAATTGCTCGTGTGAAGATGCCCGAACTGTCGCCATCGTACCGCATAACCTGCAACGAGGAAGTCAACCAAGGCATTACAGCCGAAATGGCAGTACAGGAGGCCCGGCGATGCTTGGACTGCCCCAACCCGCAATGCGTCACTGGCTGCCCAGTGGGCATAAACATCCCAAAATTTATCAAGAACATCGAACGAGGCAACTTTGCCGAAGCTGCCGCCACGCTCAAGGAAACCAGCGCACTGCCAGCCGTGTGCGGCCGTGTATGCCCGCAAGAGAAACAATGCGAGAGCAAGTGCATACACCACAAGATGAAGAGCGAACCAGTAGCAATAGGCTACCTCGAACGATTTGCCGCCGACTATGAGCGCAACAGCGGCACTGCATCGCTGCCAAAGGTAGCTGCAGCCAACGGCATCAAAATAGCCGTAGTCGGCAGCGGTCCTGCCGCCCTTTCGTTTGCCGGCGACATGGCAAAATTGGGCTACGATGTCACCGTGTTTGAAGCCTTGCACGAGATTGGCGGTGTGCTTAAATATGGCATTCCTGAATTCCGTCTGCCCAATTCAATCGTTGACCACGAAATTGACGGACTGCGAGCCATTGGCGTGAAATTCGAGAAAGACATAATCATCGGCAAGACACTCACATACGACGACTTGCACCAAATGAACTTCAAAGGCATATTCGTGGCTTCGGGCGCAGGCCTGCCACGGTTCATGAACATACCGGGCGAGAACCTCAACGGAGTGATGTCGAGCAACGAATACCTCACCCGCATCAACCTGATGGGAGCCGGCAAACCCGATTGGGACACACCAGTGCTACGTGGCCGCAATGTGGCCGTCATCGGTGGTGGAAACACCGCAATGGACTCGGTGCGCACGGCTCGCCGCATGGGTGCCGAGAGGGCAATACTCGTTTACCGCCGCTCCGAAGAAGAGATGCCAGCACGTATCGAAGAGGTGAAACATGCCAAGGAAGAGGGCGTTGAATTCATGACCCTGCACAACCCTATCGAATACCTCGGCGACGAAAACGGCCGTGTCAATATGATGCGCTTGCAGAAAATGCAGCTTGGCGAGCCCGATGAATCGGGTCGCCGCTCGCCTGTTCCCATCGAGGGTGCCATCGAGGAAATCCCCGTTGACTTGGTAATAGTGAGCGTGGGCGTGTCGCCCAATCCGCTTGTACCGAAGTCAATCAGCGGGCTCGAAATAAGCAAGCGCAACACCATCATTGTTGACCCCGACACGATGCGCTCGTCAATCAGCGACCTATATGCCGGCGGCGACATCGTGCGCGGCGGAGCCACAGTAATCCTCGCCATGGGCGATGGACGCCGTGCCGCCGAATACATGCACCGCTCACTCGCAGGCAACGAATAATCATCGTTTCATATAAACAATACAGGCAAGCGCAATCTTTGCACCTGCCTGTTTTTTATATTCCGCCACTACACTAATCGGGGCTATTTAGCCATTCCTTCGATTATTGCCTTGATGTCGTTGCCGAGTTTTTCGGCTTTCTCCATAGTGCCAGCCTCGGAGTAGATGCGTATTATCGGCTCGGTATTGCTTTTGCGCAAGTGAACCCAGCAGTCGGCGAAGTCAATTTTCACGCCGTCGATGTCGGTCACTTTCTCGCCGGCATAACGTTCTTTCATTGCCTTGAGTATGGCATCCACGTCAATACCCGGCGTAAGCTCGATTTTATTCTTTGCTATGCAATATTGCGGATAGCCCTTCTTCAGCTCGCTGACCGTTTTGCCCGACTTTGCAAGCAGCGTGAGGAACAAAGCTACACCCACAAGCGCATCGCGCCCGTAGTGCAATGCAGGATATATTACACCGCCATTGCCCTCACCGCCTATCACGGCATCGGTGCGTTTCATTTCGGTAACAACATTCACCTCGCCGACAGCCGCAGCCGAGTAGGTGCAGCCATGAGCCTGCGTCACATCGCGCAAAGCTCGCGACGACGACAAGTTCGACACCGTTGCCCCGGGAGTGTGCGACAGCACATAGTCGGCTACCGAAACAAGCGTGTATTCCTCTACGAAAAATTCACCGTTCTCCATTATGATAGCAAGGCGGTCAACATCGGGGTCAACCACAAACCCAACATCGGCAACACCGCTCTTCATCAAACCGGCAATGTCGGTCAAGTTTTGCGGAATCGGTTCGGGAGTATGGCCGAAATTGCCAGTCGGGTCGCAATATAGCTTGATGACATTTTTCACTCCAAGCCGTTCGAGCAACTTGGGAATTACCACGCCGCCAATCGAGTTGACCGCATCAACGGCCACTGTGAAATTGGCCTTTCTTATAGCCTCGACATCAACCAAGTCGAGTGCTATGACAGCATCAATGTGGCGGCGCATATATGTTTCATTACTGTACACCTTGCCCAATTTATCGACTTCGGCATACTCGAAATCCTCAGCATCAGCAATCCGCAGCACTTCCTTGCCTTGTGCGTCATTGAGGAACTCGCCATCCTCGTTGAGCAATTTCAGGGCATTCCACTGTTTGGGGTTGTGCGAAGCCGTGATGATGATGCCACCACAGGCATTTTCCCACGTTACGGCAAGTTCGGTGGTAGGTGTTGTCGCCATGCCTATGTTCACCACATCAAACCCCATTCCAATGAGTGTGTTCGTCACTATTCCGTCCACCATTTGTCCCGACAGCCTGGCATCACGCCCCACGACGATAGTGTTGCTATTCTTCGTGGTAGTGCGGCGGATAAACGTAGCGTATGCCGACGTGAATTTTACGACATCGAGCGGGGTGAGGCCGTTGCCAGCCGCTCCGCCGATTGTTCCTCGTATCCCAGAAATTGACTTGATTAACGACATGATAATTAATTGATTAATCGTGTTTATATATATTTTCCTATATCATTGCTTTTGCCTCGGCGATTATTACCTAATTGCCGCACACAAAAAACATTTTTCACAATGCGCTTTTGAAATACCTCACCTGCCACAAGAATGGGTACACATTAGATATTTCGCTGTTCAGCCCATACTGCGACTTAATCACTATGTTCACTTCGCTATTTATGCCCACGTATTGCAGCGGCATCTGAATCCCGACACCGCATTCCGAACTTGCCGACCGGGTAAAGTCGTTGTAATAAAAATGCCGTGAGTCTGAAGACATATCCATCGAATTACTCTCTTGTTGTATGACATATCCATAGTCATACCAGTCCACCAAGTTGTAACGGGTATATCGCAGAAATATCTTATCACCAGTGTGGGCCATAGAGTCGCGGTCGCCTGCTTTAATCACTTGCATATACACATTACCCTCTGGCTCTATGCGGTAAAATGGGGCATTGTCCCTTCCAACATCTTCAGCGGTCACAAACACCGTGTCGGCAGGAATTTCATTAATCACCTTGTAATACGAAAGATAGGCATTCACTGCCTTACGTTCGCTGTCGAGCTGCTCGGCATAACTTTCACTGTCGTTGCACGAAGTCGCGCCTACCATAAGCCCCACCATCGCCACTAACGACATTAATATCGAAATACTTACTCTTCTCATAGTTTATTATTTGTTTGTGTTTTCTTCATTTTGTTGGGCTTTCACCTCATCCAATATTTTATCAAATTCGGCGCGCGCATCCTCTACCGAGCCGTAAAACTCTCCGCCAGCCGCATTTTTATGTCCGCCACCATTGAAATGCTGTTCGCATATAGTGTTGACGGCAAAATCGCCCTGCGAGCGAATCGAAATCTTCACATACTCATCGTCCTCGCGCATGAACACCGACCAATACACCTCGGGAATCTGCAATGGCATATTCACCAAGCTCTCGGTGTCGCCTTTCTTGTAATTATATTGCTGGAGCTCCTCTTTCGTCAAAATTATCAACGCTGCTCCGCAATCGGCAAACACTTCCATCTTCTTGTCGAGCGAATAACCGATAAGGCGCAAGCGGTCGGCCGAACTGGTGTTGATGGCAAGCTGGTAAATGCGGTCCTTGTTAATCCCCTTCTTCATCAGCATAGCTATGATGTTGTAAATATCGGGGTCATTGGAATTGTAAGTGAAGTTGCCCGTGTCGGTCATCATGCCGGCATACAGGCACTCGGCACACTTGCGGTTGACAAGCTGGTACATGTTCATGCCCAATATAGCGCGGAACACCAACTCGCACGTCGATGACATGTGGTCGTATGAGATTGTCAAATCGCAAAATTCCTCGCTGCCTATGTGGTGGTCAATCAATATTTTTTTTGCTTTCGACTCGGTTATCACCGGAGCCAAGTTGTCAAGCCGCTTGGGGGTGTTGAAGTCAAGGCAGATTATCATCTGCGCATTGCCCACGAGCCGGTTGGCAAGTTCGGTATATTTTGAATAGGCTATTATGTCCTTTGCTCCCGGCAAAAACAGAAGTGAGCGCGGCACCATGTCGGGTGCAATGATATGCACAGTCTTCCCCATAGCTTCAAGCAGGTGCTTCATTCCCAAAGTCGCCCCGACAGCGTCGCCATCGGGCGACAAGTGGCACGTCAATATGAAATTGTTATGCTGCTCCAAGCTGTTTCGCAGCCTTATCACTTCTTTATCCGAAAGTATTCTGTCTATCATCTTTTTTCTTTTAAACAGCACAAAAATACAATAAAATGCTTAATTGCAAAAATGCGGCAAACAGCCGTTTGCCTTTTTTAGCTACAATCAAGGATTATATAAGTCGGTATTGTAAAAATCAAGTATTTCTTGCAATTGCGCCAATGCCGCAGCTGCCGGACTCGACCTGTTGAGGCTCAAGGCTTCGTTATAGTTACTAATAGCCCGCCGGTAGTCGCCAAGTTTGGTATATGCCTTGCCAAGCAAGAAGAATGCTTCGTCGCATTCACGGCCGTTTTCAGCCATGTATTCATCTATGCGTTCAATGGCATCATGCGGCCGCCCGTCACGTATAAGATTGTTTATAAATTCCAGTTCAGTTGCCATGTGAGATTTTGTATATTTTAATATGCATCGCGCTCGGCTTTCGCTATATTTCGATAATACAGGATGCGCCTCGGATATGCCAAAAATCGGCAAGCCCTTTTTTTGCATTGCGCTCGGCTTTCACTATATTTGTACAAACAATTATTAAACGATTATGCGTAAGCTAATATTATTAATCGCAGCAATTTTTGCAATCAACGCAGCTGCAACCAGCAGTTTCACCACCGACCAGCTATTAGGCAGCCATCGCCCATATCCCGCACCCGACAGCATAGCCCAATACCCCGACACACTCCGTCCATTTTACATCAGCCATGTCGGGCGCCACGGCTCACGGTTCCCGTCGTCACCGTCCAAGGCTTCATTCATAAAATTCTACCTCAACCATGCCGACACTACCGGAACCATCACCCCTAAGGGGCGTGAATTGATGGGAACCATCGATGCCGTCATCGCACGATGCGACGGACGCTGGGGCGACCTCGATTCATTGGGCATGGCCGAGCAGCAAGGCATAGCACAGCGCATGTATGACAATTATCCCGAAGTGTTTGCAGGCGACTACCCTGTCGAAGCCATTGCCACATATTCGCCGCGCGCAATCATGAGCATGTATGCCTTCACACACAAGTTGGCGCAAAACTCGCACGACGTGGAAATCACCACATCGGCCGGCACCCGACACAGCGGCATACTGCGACCTTACGACATCGACACGGCATACATCGCCTACGACAAGGACGGCCAATGGCGCGAGGTTTACAACCAGTTTTTCGCATCGCAATGCCCCACCGGCGTGGCCGACCGCTTGATTGGCGACAATCCCGACATATCCCGTGATGCTCGGCAAGAGCTGTCGTTTGCCGTCTATTCGCTCCTCTCGTGTTTCCCCGCAATGGGCATCGACATTGACTTTGCCGACTATTTCACCGACGACGAACTCCAGCGGCTGTGGTCAATCGACAACCTCGACCATTACCTGCTGTGCAGTGCCAACACCCTTTCGACCGTTCCAGCCGAAATCGCCATTCCGCTTGTCTATGAAATCGTGGAAGCTGCCGACCGCGTTGTCGAGGGGCGGCGACCCGTCGCTGCCGACTTGCGTTTCGCCCACGCCGAAACGCTGATGCCGCTATTGTCGTTGCTGCAAATCGACGGTTGCCACTACCTCACACACTATTTCGACCAAGTCGCAGCCAACTGGCAAGACTTCAACATAGTGCCGATGGCTGCCAACCTGCAATTCATCTTCTTCAAGACCAGCCGGGGCGACATCTATGTCCGCACCGACCTAAACGAACACCCCATCACGCTAATCCCAGGCAACGCAGCCATCTACCTCCCCTGGCACACAGTCCGCGACTACCTGCTCAACTTCATCCTCGCCACAAACTAACACCCTTGCAACTCACTTACAAATGGCAAAGAAAACTAAATCATTCTCACATATCGAAGCGCAAGACGCATTGGAACGCCTCGGCGATACGAAGCCGACTGGCGAACAACTGGTGTATGACCTACTGCGCATTTTCTGCGGTTATGGCGACGGAAACATCCGCCGCATCCGTGACGGTGTAGGCAACAAGGCTAAGGACGGACGCACCGTGCTTATCCCGGGCCTTATTGCATACAGGCCGAAAGCCGAACTCGACTTCCACGACGAAATCAAGGCGATGCAATCCGACCCGAAAATTGCTAAGCATTCGCCACGCCTTTATGTGGTTAGTGACGGCAAGACGATTGTTGCCGTTGACCCCAAGGAACAGGATATTTACGAGAATGAAGTATGGCTGATGTGGAAGGACTTTGATTTTTTTTATCCGCTTGCAGGCATTGAGAAAATTCGCAACGTGGAAGAAGCCGAAGCCGATGTGAAATCGGCGGAAATGATGGCCAAAATTTTCGACGAAATTCGTCGCCACAACGACATCAAGGACCGCACCGAAATGCACCGCCTCAACATCTTCATGTCTCGCTTGCTTTTCTGCTACTTTGCCGAAGATACAAATCTGTTTCCCGAGCCACAACTGTTCACCAATTCCATTAAGCAACACACAGCCGACGATGGCCACGACCTTGCAGAGTTTATCGACCGAGCATTTCTTGCCATGTCAACCGACGACACTGCCGTGCGCAATGCTTTGCCAAAGCAGTTTGCGGCGTTCCCCTACGTCAACGGTGGACTGTTTGAGCAGCGTGTGCCAATTCCTGTACTCAGCCGCCGCGCCCGCGTGCTGATGATTCGCTGCGGCGACTTCGACTGGAAAGGCATCACCCCAGATATTTTCGGCTCGATGATACAAGCTGTGGTAACACCCGAGTTGCGTGCTGGATTAGGGATGCACTACACGTCGGTGCCAAACATCATGAAGCTCATACGCCCACTGTTTTTAGACGGGCTTCGTGACGAGTTCAACGCAGCAACCAGCTCTCACGACATCAAGCGTCTGCAACGCTTGCTGGTGCGCCTTGGCCGCATCAAGTTCTTCGACCCTGCCTGTGGCAGCGGCAATTTCCTCATCGTTAGCTACAAGCGCATTCGTGAGCTTGAAATCAGCATTTGGCAAGAGCTGCGCCGCCTCGGAGTGTCGCAGTTGCCCCTGTCAAACATCAGCTTACAGCAATTCTACGGCATCGAGATTGACGAATTTGCTCGTGACACTGCCACACTCTCGCTATGGCTTGCCGAGCACCAAATGAACTGCCAGTTTGAGGATGCTTTCAACATCCGCCCCAACGCCCTGCCACTGCGCCCCAGCGGTCACATAGTGTGCGGTAATGCCTGCCGCATCGATTGGAACGAGGTATGTCCCCATACCCCCGACGACGAAGTTTACGTGATGGGCAACCCGCCGTATTTGGGGAGCCGCAGACAAAATGATGTGCAAAAAGCAGATATGGAATTTATTTTCCACGATAATTTCGGAGAATTAGATTATATCTCTTGCTGGTTTATGATTGGCTCAAAATATATTAAAGATTCAAAGGCGAAGTATGCGTTTGTATCAACCAATTCTATATGCCAAGGGCTTCAAATGGCTTTACTGTGGAAAAGGATATACGCTAACAATGAGGAAATCAACTTTGCCTATACTTCCTTTAAGTGGTCAAACAATGCGAAGTACAATGCAGGAGTAACAGTCATAATCGTCGGAGTAAGCAATTCAAAAGACATAAAAAAAAGAATAATATACAGTGGCGAAAGTTCTAAAGTCGTTGAAAATATCTCACCTTTATTGATTGATGCCCCAGCCGTTTTTGTTGAAAGCATGACAAAACCATTGTTACCCAATATGCCCACAATGAACTTTGGAAATATGCCTGCCGATGGTGGATTATTTTTATTCACAAAAGAGGAAAAAAACGAGTTTATTAACCAAGAGCCTTTAAGTGCAAAGTTTTTTCGACAGATTTATGGTTCTGATGAATTTATTAATGGAAAAGAACGTTGGTGCTTATGGTTATATGGGCATAATATAAATGAATTTGAAAATATGCCTCTAATTATGCAACGTATTGATAAGGTACAAGAAATTAGATTGAAATCATCACGCCCACAATTAGCAAGAACACCACATCTTTTTGCCCAGATAACACAACCGTTAGGTATAAATTTTATAATAATACCAAGTGCTTCGTCAGAACGTCGAGAATATATTCCGATAGGATATTTAGATAGTTTTAAACTGGCAACCAATTTGTGTTTAGTTATTGGGACAAATGACATTTCTCTTTTCGCTATCCTCACCAGCAAAATGCACATGGCATGGGTAAAGACGGTGGGAGGAAGATTAAAAACAGATTACCGCTATTCTGCCCAACTTTGTTACAATACATTTCCTTTCCCAACGATTAGCGAAGCACAAAAAGCAGAGTTGGCAAGTCTGGCACAAGATGTACTCGACTTGCGCGAGGAACATTACGACATGACACTTGCCGCATTGTATAATCCCGAAACGATGCCCGACGACCTGAAAGAAGCCCACCACCGCTTAGACCTCGCCGTGGAGCGTTGCTACCGCCCCGAACCATTCGCCTCCGACGAAGACCGCCTTGAATGCCTGTTTAAGTTGTACGTTAAAATGACGAAGAAATGACTGCAATGAATGATACAAAAAAATATTTTATTGACTTAGATTCAATAATAAAACAAGCTAAAAAAGGTCGGCATAATTGCATGTGCCCAAATTGCCAATCTAATGCTATCGGTTCTCATGTATTCTCTCGGTCACACATATTAGAACCTATCAGTAGACAATCGAAAATATGCCAATTTGAACAAAGGCCATTGGTACATATGAATGACGGTATTATCCGTTATTGGCTCAAAGGAATAAACGATGCATTCAAATTTGAAGGTTTCTGCGAAAAACATGATAAAAAAATTTTTGCACCTATTGAGCCAAAAGATGGTAGTATTATTGATTGGTCTAAACTCCAATCGCAATATTTATTGTGTTACCGAACAATATGTAGAGAAATATATGCCAGTCAAATAATGCACAATGTATTCGAACATTTAATTTTGCATTCAGAAACTAATATTCCATATTACAAAGAACAATTAATGTTCAAGCTTGCTTGTACAAATGCTAACAAATCATCTTTGATGTATTATAAAACTTTCTTAGAAAAAGGGATATTCCATTCTGATTTCTCAAATTTGCATTTCTATTTTGCGGAATTACCATTCCAATTAGATTTATGCATTGCATCTCCAGTTTCAATCCAAAGCGAAAAAGGCCCCGATTTTAACCGTGATTATCAAGAATTGTATATCATGAATATTTTTCCATATAAAGGCAGAACCGTAATTATAATTGGCTATTCTAATTGTTTTGAAAATAGTTGGCTAAAAAATATTATGCCAAAGTTTGAATCTTCATATCCGCATAGAGTCAGCTCGGCTTTTGTAGATGTACTTTATCGTGCAGAATTTCATGCAATGTCCCCAGCATTATTTGACTCCCTTGACAAAGAATTATTAGACGCATTTTATCAAACATGGATAAAAGAATCTGATAATTTTTCAGAAGAAATAGAGGAAGTATCAAATTTATTCTATGCACAATTAAACAAAATAATGCCTTCTATATGGAAAACCTTATAGGGAAAAGAAAATATGAAAACAGATATAAAAAATAAAGAACTTGACATAGCCTATTTCCTGTCATTCTGCATGGAACAGTACAAGAATAGACATCAGATGAGTGGCGAAGAAATCGCCACCTTGTTTGAACAATACGGTGTTTTGCCCTATTTGGAAGACAACTTCGAGGTGCTCCACACGCAAGGCCATCGGTGGCTGATGGACGAGATAGATGAATGGATAAATAACCTTGTGGAGATACAGCCTTTCGCACCTGTTCAAGTTGCACATTAAATGACCAAGAAATGAACGCAGGTATGCATAACAACACAAAATACACACTTTCATTGTAAATGGAAAACAACAAGTTTCGTGAATACGAAACTTATTATTATCTTTGCCAAGTGAACATAATTAAATAACCGATATGGGCATATTTCAACTTGCTTTATTGGAGGAAGCAAAAAATTTTCTCCAAAGTCTGCCAAGAAAAGCGTCTGAAAAGATATTATACAACGTGGATAGAGTAGCAGGAGGAGAAAAGAACAGCGAACTCTTTAAGAAGTTGGAAAAATCTGAGATATGGGAGTTTCGCACTCTCTATAATGGGGTAACCTACCGTCTGTTTGCCTTTTGGGATACAGATGCCCAAACTTTGGTGATAGCCACACATGGGATTATAAAGAAAACGCAAAAGACCCCAAAGAAAGAAATCGCAAAGGCGGAGGCTATAATGAAACGATACTTTGAACTCAAAAACTTATAAGATATGGAAAAGGTAGGAGACATGAAACTTTATTCTTTGGATGAGGTGAAAGACGAACTCATAGGGAAATTGGGAACACCTGAACGAGATGAACACGAACGTAAGGTAGATGAGGCCTTGCACGCCTACCGGATAGGTGAGGCGATAAAAAAAGCGCGCCTACAACAAAACCTTACACAAGAAGAATTAGGAGAACGTGTGGGTGTGCAAAAGGCACAAATATCACGTATGGAGAGGGGATATAGCATAAGCATCCCATCTATGAGCAGGGTTTTTAAGGCGTTAGGCATTACAACAGCCACACTTGATTTGGGCATTGGCGGCAAAGTCGCCTTGTGGTGAAGCCGCTCCATCTTAAATTAAAATAACAGACAAGAATCTATGGAAATGAAAAAACGCAAAGAATGAGTATATGGAAAACCTTGTGGAAATACAATATGCACAAACTGGCCAGTCGAGCGCAACCAACGACATGGGTATGCGCGAAATGCAAGCCATAGTTTACAAGCAGCGCAACCGCCAGCACCTATTGGTGAAAGCCCCACCAGCATCGGGAAAAAGCCGCGCTATGATGTTTGTGGCACTTGACAAATTGGCATACCAAGGCATACGGAAAGTGATTGTGGCTGTACCGGAAAAATCCATCGGTCGCTCGTTCAAAGACACCGACCTACGGAGATATGGCTTCTTTGCCGACTGGCGTGTTGCACCTTATTATAACCTATGCACTTCTTCGGGAAATGAAACATCGAAGCGCAAAAAGCTGGTAGAGTTTTTATCGCCGTTAACATCGGCACAAATACTCGTGTGCACTCACACCACACTGCGCAATGCCATGAAAGATGTTCCGAATGATGCTCTTAACGACGTGTTTTTCGGTATCGACGAGTTCCACCACGCTTCGTCCGACGTAAACAATTACCTCGGCGAACTAATCCGCCGACTGCTTAACGAAACCACGGCACACATCATGGCAATGACTGGCAGCTATTTCCGTGGCGATGCCATTCCAGTGATGCGCCCCGAAGATGAAGCTCGCTTCCAACCCACTATCAACTATAACTACTACCAACAGTTGAGCGGATATAAATACTTAAAAAGCCTCGGCATAGGCTACCAATTCTTCACTGGCAAGTATATCAATGCCATACCCGAAGCACTCGACACCACCAAGAAAACGCTCATCCACATTCCAAACGTGAACTCTAAAACATCATACGCACAGAAGTATGACGAGGTAGCCGATATCATACGTTGCATCGGAGAAATAGTAGAAACTGATTACGAACATTACATACACCACGTGCGCACTCCCGACGGGCGCATCTTGAAAGTGGGTGATTTGGTAGAAGATGATTCAAGACGCCGCGACGCACTGCAAGCCTACTTGCAACGCATGAACTCGCGCGATGCCCTCGACATATTGATTGCACTTGGCACAGCCAAGGAGGGTTTCGACTGGGCATGGTGCGAATGCTGCATCACCATAGGCATACGCTCGTCGCTAACCGAAATCGTGCAAATCATAGGCCGCTGCACCCGCGATTGCGTGGGTAAGACACATGCACAATTTATCAACCTCATCCCTTGCCCCGATGCGGCGCAAGAGGATGTATCGATGGCTGTCAATGATTTCTTGAAGGCTATATCCGCATCGCTGCTCATGGAGCAAGTCATGGCACCACGCTGGACGTTCAAGACCAAACGCGACGATGACAAAGAGGACAATAAAGATAAGGAGAAAGGCGATAACGACTCACACACCATAGAGGTAGAAGGCTTGCCAACACCTACCGAACGTGCACAAGCCATCATCGACAACGACCTTGACACACTCATCGCCTCAACACTTTCCGACAAGAAAATACGTGAAACCATCATCGGTACCGATACCGCCGAAATGATTACACAGGTATATATTCCCAAAGTAATCAAAGAAACATACCCCGACTTGACCGCCGAGGAAGTGGACCAAGTGGCAAAGCACACCATACTGACTATTGCTACACAGGGGCAAGACATAACCATGGACGACAGCGGAAACAAGTTTATCCGTATGGCCAACCGTTTTATCAACATCGACGACCTATCAATCAACTTGATAGATTCTATCAACCCATTCCAGCGTGCCTACGAAATACTCTCAAAGTCGCTCACGCCCGAAGTGCTCCACACAATTCAATACGAAATCGAGTCGAAGCGCGAGGGCATGACACGGGAAGAGGCCATACTCCTGTATCAAAAATACTTGCCTAAGTGGAGAGAAGAACATGATGGAAGAAACCCTACACTGAACGAGCCAGATGCCAACGGACGGCGCATAGCTTTTGCTATTGACTACCTGCGTAAACTGAAACAACAAATGCTTACAAATAAACGATGATAAACTGGGACGAAGAACTTGAAAAGATATTTGCCGACCCACTGTTTGCCGATATTGTTGCACCAACGAAGAAAGTTACGTCGAGCGACAGGCTGATTGCAGGGTTTCAGCACATTGTGGAATTTGTGGAAACACGCAACCGATTGCCACAAAAGTGCAACGACCGCGAAGAGCGCACCCTCTACAACCAGCTGCAAGGAATCCTTAAAGACCCTGAAAAAGTGGAGCGTTGCAAGCCCTACGACACCGTGGGCATTTTGAATGAACCTGTCAATCACACCGCTTCTAAGCCTATACTCGATGCAAAACTTCCCCAAACTGAAGAGCAGCAGCTCGAAGACATCTTCAGCGACCCACTGTTTGCCAATGTTGGTCAAGACGACAACGGACTATTCGACTTGCCCGACTATATGCAACAACGGCTGAAAGAACGCCGAGAGGCCGACTATGTGGCTCAACGGGTGAAATGCGACGACTTCGACCGATACGAAGCTGGTTTCAAAGATGTTCATGCCGGGCTTAAATCGGGCAAATACCGATTAATCAAATTCAAGGAAGCACATATTGCCCAAGGCCGCTACTTCGTGGAAGACGGTATGCTGGTGTATATAGCAGGACTTGACCAAATCGAGAAAAACCGACATGGGAAAAAGAACAGCCGCACCCGCTGCATCTATGAAAATGGCATGGAATCGGGCATCTATCTTCAGACTCTTTTCAAGAACCTTTACCGCACCGGCTACACGGTGCAGGACATATCGGACGTGGAGGGAAACTATCTGACCCGAAAGTTTTCAATCAATAGCAACGATGTTGAAAGCGGCATGATATACGTGCTACGCTCACTATCCGACGACCCTGCAATTGCCACTATCCGCAACCTCTACAAAATAGGCTTCACCACCACACCGCTTGAGGCACGCATTGCCAACGCTCGGCATGAACCGACTTACCTTTGTGCCGATGTCAAAGTCATAGCCACATGGCGCGTGTACAATGTGAAAAGTTCTACCTTCGAGGCGTTGATACACAAATTGTTCGACTGTGTGCAACTGCAAGTTACCATAGACGGGAAGAAACCCCGGGAATGGTTTGTCGTGCCGCTGAATGTCATAGAACAAGCCGTGACATACATTATCAATGGCAAACCCATCGCATACGATAAAAATATCGAGCATATCATTGTGTTGAATGAAGATTAATTAAAAACGAGCAATGTCTGGGCGACCAAAGTGGGGGGAATAAAAATTTTCGGAAAAATGTTTGCGAAAAATTTGGTGGATTGCGAAATTGTCACTACCTTTGCAACGCAAAACAGAAATGAGGGCGTTTAGCTCAGCTGGTTCAGAGCATCTGCCTTACAAGCAGAGGGTCGGCGGTTCGAATCCGTCAACGCCCA
>CALUMJ010000028.1 GCA_944321715.1 uncultured Muribaculaceae bacterium | reverse complement strand
GATGTGGAGTTGCTACTGTCCAATGAACTGGGAATTTATGACATGAGTGGCAATGTGAGGGAGTGGTGTCAGGATACGTATGACAGTTACAGCAAAGCATCGCAGTTAAATCCCAAAGGTCCTACCATTGGGTGGTATCGTGTGTACCGTGGCGGTAGCTGGAACTATGATGGCAGGTACTGTCGGGTGTCGTTCCGGTGCGACAACGCTCCCGATAACCGCAACAAGAACCTTGGCTTCCGCCTCGCCCTATAGTTTTGAGCACTTGAGACGGTCATGCGCACTTGTCTGGGATTGCATGTCTGCGGCATTTCCTTGAGCTAAGATTGTGGAAGCACGACGGAGAGCCCGGCGAGCAAGCGGAGCTATGTAGCAGGATTGTTATTTGCAGTTGTTTGTAGGGGGGTATCAAAATAGCGAAGGCTGAAACAATCAGCATTACAGACAGGCAATTGTGTAGAGCCGTCATATTATGGCGGCTCGCTACTGTCACATTTACAGTGTATTACGGTTGCATTCGAGCTGTAGTCGAGCCGTCATGATATGACGGCTACAACAAAGTAAATGTATTTGTAATTTTGATACACCCTCTCCAATGGGCTATCGCATGGGTTCGATGAAAGAGCCAAGCACGATGGTATTGTAATTGCAATCACATTACGACTTATGGCAATTGCTGGATGATTCCTCTTTTTTCGCAACGCAGTGGTAATCAATTGGATATGATACTAAAAAAGGGCGCACGAGCCGTGCGTCCCTACGAAATTGCGTAAATTTCTATTTTTTTGTTGTCTGTGATTGTGGGATTACCACCAGCAGCACAGGTAGCCTGTGGAGGCGTCGGGGTGCAAGTACCAGTCGGTGTTGCTTGCGCCGTTGCTATCAAACCAGCCTTTGTACTCGGGATAGAGTGTGGTGAACGATTTCTTTTCATAGGCGTGGCGGGTGAGGACTGGCACTTTGAAGCCATATACGCTGCCGTCGGCTGCGCAATATGTAGTAGATGCGTCCTTGGCTACGCCAAGTGCGTTTTCTGAGTCGTAGCTCGTGTAGTTGGGCGACGGGTTGTAGCCTTTCATGTGGATTTCAAACGACCTCTTTATGATGCGGTTGTAGCAGCCGATAAAGAAGTTCTGTTTGTTGATATCCATTGTGGCATTGATGAAGTGGTCGATTTGCTCTTGTCCTTCCTCGATCGACAATTCGTTGCGGTCGGTACCTTTGAAAATCACAGTGAGCGTGAACAGGTCGCCACCAGTGTTGATGATGCCTGGGTTTACGTTGTAGAACGTGTTGGCTGCGATGTCGGTGTATTCGAGCGGGTTGTTGTTGGTTACAATCTTTGCCGGGTCGCGCGGGTTGACATACCATTGTTGTCCGTCTTTTTCGTTGGTGTAGGTGGCAGTCCTTGCCTCTTCGCTCATGAGCCAGTCGATGTTGTCGATGACAATCAACGGGTGTTCGCCACTGAGGTCAACATTGTATGTGATGTCCATCTTGGCTGCATCTTCCTCGTTGTGGTTGCCAAGGGTGAGGCGGGCTTCGGTACTCTTGATGTACTTGGTGTCGAGGCTTTCGAGGTATAATCCTGCCGAGCGCGGGTATTCACCGCCAACTGAGCGCAGGTGCATCACCACCTTGATTTGCTCACGCCAAGCTTGGTCGGGGATAATGCTCATATCGACGTATTTTGTTTCGATGTCGTAGTCGATGATTACGTCGTTGTAGTCCTCGTCCTCGGTGTAGGTCAATGGCCAGCTGTCGTCAAACATTGCCACGCCGCTTGAGTGGTAGAATGTCTGGTTGGCATCTTCGGTGACGTAGTTGTGCACGGCATCTTCGGGGAGCATGGTGGCATTGCCAGCGGCTGTTGCATCGCCTATGCCTTTTACAGGCACATTGAGTGCCAGTTTGTTGCCTTGCTCGTCATAGATGTTCACCGAAGTGGCAACGGCCGAAGCCAATGCCAACTTGCCAGTGGTGATGGCCGATGCGCCATATTGTTCAGAGTAGTTGTCGTTGAGTGTGATAGGGACGTTGAGGTTTTTCATGCCTCCATTGGTGGGGTACGCAACAGTGACCGACCGTGTGCCACTGGGGACGACAACGGTAATTTCTGTTGCTTCTCCGCTTGTAGGTTGTTGCGGTTCATCGAGCGACTCGGCGCAAGATGCCAACACCAACCCGGCAGCGCATGCCGCCCAGGATAAAAATTTCTGTATCTTCATAGTTCTAAACCTTTATTTGATTTCTCGTTACGTAATACACTAAATCACTTTACAAAGATATTGACAAAAATGCAATTTGCCATGAATGGCTAATAAATATTTTTGTCGTGTGCAAAGTAATTAACGTATTTAATTAATGATAACGCGAGATTTAACTATTCTTCGGGTTGAATGACACGTAGCCTGTCGCCTGAAGAGCGTACTACCGAGCGGTAGTATTCGGGCGTGTAACCAGGGAAATTGGGGTTTTCGGGCATGCCGTACTCGTTGCGCAGGAATTTCCCGTCTTTTTCTTTCTTGACGTTGCCGTCAAGGAATTTTACCAGCAAGTATTCGCCCAACTGCTTGTATCGTGCAGTGGCCTGGTCGGCTGTTCGGCACGAGTAGTCGGTGAGCAAGGCCACGGCTTCGGCCGGCGACTGAGCATATTTCTCGGCGGCTATGCGTTCGAGTTCGGGTTGTGCGGCTTCGAAACTGCTTTCAAGCGAGTCGCGGACGGCGCAAATGTCGCCAATCATCAGTGAATAGCGGTTGTAGGCTTGGTTTGCCACCCAGTTGTTGACCCAGAACGCCGCTTCCCAGTTGAGGGTATAAAGGTCGCCAGTCGCTTTGTCGTAGCTGTGCGGAACGCGGGTCATGCAACAATACATCGGCACGAAAACGGCCGTATTGGCATCGTCCACTCCGAACCAGTGCACACCGCCCACTGCGTCGGGCAGCCACGAGCGCATTTGCGACACGAACACGAAGCCGGTTTGCTGCGTAGCCGTGGCACGTTCCTGCGAGTATTTAACGCCATCGACAGTGAAGTCCATAGGGCGGTAGCGGTAGGGGACACCCCACCACTCGGTGGCGCCGGCATCGACGGTCATGTCGAATGGAGTACCCTCGAAGTGGTCGCGCATCATGGCTTGCATGTCGCGCACGGTGAGTTTGCGCTCGGGTTTCACATAAAGTGGCATTATTTCGGCACCCTTCTTGCCATTGATGTAGGGCAGATAGCTGTCCATTCCGTCCACCCAGTGGTTGAAGAAGGCCCACACACGGGCATCGCAGCCGCGCAGTGCCGCGAAGTCTTGCGTTGCATAGGCGAGTGCGAAGTCGAAATCTTCGTCGTTGCCCGAGAAATATCCTTTTTCGCGAGCAAACGTAATTACATCGTCAGAATAAATGCAATTCGCCTTGTCGTCGAGTGGGAACTGGTGTATGCGAGGGTTGTTGGCGTGGCCGGCGATGCAATCGTCGGGAATGCGCACTGCCACCCACACTGCACCCTTGTTGCCCGTTCCTTTCCCGATGAGGTCCATTATCCACACCTCGTCGGGGTCGGCGATTGAGAACGACTCGCCCGAGCTGTAATAGCCATATTCCTGCACGAGGCTTGTCATCGTGGCAATCGCCTCACGAGCCGTCTTGCATCGTTGCAAGGCGATGTACATCAGGCTGCCATAGTCGATGATGCCGGTAGTATCGACCAATTCGGGTCGTCCGCCCCATGTCGATTCGGCGATGGTGAGCTGGTGTTCGTTCATGTTGCCAATCACCGAGTAGGTGTGCCGCGCTTCGGGAATTTGGCCAAGAGGTTTGCCCGTGTCCCAGTCGCGCACCTCGCGCATGGCTCCGGCGGGGTGGTCGGCGGCAGGTAGGTGTTGCAGGAATCCATATAGCGTGTGGCTGTCGGCCGCGTAGGTTACCATTGTCGAACCGTCGGCCGTGGCATTCTTGCCAGCCACGAAATTGGTGCAAGCATCGGCGGTGGGCGATGCTGCCACTGCCAAGGCCGTAGCCAAGGCGATAGTAGTGAAAATGTTTGTGTTCATTGTATATGTGAGATTGTTATTCTGTTTTTAGGCAATGCCTTGCCAGCATGTGCGGCATTGTGGCGTTGCGTCTGCAAATATTTGAACCGTTCAATCGGCTTTTTTGCTCTCATTTCATTCTTGTGAGATGCAAAAGTACCTGTTTTTTGGTTGCAGAACAAGCAAAGACGCGTAAGAAACTGTTTTGAATTCTCACGGAAATGATTTTAATGGAATTTCATTGTTCATGTTTTGAGTGTTTTCCGGACGAGGGTGTATCATAATTGCAATGCCTGAAACAATCAGCGATTGCAGGCAGACAATTGTGTAGAGTTGTAATATCATGATGGCTCATTATTGACTAAATTACAGTATGTTGCGACCGCCGTCGGACGGTTGTCGAGCCGTTATGTCCTTGGAACTCGACAACAAAGGGAATATATTTACAATTTTGATACATCACGCCTCGAAAATCCATCTCAGTCCATTGGACAAAAAAGCATCTAAAAGCAGCGGGCAGCCTTGCTGCTGATTTTGATTTCGCGGAATTTGTTTTGATATTTGTGCGGTTGCGATAAATTTTGTAATTTTGTGGTGCAAAAGGGTGCGACAACTGCACCTTTCGAGAGATTACACTACCGTGGGCAATTCGCTGCCCTTCGTTCGGAGGGCGGGGAAAGTAGTGGGACGGCTCTTCTCTCGCATTTGAAATATATAGAAAATTTCTGCGTCCCGTCTTGCAGAGGGTGTTAGACTATTGCATGGAGTGGCTTTTGCCATGTACATTGCCTGTGCAGTTCTCCATGTGTTGGCATGTAGTAAGAGATGGGACTATCAAAAGAACGTATATTAGGTAAGCGTGGGCATGGCTCGTGGCATGTCCTATACTTGTTTTGTGCCGGCTGTATGGTCGGCACAGTCTGCTTATGCCCTTGTGATTCGTGATATTAATCAGATGTTTGGTACATTAACGCATCGCTTTAGTTTGGAGAAAAATAGTATGAGATTGAGGCAGTGTTGATGCCTGCGGTGCGTGGCTGCACACACCTTTGCCAGCATTGCGGTGTGTGCAGCCTTGTTATTGATTCTGATTATTTTTTCGGGAGATGCATTTTGAGGCCAAGAGGCTAATTGCTAATTTTGTGTGCAAAAATAAAATCATTGGAATTATGCATATAGCAGTAGTTGGAAGTGGTTATGTTGGACTTGTCACAGGGGCATGTTTTGCCGAAACAGGAGTAACGGTCACTTGTGTCGATGTTGACAAGACGAAAATCGAGAATTTGAAAAAAGGAATATTGCCAATATACGAACCTGGGCTTGGCGAAATCGTGGAGCGTAACCTCCGCAATGGTCGTCTGTCGTTTACCACCGACCTTGCCAGTTTGCTCGATGACGTTGAGATTGTGTTTTCGGCAGTCGGTACGCCTGCCGACGAGGATGGAAGCGCCGACTTGAAGTATGTGCTTGACGTGGCACATACAATAGGGCGCAACATGAACCATTACTTGGTGGTGGTCACGAAGAGTACGGTTCCTGTTGGTACGGCCGAGAAAGTGCGGCAAGTAATCAACGAAGAACTTCGCCTACGTGGAGTGGATATAAACTTCGACGTCGCATCGAACCCCGAATTTCTGAAAGAGGGGATGGCCATAAAGGATTTCATGAGTCCCGAGCGTGTGGTGGTGGGAACCGACTCGGAAAAGGCCGAGAAGTTGCTGGCTCGCTTGTACCGCCCGTTCATGCTTAATAGCTTCCGTGTGATATTCATGGATATTCCGTCGGCCGAGATGACAAAATATGCAGCTAATGCCATGCTTGCCACACGCATCAGCTTCATGAACGACATTGCCAACCTGTGCGAACTTGTCGGTGCCAATGTGAGCATGGTACGCAAGGGTATAGCAAGCGATAGCCGCATTGGCAGCAAATTCTTGTATCCGGGTTGCGGCTATGGCGGGTCGTGTTTCCCAAAGGATGTGAAAGCTCTCGCCCACACTGCCATTGAACACGGGATGCACATGCGCATCATCGAGGCCGTTGAGGCTGTGAATGAAAGCCAGAAACATGTGTTGTTTAATAAGCTGGTGAAAATATATGGAGGGAAGGAACAGTTGAATGGCAAGACTATCGCCGTGTGGGGGCTTGCGTTCAAACCCAAAACCGACGATATGCGCGAAGCTCCGTCGTTGGTGCTGATTGACGAATTGCTCACTGCTGGCTGTAATGTCAAGGTGTATGACCCGGTGGCCATGGACGAGGCTCGCCGCCGCCTTGCCGGCCTGCCTATAGAATATTGCAACGATATTTATGCCGCAGCCAATGACGCAGATGTCTTGATAGTGGTTACCGAGTGGGAGGAATTCCGATTGCCATCATGGAAAGTGATAAAGAAAGCTATGGCCGGCAATGTGGTTATAGACGGACGCAATGTTTACCAGCCCGAGGATTTGACTTCGGTTGGGCTTGACTATTACAACATTGGCCACAAGCCATGTCTTGCGGCCGATTACAAACCTTCGGAAGAATAGCGGGGTTGGAATTGCGTTGACGAAAAATTCCATTTCGGTTCATTCAATACCGCTATTGTGCGGTACATGGCTTTAAAACATGTAAGAAACATACAATTACAAGGCTTCATTTAACCCACGTGGTAGTCTGAGTGTCGGATGGCTTCGCCGCCCCTTCCATAGGCTATCGCGTGGGTTAAATTCCAATCGGTCATTAGACCGCAAAATGTGAATTTCACTTAGCTTTCCAAAACACTTTCATTCTCTTATCGGCATCTTGGGTGCTGCTTTGCCTCGGCGTAGCCCACTACGCCTTCACCAAAATCGCCAATCAACCTGCTCGACAATAGAATAAAATTGCTTTGAAATCTAATGACCGATTTGGGTTAAATTAAAAAGCCGTGTGATACAGATAAAAAAATCAAAACAGTTTCTACGAAAATTTGGAAATAAAAGCGTAATTTTGCCCCCGTCTTATAAACGAATAACATTTTCGGATTTTTTTATGAGTTGGCTGATTGAACTAATTACCGACAACAGCTCTGTCGCCCATGCCATTTTCCTGTATGCGTTGGTGATAGCGTTTGGTGTCATCTTGGGAAAAATCAAAATCTTCGGGATTTCGCTCGGGGTGACTTTTGTGCTTTTCGTGGGTATTCTTGCCGGGCATTTGAATTTGACGGTTGACCCACAAATTCTTAACTTCATCAGGGAGTTTGGACTTATATTGTTCATATTCTCGATTGGTCTGCAAGTGGGTCCTGGATTTTTCTCCTCCTTTAAGAAAGGAGGGCTTATCCTCAACGGGCTTGCAGTGTTAATCATCGTGTTGAACATAGCTGTGGCATTGTCCATCTATTTTGGTTTCGGGGGCATTAGTGCCACCGACTTGGTGGGCGTTCTGTCGGGAGCTGTGACCAACACCCCGGGGCTCGGTGCCGCACAACAGTCGCTTGCCGAGGTACAGGGAGCGTCGGCAGCCGAGGCAATACAAGGTATGTCGATGGGTTATGCCGCCGCCTATCCGTTAGGTGTGCTCGGCATCATATTGTCGATGATATTGGTGAAAGCGATTTTCCGCATAGGCATCGACAAGGAACAAGAAAGCCTTGACAATGAGAACGAGCAAAGCCAACTCAAGCCCCACGTTATCACGCTGAAGGTGACCAACGAGCTGATTTTCAATCACACCGTTAAGCAGGTGCATGACGTAATCGACCGCAACTATGTGATTTCGCGTATGAAAAAAGCCTCGACGGGCGAGATAATCATACCTAAGTCGGACACTATCATAGAGAAAGACGACTTGCTGCTGATAGTGATTTCGGCACAGGAAGAGCATGTATATGAATCGGTAATTGGGCACAAGATTGACATGCAGTGGGATATGAACAACGGCCCTGCGGTGTCACGTCGCATTTTGGTTACAAAGAGCGAATACTCGGGCCGCAAAATCGGTTCGTTGCGCTTGCACATGGGTTACAAGTTGAACGTTACACGCGTCAATCGCGCTGGTGTGGACCTGCTTGCCAATCCTAACCTTGCATTGCAAATAGGCGACCGCCTTACCGTTGTGGGCAATATCGACGACATCAACCGTCTTGCCGAGCGCATGGGTAACTCGGTGAAACGCCTCAACCAGCCCAATATGTTCACAATGTTCTTTGGCATATTGCTTGGTATTATACTTGGTTCTATCCCTATCGCATTCCCTGGCATGTCGGTGCCGATGAAGCTCGGGTTGGCAGGAGGCCCGCTGATTATGGCTATCCTCATCAGCTGCTTCGGCTATAAGGTGAAACTTGTCACTTACACGTCTTCGGCAGCGAGCCTTATGTTGCGCGAGATAGGTATATGCCTCTTCCTTGCATCGGTTGGTATTGCCGCTGGCGGGAATTTCGCCGAAACGGTGTTCAACGCCACAGGTTTGCGATGGGTCATTTATGGTTTCTTCATTACTTTCCTCCCGTTGCTCATAGTGGGTTTGTTGGCTCGATACAAATACAAGCTCAACTACTTCTCCATTATGGGTCTTCTCTCGGGAAGTTATACCGACCCACCAGCATTGGCATACAGCAACAAGACTGCCAACAACGATGCACCCGCGGTAGCCTATTCGACGGTATATCCGCTTACCATGTTCCTGCGAGTGATTTCGGCACAAATCCTGATACTTGCCTTGGTGGCATAGCCATTTCGGCATAAAAAATACAAGCGGTCCGCACGGTGGCGGGGCAGTGATGCCCGTTTGCTCCGTTGCGGGTCGCTTTTTTTGCAGCTGCAATGCCGTCGATATTGCCGTGATTGTGATAATTTTGTAATTTTGCACAAAAAGTAAATATAGATAATTTATGGAGAAGAAATTTGCACGAACACTCGTCACTACGGCGTTGCCATACGCCAATGGCCCCGTCCACATAGGGCACCTTGCAGGAGTGTATGTTCCTGCCGACATTTATACGCGTTATTTGCGAATGAAGGGCGAGGACGTGATAATGATAGGCGGCAGCGACGAGCATGGAGTGCCCATCACACTCAAGGCACGCAAAGAGGGCGTGTCGCCGCAAGATGTTGTTGACCGTTACCATAATATAATCAAGAAGTCGTTTGAGGAGCTTGGAATCTCGTTTGACATTTATTCTCGCACTACAAGCAAGATACATTGCCAGACGGCAAGCGACTTTTTCCGCACCCTGTACGACAAGGGCGAGTTTATCGAAAAGACTTCGATGCAATTCTATGACGAGGAAGCCGGGCAATTTCTTGCCGACCGTTATATCATGGGTACATGCCCAAGGTGCGGCTATGACCGTGCATACGGCGACCAATGCGAGAAATGCGGCACTTCGCTCAGCGCCGACGAACTTATTGACCCTCGTTCGACAATCGGCGGTACCAAGTTAGTGAAAAAAGAAACCAAGCACTGGTATTTGCCGCTCGACAAGTGGGAGCCGGCATTGCGCAAATGGATACTTGAGGAACACAAGGAATGGAAGCCAAATGTGTATGGGCAGTGCAAGTCGTGGCTCGACCTTGGGTTGCAACCGCGTGCCGTGAGCCGCGACCTCGATTGGGGTGTGCCTGTGCCTGTCGAGGGTGCCGAAGGTAAGGTGCTGTATGTGTGGTTTGACGCACCTATCGGTTATATATCCAATACCAAGGAGCTGCTTCCCGACCGCTGGGAAGAGTATTGGAAACGCGACGACACACGCATTATACACTTCATCGGGAAGGACAACATCGTGTTCCACTGCATCGTATTCCCGGCAATGCTGATGGCCGAAGGGTCGTACCAGTTGCCCGAGAATGTTCCGGCCAACGAGTTCCTGAACCTCGAAGGCGACAAGATTTCCACGTCGCGCAACTGGGCCGTGTGGCTTCATGAATACCTTGTTGACTTTCCTGGCAAGCAAGATGTGTTGCGGTATGTGTTGACAGCCAACGCCCCCGAAACCAAGGACAACGATTTCACTTGGAAAGATTTTCAGGCTCGCAACAACAACGAGCTTGTAGCAATATTGGGTAATTTCGTGAACCGGTCGATGGTGTTGACCCACAAGTATTTCGACGGCGTGATACCTGCACTTGGCGAACTGAATGACTATGACCGCCAGACACTCGACGAGTTCAAGAATGTGAAAGACACGCTTGGCGATGACATTGAACACTTCCGTTTCCGCGATGCATTGCGCGAAGCCATGAACTTGGCACGTATAGGTAACAAATACCTTGCCGACACCGAGCCGTGGAAGTTGGCCAAGACCGACATGGAGCGTGTGTCCACGATTCTGAACCTTGCCATGCAAATCACTGCCAACCTTGCCATAGCATTTGAGCCGTTCTTGCCATTCTCGGCAGCCAAGTTGCGCAAGATGCTCAACATGGAGTGTGCCGACTGGAACAAGCTCGGCAGCATCGACATCCTGGCCGTGGGCAACCATGTGGAGAAGCCCGAGTTGCTGTTCGAGAAAATCGAAGATGCGGCAATCAATGCCCAAATCGAACGATTGGAACGAATAAGGCAAGAAAATATCATAAAGAATTTCCAAGCCGAGCCTGTTGCCGAGCCTGTGAAAATAGAAGATTTCGCTAAGCTCGACATACGCGTGGGCCGTGTGCTTGAATGCCAAAAAGTACCAAAGTCGGACAAATTGCTCCAGTTTAAGATTGATGATGGATTGGGCGGACGAACCATCGTGAGCGGCATAGCCAAGTATTACAAGCCCGAAGACCTCGTTGGCAAGGAGGTATGCTTCATTGCCAACCTTGAGCCGCGCAAGCTCAAAGGGGTGGAATCTCAGGGCATGATACTGAGTGCCGAGGATGCCGGAGGCCGTCTGGTGGTAATAGGCCCGCAGGGCGAAGTGAAGCCAGGCTGCCAAGTTAAGTGAAAAGCAGAATGATATTTCCAGTTTCTTTAAAGCACGGCGACAAAGTGGCAATTTTGTCGCCGTCGTCGTATATCGACCCGTTGCGCGTCGATGGTGCTGCTGCCGCATTGCGCCAGTGGGGCTTTGAACCAGTAGTCACGCCGCATTGCAAGGGGCGATGGGGCAGTTACAGCGGTACGGTGGACCAGCGGCTCGCCGACTGGCAGTGGGCTGCCAGCGAACCGTCGGTGCGGGCCATTTTGTGCAGCCGTGGCGGTTATGGGGCAGTGCAATTGTTGCCACAATTGGACTTGCGCTTGATGCTTGATAACCCCAAGTGGGTGATTGGATTCAGCGACATATCGGTTATACATGCCGCATTGTCGAGTGTCGGTATTGCCAGCATCCATGCGTCGATGGCTAAGTTGCTGGCCGAGCGTGGAGCCGACGACCCATGCAGCCAGTTGCTGCTCGATGTGTTGCAAGGTAGGTTGCCGCAATATGATGTAGAGCCACATCGGCTCAACCGTTGCGGAGATGCCACAGGTAGGCTGGTTGGCGGCAACCTTGCCGTGCTTAGTGGGCTTATTTCCACACCTTACGATGTCTTAAAGCCCGGGTGCATACTTTTCATCGAAGATATAGGCGAAGAAATATACCGTGTGGAGCGAATGTTGCACACACTCAGGTTGAATGGGGTGCTTGCAAGTCTGCGCGGACTTGTTGTCGGGCGGTTCACCAATTACCACTCTCCCGACCGCAATGGCCAGACTATGGAGCAAATGCTTGCCCGCATGGTGGAACCATACGGCTATCCTGTCGCCATGAATTTTCCCATTGGCCATGTTGATGATAATCGCCCACTTGTCGAGGGAGCGACGGTGAGGCTGTCGGTCACATCGTCGGCAGTGAAATTGTGCCACATGGAGTGACAAGCTCATTCCTTGTCGCCGTAGGCGAGGTCGCCGGCATCGCCCAATCCCGGCACGATGTAGGAGTGCGGGTTTAGCGACGGGTCGATTGCTCCCACCCACACCGTAGTGTTGTCGGGGAAATGCTTTTGTACCATGTCGATGGCTTGCTGCGAAGCGATGACGGCAGCGAGGTGCAGGCAGGCTGGTTTCCCTTTGGTCAACAAGGCTTGGTAAGCGAGTTCCATCGAAGACCCTGTGGCAAGCATCGGGTCGGCGATTATTACAGTCTTGCCTGTAATGCGGGGGCTGGCGATGTACTCGATGTGGATATCGAATATGTCACTGCCTGGTTTGTATTTGCGGTATGCACTCACAAAAGCGTTTTCGGCGTTGTCGAAGTAGTTAAGGAAGCCCTCGTGGAACGGTATGCCAGCGCGCAATATTGTGGCAAGCACCACGCTGTCGGCAATTGTGTGGCATTGCGCAGTGCCGAGTGGGGTGGTGGTGTCAACGGCTGTGTAGTTTAGCCGCTGCGATATTTCGTAAGCCATGATTTCGCCTATTCTTGCAAGGTTGCGGCGGAAGCGCATCGTGTCTGATTGTATGTTCACGCCGCGCAATTCCATCATGAATTGGCTCACAAGCGAGTTTCTCTTGTCAAAGTTGATTATTTCCATGTTATGCTGTTTTTAGTCTATGCGTTAAGAATTTGCAATGAGCGTGCGCGGTCGTCGTGCAACTGAGCTTTGAGTTCTTCGAGCGATACCATTTTGCGCTCGGTGCGTAGGAAACGTACAAATTCCACAGTTATCGGTTGTCCGTAAATGTCGCCCGAGAAGTCGAAAATGTGTACCTCGATGCTTTGACGGTAGCCTCCGGTGCCTACTGTGGGACGTACACCTATGTTGGCCATGCCACCAAGCGGCTTTGCGATATTGCCGACGTGCACTCTCACGGCGTATGCGCCACGGTGTGGAATTATCACTGTAGGGTCGATATTGCCTATGTTGGCTGTGGGGAATCCTATTTCACGACCCACTTCAAAGCCGTGTTGTACGATGCCTCGCAGTATGAAAGGGTGCCCAAGGCACAGGGCAGCATCGTCAACTTTCCCTGCCGCGATGAGGCGGCGTATAATCGACGAGCTGACGGGGCTGTATGGCCCGTGGTATTCATCGGCTTGGAGTAGTTCCACACCCAATTCTGCACCGTGGCGTCGGTATTCGTTGAAGCCTTCTTGCCTATTGTGGCCGAAACGGTGGTTGAACCCTGTGACGAGTGTTGCCACACCATAATTGTCGCGGATTAGGCGTATGTAGCTGCGAGAATCGAGCTGCGCAAGCTGCAAGTCGAAGTCCATGAGTACCACGTAGTCCACGCCGGTATTCCCTATGGCTTGTAGCCTGTCGTCAAGTGTCATGAGCATCTGCAAGTCGGTGTCGGGGCGCAGCACCTTTTGTGGGTGGGTTCGGAATGTGATGACGGTAGATTTCAGTCCTTTGGCGCGGGCTGTGTCGTTGAGCTTGCCGATGAGCATTGCATGGCCGAGGTGCAGGCCGTCGAACATTCCGATAGTCGCAGCCGTGCTTGCCGGTGGGATAATATGCGGTTGCGTGACTACTTGCATTGCCTATTTCTCGTTTGCCGGCAGTCGGTGTGTAAGTATTTCTTCAAATTCAGTGCCCGGAGGAACCAATGCGGTGTCGAAGCCCATTTGCGCGGCGGCATCGAGATTGCTTTGTGAGTCGTCTATGAAAAGCGTCTCGGCCGGAACGATACCGAGATGTGCGATTGCATATTCAAAAATCTTGCGTTCGGGCTTGTTGCTGTGTGCGAGGAACGATACCACCTGTCCGTCGAAATAGTCGTCGATGGTCATGCCCTCTTGCGTGAACTGGCGGGCTATCTCACTGTAATACATGATTGGGTTGGTGTTTGACAACAAGTAGATTTTATAGTGCTGGCGCAACTTGCGCAGTGCGGCAAGCCTGTGCAGAGGGATGCCCACGAGAAAAGCGTTGAGTGCATTGTCTATTTCATTGTCGCTCACGTTGTTGCCGTTTTTTATGTTGGCACGGATTGAGTTGCGGAACTCGTCGGCTGTGATTGAGCCGTTCTCAAGGTTCAGGAAATCGCCCGATTGGACATACAGCCCCAGCATTTCGTTGGCATTCGTTACGCCTATCCTTGTCAGTGCATCGACGCATCGCTCGCGCTTTATATCCATGATTACGCCGCCGAGGTCGAAGAGGAGATTTTTAATCATAATTGTAGAATACCTAAATATTTTTGCAAAATTATAAAAAATGCCCGACACCCCAATGGCAGCCATGCTTTTGTGGAGTAAATCTAATGTTCTTTTTGTTGTTTAAGAGGTAATTCTAAGGTTGTTACAGTGGTGACTTTGCTGCACCAAGTGGCCGCATCACATGAAAGAGGTGTATAGCAGTCCGTGGTGTTGTTTCTAACTATAATGAGAATGATTGGTATTATGAGATTTTGGTGTGGTCGCTGGCGGTGGGGGATTTTTTTATACGGGTGATTGTTGTTAACTTTGGCGCATGGAAAAAATCAAGAAGTGGCTTTCGGGGCTTTCGTTCCGCACAGGCGTGGTGGTGCTGGCGGCATGTGTGCCGCTCTATGCATTGTCGGCTGCGCAATTCATGCTACCTATAAGTGCCGAGGTGAAAGGCGCACTGTGGGTGGTGCTTTTCGGCCTTGCCAAGACCGCGCAGTATGGCGGACTGACGATACTCGGAGCCAATGGACTGCGTCGGCTGAAGTTGCAGTTGGCAACCTGGCGCAAAGGTCTTAAAAGTGAATAATCATGGAACAAAATAGCGAAGATTTCAGGCGATTGCGCGATTTCCTCGATGCCGAGGTGGCGCGAATTAACAATGTCGGGTTCATTGCCAACGACCCTGTACAGTTTCCACGGAGATTTGAACGGTTGCAGGACGTGGAACTGGTGTCGTTCCTTTCGGCGACTATTGCATGGGGAAACCGCAAGATGATATGTAACAATTGTGAGAAAATGCTTGCCATGATGGATAATTCACCACTTGAATATGTCATGGACGAGGCCTACGAGGAGATTCCCGATGAGTTGAACATACATCGCACATTCTTTGTCCGTGACTTCAAGTATATGTTGCGCGGATTCAGGAAGATAATCGGGCAATATGGTTCGTTGCATGATTTTGCGGCGCGTCATGCGGTAGGCGACAGCGAAGCTCCGGCATGGCATCTGGTCGAGCTCATGCAGCAGCAGTTTGCCTCAGCCAACGGTGGTGTGCCAAACTCGCGGTGCCTGCCGTCGAATCTTGCCACTACGGCACTGAAACGCATCAACATGGCATTGCGCTGGCTTGTTCGCGACGACGGAATCGTCGATATGGGTCTGTGGACGTGCATCAAGCCGAGTCAGCTATTTATTCCACTCGATGTGCATGTGGGCGACACTGCCCGGGCATTGCACATGGTGCAGCGGCGCGCCAATGACCGCCGCACAGTGATGGAGCTAACCGATGTGCTGCGCATGATGCGCCCAGCCGACCCCGTAGTCTATGATTTCGCGCTTTTCGGCATCGGCATCGGTGACAAGTATGTGGGAGTGGCGGCCGAAAGCAGCCAACTATGATGTAAAAACGTGAAAATTGTGGAATTATCATTAAATGGTTGACTACCGAATAAACCAATACATTATTTTTGTGTCAAAAAGAGGAAAATAGACACCGATGTGGCCATGTACAAGGTGTCGTGAGATATTTAAGAAAACAATCGTTATCGTTATGAAAAAAATTTTGATAGCATTTGCACTCGTCATGATGTGCGGCTTAGGCGCAATGGCGCAGAAATTCGCCCTTGTTGACATGGAATATATATTGAAAAATATTCCAGCATACGAGATGGCAAACGAGCAGCTTAACCAAGTGTCGCTCCGTTGGCAGAAAGAGGTTGACGACTTGGCAAAAGAAGCCGAAACGATGTATAAGAACTACCAAAGCGACATGGTGTTCCTCACCGACGAGCAAAAAAAGACCAAGGAAAGTGAAATCGTCGCCAAGGAAAAGGAAGTGACCGAGCTGCGGTATAAATACTTCGGGCCCGAAGGCGAATTGTTCCAAAAGCGTCAATCGCTCATCAAGCCGATACAGGACGACGTGTATGCCGCCATAAAGAAAGTAAGCGAGGAGCGCGGTTACCAAGTTATATTCGACCGTGCCTCGTCGCAAAGCATAGTTTTTGCCTCGCCCCGCATCGACATAAGCAACGAGGTGCTCACTAAGCTCGGCTATGGTAAATAGTCGAGTGTATCACAGTTAGAGAACAAATATATTTGTGAAAAACAAAACAGTTTGTTATTTTTGCAGCGTGAATTGTTGACACGCTAATCCACAGGAAAGAAACAAAAACTTAAATAAAGATGATAAAAAGATTATTATTGGCTGCCTTGGTGGCTCTCCCTATGTGCATAGCTGCACAAACGATGAAATTCGGCACTGTAAATTCTCAAGAGATTTTCAACCTGATGCCAGAAAAGGCTACTGCTGAAGCTACGTTGCAAACGGTATCGGAAAAATACCAGACCGAATTTACCAACTTGCAAAACGAGTTTGAGAAGAAGTACAAGGAATTCCAAGAATTGGCAGCCGATACCCCACAGTCAATCAAAGACCGCCGTATGCAGGAGTTGCAAGAAAACCAGCAAAAGATACAGAATTTCCAGCAAATGGCATCTCAGGACTTGCAGAAGCAACAAGAAACTCTGCTTGCTCCAATCACCGAAAAAATCCAGCAAGCCATACAGGCTGTAGGCGCTGAAGGTGGATATACATTCATTTACGACCTGTCGATTCCGTGCGTAGTATATACGGGAACCGGTGCCGAAGATGTTACTCCACAAGTTAAGGCAAAGTTGGGTATAAAGTAAGAATACATTTCATATTCACACATAATGGTAGAAAAGTTGCGGCGGTGTGCATGTCACATTGCCGCATTCTTTTTTGTATCTTGCAGTTCGGGATATGAAGCGTGAGCCTTGGAATATAATGCGCTTAATGGCGCAGCGGGGGTACATCGAAATAGCAACCTTGTATATTTTTGTAGAGCCGCGGCGTGCCACGACTCGTCTGCGAATTGGAACAAACAGAATGCCAATTGTTTGCATTGCAGCAAAAATTGAGCCGTGGCGCGCCGCGGCTCTACGTTGTTAAAAATATGCAATTATGATAAGATTGCACCACATCACCTTTCGGCACAGCATCTGTGATGCAGTAATAATGCCATTTTGTGGCATGTGCCGTTCTTCGGCTTATTTGATGCTTGTTAATTGTCGGCTATGGTTACAAACACATCCACATAGCGGTTCATGGTGCGCCCTTCGATAGTGCTGTTATCGGCGGCGGGGTCGGTGTCGCCCAGCCCGATGGCTTGTATGATGTCGGGATTGTATCCCATGCTTTCGAAGAATTCAGCAACGGTTTCGGCTCGCTCCTCCGATAATTCCTTGCTATAGTCACGGCTTTCAGTGTTATCGGTCGAGCCATAAATAATCATTTCAGAGAAAGGCTTGTCGTCGAGCAGTGTGCCGATGTATATAAGTTCCAACATGGCATCGCTGTCGATGTCGGCACTCCGTGGTTTGAACAATATGGAATTGTCGCCCGACACTTTCACAAAAGTAAGTCCTTGCTCGTCGTCGTGGAACCACACGAAGTTGCGCATTTCCATGCTGTCGGTGTTGGTGGTGTTGTCGGTGCGTATGTACACGGGTTTCAACCACCATTGGCTTGTGTCGGCCGTCGGCTGCTGGTACTCATATCCGCCCATGTCGTAGGAATATGAGTAGGTGAAAGCAGTGCATGAAGTAAATAGTTGTATGGCTATGGCTAAAGCCAATATTATAAGTGCGTAGTGACGTTTCATAGCTATGTATTGTTAAATCATTTACGCTGTAAAGTTAGCAATAGTTTGTGCTGCTGTGCACTATAATTGCGTTAAATAGTGTCTAAGCTATTCACATTCGCTTTGCTGGTAATGGTGGGTGGCGTGGCACTCGTGCAGGGTCTTGTCGATGATGATGTGGCGGTTGGCCATTCCCGAGATGACTGACATTTCGTGAGAAACGAGTATTATGGTCGATTTGCGCGCGACTTCTTCGATGATGTCATACAAGCGATGCTCAAATGTCTTGTCGATATATGAAAGCGGCTCGTCAAGCACCAGCACTTCGGGACATGAAATCATGGCACGGCCCAGCAGGGTGCGTTGCAGTTGTCCGCCCGACAGCGAACCTATGGGGCAATTGCGCTTGTCGGCCATGCCGACAGTTTCGAGCATGGCATCGATGCAGTCGCGCTCTTGCTGCGTGATGCGGTGCAGCGGTTTCATTATGGCTGGCAGCCCCATTGCCACCACTTCGGCTACAGTGACTGGGAAGCGGCTGTCAATCATGTTTTTCTGAGGCAGGTATCCCATTTCGATGTGTTGCACCTGCTGCCCGTTGCGATAGAATTGTATGCTGCCGCTTGTGGGGTTGAGCAGCCGCAGGATTACACGCAACGTGGTGGTTTTTCCACCACCGTTGGGGCCTGTTATTGCCACAAAGTCGCCCCGGTTGATGGAGAGCGACGCATGGTCCAATGCCAGTGTGGTGGAGCCGCCGTATGCCACGCACACGTCGTCAAGCACGATAATAGGGTCAGTTGTCGGCGATTGCATTTGCGATTTTCATAATTTCGTTTTCCCAGTCATAGCTCAATGGATTAATCTGCACCATTTTCACGCCCAGCTCATTGCCGATGGTTTCGGCTTGCCGGCTGTCAAACTCGCGTTGCATGAATAGCACTTTCGCTCCGCTGGCGTGCGCTTTGTCGATGTTCTCTTTGAGCTTGTCGATGGGTATTTCCTTGCCTTCATATTCCAAGCACACCTGTTGCAGCCCATAGTCGCGTGCAAAATAGCTGAGCGAGGGGTGCCACACAATGAATGCCGTGCCATGTTTAGGTGCAAGCATTTCCTTGATGCGTGTATCGGTCGCTTCGAGCTCGGCCTTGAATCTTTCGTAGTTTGTGGTGTAGAACTTGGCATTGTCGGGGTCGAGCTCTTTTACCGCATCGAGCATGTTGCGAGCGATGGCAATGGCATTTGTGACCGAAGTCCACACATGTGGGTCAGCTTCGTCGTGCTTCCCTTCGGGCGAGAAATGTGTGCCTTTTATTACTTCTATGCCACGGCTATTGTCATAGATTTTTAAATCGGGATTGTTGGCGTGTGCCTTATCGACGATGGCATATTCAAAACCGATATATCCGATGCAGAAGTATGCCGCACTGTACTCGATGTTCATCAGGTGCGTCATGCTTGGCTCGTAGGCTTCGGGGTTGTTTCCCTCGTTGAGCATACAAGATACTTCAAATTTGTCGCCCACGATTTTTTCGAGCATGAATTTTTGCGGCAAGATGCTTACCGTAATCATTGGCTTATGCTTCACTTGTCCACCGCAAGCCGTTAGGACCATTGCGGTAATGGCAGCTAACAGCAAGGGCAGTATGTAGAACTCTTTTCTTTTAAAAACTGCTTGTGACATAGGTCTTGATTTGGTAAATCTCATGTAAGGAGTGTTTTCCTGTTTGTTAACGTAAAAAGTAACAATCTTTCTTATGCAAAGATACGTTTTTTAACTGAAAAGTCCAAAATATTCGTTGCATTTAAAAGCTGTTGTGCTTTTTTATGAAATTCTCATGCTTGCATCGTCGTTCGTGCGCAACTTATGCGAAGTTCATTATACAATGTTATGGAACAGACGAATTAGTAAGGGGCTGTTTAAATTTTTGCGAAAATGAAGTCGAATGTTTCTTTGTTCATGCTTAGAACGTCTTTTTGGTCGGTTTTGATTATTTATTTGAAAATATGATTTAGACGAAAACGTGGAACAGCCATCGGTGGGCGACGGCTGTTCCACGGTAAAAGGGTGTATGTCGTGTAGTAGCGTCAGAACTTGAAAGTCACGCCCACGCTTGTTGCCAATTGGCGATAGTCGCCGGTGAGCATGTACCTCAATTCGCCAGTGAGCGAAACTACGTCGGTGATGGCATATTCAGCACCTGCGCCAAGGTTGGCACCGAAACGGGTGTCGTCGCCGACATTGTCGAGGTCCCAGTTCGACACGAACAGACCTGCTAATGGATATACGCTGAAGCTATCGGCCACGTCGAACACATAGTGCAGGTTTAGATTTACATCCCAAGTGGCCCATTCGCTCTGCCTGAAATAATAGTTGAACGATGGTTCCAGACGTAATTCATCGGTAAACCCAATCTGCACTTTTGCTCCAAGGCCTATTTGGTTGGCAGCCGAGCCATGGTCGAGTTGTACACCTACGGCGATGTCGCCGCTGTCGGCATGGGCGGTGCAGAATGCGCCCACTACACACATAAGCATTAATAATAATTTTTTCATAACACAATTAAGTTATATAGATTATTCAAAGATAGTGCAAGGCGAACGCAAAGCAAAAAATGGTTTGCTGTTTTTTTGCAAAGTCGAGCCGCGACTATGTGTTATTCAAAGTTAGGTTAAAAAATGGAGCTTTCATAGCTTTGGCTGTGAAATACGACATTCTTACCACTAAAAGGCTAAATTTGCCTTTGTGAGAAGTCGGCAGTTTCCTCGATTTTGCTGTTGTGTTCGAGTTGTGGGGTGGCCGATGTGCTTGCTCCTTTTTTGTGCTGCGATTTTTTGATTTGTTGCTTCATTTTCTCTTCGTCGAACCCTTGCCCGTACACGCCATTAACGTTGGCCTGGGTGACGAATGCGTGTGGGTCGATAGCTTTTATGATGCGGAATATCGACACGGCTTCGATTTTGCGGCACATGACGAGCAATATTTTCACATCATGCTTGGTGTACCAGCCTGTGCCATGCACCAGTGTGCAGCCACGGTGTGCCTCGCCAATGATAGCGTCGGCTATTTCCGACCATTTTTCGGAGAAGATGGTGAACTGCACGGCTTGTCGGTTGGTGTTGATTACGTAGTCGCACACGAACGACACCACAAGCAGTATGACGAAGCCATAGACAATCTTGTCGATGCTGTGGAACAGCAGGTAGGAGCTTGAGATGATGAACACGTCGGTGTAGAGTATCATGCGCCCTATGGTGACGTTGCTTGACTTCGACACCATTGCTGCAACGATGTCGGTTCCGCCCGTGCTGCCATTGTGGGCAAATGCAAGCCCTACGCCCATGCCGCACATCAGTGCGCCTAATATGACGTTCATGAAGGCTTGTTGCTGGACAATTGGCGCGGTAAATAACGGTTGTAGTATCCCGAACAATGCGCTTAACGTGGTTATGCCGAAGATGGTGCGTATGACGAATGTCCGCCCGACTACACGCCATGCGATGGCAAGAAGCACAAGATTGAGTGTGAAGTTGGAGATTGCTACTGGAATGCCAAATTTATAGTAGATGAGTGCGGCGATGCCCGCCATGCCGCCCATTACCACTTTTTCGGGGAGGATGAACGCCGTGTAGCCGAATGCATACAATGCAAGCCCCAGGATTATCATGATATAATCTTTAAGGCTACCCAATATTTGTTTCTTAAATTTTGACATAATGCTACCTTAATTATGGTGGTCGCTCTTTTTAATGCAAAAATACAATAAATCGGGAATTGCAACTCATGTGGCTTGAAAATATTTTAAGAAACTGTTTTGAATTTTTACAGAAAAATTTTTATGGGAAATTCTTTGTTCATGCCTTGAGTGCCTTTTCTGACGCTTACGCTTATTTTTTCAACGTTTAGCTCTTTGGCCTTATTCAAGAAAATAATCAAAATCGCCTCGAAAATCCATCTCAAGACATTCAACACAAACGCAAAACAGTCTTTTAAAAGTGTTAGGAATGAAAACACGAAGCGCAGCATCGCTTGTGCCGGTTGATGCTGCGCTTCGGTGGTGTGTCGGTCAGACGATAATTTTGCGGTATCGAATGCGGTGCGGCTCGGTGTCGCCTGTGCGGGCTCGCTTGTTTTCTTCATACTCGGAATATGAGCCTTGGAAGTAGAAAACTTGGCTGTCGCCCTCAAATGCAAGTATGTGGGTGCAAATGCGGTCGAGGAACCAGCGGTCGTGCGAGATGACAACGGCGCAGCCAGCGAAGTTTTCAAGGCCTTCTTCGAGCGCGCGCAGTGTGTTCACGTCGATGTCGTTGGTCGGCTCGTCGAGCAGCAGCACGTTGCCCTCTTCTTTCAGAGCCATTGCCAAGTGCAAGCGGTTGCGTTCGCCACCCGATAGCATGGCTATTTTCTTTTCTTGGTCGGCACCGGTGAAATTGAATTTCGACAGGTAGGCGCGGGCGTTGATGTCGCGGCCGCCCAAGCGGAATGTTTCATTCCCTTGCGAGATTACTTCATAAACCGAGCTGTCGGGGTGCAAATCTTTGTGGTTTTGGTCAACGTATGCTATTTTCACTGTTTCGCCGATGTCGAAAGAGCCTTTATCGGGCTGTTCGATGCCCATTATTAGCTTGAACAGCGTGGATTTTCCGGCGCCGTTAGGCCCTATTACGCCCACAATGCCGTTGGGTGGTAGCATGAAGTTGAGGTCGGAGAACAGCAGCTTGTCGCCGTAGGCCTTTTCCACGCCGATTGCTTCGATGACCTTGTTGCCGAGGCGAGGACCGTTGGGAATGAATATTTCGAGTTTTTCTTCACGCTCTTTTTGGTCTTCGTTGAGGAGGCGGTTGTAGCTCGACAAGCGGGCTTTTCCCTTGGCTTGCCGAGCTTTGGGAGCCATGTGTATCCACTCAAGCTCGCGTTCGAGAGTCTTGCGGCGTTTGCTTGCCTGTTTTTCTTCTTGGGCCATGCGCTGGGTTTTCTGTTCGAGCCACGACGAGTAGTTGCCTTTCCATGGAATACCTTCTCCGCGGTCGAGTTCAAGAATCCAGCCAGCCACATGGTCGAGGAAGTAGCGGTCGTGCGTGATGGCAATGACAGTGCCTGGGTATTGTTGCAAGTGCTGTTCGAGCCAGTCGATTGACTCGGCATCGAGGTGGTTGGTCGGCTCGTCGAGCAGGAGCACGTCGGGTTGTTGCAGCAGCAGCCGGCATAGGGCCACACGTCGGCGTTCGCCACCCGACAGGGTTTTGATTACCTGTTCTTCGGGAGGGCATCGCAGTGCGTCCATTGCTCGGTCGAGCTTGTTGTCCAAGTTCCATGCGTCCACGGCATCGAGCTTGTCTTGCAATTCGGCTTGCCGGGCGAGCAGTGCATCCATCTTGTCGGGATTCTCAAGCACCTCGGGGTCGGCAAATTTTTCGTTCACGGCATCATATTCGGCAATGAGGTCGGTGATGTGTTTCAATCCCTCCTGGACGACCTCCTTGACCGTCTTTTCGGGGTCGAGTTTGGGGTCTTGTTCGAGGTAGCCCACGGTGTAGCCTGGCGAGAATACCACTTCGCCTTGATATTGCTTGTCGATTCCGGCGATAATCTTCAGCAGTGTCGATTTACCTGCGCCATTGAGGCCAATGATGCCTATTTTAGCTCCGTAGAAAAACGACAGGTATATGTTTTTCAATACCTGTTTTTGCGGTGGGTAAATTTTGTTTACCCCCACCATCGAGAATATAACTTTCTTGTCGTCGGCCATAAGTGCGTGAGAGTTTTAGATACAGTTTGTTATTTTTTGAAACCTTTTGTGCGGTAGTCGCATTTTACTTTTCCCTTGATGATGTTGTTGAGCTTGTTGCGAATCAACTGTTTGCGTATTGGGGAAAGGTGGTCGATGAATAGCACGGCGTCGAGGTGGTCGCACTCATGTTGCATCACGCGTGCAAGGTAGCCGCTCACCACTTCTTCGTGAGGAGTGAACTGCTCGTCGAGATACTTGATGCGAATTTTCTCGATGCGCGTTACTGGTTCGTGGATGCCCGGCAAGCTCAGGCAGCCCTCTTCACGCGATATTTTTTCGCCGTCTTCGATTACTTCGATGTGTGGGTTGATTAGCACGTATTTGCTCTCGGCAAGTTCGGGGAATGTATCGGCAAGAACCGAAGCGTCGATATATACCACGCGTGCGTTCACGCCCACTTGCGGGGCTGCGATTCCTATGCCGTCGGAGGCATACATTGTGGCTTTCATGTTTTCCACCAGCTCATGCAGTCCGGGGAAATCGGGAGTGATGTCGGGCGAGGTATTCCTCAGCACCGGGTGTCCATAAAGATAAATAGGAAGTATCATTGCTTTTGCTTTATACACTTATATCTTAAAAACTGTTTTGAATTTTTACAGAAATAAGTTTGTGGAAAGTTCCTTGTTCAGGTTTTGGGTACCTTTTCGGGGCTGCTTCGGCTTATTTTTTCAACGTTTAGTGAGCTAAACTTATTCAAAAAATAATCAAAACCAACTCGATAATCCCCCTTAAACCATTGAATAAAAAATTCAAAACAGTTTCTTAATGTTGCAAAATTAATTAATATGCCCGAAACGGCAAAATCTCGTGCGATATGCAGCGGTTGGCATCTTATTCCTCGGAACTGGTTGCTTTAGACCGCATATAACCGGTGTACCACTCGTAGAATGCGTGTATTCCCTGCTTGACCGAAATGCGAGGTTTGAAACCGAAGTCGTGCTGTATGTGTGAAATGTCGGCGTATGTGCAGCATACGTCGCCAGGTTGCATGTCTTCCATCTTCATTAAAGCCTTGCGGCCTGTTTCCTCCTCGATGGTTCTTATGAATTCCATCAAGTCAACTTGGCTTGAATGCCCGATGTTGTAAACCGTGTGAGGAACGGCTTGTTGCGACGGGTGTTCGAGCAGCAGCATTATGCCGTCGATTACATCGTCGATATAGGTGAAGTCGCGCTTCATGTCGCCGTGGTTGAACACGCGTATGGTCTTGCCCTCGATGATGGATTTCAAGAAGATAAACGGAGCCATGTCGGGGCGTCCCCATGGCCCGTAAACTGTGAACAGCCGCAGTCTGGTGACAGGGATGCCATATAGCTTGCTGTAGGCGAAAGCCATCAGCTCGTCGGTTTTCTTGGTAGCGGTGTAAAGGCTGGCGGGCATGTCGGCTTTGTCGTCCTCGGAATAGGGGATGTGGCTGTTCATTCCATAGATGCTGCTCGAACTGGCATACAGTAGATGCTTGACCGGATGGTGACGGCAATTTTCAAGAATATTCAGTAATCCCAAGACGTTGCTTTCGACGTAGGCGAATGGGTTCTCGACCGAATATCGCACCCCGGCTTGCCCGGCGAGATTGACAACAATATCGAATTTCTCGGTTTCAAACATCGTTGCCATGTTCTGGAGGTCGGTCAAGTCCATCTTCATGAAACGGTAAAGGTGATTTTTTGAGCTTTCGGCCATGCGGCATTCGGCTATATACGATTGAGCTATGCCTGCGTCGGCCAGTTGGGCATATTTCAGGGCCGTGTCGTAATATGAAATTAATGTTGTCGATGCCGACCACTTCATGCCCTTTCCCAATCAAGGCTTTTACCAAAGCTGCTCCAATGAATCCGGCCGCACCTGTCACTAATATTTTCATCACTTGATATGTTTTTTTTCATTAGAGGAAAATAGCGGCACAAGCAACCTCACAGGACCCTTGCTGAACACGGCGAGAAACACATACACGGGGAATAGCCATGCGGTTTTCTTGCTGGTGTCGTGCATGACTGCCATACGGTAAAACGCACGGAGTGCCAGCACTATGAACATGCACATCAACATATCCATGCGCAATGTGACTGCAAGCCCGGCGAAAAGGCCACATGTGAGCATCATCATGCGTGCAGCCAGAGCCGATGTCTTGTCCAATTCGTTGGCAGTCAACTGGTCCATAGTCCTGACGGTTATGATGGCAGGGATTAGCGAGGCCAATGACAGGAACCACATTTGATGGCTTCCGAAAATCCATTTTCCAAGCATGACAATCCACAGGTACAGTGGAGGCTTGTCGGCGTAGGGGATGCCGTGGTTGGTGAAAGTGAAGAAAGTGTGGTTGCGCAACGCCTCGTCGGCAATGCTTAGGTATCTTAATTCATTTGACGGTGTGAAATCGCGCAGTAGCAATATCGGCACAAGTGCTATGCAGAACGCAATATAATATATAGCCGTCAGATTTTTTCAATTCAATCATACCAATCCCAAATTTTAGAAAATCAAAAACATAAATAGTGTATAATTTTGTATAAAATTTGAAGATGGATATGAATTAGTGGTGCAAAACGGAGATATTGTCGAAAATTAGTCCTTAACTCTGGTTTCCTGCAAAAATTCTGGCATTGGTAGTATTTGACCACAAAATGCCGCTATTCGTTACCGGGTTTAGTGCTTAGCAGCAAAAAATTAAAGAAGATTTGCGGAAAAAATAGTAAATTGTTTTGTAAAATGTGGCAAATGTGTTACTTTTGCACAAAACAAGGAACAAAAATGATATTTCGTGCACTACATCATCATTCGCATTATCACTGCAACCACGAGGGGCTGCGGCAAGTCGATGCGTGTTGATGTAAACGGTTGTGCGAAATTGACTATTTGCACATAATAAAAAGGAATTATTAACGCCAGCTTGCCAGTGCCATAGAGGAAAGGCTAAGCTGGCGTAAATTTTTTATATTCGACAGCCCGATTTCCTTAATGAGGCATGGTAGGCGTGGATAAAAAAGTAAAAAGAAGAAAAATGCTTAGAATTGCTGTACAGTCGAAAGGCCGGCTTTATGACGAAACAATGGAATTGCTGGCACAGGCAGGAATTAAATTCCCTGCCGTGAAACGCACGCTGCTGGTGCCGTCGCGTAATTTCCCGGTTGAAATTTTGTATTTGCGCGACGACGATATTCCCGACTCGGTGGCTACGGGTACTGCCGACGTGGGCATAGTGGGAATGAACGAAGTGCTTGAGAAATGCCAACGGGTGAAGGTGTTGCACCAACTGGGCTACAGCCGCTGTCGCCTGTCGCTGGCCATTCCACGTGATGTGGCCTATGACGGAGTGAAATGGTTTGAAGGAAAGAAGATTGCCACTTCATATCCGCGTATTTTGAAAGATTTCCTCATGCGCAACGGCATCAATGCCGACATTCATGTGATAAATGGTTCGGTGGAAATTGCGCCGGGCATAGGGCTTGCCGATGGGATATTTGACATAGTGTCGTCGGGTGGCACGCTTGTGAGCAACAACCTTGTGGAAGTGGAGAAGGTGGTCGATTCGCAGGCTGTGCTGATAGGCGGCGACTGCCAGTTGCCCGACGAGAAGCAGAAAGTGCTTAATGAGCTGATTTTCCGTTTCAAGGCAGTGAAAGATGCCGATGGCAAGAAATACTTGTTGATGAATGTGCCTCGTGAAAAGCTCGATGAAGTGGTGGCTATACTGCCGGGAATCAAAAGCCCGACAATATTGCCGCTCGCCGACGAAAATTGGTGTTCGGTGCATTCGGTGATAGAGGAGGCGAATTTCTGGGATGTGGCGACGAGGCTTAAAGAGGCCGGTGCCGAGGGCATCTTGGTGCTTGATATAATGAAGATGGTTCCATAAAGCGAAAGGTTTGATATGGTTGAGATTGTAGAATATCCCAAGCGGACCGATTGGGCGCAATATGCGAGGCGGGCAGCCGTGGTCGATGAAACAGTGCGCCGCAATGTGGCACAAATCATCGACGACGTGGCTGCACGAGGCGACGAGGCATTGAAGGAGATGACCGAACGGTTTGACGGTTGCCACTTAGACACGATAAAGGTAAGTGACGAGGAGATTGATGCAGCTTGCCGGGAAGTGCCAGCTGACTTGCAGGAAGCAATAAGTGTGGCTGCCGCCAATATTGCGAAATTCCATGCCGCCGAATTGCCGCCGGAAGTGGCAGTGGAGGTAATGCCCGGGATTGATTGCCGCCAACGCGCCGTGCCTATTTCACGTGTGGGGCTTTACGTTCCGGGTGGCAATTCGCCGCTGTTTTCGACTGTGCTGATGCTTGCCATTCCGGCACGGCTTGCCGGTTGCCGCGAGGTGGTGTTGTGTACGCCGCCACGTCGCGATGGCACTATTCATCCTGCCATATTGTATGCTGCACGTGTGGCTGGTGTCGGCGACATTTACAAGGTCGGCGGTGCGCAAGCGGTGGCGGCAATGGCTCTTGGCACCGAGAGCATAACGCCTGTTTACAAGATATTTGGGCCTGGCAACCGCTATGTGACCGAGGCCAAGGTGCAAGTCAATGCCCGGGGGGTAGCCATCGACATGCCGGCAGGCCCGTCGGAAGTGATGGTCGTGGCCGATGGCAGTGCCAATGCGATGTATGTGGCAAGTGATTTCTTGTCGCAAGCCGAACATGGAGCCGACAGCCAGTCGCTTCTGCTCACTACTGATGGAGAGCTTGCCCGAGCCGTGTGCCGCGACATCGACCTGCTGCTTTCACGCTTGCCCAAGGACGAACTCGCGCGACGGTCGCTTGCCCACAGCCACATAATATTATTGCACGACGATGAGGAAATGATGCAATTTGCCAACTATTATGCCCCCGAACATCTCATAATAAACCACTCGCAGGCCGAGCGGCTTGCTGCGATGGTCGAGAATGCAGGTTCGGTATTTCTTGGAGCTTACTCTCCCGAAAGTGCCGGCGATTATGCTTCGGGTACCAACCACACATTGCCTACCAGCGGCTATGCGCGCTGCTACAGTGGCGTGAATATCGATAGTTTCATGAAAAAAATCACATTTCAGCGACTCTCCCGTGAAGGCCTTGCCTCGATAGCACCTGCCGTGACCACGATGGCTCGCAACGAGGGTCTTGTAGCACACAGCCTTGCCTTGGAAGTGCGTATTAATGAGCAATAACATACACTGAATTATGGAATTACAGAAACTCGTAAGGAAAAATATATGGGAGTTGAAGCCTTATAGCTCGGCTCGTAACGAATACACGGGCGAGGCGCACGTGTTTGTCGATGCCAATGAAAGCCCATACAATGAGCCATATAACCGTTATCCCGACCCTTTGCAACAGCAACTGAAGGAGAAAATTGCCGAAATAAAGGGCGTGCCGGCCGACCAGATTTTCCTCGGCGTGGGCAGCGACGAGTGTATCGACCTTGCTTACCGCATTTTTTGCCGCCCGGGCATCGACAATGTGGTGGCGATAGCCCCGTCATACGGAATGTATGAAGTGTGTGCCGACATTAACGATGTGCAATATCGCACAGTGGCTCTGAATGAGGATTTTGGGTTTGATGCCGACAGGTTGTTGGCTGCAACCGACGACAATACACGTGTGGTGTGGATATGTTCGCCCAACAATCCCACTGGCAATGCGTTTCCTCTCGAAATGATTGCCGATGTGTGCCGCCGTTTTGACGGTATAGTGGTGGTTGATGAGGCATACGTGCATTTTTCTGACCGCGGGTCGATGCTCGGAAGCCTTGCCGAATTGCCCCGCTTGATAGTATTGCAAACGTTTTCCAAGGCATTGGCAAGTGCATCGGTGAGGCTCGGCATGGCTTTTGCGTCGAAGGAAATCATCGGCCTTTACAATAAGGTGAAGTATCCTTACAACATCAATCTGCTCACGCAGCGTTATGCACTGGAATTGCTTGACGGTATCGGCACGATACGCGACGAGGTGCGGCAAATCAGGGAAGCTCGCCATTGGCTTGCTGTCGAGCTTGGGCGTTTGCGGTGCATTGAGCGAATTTTTCCCTCCGATGCCAATTTTCTGCTTGTGCGTGTCGGCGATGCCGATGGATTGTATGATTACCTGCTTGCCCGAGGCATCGTGGTGCGCAACCGCAACCGTGTGCCAATGTGCGAGGGATGCTTGCGCTTGACCGTCGGCAGCCGCGAAGATAATGAATTGTTGATTGAAACGTTGAAAGAGTATGACAACGACCGACTGTAAACTGCGCCGCACGGCATTGTTCATCGACCGTGATGGCACATTGGTGGTAGAGCCGCCCGAGGACTACCAATTGGATAGCCTTGCGAAGTTCAAGTTTGTGCCAGGTGTGATAAGGAACTTAGCTTTTATCGCCTCGACGCTCGACTACGAGCTTGTGATGGTGACCAACCAAGACGGATTGGGGACGGCATCGTTCCCAATGGAGGATTTCTTGCCACCGCACCGCTTGCTCATAGACACGCTTGAGGGCGAGGGGGTTAGGTTTGACGACATTATAATCGACACATCTTTCCCACACGAGAACAAGCCGACCCGCAAACCGGGTACGGCACTGCTTGGCAAATATATGGGTGGAGATTACGACCTCGAAGCATCATTCGTGATAGGCGACCGCCTCACCGACGTGATGCTTGCGCACAACCTTGGAGCAAAGGCTATCTACTTTGCCCCTGAAGGCACAGGACGCAAAGAGGTGGAAGATGCCGGGCTTGGAGGCTGCACGGCACTTGTCACCGACGACTGGAGCCGCATTGCCGACTTCTTGCGTGGTGGCTCGCGCACTGCTCACGTGAAGCGCAAGACAGCCGAAACCGACATCAGCGTGGACATCGACATAGATGGCGATGGACGTGCCGACATCGACACTGGTTTGGGATTTTTCGACCACATGTTGCAGCAGATTGCACGGCACTCGGGCATCGACCTTGCCATAAAGGTGAAGGGTGACTTGTGGGTCGATGAACACCACACTATCGAAGACACGGCAATCGTACTTGGCGAAGCGTTACGCAAGGCATTGGGCGACAAGCGCGGCATCGAGCGGTATGGCTTCGTGCTGCCGATGGACGACTGCGACTGCACTGTCGCACTCGACTTTGGCGGCCGTCCGTGGCTGCTGTGGGATGCCGAGTTCCACCGCGAGAAAATAGGGGAGATGCCCACCGAGATGTTCCGCCACTTCTTCAAAAGCCTCAGCGACGCTGCCGCCATGAACCTCTACGTATGTGCGCACGGCGACAACGAACACCACAAGATTGAGGGCATATTCAAGGCACTGGCACGCGCCCTACGCGCCGCCGTGCGCCGCGATGTGTTCCACTACCGCCTCCCCTCCACCAAGGGCCTGCTGTAACCCCCCCCCTGGTGTCACGACTTGTTGTGGAAGTTTTATGCTGTTCGCTGGTTTCTAAAACTCATGATGGGCAAAGATGGTCTTGGATGGTGACAGTAGAAAGTGTATTTGCGTTATTTAGGCAAAGGGTTTGGGTTTTTCTGTGGGGTGATGTAACTTTGTGGGAAAATTGGAAATTGGATTATGAAAGAGATTGTATTAAGCGGGATACGTGCCACGGGGCAATTGCACCTTGGCAACTATTATGGCGCACTTAGCAAATTTGTGAGGATGCAGAACGACCCCGAAAGCAAGTATATCAATTACTTCTTCATTGCCGACCTGCACGCCCTCACCACTGCGCCCGACCCTAACGAATTGCACAAGAATGTGAAAAGTATTCTTGCCGAATATCTTGCCGCAGGCCTCGACCCCGAGAAATCGACCCTGTTTGTGCAGAGCGACGTTCCTGAAATATCGGAGATGTACTTGTTGCTGAACATGCACGTGGGCATAGGCGAGCTGATGCGCACCGCTTCGTTCAAGGACAAGGCGCGCAAGATGCTGGGCATAACGTCAGAGAGCGACAACATAGAACAGGAAATAATAGGCGCGAACACCAACAAGCGTGTCAATGCCGGGTTGCTCACTTACCCGACGCTGATGGCCGTGGACATCCTCATCCAGAAGGCGACGAAAGTGCCTGTGGGCAAGGACCAGGAGCAACACTTGGAATTGACGCGCCGGTTTGCACGGCGGTTCAACTCGTTCTATGGCGTGGACTATTTCCCCGAACCGACCAACTTTGATTTCGGCGGCGAGCCAGTAAAAGTGCCTGGACTCGACGGCTCGGGAAAGATGGGCAAGTCGGAGGGCAATTGCATATACTTGCTCGACGACCCCAAGACGCTGCGCAAGAAGGTGATGCGCGCCGTCACCGACGAGGGGCCGAAAGAACCCAATTCGCCCATGTGCGAGCCGGTGCAGAACCTCTTCACGCTGCTGAAGATAGTTTCCACTCCTGACAAAGTAGAATATTTCACCGATGCGTATAACAATTGCTCGATACGTTACGGCGACCTGAAGAAGGAGATAGCCGAAGATATTCTGAAGGTTACAACCCCGATACGCGAGCGCATTATCGACATACAGAACAATGATGCCTATCTGCGGCAAGTGGTGCGCATGGGTGCCGAGAAAGCCCGCGAGAATGCGTCAAAGACGCTCCGCGACGTGCGCGAAATCATGGGCATCCGCCCATTCTGACTGTCGGTCGCAGGACATGTGGGAAGTGTGGCAAAATGCGGCTTGCCGAGGCGTTGTCCACGCAATGTGCTAAAATACTGTAAAAAACATGTGTGGCAATAGGTATTGACAAATAGTTTCAGTATATTTGCAACGGTAAGGCATGTCATCATGCAACGCGTTGTCCATAATATGGTAAATCGCCGCTGCCAGGTGAGGCTGCGAGAGGTATGGGCATACGATTGGCAATGTAGTCAGTCGTATGCTAAAATAATGCACCTAATACAAAATTAATGTTAAAAACCCTTTTACATCTGCGATTTCGATGTATGTTTGCAAAGAAATTACCACTAACTAAATCATATAAATGAAAACAAACCTTAGCTCTCAGATTAAACTGGACAGAATACCTAAAAAGTATTATGCTCCTACGAGTGAAATAGAACTCGCTTCACTCACTCGGAATGAAAAACTAAATACCAAGATTTTTGAAACACCAGCCCAAGGAGCCGAAAGCATTGCAAAAGAGGTGGCAATGACCATCCGCCGCTTTGTTGACACTACCGGCAAGTGCGTGCTGGGGCTTGGCACAGGCGAAAACACATTGAAAATCTACGAGCAGCTTGTTGAACTCTACAAGCAGGGCGAAGTGAGCTTCAAGAATGTCATAGTGTTCAACCTGTATGAATTTTTCCCGATTGACGAAACACGCACACCAAGCACTACGGCCCGGTTGCGCGACGCATTTCTCAGCCAGGTGGATATAACCCCTGCCAATTTCCACAAGTTTGACGTAAACACCACTATAGAAGACATTATCCAATTTTGCCATTACTATGAGGCCGACATAGAGAAATGCGGCGGGCTCGACTTGGTGTTGTGCGAAATAGGACAATTGGGAACATTGGCGTTCAACGAACCTGGTTCGTCGATGAACTCGGCATGCCGCTTGATGCGCCTAAGCAACGAGATGCGCCAGAAAGTGGCCGACTCATACCACTGCAACGAGGTGCCTACAACAGCCATCACGCTGGGATTGTCCAACATATTGTCGGCCAAGCGTGTCATTGCCATGGCTTGGGGCGAAAATATATCCAACATCGTTTACCGCGCTGTTGAGGGCAAGCTCGACGACCAAGTGCCGGCATCGATATTGCAGATGCACCACCATGCCAAGTTGGTGATTGACTTGTCGGCAGCCGACGAGCTCACACGCATCAGCCACCCATGGAAGGTGACTTCGTGCGAATGGACCGACAAGCTGATTCGCCGTGCAATTGTATGGCTCTGCTCGCAGACAGGCAAGCCTATCTTGAAGCTCACCAACAAGGACTACAACGATTATGGGTTGAGCGAACTGCTTGCATATTACGGCTCGGCCTACAATGTCAACATAAAGATATTCAACGACCTGCAACACACCATCACTGGCTGGCCGGGCGGCAAGCCAAATGCCGACGACACTTATCGTCCTGAGCGTGCCGTGCCGTATCCGAAGCGTGTGATAGTGTTCAGCCCGCACCCCGATGACGACGTAATATCGATGGGCGGAACGCTGAAACGCCTTGTTGACCAGCATCACGACGTGCATGTGGCATACGAAACATCGGGCAACATAGCTGTCGGTGACGAAGATATGTTCCGTTATGTGATGTTGATGGACCGCATTGGCGAACGTTTCGGCATCGACACCGAGAAATACAAGGAAATCAGTGCCGAAATCCATAGCTTCCTCAAGGAAAAGAAGCAGGGCGACATCGACATGGAGATTGTCCGTTACTTGAAAGGCAAAATACGTCAATGCGAGGCAACGACAGCTTGCAACTACATCGGCGTGAAGCCCGAGAATATACACTTCTGTGAGTTGCCGTTCTATGAAACTGGAACAATCAAGAAGGGCGATTTGACGCAAGTCGATGTTGACATCATCAAGAAGTTGATATTGAGCGTTCAACCGCATCAGATATTCGTAGCCGGCGACCTTGCCGACCCGCATGGAACGCACAAGGTGTGCACCGATGCCGTTCTTGCCGCAGTAGATGAATTGCTCGATGAGCCGTTCATGAAGGATTGCCGCATTTGGATGTACCGTGGCGCATGGGCCGAATGGGAAATCGACCACATCGAAATGGCCGTGCCTATTAGCCCCGAAGAGCTGCGCTCGAAGCGTAATTCTATCCTCAAGCACCAGTCGCAAATGGAGAATGCGCCGTTCCTTGGCAACGACGACCGTCTGTTCTGGCAACGTGCCGAAGACCGCAACCGCGCTACAGCACAGCTTTATAGCGACCTTGGTCTGGCAAGCTACGAGGCAATGGAGGCATTTGTGGAATATCACCCCATCAGGTAATCTGATGAAATTTCCACGTCAATAAGACCTTGAGCCAGTGGCTACATTGGCGAGGTTATATAACTATGAAACACCTAATTGAAGAAATCATATATAGAAACAACAACAAATAAGTGAATCATAGGTTAGGAGTCCGGTGGCGCGTGAGCGTAGCCGGATTTTTTTGTATTGCAATGATAATAAAATGGCTGCAAAGGTGCCATGTAGAGGGTGTGCCGAAATTATAACCACATACATTTGTCGTAGAGCCGTGGCGTGCCGCAGCTCGTCTGTGCAGATTCTATTCAATTGTATGACAAACACTTGCAATGTGGCAATAAACGAGGGTGTATCAAAATTCAGGTACACCCTCTTATCATAACCTATCTGTAAAAAAATGCCACAAAGCCCCGACTT
>CALUMJ010000027.1 GCA_944321715.1 uncultured Muribaculaceae bacterium | reverse complement strand
TTTTGTAGGGACGCACGGCTCGTGCGTCCGCTGCGCAATTAGGCGCATATTCTATTAATTTACAGATGGTTAACTGGGCTTTGCTGCACTCGGACGCACGGTCCGTGCGTCCCTACGAGGTGGGTCATGCCAATTTTGATACACCCCCTACATTGAGGATGTCATTTTGCTTTGGATTTTGGCGAAAAACAATATTTTTTCTCATTTTATGTGGGATTTGTGTGCGAAAGTATCAATAATTTTATATATTTGCAACGATATTTTAACCGCAATACCAATCAACAAAATCTTTTAACTTATGAAACAATTATTACTTTCGTTCGTTGCCGCTTCGGCAAGCATGGCACTCACGGCTGGCGTTCACAGCGCCGAGGCCTACCAATCGGTAGCAGCCCAACCGGCTGCCGTCGAGGTTAACGCAGTTTCGAGAATTTCACGCATCGCCGAGGCCCACACGGAGCAGCTTGGCAAGGATGCCAAGTTGCAAATCATCATCGACGAGAACGGAACGCCTTGCAAGCGCATAGTCAAGGCCGGCAGCGACCGCCATATCAATCGTGGCAAGGCCGCGACAGTAACCCCGAAAGGTGTTGACCCCGAGAACTCGGTGCTAAATGAGAGCTTCGAGGGATGGGATGGCGAAACCGAAAACTGGCTGCCCGACGGCTGGACGCAGTATGTGAGCGAAACTATCGGCGATATTGATGCTTTGGAAACATGGCACGTATCGGAAGGTGTGCCAATGCTCGGTGCGGAGCCATACGACGGCAATTACATGATGGGCATCCAATTTGCTATGGTTGAACAGGATGAGTGGCTCGTCACTCCATCAGTCACAGTCGGCGACGGCCACTATCTATATTTCGTGGTGGATTATGGCCCAGTATTTTTGTACGACCTCGTGCAAGTGGATTGGGAAACGATGCAATGGATAGAGCAAGTGCCGTCGGCCACGCTCAAGGTGCTTGCATCGACCGACGGCGGCAGCAGCTGGACCGAATTGCTCGACCTTGCCGACCTGTATATGGGAATGTCGTTTGAGGAATTACTTGACAATTATTCCGATATGATGTGGTATGATTATGCTATCGACCTGTCGGACTATGCAGGCGAGCAGGTGCAGTTTGCATTCGAGTATGTTGGCATCAACGGCAACACCCTGTATGTCGATGCAGTGGCAGTGGGTGCGGCACAGCCCGAGGCTTGCTTCGTGTCGCCTGTCGGGTCGTTGCACTTCGGCCTCAGCGAGGAGTATATGTCATATACTCACCACAGGCTGCTGATACCGGCAGGGGTTGACCAGACGTGGATTAACACCAGCAGTGTCGATAGTGAGATGTTCACGTGGTCGTATGACGACGGCAATGGCGAGAACAATATTGTCACGACCGACGAAACCAACCTCACAGTTAAATATTCCGACGGCTTGTATGTGGCACCGACGCTCACAGCGGCTACCGGTGATGCTACCAGCGAATATGGTGACAGCGAATATTTGCAAGCCGGTAACGGCCCCGACCCTGAGAGCACTTACGGGCTTGGAACGTATAATATCGACACGCAAAGTATGGTGACTGTCGGTGGCAGCAACACGGCAGGCTTGTTTGGCTTCAACTCCGAGATGCAGTCGATATGGTCGGGATTATTCGTCAGCACCCCCGACGAAAACAATTATGCGACCTTGTCGTTCATTGGCAATATGTTTGATGCTCCGGCAGTGCCTTACGAGCTTTCGCGTGTGACGGTGTTCGGCACTGGCACAGTTGACCCACTCACAGTGTTTAACCTCGAAGTGGTGGCAATTGATGAGAGCGGCACCCTTGGCGAAACGCTCGCCATCGGTGAATGCGTGGGGCGTGATGTGGTGTTCCCGGTAGCTTCTGACCCAGACTATTGCGTAATTCCTTTCAATATTCAGTATATGGAAGATGGATTGTGGTCGGAAGGGTCGATTAATGTTGACTGCGCAATACTTGTCAAGGTGTCGGCAACGAACATCGGCAATACCAACGTGACAATATTAAATACTTACTATCCCGACCCCAACGAGCTGTATTATGGCTACTTCGGTGTCGATATTACGACTGACGGTGAAACCACTAACAACATTTATGGCCTTCCGGCATTCAGCATCAGCACTGGCACGATGTATGGCTCGTTCATCATCAACATAGATGCCACATTCCCATCGTCGCCGGCTGGCGTCGCCGACGTGGCTGCTGGCGCATCGGCTGCCAGTGTGGTGGTTGACGGTGAAAACTTCGTGATTACCGCGCCCGAGAGTATCGGTGCCGCAACGGTTTATAACATTGCCGGCCAGGCCGTGGCAGCAAGCGAGGTGCGTGGCATGGCCACCATCGACGGTTCGTCGCTCGCAAAGGGCGTTTACATCGTGCGCTTCGACGACGGCAGCTCGGTGAAAGTGGTGAAGTAACTGCCTTGTAGGCAGATTATGAAAACGATTGTTAAGCACGCAATATACAGACAGAGTACTTGACAATAATTTGTGATGATTCGAGGCGGACCGCTGTGAAGCGACCCGCCTCGTTTCGTGATGGGGGCCCCCTCCAAACCTCCCCCCGAAGGGGAGGCTCGCTGTGCCTGTTTCGTTGGATTTCTGAATCCAGCGGCTGTGCGTTCCTACAAAATCGCACCAATCTGCATTTTGATGTACCCTCGATGTCCGCCACAATGTGTGTCGTTCACGGTTGCGCACATCGAGGATGTATCAAAATAGGCATGACCCACCTCGTAGGGACGCACGGACCGTGCGTCCGATTGCCGCAGAACTCGATTAATCATCTGTAAATTAATAGAATATGCGCCTAATTGCGCAGCGGACGCACGGGCCGTGCGTCCCTACAAAATCGCGCAATTCTACATTTTGATACACCCTCTACACATTTTTGCTGTTTGGTGGTGTTCTCGGTTGCAGTAACGAGCCGTTACTGCGGCGTTATTTGGTAAGATAGGCTTCGGCTCGGGAGAAAAAAACAAATGAATTTGTTTTTTCTTCGCTCGCCTTGCACTACTTTCGATAAGATAGGCTTCGGCTCGGGAAAGCAAAAAAATTAGCGAGCTATTTTTTTTGCATTACGCTCGCCTTGCACTACTTTCGATAAGATAGGCTTCGGCTCGGGAAAGCAAAAAAATTAGCGAGCTATTTTTTTTGCATTCCGCTCGCCTTGCACTACTTTCGATAAGATAGGCTTCGGCTCGGGAGAAAAAAACAAATGAATTTGTTTTTTCTTCGCTCGCCTTGCACTATCTTTGCATACATAGACTTAACTAATAAATAACTAACTATGGCAACAACACCGGAGTTTAAGTATCAGGCCCCATTCCCGTTGGGTCCCGATGATACCGAATATTATTTGCTTACGAAAGATTATGTTTCGGTGGGCGAGTTTGAAGGCCACCCAATACTGAAAATCGAAAAAGAGGGCCTCACGCGGATGGCGCAACAGGCTTTCCGTGATGTGTCGTTCTTGCTGCGCCGCAGCCACAACGAGCAGGTGGCAAAGGTGCTCAGCGACCCTGAGGCGAGCGAAAACGACAAATATGTGGCTCTGACATTCTTGCGCAACGCCGAGGTGTCGGCAAAAGGCCGCCTTCCGCTGTGCCAGGATACCGGTACTGCCATTATCCACGGCGAGAAGGGGCAACAGGTGTGGACAGGCTATTGCGACGAGGAGGCCCTTGCACGTGGCGTTTACAACACTTACACGCAAGAAAACCTGCGTTACTCGCAAAACGCACCGCTCACGATGTATGACGAGGTGAATACCCGTTGCAACTTGCCGGCGCAAATCGACCTCGAATGCACCGAAGGGATGGAATACCGCTTCTTGTGCGTTACAAAGGGCGGCGGTTCGGCCAACAAGACTTACTTGTTCCAAGAAACAAAGGCGCTTCTCAACCCCGACACGCTCGTTCCGTTCCTCGTTGAGAAGATGAAGACGCTGGGCACCGCTGCTTGCCCTCCCTACCACATCGCATTTGTAATAGGCGGCACATCGGCCGAGAAAAACCTGTTGACGGTGAAGTTGGCATCGACGCACTATTATGACTCGCTGCCGACGACAGGCAACGAGTTGGGCCGTGCGTTCCGTGATGTGGAACTTGAGGCTCGCTTGCTCGAAGAAGCTCATAAGATAGGCCTTGGAGCGCAATTCGGCGGCAAATATTTCGCACACGACGTGCGCGTGGTGCGCTTGCCACGTCATGGTGCATCTTGCCCGGTGGGCATGGGCGTGAGCTGCTCGGCCGACCGCAACATCAAGTGCAAAATCAACCGCGACGGTATATGGATTGAAAAATTAGACGACAACCCGACCGAATTGATACCCGAGGAATTGCGTAATGCCGGCGAAGGGAATGCAGTGCGCATCGACCTGAACCAGCCGATGAGCGAAATATTGAAAGAGCTTGACAAGTATCCAGTATCGACTCGCTTGTCGCTCAACGGCACGATTATCGTTGGCCGCGACATCGCCCATGCCCGCTTGAAGGAACGCCTTGACCGAGGCGAAGACTTGCCGCAGTATATCAAGGACCACCCAATCTATTACGCAGGCCCGGCAAAGACCCCCGAAGGGATGCCTTGCGGCTCGATGGGCCCGACAACGGCTGGGCGCATGGACCCATACGTTGACCTGTTCCAGAGCCACGGCGGCAGCATGGTGATGCTCGCCAAGGGCAACCGCAGCCAGGCTGTGACCGACGCTTGCCGCAAGCATGGCGGTTTCTACCTCGGCAGCATAGGCGGGCCGGCCGCAATACTTGCACAGAACAATATCAAGAGCATCAAGTGCCTTGAATATCCCGAGCTTGGCATGGAAGCCATCTGGCAAATCGAGGTTGAAGATTTCCCGGCATTTATCCTTGTCGATAACAAGGGCAACGACTTCTTCACTCAGATTAAACAGAAATCATGCGGGTGTAAGTAAAGCCCCTACTAAAGCCACTACCAAACCTCCCCCCGAAGGGGAGGCTTTTTGAGTGGCTGCTGATATGGCAATAAAAAAACGGGGATGTATCGCGTTTGCGGTGCATCCCCGTTGTCGTTTATGCGAGGTGATTGTGCAGGTTAGTGGATTTCAATCACACGCTTGGGCTTGGCTGTGTCGGCTGTAAGTTTTGGCAATGTTATGGCCAGCACGCCGTTTTCCATTGCGGCACCGATATGCTCGATGTCAACGTTGTCGGGCAAGTCGAAAGCTTGACGGAAGCCTGTGTAGGAAAATTCGCGGCGCAGGTATTTTTCGCCGTCTTTGGCCTTTTCGTTGTTCTCGCTTTTCTTTTCCATCGAGATTACGAGTTGGTTGTCCTCGCCGATGTGAATGTCAAAATCGTCTTTGGTCATACCCGGAGCGGCAACTTCCACCTTGTAATCCTTTTCGTTCTCGATTACGTTGATGGCAGGGATTGTAGCGCCCATTTTCAACATCCAATTGTTGTCAAAGAAATCATTGAAGAAACTTGGCAACCAATTCTGATTGTACTTTTGAATAGCTGACATAGTATTTACCTCCAATTCTTGTTTTAATCTCTGTTTTGGTGGGTTTCATTGCGAAACCCACTAACGGTATTGCAAAGGTCATGCCACGGCAGCAAACGGGCTTGACGGTGTGTCGTGTAGTGCCAGATTGTCTATTTTTGTCGGTTTATGCTGTCAATATTTCGCCATCGGCCACCTTGCGGGCAATAATCCCTAATTTGTCGTTAGGCAGCAAAGTGTGAGTTCCACTAAGCGTTTACAAAACAGTTTCATCATCTTGTCGGCATTTATCAGCCGCTTGGGATAAATGCGCAGGACGTGCGGCGGTTTTACCTAAATTTATTTTATCAGCCGCTTGTATGGTTAAGAATTTCTAATAAGGTGCAACCTTTTGTCGAATTAATTCATTTTTTATGTAATTTTACGCTGCAAGAGTGTAGAAACAAGCTCGTGGCACGAAAACCCGATGCAACATGCCGTCGGATACAATAGTCAAATTTGAAAAAACTGATATGACCCAAACAGAAAAAAACGAATCCACCCGAGAAACCGGCTCGCACAGTTACCGTGACAGCAGTGCCAATACAGGTGCGCCGAAAGGGATGAAATATGCATTCGGCATCTTCATGATAATCATATATTTAGGAATGGGTTACTTGATGATGGTGAATTTCTTTGGTTGGGGCGACAACTATGCGTGGGCGCGTTACAGCCTCGGCGCATTGTTTATCCTATATGGCTTTTGGCGCGGCTACCGCCAGTTCAGGGGCATTTATTAACACACACTTAAGTTTCGGAGGCAAATGTATAAGACCGTGAAGAAAATAAAATTTGGCATCATAGGAATCGTGGCAGCTGTGGTTGCGACATCGTGCCACCAACCCACCGATTCAAGCACGTCGGGGCTTGTGACTGTGATGTGCGACCAGACGTTCGAGAATATCATACAGCAGGAAATCGACGTGTTTGAATACACCTATCCCAATGCGAACGTAATTCCGTATTATGTCGATGCTAAGTCGGCAATCGACTCGATGCTCGACGGGCGCACATCGCTAATAGTGACGGCACAAGAACTGACGCAGGAGCAGCGTGACTACCTGCACAGCGTCAAGCGTTTCCCGCCACGCACGCAGCGCATAGCCGTTGATGCAGTAGCCGTCATTGTCAACAAGGATAATGACATCGACGAATTGTCGGTTTCGGAGCTTCGCGACATATTGACTGGTGCCACGCCGCGGTGGAAGGATGTTTTCCCATCGAAGTTAGACACGATACGCGTAATTTTCGACCATCCGGGGTCGAGCATTGTGAAATATGTGAGCGACTCGATTATGCGCGGCGAGAAATTCGGGCGCGTGTATTCGGTTGACAGTTTGCAGCAAGTGTTCACCGAGGTCGAGCGACGGCGCGATGCCATAGGTTTCATCGGGGTGAGCTGGATTACCGCCGACCTTGCGGCTCCCACCACCGACATGGAGCAGCGCATGGCCGAGTTGAACAAGTCAGACACGGCAGCAATCGACTTCACGAGCAAAATCAAGGTGATGAAAATACGCCGTGACAACGACATAGAGGCCTGCAAGCCTTACCAAGCCTACATTTATGATGGCAGCTACCCGCTCTACCGCAGTGTGTATGTGACCACGACCGAGCCTAACGGCTCGCTCTCGCACGGGTTTTACTCGTTCCTGACGGGATTTGTCGGGCAGAAAATCATACTCAACACCGGCGTAATGCCGGCGAGGGTACAACCTCGGCTGGTGTCGTTGGAGTGAAAAAATGAACTAATCAAAAACACGTAAATATTTTACAAAAAATGAAATTCAAATTATTTCTATCATTAGCCCTGGGTGCCTCGCTCACCTGTATGGCACAAGGGTACAAAGACGGTATTGAATACTACAAAGTGGAACAGTATGACAATGCCAAGGAACTGTTGCTCCGCAACCTCAATGACCCAGCAACCAACAAGGCCGAGGCTTATTACTATCTCGGTTGCATAGAACTTGTGGGTGACAATGATGCTGAGGCAGTAAAATACTTCGACCAAGGTGTGGCTGCCGACCCCGAATATGGTTACAACTATGTAGGGCTTGGCCAGCTTGAATTGAAAAAAGGCACCAAGGACAACGAAAAAGAAGCCGAAAAGCTCTTTGACAACGCTAAGGACCTGTGTGGCAAGAAAGATGATGCTGTGATGGTTGCCATCGGCCGCGCTTACTATGACGTTGACCCGGTGAAGTATGCCAAGAAGATTGAAGACGCCAAGAAAGATGCCAAGAAGCGCGACAAGCAGAGTGCCGACCTTTATGTGTTCGAGGGCGACATCCTTGCCGACCAGAAACAATGGGGTAATGCCGCAAGCTGGTATGAAATGGCCATGCGTTCCAACAAGGACAACATCGAGTCATACGTGAAATATGCAAACACTTATTTCTACGTTAATCCCGCTGTTGCGATTCAGACTCTTGAAAACCTTGTGGCATCGAAGCCAAACTCGGCACTTGCACAACGTGAACTCGCCGAGAAATACTACAAGGACGACCAATGGACCAAGGCCGCCGAGAAGTATGGCGTGTATATGCAGAACCCCAACCACTTCAAGCAAGACGAGAACCGTTATGCCGGTCTGCTTTTCTACGGCAAGCGTTACCAAGAATCGTTTGACCTCGCATCGAAAATCATCAGCGAACATGCAGCAGGCGATGCCGACGTGTTCTACATGAAGCGTCTGCAACTTTACAACTTGGTGGCAATGGCTCAGGAAGAGGAAAGCGACTCGATTGCCGCAGCCGAATTGTGGAGCCGCGCCGATGCCCATGCCAAGGATTTCCTCTCGATGACCGTACCGTCAACTGCCAAATACGAGCCTAAGGATTACAGCGACTATGCAATAGTGCTCACAGCACTTGGTGATGTTCCTGGCAGTGTGGAAATGTACAAGAAGGCTTATGAGGCTAACCCCGAAAAGACCGACTTGCTCAAGCAAGCCAGCGAGGCTTGTGCCGACGCAAAAGACTACAAGAGCGCAGCCGAGTTTTTCCAAATGTATGTGGACAAGGCCGACTACAAGACCAACGACTTGTTTGTGCTTTCGCGCCGTTACCTCTATTGGGGTTCTACAATCGCTGATACCACAGCAACCGACTCGATTGCTCGCGAGGAAGTGATGCAGAAGGCTCTCAAGTATGCCGAAATGGTTGACTCGATAGTACCCAACGACCTGCGCATACTTTCGCAGATAGCCAACATACAAATGGTTCACGAGATGCGCTTCTCGGGTCGCGATTATGCACGTTATGGCGAAGCAATGCCTACTTACGACAAGATGCTTGCTATACTTGATGCCGACCCAGAATACAAGAACCCCGATAATCCGGACAATGAGCTTGCCACTTATATCGAAATTTTCCGTTACAAGGCTGTTCATTACTACCTGAACAAGGATAATGAGAACATGAAGCTTTATTATCAAAAGTGGCTTGAAGTTGACCCGACGAACGATGCACTGCGTCAGTATATCGAAACACTCAAATGATGCGATATTGAGGTATATAAAGTAATTGAAAAAGTGGCGGCACCTTTGCGATGGCATGGGTGCCGCTGTTTTTTTATTCCCTACCAAATCTCTCATATAAGGTGAGGCTTCCTATGCTGCGCTTTGTTTTCTGTGACACAGCTATTATGCAAAAGTTTTCCCAGTGGGGGGGGTAAGCCATTGAGAGTGTACCATTATTGCATTTGTGTAGAGGGTGTATCAAAATAGCGATGTCTGAAACAATCAGCATTACGTTACTGCCAAATTTACAGCATATTACGGTTGTATTCGAGCTGTCATCGAGGGTGTATCAAAATTGGCATGACCAACCTCGTAGGGACGCACGGCCCGTGCGTCCGAGTGCTACAAGATTCGATTAATCATCTGTAAATCAATAAAATATACGCCTAATTGCGCAGCGGACGCACGGGCCGTGCGTCCCTACAAAATTGCACAAAATTTTGCATTTTGATAGCCTCCTACAACAAGGTAGATGTATTTGCAAATATGCAGGGGGCAATGGCGAGGTTGGTGAAAATCATGCCTTGCGGAATGTTTTGAAAGTCTATATGTGTCCATGGATTTTCATCAGGAAGTTGCGCTGTTTTTTTGGGGCATACAGGGCGTGTATATCTTGCGGAGTATAAATGGCCGTTGGGGAGCATAAATTGCTGTTACGGCCGTTTAAAATGGCTTATAGGCTGTGGCGGTCACGATGGTAGTGGTGGGTATTTGCAAATGTGCTGCGGTCGGGGAGCTAATTTAGAAACTGTTTTGAATTTTTGCAGAAAAATTTCGGTAGAAAAAAGTTTCTTGGGCAAATATGGTAGTTGATAAAAAACGAGCAAGGCTGGGAAATGGTGTTCCCAGCCTTGCGGATTATTGGGTATGTGATGTGACGGGACTTATTTCACAATCACTTTTTCTACGGCACGGTTGCCTGTAGCATCGGTTGCTACTACGATGTAGATGCCGTTGGCAACAACGCCAGCTTCAATGCTCTCGGCATTCACGTTGGCAACTTGTGCGCCACCAATCGAGTAAACTGCGATATTGGTAGCCGATGGAGCGAAGATGCTGCCGTTGGCTGTGTAGATGCGCAGTTGCGATGTTTCGATGGCTTCAACGCTTGTTGTTACATCTAAGGTGCAGGTAGCTGTCAATCCGTCAATTTCGGCAGTGATTTCGGCCGAGCCTTCGGTGTGGCAGCGTACTGTTGCAGTTGCTGTGTTGCCATCTATTGCGATTGCGATGACCGAAGCGACTTCTTCGTCGGACGACGTGAATGCTACACGGTCGGCAGTAGTGCCTTCAACAGTGGCTGTGATTGTAATCAAATTGTCGATGCCGGCAGCAGCCGAGGTAACGTCGAGCGTAATGCCAGTGGCACGTTGTTCGAAGTATAGGATAGGCAGCTCGGTAGTTGCTTTCCACGGTTCATCAGTGGTGCTGCCAAAAGCGAATCCAAGTGTCGTGGTGAAGAAATCGGTGTCGATGGCATCGGCAGCGATGTCGGCACCTTGCGGTGTGGTTGCATCATCGTTTGTGATGGTGCTACCGTTCACTGTCATGCTTGCAACAGCATAGTTGTTGACAAGGCCTGCATCTTGAAGCACTTCTTCGCCTTCCATGTAATCTTCATTGGCGATGGTAAAGCCTATAATGCGACCCACGGCAAGAGCTTCTTCGGTGCCTTCGGGCAGGTTGATTGCGTCAAGGGCTGCAAGGCAGTTGTAGATTGAATAATCGCGATTCTGTGCACCCCAGTTAGTCGTGATAGAACCAGCTATGCCGCCAACGCTGAAGTTTCCGGTCCATTGGTTGGGAGTCGTGGCTGTGATAGAGCCAGTAGCGTAGCAGTTGCTTACTGCGCTTGCATATCCTGTGGTTGAGGTTGTCGATGAGGCTCCACGGACTGTAGCACCTACGATACCGCCGATTTCGTTCTCGCCAGTGATTTGCATGTCGGCATAGCAGTTGGTGATTGAGCCGCCAGTACCATTGTCGCCCACGATACCGCCGATAGTCGTGCCAGCATTGATAGTGCCGCTTGCGCGTGAAGCACTGACAGATGAGCTTGTGCGAGTAGTACCCACGATGCCGCCTACATTTGAAGCTTCGGGTACGTCGATATTGATGTTGTTGACCGAGCAGTCGCTAACTTTTGAGAAAATAGTAAGCTGCCCTGCAATACCACCGATTGATGGCGATACTGAACCGTCGGAAGTGAACACGGCATTGTTGACGTGTACGTTGGAGATGGTGTATCCGCCACCATTGCTCATGATGTTGCCAGCTACTACGCCAGCGTACATGCAGTTGCCCGAGAGCTTGACAACAGGATTGTTGAATGTGACATCCTTGATTGTTCCGTCAGACGCAATGCCTTGGAACAAGCCAACTTCCATGTCCGAACCAGCGATTGAGAGGTTGTCGATGCTGTAGCCTTTGCCGTCGAGCGAGCCTGTGAAGTCTGCGATAGGTTCGAAGTCGCCATAGAAAGTGCTCATGTCGATGTCGTTGCCGAGAGCATAGTATGCGCTTGGGGTATCGCGCACGTAATTGAGGTCGCCCGCGGTGCTGATGATATATGGGTTGCTTTCGGTGCCATCACCTCCGCCTTCAAATTTGCTGAATGGCAATTCATACGTGTCGATTATATATTGCCAGTTGTCATCGACGTAACCCACGAGCAGGCTATTCTTGCCATTGGAGTTGGTGTTGATTAAGTATCCATAATTGTAATTGCCTTTTGTTTCATCTGCCCCAAACTGGCGGATTATCTCTCCACTGTCGTTGGCGATGCACAGCGAAGTGGTGGAGGTGCCGTCGTCTTGCAACGTAGTAACCAAGAGGATGTATTCATGCTCGTCATCGCAGTTGAACAAGTATGGGTCGAGTGAATTTGTCATGAAAACGTGCTGTGCAAGAGTGGCATTGGGGCCAAGGTTGATATCGACATAGTGGTCGAGTGTTTGGTCGATGTTGTACCAACCAATGCGTGTGACGGTGTTGCCGTTACCATCGTCATAACCATTGCCATGCGGGATGACATACTGGTATGTGTCGTTGACTGGGTAGCGGTCGAGATTGGATGAAAGGAGGTTCCCATCGAGGTATCCAGGGAACGTAGTCACAGTTTCGCAACTTGGCAAGTTGACCATTTTAATAGATTCACTATCGCCATAAGTGTGTATCATGGCATATTGAGTCTCTTCCCCTGAAATCGGGCTTAATTTTGACCAAGCTGTTGCCTCCTCGTCGATAGTGTTGATGAGGTTGCCGTCCTGGTCATATACGAAGAAACTGTAGAGGAAGTCTTCGGCCGATGGAGTGTAGTCATATCGGGTGATAATGAAATTGAATTTGTCATCGCCGCTATAACTACCGATAGACAGGTCCTCGTAAGAGAAATATCCCATGGAGTACATCGAATATAGCATGCCGCTTGCTGTTTCAACGGGAATTGACAGTGCAGCCACTTCGTTGTATTCGTTGTCATAAACGTTTACAAGGTAGTGGTTGTCGGGAGTCGGCTCATACGTCGAGTTGTCCATATATGGTTTCTCATATTGAGAAAGGGCGATGTACAACTCGTCGTTTAGGAAGTATGTATTTACATACGGCCCGTCGCTATAGTTAAGGTTTTCATACGGAATGCTGAAGGTGTGCTCGATTGTAGGCTCTTCCGACTGCCATGATACTGGGGCATATACATCGACGTTTATGTAATACTTGCCATCTTCGCCTGCCTCTTCGTTGCAAATCAAGTAGCGCTGATAGGTCGAGTAGTTGGCTGTATGGCTCACGTACATCGCTACCGAGCCAGGAATGGTTTTAAGCAATGTGCCGTCGGTCAATGAGTATATCTCGAAACGCCCATAGGTGGAGTAGTCGTCGCCGATGAAGTGGGTGTATGTAGTGACTTCGTAGGTGCTTGAATTGCTGTCGAAGAATGTGTTGTTGATATACAATATCTGAATATCGTTGGCATATTCATCGGCAGGAGGAGTAATGGTTAGTTCTCCCACTTGTGCGCCTGTTCCGTCATAGAATGTGACGGTCGATGAGGTGACTTGATAATTGTTGTAAACAAATTCCTGTGTCAGCAACCACATATTGCCATCTGGGCCGTCGATTGTCTGCCATTGGGATGCGGGCCCTATGGTGCTGACGCCGCCTTCGATGGCTTTTGTGCCGAAATTTGTTTTTGCGGAGGTGTTTGCTACTTGTATTAGAGGGCTGTTGGCTTTTACAGCAGGCTTGGTAAATGCTGTTTGAGCTGGATTGCCTTTCAACTTTTCTAATACAGCTTGGTTCAATTGGTTGCCTTTTGCTTGGAGGCTTGTAGCATCACTTGGGGCGATGATTGCGGCCGAAAGCATGGCAATTCCCATGAATTTGGTAAATTTTTTCATTGCATAAAAATTTGTGTAAATAAATTGAAATAATATGACGGCAAAAATAATATATTTTCACCTAATAAAGGTAATAAATTGTGTCTTTTTTTTAGCATAATTCTTGAATTGAATTGTTTTTGTGGAAAAATGGATATAATATATAGACGACCCGCGACGCATGGCTTTTTATGATGCATCGCGGGTCTGTAAAAAAGTATTTTTTGATTGATGTGTGTGGCTTGTCAATAGACGAGTTTCACGTTGTCAATCCACAATATGTTGCCTGGCGAACCTATGTAGGCACCTCCGTGGCTGGCTGTGAACTGTAATTGCAGGTGGGTAGGAGTGTCGTTGGGGTCGCCCCAGCCAACTTCCTGAATGGGAACGCTTTCACCCTTGCTATTCACTCCGTAACGGATGGAGTTGAGGCCCATCATGCTCTCGTCGTATGACGGGTCGCCAGTGATGTCGCCATACATGATTGTGAACGAGGCGCCGTTCTGCCAGTCGCAATCCTTGTCGAAGCGCACCACCATCGTGCCGATGCGCTTGGCATATATGTTGCCTTCCTCGTCTTCCCAGCGGCTCTGCAAGAACAGGTTGACCTCGTGCAGGTCGCGTCCGGCGATTTCCTCCTTGCTGCCAAATCCGGTAGATTTGATGCGGTTTTTCCTGTCGGACATCTGCACCTTGTAGTCAAACATCAATGCCCGAGGCTTCTTGGTGAACGGAATGCCCGAGTTGAGCATCTTTTGCGGATTTTTGGTTCCCTTGATGGGCTCGTGCACGTTGCCGAGGAAAATCGACCCGGCGGCAAGCACCTCCATGTTAATCAGCCCCAGCACTTTCACTTTTTCCATGCGTGTTTCGAGGCGTGCGCAATATCCGTCGCCGCGTTTTTCGGGAAATACCGATGTGTTGGTCTTGGTAATGCCCACCACCTTTGCCATAACGTTGGACGAGCCCCACGGCGAGCCGCCCTTGTTGATATATGCCTCGTCGCCCTCGATTGTCATCGTAGGACCGATGGCCCACACATGTTTTGTGGCACCACCTATTATGCCCGATTCCTTTATTTGCCGGTCAATCCAGTGGTCCATGTCGCCGTAGTTAATCATGTAAACGCCAGGTTGCGCCATTGCCACGTTGGCGGCAAGCAACAGTAGCGGCAAGATGGCTTGTTTCAGCAATGCTTTCATGTTTTATTGTAGCGTTATTCTAAGTGGTAATCCCAGTCGTTCAGTGCGAAACTCCAGTTGTCCTGCACCAATTGCACTGTGCGCTGGTCATACTTGTATTTGTTTTTCTTGTAACCTTTCTTGCCTCCCACGTATGCCTCGATGGCAGGGCGGGCCTCGTCAAATCCAGGAATTGACAGAGTTTCGTAGATTTTCTGGGTCATTGCCATCGCATCGGCCTCGAAATCTTCAAATTTCACTTCGATTAGGTTGCCGGCTGGAATGCACGACTTGTCGGCTTCGTATTTGTGGTACAGCTTGGCATAAATCGAAAGTATGTTGCGTTCCAATTCCTCGGGGCTGATGGGTTGCAGCATGAGTGGCTTGATGGTGTTGTTATAGAAGCTGCGAGTGCTTTCAAATACCGTGTAGGGGTTGCGCATCAGGTATATGAACTTGGCGTTTGGGAACAACTTCACCAACTCGCGCACACGCCCAGTGTGCGGTGGGTTCTTGCTGAGGAATTGTGTTCCGCCAGTGTTCCACAACGACACTTTGATTAGCTTGATGAAGGCTTCTTCAAATTCGTGCAGCTCGTCGTCGGTGATGTCGTTCATGAGCAGGTATTTGTCGGCATATTCTTGCATCGACTGCGGGAAGAACCAAAAGTTGTAGTAGTTGCAAGCCGTCATGTTTCCGAGGGCAAATTCTTCTTCTTGCGGCAAGTCCACGGCAAGTTCCATGTTGTCGGTGGGGCGATGGTCGGGCATGAGCCAGCTCATGGTCTTCTTGAAGAATGGCTGCCCCCACATCATCAGGTGCGGAAACACTGTCTGGTAGGTTGTGCAGTAGCCGAAATGCTTGTCGCAAGCCATCACATTGTGGACAAAAGTGGTGCCGCTGCGCCAATGCCCGAGGATAAACACCGGGTCGTGTCGTAGTGGCTGTTCCTGCAATGTGCTTGCATAGCGGCGGTCTTGTATGGCGGCGAAGAGCGACATCAACCGGCAGATGTACTTGGTGAGGGTGTATTTCCCACGGTAGCCCTTGCCGATGGTGCGTCCTGCCGTGATATTCTTGAAAGTGCGCCAGTCGGCACCGACAAGGGTGTTGACTGGCAACTTGTTAAATTCTATAAGTCCCATTAATCTGGTTATTTGATGATTTTGACTTCAATTCCCTGTCGGTATAACTCGGCTGCGGCTCGTTCCACAGCATCGTAATGCTCGGGCGTGATGCCTAATTTTGGCAAGTCGAGCGTGGGCAGTCCTGTGTCGGCGTTCAAGTCGCGGTCGTCTATGCGGTCGATAATCATGCCCACGGCGCAAGTGTTGTTGGTGATGGGGTCGATGAGTACAAACGAGCCTGTCGCCTTGTTCTTGCTGAACGGGTCGAAGAACAGTTCGCGCGAGGTGGCCACCGCCACGCGAGCAATTTGGTTGAGCTGCAATGGCAGCGTGTCGCGTGTGAGTTTGCCATTTTCGACCGACAGGTGTTCCATTGTGTTCACATCTACTTTATATTTTATGCCGGTAATGTGCGCACGGCTGGTGTTGGTGGTTTGCTTGATGAAGAACGATTTGCCCATATCCATAGTTTCCTCGTCCATCCACACGAGCATGGCCTCGAAGTTACGCCCTATGCAGGGCAAGTTGTCGGGGTGCACGAGCATCTCGCCACGCGACACGTCGATTTCGTCTTCGAGTGTGATTGTGACCGATTGCGGAGGAAATGCGTATTCGAGTTCGCCATCGTATGTCACGATGCTCTTCACGTGCGAGCGTTTGCCCGACGGCAAAGCCATCACTTCGTCGCCTTTGTGTATCACTCCCGAAGCCACTTTGGCGCAGAAGCCGCGGAAATCTAAGTTGGGGCGGGAAACATATTGTACTGGGTAACGGAAGTCGGCGAGGTTGTGGTCGTTGTCTATTTCGACTGTTTCCAAGTAGTCGAGCAGTGTCTTGCCGCTGTACCACGGCGTGCGGCTTGATTTTTCGACAACGTTGTCGCCTTCAAGGGCCGACAGTGGGATGCACGTCACGTCGGGTATCCCCAATTGGCCTATGAATGCCATGTAGTCGGCGACTATTTCGTTGAAACGAGCCTCGGAAAAGTCAACCAAGTCCATTTTGTTGACAGCCAATACCACGTGCTTGATGCCGAGCAGCGACACTAAGAAAGTGTGGCGGCGTGTCTGCGTGATTACCCCCAAGCGGGCGTCGACAAGAATTATGGCGAGGTTGGCAGTCGAGCCGCCCGTAATCATGTTGCGGGTGTATTGTTCGTGTCCCGGAGTGTCGGCTATGATGAATTTGCGGTTGTTGGTCGAGAAGTATCGGTAGGCCACGTCGATGGTGATGCCCTGTTCGCGCTCGGCTTTGAGTCCGTCGAGCAGCAGGGCGTAATCTATGTGGTCGCCGGCGTTGCCCACGCGCTTGCTGTCGCGCTTCAGGGCGTCGAGCTGGTCTTCATAAATCTTTTTGCTGTCGTATAGCAAGTGCCCGATTAGTGTCGATTTGCCGTCATCGACCGAGCCGGCAGTCAAAAACCGTAATAGGTCCTTCTGCTCATCGCGGTCGAGAAAAGCCTTAATGTCTATTTTGCTATTGTCGTCCATCTGTGTATTCTTCCTTAATTGTCAATTATCAATTGTCCATTGTCAATTGTTAAAAGTATCCTTCGCGCTTTTTTTGCTCCATGCTTGCTTCCTGGTCGAAGTCGATGACGCGCGTCGTGCGCTCGCTCTTGGTGGTGGTCATCATTTCTTCCACGATTTTTTCGATTGTGTCGGCCGAGCTTTCCACGGCCCCGGTCAGCGGCCAGCAGCCGAGGGTGCGGAAGCGTACCATCTTCATTTGAATTTTGTCGCGGTATTTTTCGGGCAGGCGGTCGTCGTCGGGCATGATAAGGTTGCCGTCGATTTCCACAACCGGGCGCATTTTTGCAAAATACAGCGGTACGATGGGGATATTTTCAAGGCGTATGTATTGCCAGATGTCGAGTTCGGTCCAGTTGCTCAAAGGGAACACGCGTATGCTTTCGCCACGGTGAATGCGTGTGTTATATATGTCCCACAGCTCGGGTCGCTGGTTCTTCGGGTCCCACTGGTGGAAACGGTCGCGGAACGAGAAAATGCGTTCCTTGGCACGCGATTTCTCTTCGTCGCGCCGTGCGCCGCCGAATGCCGCATCGAACTTGTATTTGTCGAGAGCGTGCAGCAACGCCTGGGTCTTCATCAGGTCGGTGTGTACCTTGCTGCCGTGGGTGAATGGCCCCACGCCGGCACGGAATGCCTCCATGTTGCTTTCGACAATCAGGTTCCAGCCATGTTTTTTAGCATACTCGTCGCGGAATTGTATCATTTCCTTGAATTTCCACTTCGAGTCGATGTGCATGAGCGGAAATGGCACTTTGCCGGGATAGAACGCCTTTTCGGCAAGGCGCACCATCACGCTGGAGTCCTTGCCGATGCTATATAGCATTACGGGATTTTCAAATTCTGCCGCCACCTCGCGTATGATATGGATTGACTCGGCTTCGAGTTCCTTCAGGTGGCTTAGCTTGTAAGATTCTTCCATATTGTGTAGTTCAATACTGTTTCTTAATGTGTGGTAAAATGAGTTGCAGCACAGCCTCGACCGACTGTCCCAGCGGCATTCGCGATGTGTCGAGCGTGAGTGCAGGAGCTGCGGGAGCTTCGAATGGAGCCGAGATGCCTGTGAAATCCTTTATTTCGCCGCGCCGCGCCCGGGCATACAGCCCTTTCACGTCGCGCCGTTCGCACACCTCGATGGGTGTGCTGACGTATATTTCATAGAAGTCGTCACGCCCGATGATGTCGGCAGCCATGTCGCGCATTTGCCGCAACGGGCTGATAAAAGCAGCCAAAGTGACAATGCCTGTATCGACAAACAGCTTGGCGACCTCGGCGATGCGGCGAATGTTTTCCATGCGGTCGGCCTCGCTGAAGCCAAGGTTGTTGTTGATGCCTGTGCGAATGTTGTCGCCGTCGAGCAGCCGGCACAATATGCCCCGTTGCTGCAATTCCCGCTCGATGGCTATTGCTATGGTGCTTTTGCCCGAGCCGCTGAGCCCGGTGAACCACACCATCATTCCGCGTTGGCCCAGCAGGGCTTCCTTGTCGCTGCGGCCGAGCATCTTGTCGAATATGGGATATATGTTGTTTTCCATAACTTAAAATTCAAAAGGCCAGATTTGAGGGATTAAGAATATTGAAATTAAGAATACTATTATGTTGAGAGGCAACCCGATGCGTACAAAGTCGGTAAACTTGTAGTTACCGATACCTTGCACGATGAGGTTGGTCTGGTATCCGATGGGGGTAGTGAAGCCGGCCGAAGAGGCTATACATATCACCATGAAGAACGGCATTGGGTCAACACCGAGCTGTGTGGCAATCGACAATGCGAGTGGGAACGCAAGTGCCGCTGCCGCATTGTTGGTGATGAGCTCGGTGATGAGGTTTGTGATGATGTAAAGGATTGCCAGCAACACGTATGGGCCATGTTGGTTGCTGAGTCCGATTATGAAATTGGCAATCAGGTCGGCAAGGCCCGAGTTGGTCATCGCCTTGCTGATAGCGAAAGCGCAAGCGATTGTAATCAAAATGTCCCATGAAATGAATTTGGTGTACTTCCGCGCCGGGAATGTGTTGGTCCATGCCATTATGACCGTTGTCACAGCGGCAAAGAAGAACATATCCATCTTTATGCCCGGGAACATTTCTTGCGTGATGGGCAATTCGCCTATTGTCGCGCCCACAATCATCAGTATTAGCAGTGTCAGCGCAAAAGCCCGTTTGCCTCGTTTGGGTTGCGGTATTGCGTCCTTGCCGTTGGCAATCATGAGGAATACCGACGATTCGCCCCATGTGCTGACAAACGAGTCGTCGGCAAGCAGCACGAGCGTGTCGCCCTCGCACAGGCGTATCCTGTCGATGCGTTTGGTCATTGCTTTGCCGCTGCGCTTTATTTCTTTCACTTCCACGCCGTAGTGGCGTTTGAAGTCAAAATCTTTCAAAGTCTTGTTTATGCCTGGGAAACGCGGCCCGAGTACCACTTCCACCGGGTGCAGGTCTTTTTGTGTTTCCTCTTCGTCTTCGGCGATTTCGGGGCCTCGTCGTTCGTCGGGCAGCATTCGTTTAGAGGCGAGCATGATGTAAACGATGCCGGCGATGGTTATTGGTACGCCTATCCATGCCAGTCCAAACATGCTTAGCCCTCCATATCCGGCTTCAATCATCATTCCGTGTACCACCAAGTTGGTCGAGGTGCCAATCAATGTGCACAGGCCGCCGAGGATTGTGATATATGATAGAGGTATAAGGAATTTTGTCGCCGGCAGCCCCACCGACTGTGCCCACCGCTTGATGATTGGGGCAAAAATCACTACGACTGGCGTGTTGTTGAGGAATGCCGAGATGAAGCCGATTGCCGGCAACATGCGCAATTGCGCTTTCCACACCGAAACCTTGCCTTGTGGCAGTATTCGCTTGATTACTTGGCTAAGTGCGCCCGATTGCCTGACCCCCTCGCTGACGAGGAAAAGCAGGGCGACTGTTATCATACCCTTGTTGCTGAACCCTTCGAGCAGCTCTCGGGGTGAGATTATGCGGCAGCAGAGGAAGAACACGACCACTGAAAACAGTATCATGCCAGGGCGTTGGCGGTCGGCAATCAAGGCCGCAAGCATCAGCACGATGGCCGATAACACTAATGCTATTTCAAAGTTCATAATGTGTCAGTTAATTGCCTTCAGGCATTTGCGCACATGGTTGTTCACTGGCTTCGTTATATGGCGAGCCATGTGCGGTTAAAAAAACTTGTCGATGCCGTTAACATTCGGCATGTGAATAATTAAAGTATGCAAATATATAGCTAATCCGTTTAAAATCGTGCGATACTTGCCAATTTTAACATCGAAATCGTAAAATGTACAATTTTATGTGGGAAAAATGCCAATCGCACACACCATGCACATGACGTGCGCCGCCACGTTGGCTTTGAGGCCGAGATGCAGGCTTTGGCAAATATTTGTTACATGTTTATTACTGAAACGCAATTAAATTGTTATATTTGCAGAGTATCTTTGTGACGTTTAGAAAAACGCAAGTGAATAAATGGAACAAAGAAAGTATTATCGAACGATTGTGTTATCGGACATCCACCTCGGCACTTCACATTCCAAGACCGACGAAGTGTGCCACTTCTTGAGCAACGTAGATTGCGACCGCCTGATATTGAATGGCGACATAATCGATGGATGGCACTTGAAGAAAAGCGGAATGCGCAGGTGGCAAAACTACCACACGCGATTCTTCAAGATATTGATGCGCATGATGGAGCGTAAAGGCACGCAGGTGGTGTATGTGCGAGGCAACCACGACGATTTCCTCGACAGCCTTGCCCCGCTGACGTTCTACAACATCAGCATAGTGCGTGACTACGAGCTTGAAAGCGGCGGACGGCGCTACTTCGTCACCCACGGCGATATTTTCGACCGTGTGACCACGCAGATGCGGTGGCTCGCGCTATTGGGCGACATTGGTTATACTTTCTTGCTGTCGTTCAACAGCATATATAACCGTTGGCGCATGCGCCGTGGGAAGCCTTATTACTCGCTCTCGCAACAAGTGAAGCAAAAAGTGAAGTCGGCGGTGAACTACATATCCGATTTTGAACACACGCTTGCCGAGTTTGCCCGTGCGCGCAAGTTCGATGGTATTATTTGCGGCCATATACACCACCCCGACAATACTTATTACGAGGGTGTGCATTACCTCAATTCTGGCGACTGGGTCGAAACCATGTCGGCACTCACCGAGGACGAAGATGGCCGTTGGAACGTGGTTTATTATACCGATATTGCCGATTCCCTGCCGCAAGACCGGGGCGAGGCGCAAATGATTACTATAGCATCATGAAATTCTTGTTTGTAGTACAAGGCGAGGGTCGTGGACACCTCACACAGGCATTGACGCTTGAGGAACATCTGATGAACCACGGCCACGAGGTGGTGGGTGTGTTGGTTGGCAAAAGCCGCCAACGCGACTTGCCGGCTTTTTTCCGCGACAGGCTGCACGCGCCGCTTTTCCGCTTTGAAAGCCCCAATTTCTTGCCTACGCCTGCCAACCGGCGCAACAAGCTGATGCGCAGTGTTGCCTACAATATGCTCAAGTTGCCTACGTTCATGCGTAGCATCGCCTATATCAACCGCCATATCAAGGAATCGGGTGCCGACGTGGTGGTTAACTTCTATGAACTGCTTACGGGGTTGACCTACCTGTTTTGCCGTCCGCGTGTGCCGCAAATCTGTATCGGCCACCAATACTTGTTTTTGCACGGCGATTTCAAGTTTCCGCGTGTCAACCGCCTTTCTCTCGAAATGCTCAAGATGTTTACACGCTTGACATCTATAGGGGCTAACAGGTTGTTGGCATTGTCGTTCACCCGCATGCCCGACGACTTGCAGCAGCACATCTATGTGGTTCCGCCATTGTTGCGTCGCGAGGCTTTGCAGCAGTCGCCGGTGCAGGGCGATTATATTCATGGCTATATGGTCAATTCTGGTTTTGCCGAGCAAGTGGAGCAGTGGCATAGCAAGCGGCCCGATGTGCCGCTGTGTTTCTTCTGGGACCGCAAGGGCGAAACCGAAGTCAAGCAGGTTGACGACACGCTCATGTTCCATCCGCTCGACGACAAGACCTTCCTTGAGCACATGGCCGGTTGCCGTGCATACGCCAGCACGGCTGGGTTCGAGTCAATCTGCGAAGCCATGTATATGGGCAAACCCATACTGATGGTGCCGGCACACATCGAGCAAGAGTGCAATGCCCATGATGCCATGCTGGCAGGGGCGGGAATCGTAAGTGACGAGTTTGACTTGGGCAAATTGCTTGAATTTGCGGGGAATTATCAGCCCGACAGCCGTTTTGTATTTTGGGTAAATAATATAGAAGTAATAGTTGACCACCTTGTGCGTAAGCCTGAACCTGAAAAATCGCATTACTATACCCATCGTTTCATGCGCTTTTTGCGCAATATTAAGTCGGCATTGAGTCCATACGCGTAGGTGCATGGCTTGTGAGCCAGCTCACCACGCTTTCCATGACTGAAACAATCAGCACAAGCAGGCAAAATTGTGTAGAGGGTGTTGCGAAATGCAGATTTAAGCGATTTCGTAGGGACGCACGGCTCGTGCGTCCGCTGCGCCAATAGGTATATATTAGGTTGACGCATAGTGATTTAATAGTAGCTTGTAGCACGCGGACGCACGAGCCGTCCCTACGAACCAGATTGGTGCTAATTTTGATACAGCCCCTTATATGAAAGTTGGACGGCTTCGACGCCCTAATAAGAGATAGACGCTTGCCTCTCATCGCCGCATCCTTGTATTGGATAGAGGTATGCTGGCAACTCGTGCCAACGAAGCAATGTTGTCCAACTTATCTCGGTGGCCGACAAACTTTTTGCAATGTGGATAAACTCAATTTATGGTAATCCGCCGTTGGATAGGCTGTAGTCTTGTCGGGGAAAAACGCTTTGAAAATACAATTCAAATCGTTGAACAAAAAAGCAAAACAGTTTCTAAATTGGAGAGTCATGTTGTTATTGCGTTAATATGTGGCTTTTTCGGCGGTTTTTACGTGGATTTTCTGTAAGTTTGCAATTGATTTGATAATAGCAAAATTGCGTGTATATGAAAATTGGTGCAATACTATTGAGCCTTGGTGTGGCATTGCCGGTGATTGCCGGTGATTACACGGGGGTGAAAACGTCATCGCCCGAGGGATATCATTCGAGGGGATTGATGATGTATGAAAACGAAAACTACATTGGGGCAATCGACCAGCTGTCGCATCTCTTCATGATGGAGGGGGGCGAGAAGCATGGCGAAGATGCCGACTTCTTCATAGCACTCAGCACATACGAGCATGGCGACTTCAACTGCATTGAAATGTTTAAGAAGTTCATAGCCAAGTATCCCGCTTCGATAAAGGTGGTGTATGCCCATGCCAAGATAGGCGATTGCTACTTCCTAAACGGGCAATATGAGGATGCCGTTGCCGAAGATGATAAAATAGTGCCATCGGCATTCAACAGTGAGTATAAGCAAGACCTCACTTACCGTTATGCCTACAGCTTGCTCAAACTGGGGCAACACGAACGGGCGCGGAAACTGTTTGTCGGGTTAAGCCACACGTCGCGCTACCGCCAGGCTGGGCTGTTTTACGACGGGTATGTGGCATACGCCAATGGCGACTATGCCGAGGCATCGAAGAAGTTTGCCCAGCTGCCGCCGTCGGGTGAGCTGGCTCGTGCTTCGCAATACTATCAGTGCCAAATATCCTTTGCCGACGGCGACTACGACCGGGTGTTGACGCTCGGAAAGCAGTTGCTCACGGCCGCTGGCGACAATGAGGAATATGCTGGCGAAATGAGCCGAATAGTGGGCGAAAGCTACTACCACAATGGCGACGATGACAAGGCTGGCGAGTACGTGGCTCGATATGTGGAGAATGCACAAGTCGCCAATCCAGCACGCTCGTCGTGTTACATAATGGGTGTGCTGCACTACCGCAATGCCGAGTGGCAGAGTGCAATAGATTGTTTTGCAGGAGTCACCGACGAGGACGACGAGCTGGCACAAAGCGCATACTTGTATTTGGGCCAAGCATACATAAAGGTTGGCAACAAGAATGCTGCTTCGATAGCATTCGAGAAAGCCTTGAACATGGACTATAACAGCTCGATACAAGAAACTGCGTTCTATAACTATGCCATATCGCAAAACGAGGGCGGACGTACGCCGTTCAACCGCTCGATTGACATTTTTGAAACGTTCCTCAACCGTTTTCCCAACTCGCGGTATGCCAGCGATGTCGAAGATTACCTGATAAATGCCTACACGACAAGCAACGACTATGAGCGGGCGTTGCAAAGCATCGGTCGCATCAAGAAGCCGTCAAGCAAGGTGCTTGCCGCCAAGCAGAATGTGTTGTTCCAGTTGGGCGTGCAGTCGTTGTCGAACGACGACGTGGCCGCTGCGGCAAAATATTTCGGCCAAGCGCAATCTGTGGGCCGATATGACAAGCAAGTGGTGAACAACTGCAACTTGTGGCTTGCCGAGTGCCGATACCGTGAAGGCAACTATGCAGCTTCGGAGAAGTTGCTCGACGCGTATATCGCCAATGCTGCGGGTGGCGATGCCGCCAATGCTGCGCTGGCGCAATATAACCTCGGTTATGCCCGTTTCCAGCAACGCAATTACAATGGCGCGCGCACGGCCTTCAACAAGGCTGCGGCCGATGAAGCATTGAATGCCGGCCTTCGCGCCGATGCGTTGAACCGCATAGGCGACACCTACTATTATGCCCGCGACTATGAAACCGCCGAGGAATATTATGAGCGTGCCTATACTGGCGATAACACCCGTGGCGACTATGCACTCTACCAGAAAGCGATGATGCTGGGCTTGCAGCGCGACTACAAGGGAAAAATCAACATGCTCGACCAGCTACTGCGGCAGTATTCGCAATCGCCGTTATGCTCGTCGGCGCTGTTGCAAAAGGCCGACGCATACGTCAACTCGGGCAACAATTTGTCGGCAATCGACACCTACAAGCTGCTCATATCGCAATATCCCGGGTCGGCCGATGCCCGCAAAGGGTTGTTGCAATTGGCCATCACCGAACGCAACGCCGGCAATGCCGAACGTGCCATAGATGCCTACAAGAACGCCATCAAGCTGTATCCGACGAGCGAGGAAGCTGCTGTTGCCGCCGAGGACTTGAAGCTGATGTATGCCGAGGCTGGCCGCCTCGACGAGTATGTGGCATTCATCAAGACTGTGCCTAATGCCCCGCAAGTGGACGTGAACGACATCGACAGGCTCGAATATGAGGCTGCCGAGAATGCCTACTTGGAACATCGCGGGGTAGCCAAACTCGAAGCCTACGTCAATGCTCACCCACAGGGCGCATACGTGTCGAAAGCTCGGTATTACATAGCCATATCGCAATATGAGGCAGGTGAATATGATAAGGCTTTGGCGACTATCGACGAAGTGATTGCTTCGGGCGCCGATGCCACATACGCCGCCGATGCGCTGCGCATAAAAGGTGAAATATTGATAAAGCAAAGCCGTGCAGCCGAAGCACTCGACACATACACACTCATGTCGCAGAAGGCAACCACGAAGGACGAAACATTGAATGCCAACTTGGGAATCATGCGAGCCGCGCTGATGCTGAGCCGCTTTGCCGAAATGCGCGATGCAGCCGACCGCCTGCTCAAGGCTGGAGGCCTGACCGCCGAGGAGGAAAAAGAAGCCCGATATTGCCGTGCAACGGCCAATGTGAAGCTGGGCAACGGCCAAGCCGCCATCGGCGACTTTGAAACGCTTGCCCGTGACACACGTAATGTGTATGGAGCCCAAGGCGCATACGACCTTGCCGAGTATTATTTCAATGCCGGTGACAATGTTGCAGCCGAGGATGTGCTAAACCGCTTCATTGAGACGGGAACTCCACACCAGTATTGGCTTGCACGCGGGTTCATATTGCTTGCCGATGTATATTACAAGCAAGGCAAGACATTCGAGGCGGTGCAATATCTCAAGAGCCTCAAGGAAAATTACCCTGGCACGGAGGCCGACATAACCGAGATGATTGATTCTCGCTTGGAAAAATGGAATACGAAATAAATAAATTGTTGCAAACGACATGAAACGTCAATATATATTACTTTTGGTGGCTGCCTTGATTGCTTGCGGCTCGGTTGCCGCGCAAGAGCAGGAATTGAACAAAGAAATAACCATCGACAGCCAATTTGTGCCTGTCGAGCAAAAGGCATCCAAGTCAAACCAGTTGCCCGAGGTTTACCATCCGCAATCGTCGGCGACTGCTGGAACGATTGGTTACAGCGACTGGGCAGTTCCTGCCGAGGTGCCATCGTCGGTAGTCACGTTGTCGCCTTACGGTTACAAGACTTCGCGCGACTTCAGCCTTAATCGCGGATATTTCGATTTCGGACTTGGTACATGCCTCAACATGATGGGTAGCGCAGGCTACCGGATTGTGGATTTAGACCGTACTAAATTGGGGATATGGTTACAGCACAATTCCACATGGACGGGCGAAAACAAGTCGGACAATTCGCTATTTGCCATCGACCAGCATTGGAACGACAATGTAATCGGCATCGACTTTTCACACCGTTTCGACAAGGGAACACTATCGACCAACGCATTTTACCACTACGACAATTTTAATTACTTCGGGCGAATGCAGGACAGATGGTATGGAACTGATTCTACCCAGACAGTCAACGAATTTCGCATCGATGTGGGATGGGAAGGCCCGTTCCACGAAGCCGAGGGGCTGAATTATTCGTTCAGGGTGATGTATAACTATTTCGGGTTTGGCAACGATGCGTTCAATCCCATCGAGGGCAACAGCGAGAACCACCTGCGAGTGCAATTCGGCGGCGAGTTTGCCAGCAGCGAGTATTCCCACATAGGCCTCGACCTCAAGTATGATTATATCAACTACAATATACACCACTTCAACACATTAGACGAAACATCGTCGGTGGGGCATGAGAATATGGGCTTGTTTAAAATCATGCCATACTATGCCTATCGTAGCGGGCGCATGAGCCTCAAGGCTGGTGTGCATCTCGATGTGTCGTTCAACGACGGTGCTGTGTTCCGTGTGGCTCCGCACTTTGAGTTTCGTTACGACCTGCTGCGTGGCTTGCAGTTCTATGCCGAGGCCGATGGCGGCAAGATGGCCAACTCGTTGAGCCGCATGTTTGCCACCAATCGCTACATATCGCCGCGTACACTCCCGGTCAATCCCTACACTCCGCTCGACATTCAAGGAGGCTTCAAGATTGGGCCGTTTGCAGGCTTCAACGCCACTATATATGGAGGTTGGGCAAAGGTGAAGGATGCCATGCATCCAGCGTTGTATGTCAATCCGTCGGTGTCGGAAGCTACATATAATTGCAGCATGTCGCAGTTTGCCACATTCGATGTGAAAGGGTGGTGCGCCGGCGGCGAAGTCGCATACGTGTTCCCCACAATGGCCGATGCCTACGTTTCGCTCGAATATTCGCCGCAGGACAACGATGAGGGTTATATTTTTGGCGACGACCGTGCCGAATTGGTGCTGAATGCCGGAATCAAGTTGCGCCCAATAAAAAAATTGACAGTCGGCATAGCTTACCAGCTGCGTGCGCACCGCTCGTTGATGTTTGCCGATGCTGCTGGAGTGTGGTACAAGCAAGAGTTGCAAGATGTAAATAACTTGAAACTTGGTGCCAACTACCGGCTTAACGAAATTGTTGGATTTTTCGTATCTTTAGACAACTTGCTCAACAAGCGGTGGGATACCCACTATGGAATGGGTACACAGCCCATTGGCGTGATAGGAGGAGTGAGCCTGCTGTTCTGACGAAGTAATTGCATATTATATTCCGAGCATGGGTCATGAGCATTCGCATCATGGGTCATGCTCGTTTTTTGTAATTATTAACGTGGCATTAGCTGCTTGTCGATGCGGTTTTTATAAATTTGCATAGACTTTTATAGGCTTCTGCAATTGCAATCTGCTTGTATATACAGGACTAACCTATTAGCGAAATTCACTTATCAATAACCTAATAAAATTTTTTACGTATGAAAAAAAGTATTACTTTAATTTTTGCTATGCTTCTCGTGGCGATGTCGTTCCATGCCAAGGCCGACATGTATATTATCGGCGAAGTGGAAGGAGCTGGCTGGAGTGCCAATCTCGGCGTGCCGATGACTGAAACTTCAGCTAATGTGTATGAAATCAACATCACTATCAATGGCGCATTTGGGTTTGCCTCGCAACTCGGTGCTAATGCCGATGACTGGGAGGGGCTTAATGCCAACCGTTATGGTGCCGAGTATGATGGTTATTATTTGACAAACGGCATACAGGCAACTCTTTATAAGAATGCCAACGCCTACAACATGATTAATTCGGGCACGTATGAAGTGGTGGTGGACTTGAACGCCATGACTGTGAAAGCTAATTCGACCGAACTATTGCCTGAATGCCTTTATTTGTGCGGTGCTATCCCCGAATGTATGTGGGATCCCGATAAAGGCGTGAAAATGGAGCAAGTAGAAGAAGGCGTATATACGGCTACCGCTACTGTACTTGGGACAGAGGGCGTTGACGGTGTGGGCAGCCTCGGTTATGTGACTTTCACTTCGCAGTTAGGTGCAGATGAAAGCGACTGGAGTACATTCAACGCCAATCGTTATGGCCCGCAGAAATATAATCAAGTTATCGTACCTGAATATTATTATGTATTGGCACGGAATGAGTGGTCGTTCGGTTTGTCGGGCGGCGAGTATGAAGTGACTGTCGATTTGAACATTGGCTCTGCCTCTTTCGTGCCGACAGGTGTCATCGACTATGATTTCCCCGATGCAATATATTTCATTGGCGACATCGAGGGTGCTGGTTGGGCAACCGATTCTGGGATGGAAGTACAAGAAAGTGAAGATAATCCAGGTGAATATGTTACTGAAATTACTATTGCCGAGGGAGGTTCTTATTTCGGTTTTGTAGCCCAACTTACTGCCAATGCCGAAGATTGGGACGGGTTGAAAACCTATCGTTATGTACCTGCTACTGGCATTGGCGCAATGGAAGAGGATGTGATGATGCCTGTTGCGATGAATGGTGACATATCGTTTTCGATTGCTCCGGGCACTTATACATGTACAGTACAGTTGACATGCGTTGGTGGCGGTTGGATTACGCTTACTGATGCTCATACGGGTGTCAGCGACGTTGATGCCGAGGCTGCTGCCCGTGTAGTTGCTGGTGATGGCGAAATCCTGATTGTTGGTGATGCTGACGAAGTGAACGTTTACACGGCAAGCGGTATGCTCATTGCTTCGGACGTTGAAACAATCACTTGCCCAGCAGGTGTTTATATCGTGGTAATCGACGGCGAGGCTCACAAGGTGCTTGTGAAGTAAAACAAGATACATAAAATGTCATGGAGTTGGGTTGTGCCGAAATCGGCTGCAGCCCAACTTTTTTATGCAGCTCCACTCTTGCATTTGAAACCAGTAGTTGAGCCTCAATGGAGGTGTATCAAAATACAGATTTGTGCAATTTTGTAGGGACGCACGGCTCGTGCGTCCGCTGCGCAATTAGGCGTATATCAGTTTGAAACATAGTAATTTAATGGCACCTTTCGGCACACGGACGCACGAGCCGTGCGTCCCTACGAGGTGGGTACTGCCAATTTTGCTAACCCCCCCCAAAATGTGAATTTCTCTTAGCTTTCCAAAACACTTTCATTCTCTTATCGGCAACCAATCTGCTCGATAATAGAATATAATTGTTTTGAAATCTAATGACCGATTTGGGTTAAATACATAAGGGTTGTGTGATAGGCAGTCACCCACTTTTGTGGTGTTACTTGAAGTGGTAGCGGCCTTTGTGGCGGGTGATGGAGCCATACTGGATGGCGCGACGTGGGCAGCGGTGTATGCAACCGAGGCATACGGCACAGTTGCCATGCCATTGTGGACGGTGGTCGTCGCCGATGGTGATGTTGCGCATGGGGCAGACGGCGGCACATGTGCCACAGCCGTTGCACAGGTCGGCATCGGCTGTGAAATGCTTGTCGCTCATCATGTGTCGCACGAAAAATGGACGTATGATGCGTGATTTCAACCACTTGTATCGGCCTGTAACTACATCGACTGTGCGAGTGTGGCCGGCTATGGCCGTAGCCACTTGCTCGATGCGAGCCACGGCTCGTGCTTTCTTGTCAAGCTCGACTTGTGCCGGGTCGGTGTCGAAGCCTGGTAGCAGAATGTAGTTGTTTGGCATCTGTATTGAAAAAGCGGCGACGAGGTCGATATAGCCAAGAGCCTTGGCAAATATATCGACCGCCAGCCCCACATCGTCGCCGCAAGTGGTTGCCATATAGCAATATGTTGAATTCTTTTCGTATCCGTCGATGTGCCACTGGGCGATGAAATCAAGCACTACCGGCGGTGGCCCCCATGAATAGGTGGGGAACACCCAGCCGATGCTTTCGCCGGGGGCAAGGCTGTGGCGATAGTCGCCGCTGGCTATGCAGTCGGCTATGCTTGCGAGCCTGTCACCGAGCCGCTGTGCAAGTTGCTCGGCTGCCCACCGGCTGTTGCCCGTGCCAGAGAACCAGTAAATCATGGCCGTAGGGATGCTATTTGCGGAGTTTCACAAGCGTCGCTCCGAATCCGTATTCGCGGAAACTGGCATCTTGTGCCTCGCAATGTGGATAGCGGCGTTTAAGCTCGTCGAGCAGGGCTTTGCGCAGCACACCTTCGCCCTTGCCATGGATAAACACTATGCGTGCTCCAGGTGTGTTGATGTTGGCGTCCATCACTTCACGAAACTTGTCTAACTGCACTTCGAGCATGTCGCGGTTCGAGAGTCCTGCCGTCGTGTCGAGCAGCTGGTGTATGTGCAGGTCGCACTCGATGATGCCGTTTTTCTCCTTGGTGTGTTTCTGCACTGGTTTGTGCGTGGGGCGGTCGGCGCGGCGTTTTTCCTGCATGGCGCGTTCGAGGTCGGTGCTGTCAATCACCATCATTCGCGCAGGCACGTCGTTGCGCACGATGTCAAGGGCGATGACTGGCGTGTCGAAATATTCATTGTCGTGGAAGCAATGCAGCTTGTAAAACTTGGTGGTGTCTAACCGATGCTCCACAAGTGCCGGATTTTTGAGCTTGAACGGCTTGTCTTGCTTGAATGCAATATATTGCACAGCCACACGCGACATCGACGTGAGCCGCCGCGAGTCAAATTCCTCAAGTAGTACCTGTATATTCGGTTCAATTATTCCATGACTCCACGTAGTCCATTTGCCATCGTCATCGCTGCGCGTCATGTAACTGTAATAGAGGTAGTAGTTGCTGTCGTTCACTATGTAGGCATAGAATGTGGTGGTGTTCAGGTGCTTGATTTCCCGTGGTTCGTAGGCGAGAGTGATGTTGAGCTTTTCGCCCCCCTCGGTTTCTTCAACCACGGGTTGCTGCGGAGTGGGCTTGGGTTCTTCCTTGCTCGGTGCGGGTATTGCCGGGCGGTCGTATGCCGTCAACCGCGGCTTCGACTCGTCAACCACCACGCACTCGCGCAGCAGCACGGGCTGCTCAAACCCGTCCTCGTCCTCGACGTATGCCATTCCATTCTCAATCCGTGTGATGCGCCCTCCACCAGTGGAATTGAGGAAGCGCACAATATCGTTAACCTTTGCCATAAAATTCAATTTCCAGCAAAGTTACAAATTTCCCCCCACACCACCTAATTGTGATAAGGTATGCAGTTTATTATAAACTTCATTAGGAACGATGATTCGATTTGTTTGTCATTGTCGGTTGTGTGGTCGGGCGACTTTATCGTATCAAATAGAGTTTCCTCATTGATTCTTAAAACGAGAACTGCACCGTAATACTATTTTACGATGCAGTTCAAATGGTAGTATGTTTATTTTATAGGGTTATTTGCGGAGGGTGCGGGCGATGAGATGGGCGAGCTCTACTACCCACAGCACCACCGATGTGCCGGCGATGATTATTACCCAGTCGATAGTCTTGATGGGGGTGACGTTGAACATCTCGCCGCCGACGGTGACTATGAACACCTGGCCGATGAGAATGATGAGGGCAATGAGCCCGAATCCGTTGCAGCCCTTGAAGTGGAATGCCGAACGGCCCGTCTTGAATGCGCGGGCGTTGAACATGTTCCAGAATTGCAGCATCACGAATATGGTGAAGAACATCGAAAGTTCGTATGGCGTGAGGTGCTTGTCGGGAGCGTCAAGGTGCAGGTGGGCAAGGTCGGTGAGGCAGGTGATGTCGGCGTGCTGGAAGATGTAGAGCAGAGCCAGCAGCAGTGCGAAGAATACCACGCCTGTGGCAACGATTGCCCAGCCCATGAAGCGGTCGATGATGAATGCGCGGCGGTCGCGCGGCTTGTCTTTCATGACGCTTTCGGATGGCGGCAGCGAGGCGAGTGCCATGGCTGCGAATGTGTCCATGATGAGGTTGACCCACAGCATTTGTGTCACAGTCAACGGCGACTCGGTGCCCATGAATGCGCCGGCAAGCACGATGAGGCATGCTGCCACGTTCACAGTCATTTGGAAGAGTATGAACCGCTGTATGTTCTGGTAGAGCGAGCGGCCCCACATCACGGCTCGGCCGATGCTGGCAAACGAGTTGTCGATGATGGTGATGTCGCTGGCTTCCTTGGCAACCGATGTGCCGTCGCCCATCGACAAGCCCACTTGGGCGGCTTTCAGTGCCGGGGCGTCGTTGGTTCCGTCGCCGGTCACTGCCACCACTTGCCCTTTCTGCTGCAATGTTTCGACGAGCCGTTTTTTATCCATCGGGCGGGCGCGCGATATGATTTTCAAGTCGAGGATGCGGTCGGAGAGTTCTTTGTCGCTCAGTGCGGCGAATTCAGGTCCGGTGATGATGTTGCGGTCGGTGTCGGCATCGGTCCACAGGCCTATTTGGCGACCAATCTCCTTGGCTGTGCCAGGTGTGTCGCCAGTGACGATTTTCACGGCAATACCTGCATCAAGGCATTCTCTAACGGCAGCCGGAACGTCGGGACGCACAGGGTCGGCAATGGCTACAATGCCGAGGAAAGTGAGGCTGCCGACAGCTACCTTGCCATCGGCAATGGCTGTTTCATTGTCGGTGAGAACCTTGTAGGCAAATCCAAGTGTGCGCATTGCTTGGTTTTGGTAGGCAAGCAATTGCTTGTCGATAGTTTCTTTGGTGACATTGCCGCACGACTCGGAGCAGAGCGAATATACAATCTCGGGCGCACCTTTCACATAAAGCACTTTTTTGCCCGATGCCGATTTTACCACCGTCGCCATGTACTTGCGCTCGGTCGAGAATGGCAATTCTTCTACTACTGGGGCTTTGTCTTTCAGCTCCTGATAGTCGATGTCGTTGGCGTGCAGCCACAATAGCAATGCGCCCTCGGTTGGGTTGCCCAGCACTTGCGGCTTGGCAGGGTCTGAGAGGTTGAGCGATGCTGTGGAGTTGACGGCGATGCCCTCGGTGATGAGGTGGCTTATGTCATCGCTGCCGAGGTGTTGGTCGTCGGGCAGGGCGTAGAAGTTGGTGCGGTGTATGCGCATTTGGTTTTGTGTGAGCGTGCCAGTCTTGTCGGTGCAAATGACGGTGGTTGCGCCCATTGTTTCACAAGCGTGCATTTTGCGGACAAGGTTGTTGGTCTTGAGCATTCGGCGCATGCTGTAGGCGAGGCTCAGCGTCACAGCCATCGGCAATCCTTCGGGTACCGACACCACTATGAGTGTCACGGCAATCATGGCAGTCTGTAACAAGTATGCAAGGAAGTCGGGCCATGAGAATGCCCCAGCCGTACTTGAGAAGAACATTATGATGCGTCCGACAATGATAAGGGCTGCAACGATGTAGCTACCCCATGTGATAAGGTGGCTAAGGCGGTCGAGCTGCTCGTTGAGCGGTGTTTTCACGCTGTTGTCGATTTGGGCGGCTACGAACACCTTGCCATTTTCGGTCTTGTCGCCGACAGCGAATACGCGGCACACGCCATGGCCCTCCATCACCTTTGTGCCTTTCATCACGTGGTCGGATGGGAATGTGGCATCTTTGTCAAACTCGGCAGGGTCGGTGGTCTTGTCGCAGACGGGTTCGCCGGTGAGTGTCGATTCGTCGATTCGCAGTGTCACGGCCTCAAGCAGTTCGGCATCGGCAGGCACTTCGTCGCCTGTGTTGATGATGACGATGTCGCCCACTACCACGTCTTTCTTTGGCACTTCGGTGGTGTAGCCGTTGCGTATCACTTTTACTGGTTCTTCGTCATTGACTTGGTTGAGGATTGCAAAAGCCTTGTCGGCTTTCACCTCGAAGAAAAATGCCACGCCCGTTGCGAGGAAAATGGCGAGCAATATGCCCACAGGTTCAAGAAATACCGAAGCATCCCTCGGCGTCAGGCCAAACCAGCCCCAAAATTCGCTGCAAGCAATGGCTATTGACAGTAATGCTGCAATTTCGAGGATAAAAATTAGTGGGTCGCCGTTTTCCCAACCGTTGATGTAACGACCAAAAGGTCCGACAAGTTTCTCGAAAAATTTTTTCCAAAGTGAATCTTTCTTGGGTGGCGTAAGGATATTGACACCATGCTGCCGACGGCTTTCAAGCACCTCGGCATCGGTCAATCCCGTGTAATGTCGTGATTGTTCCATTTTTATATTTTTGATTCGTAAAGTTTTTTATAATACTGCACAGTATAGCACTGTGGGAATAATGTTTAATATAATATTATGTGTGCTGATTGAGATAATTGCCCAATGCGCCGCAAAGTTACTAAAATATTGTATATGCACACTATATGTTATATATTCTACACGTTTTTTTGCAAGCAGCATACAAGATACGCCTCTGTTATTTCAAGCTATGCTGTGGGCGGTTTCGCCGCCCTTGTCGATAACGCTTGTTATTTTTTTCTCGATTTGTTGCCTATATTTATTGTTGTCGGTAACTGTCAAGTTTCATCGGTCGTATAACTCGCTATACATCCTCTTCAACTTGCAAACTGCACTCGCTAAAAAAACAAAAAATCGCCTCGACTAATTTATAGAGCATCCCTTAATGAAATAATCGGCATCTAAATATTCATTATAGGTAACACATTGGCGGATTTAAATATACGCATATTATAGAACTGTGTCAGAGCTTTTTTGGGGGGGAAATGAAAATAATTTGCTTGCATGTTTCGAGGAATTTTGCGAAATTGCAAGCATATTACAAGGGCAGCGAATGATAGCTGCGCAGTTAATAATTATTTGTTATGAGAACGCATTTATTTATAGCTTTTTTGTTGTTGTCTGTTGTGAGTGTAATGGCACAGCAGAATATCGGATTCCGTGATGGAAGTGTGGTTTCTCCACAGGTTAATAACGACGGCTCGGTCACATTCAGCCTCAGGGCCGACAGTGCCAGTAGTGTGGCGGTGATTGGCGACTGGGTTGCAGACGGTGGCCGTGGCACGATGGTGAAAGGCGGTGATGGAGTGTGGCGTTACACAACTCCAGTGTTGCCGTCGGAGATGTACACTTATCGCTTCGACGTGGATGGCGTGATAGGGCTCGACCCGGCTAACCCGTTTGTACGCCGCGACGTTGGCAACTTGTTCAGCATCTTTTATGTGCCGGGCGGAAGTGCCGACTATTACATGGTTCATGACGTGCCACATGGCGATGTTGTAGCCACATGGTATCATTCTCAAACGGCCAATGCCGACCGTCGGCTGTCGGTGTATCTGCCTCCAATGTATGGCAAAGGTGACAAGCCTTATCCCGTGCTGTATCTGCTGCATGGCAGTGGCGGCGACGAGAACGCATGGGTCGAGCTGGGGCATGTGGCCCGCATAATGGACAATTTGATAGCTCGCGGCGAGGCCGAGCCTATGATTGTGGTGATGCCCAATGGGAATTTTAGTAAACAGGCTGCGCCGGGCGAAACGTATGAAAATCTTAGTTACAAACCTATGATGACTAAATTCATGCCCGATTATAAGAGTGGGGCGTATGAGGCGGCATTTATGGAGATTGTGGATTTTATTGACGGGAAATATCGCACCATTGCCGACAAGGGACATCGCGCCGTGGCAGGATTGTCGATGGGCGGTTTTCACAGCCTTTATATAATGCTTAATTTCCCAGATAAATTTGATTATGTTGGCTTGTTTTCGGCCGGACTCTTGAAAGACATCGACACATCAATAGCTACTTACAGTGACATCGATGGCAAACTTGCCAATCTTAACAAGGTGGGATATAAGCTGTTTTGGATAGGGATTGGTGAAGACGACTTCTTGTATGAAGTGAACAAGGATTTTATTGCCCGGCTTGATGCCGACGGGGTGAAATACACATGGCATGAGTCGTCGCGTGGACATATTTGGGCCAACTGGAGGCAGTATATGCTGCTATTTGTTCCGAAATTGTTCAGATAGTAGAAGTCGCGTGCTACTTTGGCAACATTTTTGCTATATACTATCGGTGAAGGGTCGTGACCCATTGGACATGACATATAATCAACTTATAAAACATATACGACAATGTTAAACAAGAAAATTGAAGAGGCTCTCAATAGCCAGATTAACGCCGAGATGTGGTCGGCATATTTGTATCTTTCGATGGCTTCGTATTGCCATGCAAACGGCCGCCCTGGCATGGGCAAGTGGTTCGAGGTTCAGTTTAAAGAAGAGCAAGACCACGCCATGATATTGTTCAAATATGTGATTTCGCGTGGCGGCAACGTTAAGCTCGACGCTATCAAGGCTGTGCCTACCGAATGGGATTCGGTATTGAAAGTGTATGAAGGTGCACTTGCACATGAGCAGAAAGTTACGAACATGATTAATGGCCTGTGCGCACTTGCATCGCAAGAAAACGACTATGCCACAAGCAGCATGTTGAAGTGGTTTATCGACGAGCAGGTAGAGGAAGAAGAAACCGCACAAAACATCATCGACAACCTTAAGATGATAGGTGACAATGGATATGGCTTGTATATGCTCGACAAGGAGCTGGGTGCTCGCACCTATACACAAGCCGCACCTCTTGCTGGCGAATAATAAGTGTCCGTATTGAAAACGTAGCTGGGCTGTAGCGGCTGATATTATACCGTTACAGTCCAGTTTTTATTTGTGTATGTATTTTGTGCATTGTAGAAGAGTGCTTCGTCTTTTTGCGTTAAATGTGTTGTATCGATGTTTTAATCTATTCAGCCTTCTGTATCGTAGCATTGCGCATGAGTGTTTTGTTCTTGAATTTGTCAAAGTCGTGATTAGGTAAATGAATTAACAAATAGAGGCGAAAATATTTTCGTAGTGAGCGAATGTTTGTTTTTCAGATTAATGATTATTATCTTTGTTTTGTCGCAAATTGTCGAAACATTTCATTGCTTTGGAATTTATTTTTGAACGGTTTGTTATCCTTTTTTGCATAAGATATGTTCTTGGTGAGAGAAGTGTCAAATGGTTTGCGTTGAAATTTAAATGCTTATTAAGTAGTTGTTATGAAGAAGTTATCACTGTTTTTCGTGTTTTTACTTATGTTGTCACTTACATCCTGTTTTGCAAGCGAAGAGCCATTGGCTCTTTATGGTTTTTGGGGAGGATTGTGGCACGGTGTGATTATAATTGTGTCGTTGGTGGCAAAATTGGTAGCGATTGTGGCACACGCTATCAATCCTGAATATGGCAACTGGGATATAAATCTGTTTTCTTATCAAAATGAAGGGTTGGTATATTGGGTTGGTTTCATTCTTGGAATATTTTTGAATTTGGGTTTGTTGTCCAAGTTGAGGCAGGTACGCCGCAATCAGTGACGATGTGTCTGTGATGAAATTTATGGCAGTCTCTTCGTAGGAAGGGGCTGCCATTGTGTTAAATAATGTTGCTGGTTTGTGGTGTTTTTTGGGGGGATTTGCTGGGATGTATGTTATAGGGCATATTTTTGGGTGAAAAAAATGTGCGGGCTACTGAGTT
>CALUMJ010000026.1 GCA_944321715.1 uncultured Muribaculaceae bacterium | reverse complement strand
ACGCCTGTCATACAGGACATTACAGCCTAAATCAATGTTTAAGATAATCTTAGAGAGTATCCTCTACCGCCGCCTGCGCCGCAGCTACGCGGGCGATTGGCACACGGAACGGACTGCACGATACGTAATTCATGCCAAGGTGTGCACAGAACTTAACCGAAGATGGTTCACCACCATGTTCGCCGCAAATGCCCACTTTGAGTTCTGGCTTGGTTGCCCTACCCTTTTTCACGCCCATAGCGACAAGCTGGCCTACGCCTTCCTGGTCGAGGACTTCAAACGGGTCGGTCTTGATAATACCAAGCTCTTTATAGAATTTCAAGAACTTAGGAGCATCATCGCGCGAGTAACCAAATGTCATTTGAGTGAGGTCGTTAGTACCGAACGAGAAGAAGTCGGCAACCGTAGCTATCTGGTCGGCAACAAGAGCAGCACGAGGCACTTCAATCATTGTACCAATCTTATAAGGAACTGTATCACCACGTTCAGCAAACACAGTTTGTGCTGTGCGGTTGATGATGTCGGCCTGCATTTGCAATTCCTTAACCACACCTACGAGCGGAACCATGATTTCGGGGTGAACATCAATGCCACGAGCTTTCACGTTAAGTGCTGCCTCAATAATGGCACGTGCTTGCATCTCGGTGATTTCGGGATAAGTATTGCCAAGACGGCAACCACGGTGACCAAGCATCGGGTTGAATTCCTCAAGGCTATCGCACTTACTCTTTACCTCTTCGATGGTCAAGCCCATTTCTTCGGCCAATTCCTTTTGGGTAGCGAGTTGATGAGGTACAAATTCATGCAATGGTGGGTCAAGCAGACGGATAGTGACACCATAGCCATTCATAGCTTCAAAAATTCCCTCGAAGTCGCTACGCTGCATCGGAAGCAACTTTGCAAGAGCTATGCGGCGGCCAGTTTCATCCTTTGCAATAATCATTTCACGCATCGCTTTGATACGGTCGCCTTCAAAGAACATGTGTTCAGTACGGCACAAACCGATACCGCGTGCGCCGAATTTACGAGCTACTGTTGCATCGCGAGGAGTGTCGGCATTAGTGCGGACAAATACATTAGTATATTTGTCGGCAAGGTTCATGATGGCAGCGAAGTCGCCCGAAAGCTCGGCATCGACAGTCGAAACCAATCCTTCGTACACATCACCCGTGCTACCATTGAGTGAAATCCAATCACCTTCCTTGAATACTTTGCCGCCCATAGTCACGGTGCGAGCCTTGTAGTCAACTACAATCTCTCCAGCACCCGAAACGCAGCATTTGCCCATACCGCGAGCGACAACGGCTGCATGTGAAGTCATACCACCACGAGCCGTAAGTATGCCTTGAGCCTTATTCATGCCACGAAGGTCTTCGGGCGAAGTTTCAAGGCGTACCATGATAACTTTTTTCTTACGTTCGGCCCATGCTTCGGCATCGTCGGCGAAGAATACGATTTGACCAGTGGCCGCACCCGGCGATGCTGGCAGACCCTTAGCGACAACCTTTGCCGATTGCAACGATGCCTTGTCGAATACTGGGTGAAGCAATTCGTCGAGTTTTTGCGGTTCCATGCGGCGGAGAACGGTCTTCTCGTCAATGACACCAGCACGCAGCAAGTCCATGGCAATCTTGACCATGGCAGCACCTGTGCGCTTGCCGTTGCGAGTTTGCAGCAACCACAATTTGCCATTTTGGATAGTAAATTCGAGGTCTTGCATATCCTTATAGTGGTCTTCGAGCTTTTGCTGTGTCGCGATAAGTTCCTTTGCACATTCAGGCATCGACTCTTCGAGTGAAGGATATTTAGAAGCGCGCTCTTCCTCGCTGATACCTTGCAATTTTGCCCAACGGCGCGAACCTTCAATTGTGATTTGTTGCGGAGTGCGAACACCAGCCACAACGTCTTCACCTTGTGCATTGATGAGGTATTCGCCATTGAATATATCCTCACCTGTCGCGGCATCACGCGTGAAAGCGACACCCGTAGCCGAAGTTTCGCCCATGTTGCCATAAACCATCGCTTGCACGTTCACAGCAGTACCCCACTCTTCGGGTATTTGGTTCATGCGGCGATACAATATAGCACGCTCGTTCATCCAACTGTCGAACACGGCGCAAATTGCTCCCCACAATTGGTCCCATGCGCTCTCGGGGAAGTCGTGGCCAGTAGTGTTAAGCACAGCAGCCTTGAACAGCTTGACGAGCTTCTTGAGGTCGTCAACATCAAGTTCAGTATCGAGCTTGACACCTTTTTCGGCCTTCACGCCGTCCATTACTTCTTCAAACGGGTCAATATCTGTCTTGTTTTTAGGTTTCATTCCAAGTACGACATCACCATACATTTGCACAAAACGGCGATAGCTGTCCCATGCAAAACGTGGATTGCCCGACTTGCGAGCCAAGGCTTCTACCACATGGTCGTTCATACCAAGATTTAATACCGTATCCATCATTCCAGGCATCGAAACACGCGCACCCGAACGAACAGAAACGAGCAGTGGATTTTCGCTATCGTTAAATTTATTGCCAGTAAGTTCTTCAATATGGTTGATAGCTTTTTCTACATCGCTCTTAAGCAATGCCACGATAGCATCTTTGCCCTTCTCGTTGTACTCGGTACAAACTTCGGTAGTGATGGTGAAACCAGGCGGAACAGGAACGCCGATTAAGTTCATCTCGGCCAAATTTGCTCCTTTTCCTCCGAGAAGATTCTTCATGTCGGCACGACCCTCTGCTTTGCCATTGCCGAAAGTATAAATTCTTTTCATCCGGAATAATTTAGTTAGTGAAATTTATTATTAAAGTTATTTGGACTCTCATTAAGCTATGCAAGTTTGTATAGAAAGTTTTTGTCTATTGCAAATATATATCAAAAGATTAAATCGAAAAAAAAATATTGCATAAATCTTGGAAACATGTTAAACAACACTATTTATCAACGCAATATGAGCCTGCTTAAATTTTACTCTGAACAATCTTGAATAATATTCCGACAGGCTCAGGACATTGATACACCATGTTATATCCTCGGCAAGCCGTCAACGAGAGCCTCGGCACATCGCTCTCCATCAATAGCAGCCGATACTATGCCTCCAGCATAACCGGCACCTTCGCCACATGGATATAATCCTTTAATATCTATATGGTTCATTGACACAGGGTCGCGCACAATGCGCACTGGAGATGACGTGCGAGTTTCAACCCCTATGACAACAGCCTCGTTGGTGAGGAAACCTCGTGCCGAATTTCCGAAAGCTCTGAAGCCTTTGCGTAGCCTGTTTCCAATCAATGCAGGGAGCCACATATCGAGCCGCGAAGGCTGAAGCCCAGCTGGATAAGACGACCTTGGCAAGTCGCAACTGTTGCGACCTTCCACAAAATCTACCATGCGCTGCGCCCCTGCACATTGCGACCGGTTAGCCGCCTCGAAGCAACGGCGCTCAAGTTTCTCCTGAAAGCGCATGACACACAACGGGTCATCGGGGCGGTAATCAGGCAAATCTTCGGGATGCATCTCCACTACCATGCCCGAATTGGCCCACTTTGAATTTCGGCCCGATGCCGACATTCCATTCACAACAAGTTGGTCAGAGCCACTGGCAGCAGGAACCACTACCCCGCCAGGACACATGCAGAATGAATACACCCCTCGGCCATCAACTTGCGTCACAAACGAATATTCTGCGGCCGGCAAATAAAGCCCCCTGCCATTTTTGCTGTGATACTGTATTTGGTCAATCAAGTGTTGCGGATGTTCAAGTCTCACACCCATAGCTATGCCTTTGGCCTCTATGCGGATTTTTTGCCGCCAAAGCATTTCATACACGTCACGAGCCGAATGTCCGGTAGCAAGTATTACAGGTCCTTCTACCTGCCTACCATCACTACATTCCACTCCTGCTACAGCCCCATTTCTTACAATAAGCCCTGTGACTCGGGTAGAAAAATACACCTTTCCACCACATTGCAATATTGTGCCACGCATGGCCTCTATAACCCGTGGCAACTTGTCGCTGCCTATATGAGGATGTGCATCTACCAATATATCTTGCGAAGCACCATGCTGGTGAAATATATTCAAGACACGTTCTACCGACCCACGCTTTTTACTACGCGTAAACAGTTTGCCATCCGAGAAAGCCCCAGCGCCACCCTCCCCGAAACAATAATTTGAATCGGGATTAACAATTCCGACACGGGAAATCTGTGCTATATCAATGCTACGTTCCTTGACTGGCTTGCCTCGCTCTATAATGATTGGACGCACACCCAGCTCGATTAGCCGCAATGCAGCAAACAGCCCGCCAGGCCCCATGCCGACAACTACAGCCACAGGTGCATCATCTGGCACAGGCTTATAATCAACAGGAACTGCGATTGGCGAAGACTGTGGATTCTCGCCCACATACACCATTAAACGCAGATTCACCATCACATTGCGCTGACGGGCATCAATCGACCGTTTCGCAATCACAATGTCGCAAATATCATTTTGCCCGACATTTATTTTCGCGGCCACAAAACTTTTAAGGTTGGCATTGTCATAGGCCACTTCGGGACTTACCCTTAATTGCAACTCTTCGACCATCTCACATCAATGAGATAACAATTTAACAAAAGATTCTGGCAAACAAATATTTTCAACCTCCATCGCTCTTTCAAACAATGGAGCAATCTCGGCATCGGCAAAACCTGCTATACCACAACCTACGCGAGTCACAAAAAAGAACTTATCGGGCACATTTCGAGCATAATCTATGAACTCGTCAACATACGGTCTTATAGTATCCACTCCGCCTTGCATAGTTGGAATCGCATAACTCTGTCCGTATAATCCCACGCCTTTGCCCCATTCTGCACCAAACTTGCGAAATGCCACCCTTGCAGCACCTCCGCCGTGGAAACCTCCCAGATTACTGCCAAACACAAACACTTCATCGGCTTGTAACGCTTCGATACAAGATGGTGTATATCGAGGCTTTCCGTTTTTCACTTTATATGTAACCATATATGAAATATTTTACTGTTCAAAAAAAATCAAAACCTAACACCTACCGTCAATGATGCATTCTCAATGGAATTGAAAAAGCTATAACTGCGGCTGGAATACCAATGCCCGTCAATCTTGCCTTGCAAACCAACGAACAAGTCGCGGTGGTTATATACCAATGCAAACATCCCTTTAATATTCAACGAGAACAAGTCGGTAATACCTTCTTCGGAATTTTCAAGGCAGTGCTTAAAGCCAAACGACGGCATCGCCGAAATATTAAACAGCCAATGTTTCGACATAACCCAATTATAACCATATCCGGCCAACAAGCAGTAGTCGTAATAGCGAAAACGGTAATCCATATTGTCGGGTTCGGGCAAGAATGAACGCATATCGTCGGGCAGATTGGAAAAATCCACATCTACGTCTTGCGACGATATGGTAATCCCTGCTATCAACGAGCCGGCACTTCGTTTTTGAATCTTCGAGAAACTATATGCCGCCCCATGGGAATATCGCTTATTATTGAAAAAATAATACACGTCGATGCCGTATGACTCTAACTGCAAATCGGGAAAATCATACTTGAACCAATCGCCATCGTTATAGTTCCCAAGTCGTCGCAAATTAGTTCCTCCTGTATTTTTATTATAATACACATTAGCCGACAATAATGCGCATGTGAACTGGAAGTCAAACTTATTGTGGGTCAATGGCTGGCCAAAGAAAATATTACCAACATCAAACATATACCCCAAGCTCACAGCCATATATGAAATGTATCCGCCAATATTGCAACATATATCCGACATCATTCTCACCGGTGTTTCGCCCTGTATGTTCATTGCATAACTGTCGAGCCAATTATCGCTCTTGAAAAATAATTTCCAGCGTTTACCTGTTCCAACCACGTATGCCGAATCGTAGGAATTAAAAGTCTTATCGGCCCAATTATAGGCATTGACACAGAACTGCACAAATTTAGGATAATTCACATCTTCATCCTTCATGTTAAGCCGTCCCCGCATCATGGCCCGGTACCAATAATGTTCATCCTGCTTGAATATTTTTTGAACCTTGTCACCTTTTACATCTTTAAACGGTATGGTATCGGCTGTCAATGCCGACCTATCGACAATTGGCACACTAAGAGCGTCGGCTGTGTGTTGGCTCCAAGCTACACCACACCACATAACCAGCAACAATACCAATATAGCTTGTATAACATGTTTATTTGCCATTGTCAGTTCTTTTTTTGCGCTTGTGAAACATCGCCACTCGCAGCCGTAGCCACTGTATCGGCATCTTCTTTATCCTTTTTCTTTTTACGTTTCCATAAAAAATCATGGATATTGTCGAAATCGTGTTTGAATACCACCCCAACCCCTTGTGTGGTCAATGCGCTACGTACATAATAGTTTTGGTCGTTATAATGGTTATAGGCCTTCAATCGTATGTTACCGTTTTTTGTCAACAAATATTCTATATCGAAATCGCCTATGAAATTAGAATTACGGGAGTTCAATGCATTATCCCGATAACCGAAATTTCCATTAAACAATAGTCGGTTATTCAACAATTGGCTCGACAATGCCAATTCGACTTCAATATCGGAGAAATCGCCCGCATCACTTCTGAAATTTGGCGAAATGCTCCAATTGTCGCTCATTTGTCCGAGCAGGTTTGACAATTGCGACGATATAGTCGAAGAAGCCACCGAGGCCCATTCACTGCTGCGGCTGCTGTCGGCCACGTAGTCGGGCGTGTAAAAGCTATTCAATGCCAACAAATATATAATCTGCCTGTTCATCATGTCCTCTGTGCTGATAATGCTCATCACTTTTCGGTAAACGTCCGACGTCAGTGTAGGGAATTCCAAATCGAAAGATATTTCGGGCGCACTTATGTCGCCTTGCAAGCGCAGCAGCGCATTCACAGGCACATTCGTGCGGTTTAAGTCGCCATCGGTCGTGAAAGATTCATCAAGGTCGGCCAGATTGGCGTGTAGTGAATACATGGCCTCGATGTTCATCACAGCCGACAGCGGGTCGCCGTTGAACGTCAAGCTACTACCTTCGCGTATGGTAAAATCTTTTATGATAATATCTTGTAATGTGAAGTTATAGTTACCTCGTGCAAGTGTATATGTACCAAATATCGACATCTCCTCATCGGCACTATTATAACCTATGCGCAAGTTACCATTGCCCGTCGCCCGTATTTTGTCGCCACCAGCAGGGTCCATCACTAAGTTCATTTGAGCTTGTGGTGTAGCTTCTATCATTAAATTTATGTTGAAAAGCGATGGATTGCCACTATTTTCTGTTTCTTGCTGTTCGAGAAATTCTCTCACACGTTCCGGCCGTGATTCGTCATCGGTATTTTTATTCTTTGAGTCTTTACTGCGGTCAACAAACGTTATGAAATCATATTCAGTGGCAACCTTTGCATCTGATAGCACAAAAGTGAAACTGCTATTGTCAGCCGTAGCCATATTAATGTCGATATTGACATATCCCGGTCGCCCCTCTATGAATGCCGAACCATCGACAAATATGCGTCCATACCACTCGGGATTCATTTTTTGCGTGATGTCAAACCCGAGGAAATTTCTGGCACCCGTAAGGCTGAAATCGAATGTAGCATTGTGGAAACATTCGTGTGTGACTTTGCCTGTCAAATATGCCCTGTTGCCCATTGGGTCGTGCAATTCTATATTATTGAATGTTATCAATCCCGGCCGCATCTTAACCGAATCACGTGCCGTATAATATACATTCGTATAGTCAACCTTCATGCGCAACGAATCGGCATATACATCGCCCATGAGATTGATATTTTTAAACGTGCCATATAATATGGCATGCCCAGAAGCCTCTCCGCTAATATCCGACGAAAACGCACTCATAAATGGCTTCAAGAAAGCAATATTTGCTTTGCGTGGTTTGAAATCAAAGTAGAGTGAATCTCGCGCTATAAATATCTTACCGTCTATGTTGGTATGCTCACCGTTTTCTTGGGCGACATCGGCCTGAATTGTAACACATTTATCTTCGTTAATCCACGAACTGAGTATCTTGGCATCGCCAAACAATCCATGGTTGTAAGACAACCCATCGACAAACAGTCCCTTGGTAAACATTCGCGGCACACCCGAAAACAAATCGGCTGCATAAAAAATTCCCGTAGCCCTACCTCCAAACATGACATTGTCTATGGCCAGCGTTTCAAACACATAATCAAGATTTATATCATTAAGTTCCACTGCCACCTCATCTTCGACTTGCTCGCTTGCAACTCCGTTGATTTTTATAAACTGCTTGTCACAAGTTATATACACATCGTCAACTGCAATGCGCCTCTTCGTCACATCGATATGGGCTGGGTGAACCGTCCACGCCGTGTCATTGAAAAGCAATTGAGTGGGATTTATATCTATTGCTACCGCTGGAACACTTGAAGCAGTATCAACCGATATAAACGACGACATGGACACTTCGCCACTATAAGACATTTTATTATCCACTGTCCACGACACATTACTGTCGATGCGGTCGTTCACACCGTTTGCCGCAATGGCGAGTGCGAGTTTCCCTTTTTTTAGAGGGATAATCGAGTGTGCATCAACCTGCAAATTGTTCTCGCGGTTATTTAACGACAATTGCAACCGTGTACCCTCTATGAGTTTGTTTTTTTGTTGCAAGTATGGAGCATCGATCAGCAAATACAGCGAATGGTTACTGTCGGTAATAAATCCATCAATAGTTACCTCACTTAATGGCTTCACTGGCAACTTAAACAAATCGGCCAATTCATCGACATTATCGACAGTAAAATTAAAATACAAATTATTGGGCGTGACCTCTATATCTTTAGCTTCATTATCTTTGCCAGTCTTTGGTCTTACTACCTTTTGTCGTTTGGTGACATTTCCTTCACCGACGCCTTCTCCTGCGTTTGCAAACAACGCAGGGAACGGACGCGACAGCATCAGCTCTACCGACCGGGCAAGGCTGTAAAGGTCATACTCTCCCGATACAGTCCCATCTACAATATCCGACGACACTTTTATTGTCTTTGGCATAGATTTATTATCGGCTTCAACAACAAAATTTGGAATATGCAACCCCACATCGAGAGAATCGCAATAAGAAAAATTGCGCAAAGCTACATTTCCTGTAATGTTGTTTAAATCATCACCAACCAATAAAGCGTTCAAATCGAATGACAACTTTTTACCTGGAAACTTATTTACCAGATTCAATTTCGACAATTCAACATCACGGGCAGCAATTATTACATCAATAGCCGAGTTTTTCCCATCGACAAGAGCCATACCGCCAACCGACAACGAGCCATTTTCGTCATTTACAGATACCCGACCAGCGATTGTCTTATTATCGAGCTTGACATTCGCCGTAATATCGTTATACCTATAACCCTTTATTTCGACAAAGCCAAACTTGCCATCGACATGACCATCGTGAACTCCACGGTTATTTTTAATATCTATGTTTATGTTACAAGCCATCGCACCAATAGTCTTGCTCAACAATAAGCGGCCCATGTCAAGATTATCGGTTTCCACACTTCCTGTGTAACTAAAATAATCTTGGGTATTATTGGCAAATAGCCCGTTAAGCGTAACATTGCCTACCGAAGTGGTTACATTCCCCGCAAAATTGGCAAGTGATATCCCTCCTTTAAGTACACCATTAAGTCCTATGTTGCCACAATTTGCAATGATTTGTTTGGCTTGCTGACTTATTGTCGTTGTATTAGAAATTATGGCTGCAACCACCATGGCATCGGCCGAAAAGCGCAAATGGCGAATATTACAGAATGCCGAAGCCGGCACATCAATATTTTCCATTTCTCCACTCAATTCGATGTTCAAACGCTCATTTGCCGCACTTGCCATAAACACAGGAATTTCTAATTTCTTCAATGTCCCTTTAAGTGCAAAGGTGAAATTTATCGGAAAGTCAAACGACGTCAATGCCCGGGAAAATGCCTTGAAATCGACCAGCGACACATAATTATTGGCGAATGCGACATCAATAGGCATCTCATCAATATTAGAAGCCATATTATGCAGCCCGTCAATCTTAAATACCATGTCTTCGGGAGCAATCAGCGTATTTGGCAATTCCAGCCTCATCTTGCTAAGACCTACTACGCTGTCGTTAACTTCGGCAACAAATGCTACGTTCTTAACAATAAATCCGCTCTTTTCCCTGAACGACAAGCGTTTCAGTTCCAACTTATAATCATTATTCTTGATACGTGGCAATGAAATATCGGCACGAAAATCTTCAATCGCAACATGATTTGCATCAAACTGACCAGCTTCGAGTGTGTCGGCCGAAGCTACGTCATAACTAAATCTGCTGCGCCTAATGACTATGTTACGGATATTCAAATCATATTGGGTAGGCGGCTTATTTTTCTGTTTTGGTGATAATGCATCAATTATAAACTGTATATTAAGCGGCCCTTCTGGATTGCGACGGCTCAATCTTCCATCAACCCCTATCAATTCGGCGTATGTGAAAACAATTCGTCGCTCGGCCAACAAATTAAAAATACTTACTCCGACGCCCAATTTTTCGGCTTGTAGTATCGTATCGCCTTTCTCTCCGAAAAGGCATACATCATCAAGCACAACTTGGCTGAACGGCGATATTTGCACATTGCCTACACTTACCTCCGTACCAAGCAATTTACTCAATTCCTGGCAACCTAAACGGCGAACATAATCCTGAACCGTGGGCAGCGACAGCACGATATACAGCACTACATAAATTGCGGTAACGGACAAAATAGCCGTCACCAAGATACTACGTATGATATTGTATATCCGATGCCCTAACTCCTTCATTACATCACGCTGCACTTATAACTCATCACATTCTTTAACCCACATGGCCGACGTTGCATCGCTTGGCATTCGCCAATCACCCCTCGGCGAAAGGCTTATGCTGCCCACCTTCGGGCCATCGGGCAAACACGACCTTTTAAATTGCTGGCTGAAGAATCGTTTGACAAACACCTTTAGCCACTTTTTTATTATCTCTTGGTCATAATCGTCAAACGTCATGCAGGCAAGCCAATATATTTTACGGGGCGAAAATCCGTTGCGCAGCATGTTGTATAAAAAGAAATCATGCAACTCATACGGACCGACGAGGTCTTCGGTCTTCTGCTCGATTTCACCTTTCTCATTGGCCGGAATCAGCTCCGGACTTATAGGCGTGGCTATTATGTCGTGCAGCGCAGGTGCTATCGTTTCATTCCCGGCAAAATAACAATCGGCAAACCACTTCACCAAATATTTGACGAGCGTCTTGGGTATGCCGGCATTTACACCATACATCGACATGTGGTCACCATTATAGGTAGCCCACCCAAGTGCCAATTCCGACAAATCGCCAGTGCCCACCACAATGCCACTCACTTTGTTTGAATAATCCATCAATATCTGAGTGCGCTCGCGTGCCTGTGAATTTTCGTATGTCACATCATGCACCGACGCATCATGATTAATATCCCTGAAATGGATTTTCACAGCATCATTGATAGGTATTTCTTCCATTGATATGCTCAATGCGCGCATCAATGTCAAGGCATTCTCATAAGTCCGCCCCGTGGTGCCAAAACCAGGCATAGTTATTCCATGTATGCCATTTCTCGGTAATTGCAAGCTGTCAAAAGCCTTCGCCGCCACCAGCAAGGCAAGTGTGCTATCGAGTCCACCCGACACGCCTATCACTACATTGCTGCAATGTATAGCCGCAAGGCGGCGCGCAAGCCCGGCCGCTTGTATGTTTATAATCTCCTCGCAACGGTCCGACAGCATTTTTCCATCGGCAGGAACGAAAGGCAGCCTGTGCAACGGGCGCAACAAGCGTCCTTCGGGTAGAGAACTTTCGACAAGTTTGAAATCTACAACCCTGTATGGCTTCAGGTTATTATACATGCAATCGGCATAACTTGTCGTCATCTGCCTGTCGTGATTTATTTTATCTATATCGACATCGGCAATCGCCATTCGAGCATTCATTGCAAATCGCTCACTACATGCAATGAAACTTCCATTCTCGGCAATCATCGCATTACCTGCAAACACAAGGTCGGTCGAAGATTCGCCAAACCCTGCCGATGAATACACGTATGCCGCCACGCACCGCGCCGACTGTTGCTTCACAAGGTCGCATAAATATCCGTGCTTGCCTATCACCTCATTGGAGGCCGATAAATTCACTATGACATTTGCACCTGCAAGAGCTGCATGGCTGCTCGGTGGCACTACAGTCCACAAGTCTTCGCAAATTTCGGCGGCAACAACTATGTTGCCACACTTGAACAACAAATCATTGCCCATCGGAACACATTGTCCGCACAGCGACACTTCACTGTACACATTCGGCGCAGCCGAAGCAAACCAACGTTTTTCGTAAAACTCCTTATAATTAGGCAGATATGTTTTTGGAATCACTCCGAGCAAACGACCACGGCAAATAGCCACTGCGCAGTTGTACAAAGCATTGGTACACCTGACAGGCATCCCGACAAATACCAATGCATCAACATTGGCCGACGCGTCAACTACAAGCTTAAGCATAGCTTCGGACGACACAAGCAGCCGTTCTTGAAAAAACAAGTCGCCACACGTGTATCCAGTCAACGACATTTCGGGGAATACTATTACTTTAGCACCTTTGCCGCCAGCAAGCGACATTTGTGCTATTATCTCTTGTGCATTAAATTCACAATCGGCGACATTTACCCGTGGCACAATCGAAGCCACTCTAAGAAATCCATAGTCCATATCCCAGGAATTATAGTGATTATGCAAAATTAGCCATTTTTTCAATAGCAGTAAAGTGAGCTGCTAACATAATTCACCAAATACACACATTAAAGCGATAATTTGACCATAACGCAATAAAAAATTATTGGTAAATTTGAAATATTCAAAAATGTTGATTTACCTTTGAAAATAAATACACAAATACAGTTCACGTCATGAAGAGATTTTTTATCTTTATCACAATATTATTAGCTGCTGCAATGAGCGTTATGGCTCAAAAAGGAGAAAAAACCGTCGGCATACTTGCTGGTTACACCACCGAAAACCAATCGGGAATTGCTGGCTTGTTTTTCCAGTATCGATGCAGTTCTCTGCTCAGGCTGTCGCCAGAATGCCAATTTGCCATAAAACACAACGACCGAAGTGCATTCTTGTTTAATGGTAACGCCCACTTTTTAATCAAAACCTCCAATAGAACCAATTTTTACCCACTCGTTGGCGTGACTTTCCACAACTGGAAATATTACAACAGCTCCGAAGACAACAAGTTCCGTTTAGGCGGCAATATCGGTGCTGGATTTGAAGTAATGGCTACTGCGACACTCAAGCTGTCGGTCGAAGCAAAATATTCACTGATAAAAGATTTTTCTTCGGGTAATTTTTATGCCAGCATCGGCTATGTATTCTGATTGACATGCCACACGACTGCACACCTAAAGTATCGGTTATCATACCAATATATAATGTCGAGAAGTATATTGAACAATGTGCCAAATCGATATTTGAGCAGACATATTCCAACCTTGAAATCATATTTGTCAACGACTGCTCGCCCGACAACAGCGTAAGCATACTCATGCGCACACTCGCCAACTACCCCTCACGAACCGCACAGACTGTGATAATAAACCACGAGGCAAACAAAGGTTCTGCTACTGCTCGCGACACAGGTATAAGACATTGCACAGGACGCTATGTAACTTGCATCGACAGCGACGATTATATCGACACAGACATGGTCGCCAATATGGTACAATCGGCCATTGCTGACAACTACGACATTGTTGCCACCTCGTTTTACCTAAACACATTCGGACGACAAAAAATAGTACCAATAACCGATTGCGACAATTTCTTCAATCTCAACCGCATTCCCATCGACACATTGCATTTTTCATTATGCAACAAAATCATCAAACGCAGCCTGATTAATCAAATACCCGACATTCCTAATATCAATTGCTGGGATGACCTTGCCAAGACTTCCATAGCATTTGCCTTGGCTGGCAAGACAAAGGCAATAAATGCACCGATGTATCATTACCGAGTTGGAGAAAATTCCAATTCACTCACGGCGCAAAGCCATAAACGCAGACTGCAAGACCAAATAGAAGTCGCCAAATTTGTAGATAATTGGTTTGTTGCAAACAAGTTGGACGCGAAATATGCACAATTCCTGAAAAAACTTAAATTCTCGGCGAAAATCAAATTTCTGCGAGGCAATGAACGCGACTTCGCAGCATGGAAGCGAACATTTCCCGAAACCAACCACGGCATACTATGTTACAGCCACATACCCTTGCCCTACCGTATAATGTTTTTTATTGCCAATGCCCTGCCTGCGGCGTTTTGCCAACGGATTTCCGACATGTTTTCACACAAGTAATAGCACCTCCCATTATATAAATATCGCACCTCTCCAACACCATTGACATTTTTTTGTATAAAATTAAAACTTATTTTTTCGGTTATTGCGAAGAGATTCAGTAAATTTGCGATACCGAAAATTTAAGCAATACCTAACATCTTTAAAATACATTTTTATTATGCAAAACATTGATAATTACAATTTTGCTGGTAAGAAAGCAATTGTCAGGGTCGATTTCAACGTACCTCTTGACGAGAATGGCAACATCACCGACGACACCCGCATTCGTGGTGCACTTCCCACTCTGAAGAAAATCCTCGCCGATGGTGGCGCACTCATCATCATGTCGCACATGGGCAAACCCAAAGGCAAGGTTAACCCGAAATTGTCGTTGAAACAAATCGTTCCTGCCGTATCGGCTGCACTTGGCGTTGATGTTCAGTTTGCCGAGGATTGCGCAAAAGCTGCCGACCAAGCTGCCGCTTTGCAACCCGGCCAAGCACTGCTGCTCGAAAACCTCCGCTTCTATCCCGAAGAAGAAGGCAAGCCTGTTGGCATCGAAAAAGATGACCCAAATTACGAGGCAGCAAAGAAAGAAATGAAAGAACGCCAAAAGAATTTCGCAAAAACATTGGCAAGCTATGCCGACTGCTACGTTAACGATGCATTCGGTACTGCCCACCGTCGCCACGCTTCAACCGCTGTTATTGCCGACTATTTCGATGCCGACAACAAGATGCTCGGTTACCTGATGGGCAAAGAAGTCAATGCCGTAAACAACATACTTAGCAACATCAAGCGTCCGTTCACCGCAATCATGGGTGGCTCGAAAGTTTCTACCAAAATCGGTATCATCGAGAACCTCATGGAAAAGGTTGACAACCTTATCCTGTGCGGTGGTATGACCTACACTTTTGCCAAAGCTATGGGTGGCAAAATCGGCCAATCAATCTGCGAAGATGACAAGCTCGACCTCGCTCTCGACATCATGAAGAAGGCCAAAGAAAAAGGTGTAAACCTCGTTCTCGGCAGCGACTGCATTGCAGCCGACGCTTTCAGCAACGATGCCAACACTCAAGTTTGCCCGGCTAACGAAATTCCCGACGGTTGGGAAGGCCTCGATGCAGGTCCAGAAACCCGCAAGGCATTTGCCGAAGCTATCCTGCCTGCGAAGACTATTCTTTGGAACGGTCCTGCCGGAGTATTTGAATTTGACAACTTTACTGGCGGCTCGCGTGCCATTGCCGATGCCATCGTTGAAGCTACTGCCAACGGCGCATTCTCGCTCGTAGGTGGCGGCGACTCGGTTGCTTGCATCAACAAGTTCGGTCTTGCCGACAAAGTATCTTACGTTTCGACTGGCGGCGGCGCATTGCTCGAAGCTATCGAAGGCAAAGTCCTCCCGGGCGTAGCAGCTATCGAAGGCAAATAAAAAGGAAAATTGTGCCAAACCGCAGTTTGGCGCATCATAGGAGGACGCACTGTTCGTGCGTCCTTTTTTTGTAACATTGCTGTAATCGAGCTGAGGCACTCCACGGCTTACAATGCTCGGTCACTTACAAAATCCCACCCATTTCAACCTAATGCAACGAGGCCGCGGCCCAATGTAGTCACGGCCTCGTTTTTATTGCGCACTATGTGGATATCACCGAGCTATGAACTTTACCACGCTACGACCATCGTCGGTATCGATGTCAAGCAAGTAAACACCGCCACCATTGGGCACGTCCAACCTTGCCTCACCGTTGGCAGCTTCAGTGCGACCAAGCTGCTTTCCATCGATGCCATACAGCATGACCACTGTTCCATCGCTGAGCCCGTTAACCGTGACATATCCATCACCGACAAAAACATTCATTCCAGCAGCCAGCTCGTTGTCCACCCCACTTGTTCCATCATAAACAAATGAGCCCCAGAATTTCATCCCCGGATAATCGGCATTTGTCAAGGTAAATGAATACTGACCTTCGCTTAATAGCTTGTACCTGCCACCGCCGGCATCTTCGACATCGCCTTCGTCAAAATTGACAATTGTCGGTGTCGAACTATCTTGCGCATATCGCTCCGCACTCAAATCGAGATAGCCATTCTGCAATGCATCGTCTTCCACCACCTTATATTCCAAAGTTTTACCATTGCCGTCCATCAAGTTGTACAAATATTGCGACATGGCCGAGAACGCAATCGGATTGTCATCCATTTTGATGTAACCCTTGGGAGTATTGGGTGCAAGCCGCATTACATTGATTAGGTTGTTGTAGCAATTTAATTCCAATAAATCAGAGCAGCTGCACAAATCGAGTTCAGTAAGATTGTTATTGCTTACATACAAATACTGCAAGCCCGTGCAGCCTGTCAAATCCACGCTTTTTAACGCGTTGTTATCTGCCGTTAATGCGGTTAAATTTGAACAATTTGTAAAGTCAAGCTCCTTTATCGCATCGTTGTCGATTTCGACTTCGACCAATCCCGTGCAGCCGTTCAAGTTTACCCATTCAAGCTCATCAAGCCTTCTAATCATATTATTCACCGAAGTAAGTTTAGCACACCCCGACAAGTTCAACCGCTTCAATGGATTGTTGGTTATATACAAGTCCGACATTTCGGGATTATCCGACAAATCAAGCTCCTCAAGCAAGTTGTCGGTCACATACAGCCGGAAAAGCGACTCGCAACCCTGCAAGTTCAATTCCCTTAACGAATTGTTTTGGGCGATAAGCACCATTAAGCCGCTACATCCCGACACATCCAGCGTTTCTAACCCCATGTTATTCAAATACAACGTCGGGAAACTCTTGCAACCCGACAAATCGAGGCGTGCAATGCTATTCCCAGTCAGTTCTACATTGGAAAGACTGGCGCAACCCGACAACGACAATTCACTGAATGCGTTATTGCTCAAATTAACATTAGTCAGCAATGAGGGATTTGCTGGAGCTGTGAAGCTCACCAGGCAATTATTCGACAAATCAACTTGTTCAAGATTTGCACAGTCGGTCAAATCTATTTCTTCCAGTGCGTTATCAGTAATGTATATGCTTCCCAAGCCTGTACAGCCCGACAGATTGATACGTCGCAACACACCGCTCGTATATCGAAAGTCGGTCAACGAGCTACATCCCGACAAATCCAACACCTCAAGCCCTGCATTCCCGGCTATCGAAAGGGTGTTAACATTATGGCAACCCTGCAACGACAACTCTTTAAACGCATTATCAGCGATTAGTATGGTTGTCAACGAGGTCTTGTCTTCGGGAAGCCGCAAATTCTCAAGCCCACTGTTGACGGCCCTAAGGCTTTCAAGTTTGTTGCAATCGGTCAAATCCAAACTTGCCAATTCGTTGTCGTCAACCGAAATGTTCGTCAAGCCTACACAACCATCCACGTTCAGCGTTTCGAGCCCACAGTTGGAAGCATATAAACTTTTAAGCGTTCCGCACCCCGACAAATCAAGATTTCTTACTTGCGCGTTGGATACATTTACCCGTATCAACGAGCTGGCATTCCCACATGACACATTCTCGACAATAACTTCACTGCCGTCGTTCTCGCCAAATCCCATCGTCCTCACATCGCCGACTATTGCATACGATTGCCGACCGGCCTTCACGTTTAGCACTATTGTATTGCCATTCCAGTCTATGAAAGTTTCATCATACACTCTTCGTTGTTCTGAATATACATCAAACGTCCGCTCGGCAAATGTAACTTTCAATGTGAGTTTGGTGTCGGCCTCGGCTACAACGTCAAACGACACATTTCCTCGGCTTACATCGATTTTCCCTTCCACTACGTTGGCTGTCACGGCTGTATTGCCTGTGACCACAAACGTGGCTTCATCGCCTGTCAGTTTGCCAGAATCACCAATACTCCACGACTCAAGTTCATAATCTTGCAATTGGTTTATTGCCTCGGGTTTGAACGAAAGTTGCACCTGCGTTCCGCTGTCATACATTCCGGCTCCACTTATCATGAAGTTATTGTCTATTTTGCTTGTTATCGACACTGAATAGCCGCCTTCAACAACCTGCTTGCACTTGTCCCAACCTTCGCTCATAAGGTATGTTCCCCTTCGCCCTGATGGCACTTTCAATGTCACGTTTGCCATTGCTTCTGCTATTGCTTCACTGTCAATCCCATCTGAAAAACTCGGAGGCGTGAGTGCCGCAACACTTATTTCGGCAAGCCCAGTACACCCTATAAAGCCATTATTTACGGTAATCAACGACGGCGGCAACGACACACTTGCAAGTCGATAGCAATATCTCATGCCCGATATTTGCTCAAGCCTGTAACAATGTTCCAACTCGATTTTTTTCAGATTTGTGGCACAGTCAAACGCATTGATGCGCTTCAACGAGTTTGGCAACTTCACCTCTTCAATGCCACAAATATCTAAAACATAATAGTCATAACTTCCCGAACCTGAAATTCCATTTGAAATAACATTTTGTCGCACCGTGCCATCTTCCCATATAATATTATCAGCATCAAGCCCCGAAAAACTTTCGAGCGGACTGTTGCTAAAATCAATCTTCTTCAATAATGGACAACCCCAAAACACATCGTTGGCAATTGTGAGTTTGGTACATTGAGAGGCCTCGACCTCCTTTAGCGAAAGCATACGGTAAACATTGTCCAAGGTGGTCAAAGACGTTGGCAATCGCAACGACTCTACATCCCACAGCGAACAATCGCTGATTTCGACCAAGCCCTCTGGCAACTCTAACGACTCTATGCCGCCACTCACGTTCGACAACACTTCGAGCGACGACGGAAGCTGCAATCTCCTCAAATTACTGCACGACTTGAATCCATCTATCATCTTAAGATTGGTACATTTCGAGAAATCGGCCGACTCTATCACAGCCGAATTGAATGAATTTATTGCAAACGCTGCCATTGTACTCGGAAACGCCACCGATGCAAACCGCGAATAGCTACACCCGAAACCTGTCACGCCTTCTGGCACGACAAGGTCGCCATGCAAATATGGACTACTCAGGCTTAGGTCATAACTTCCCGACGGCAACTTTATCTCGCACAACTTGCTTTCTGCGGGTATTGCCAACTGACCGTTCAAGGTAGCACCCGACAAATCGACATAATAAACGTTGGGCAGCTCCAACAATTGTGCCACGTCATTACCGTTGACGGCACCAGTCACGCGCACACTGCGCACATCTTCACGTTTATATCCCAGATTGCCCAAATTTTCAAGCAGGTTACCCGCCTCGTTATCCTCTATGAATATCTCTTCGATACTTTCCACGCAATCGATTTCGGGGAAATAACTCTTGTATGCGTCTGCGTTGCTCGCTTGCACGTAGGCTGCATCAATCAACGATGCTGCCTCAATATCGGGCGGCGTGGGCGAATTAAATTTCAGCCCTGCCACCTTCACACCCAAAAAGGCACACGAATCTATCTTTTCGACACTCGATGGCACATCCACCATGCCGCCGCGCATCGGAGCCACGGCTACAAGCCGCTTCATGTCACGGGTATACCACCCCGTCGATGCTTTTAAGCGCGGTGGCATTGGCCGGAACTTCCAATTTTGTAAGCATGCTCACGCCATCTAATGCCGAGGCATCAATATCCTCCAATGTTGCCGGCAGCACAAGGCGACACAACGAAAAACTACCTCTCACGACTTTCCCCGTCAGACCCATATCTGCTGTTACGGCAAACACGCTGGTGGGCAAAACGTTAGCTTCATATTTAACAGGGTGAGGAGTGCTCTTGGGCGAAAAAACACGCTCCTGCGCATCAGCATTCAACGGATTCAAAACGTCCACATCGGTGTGACCGACCGATTTTATAATCCAGCTCGGCAACATATTAAGCGCAGTTCCTTCCGTTCCCTCGTATGCCTCGATGACCGCTTCCGACAAATCAAGCTCACGCGTGGTGTTCATTGTCACCACTTTCAACAGGTTCAGGTCGCGGGCATCGATGTGCCCTATCACTTTCAGCTTGTAAGCAAGCATGGCATCGGCACTCAGCTCAAGTTGCCCCGGCCCCGGGGAATTAATCGTTACAAACTCACTCGCAAACACGGATATATGTACCATGGCACACACAATACCCGCTAAAATCTTCTCTTTCATAAACATTTACATTACAATTAGTTGTCCTTATTTTAATGGTAATTTCTTCTACAAAACGAACCACTATTTGCAAATTTATTATTTTTATAGTCACAAACCTAATAATCAGGGTATTTTTTACTTCTATCATGCCTTATTTGTCCGCTGACAACACCAATCAGCCATACAGCAGCAAAATCAGCTAAAAATAGCTGGTTATTTTTTGCATTGCACACGACTTTGCGTATATTTGTATGTTTAATTTATATGCACGGTAACGCATATAAAGATACTGTTGGAAAACCAAAACTTAACAAAACGTTATTATATAATTTTTACAAATTATGGCAGAAAACAAAGAAAAATTGTTCGACAAATTTCCTCCTGTTTCTACCGAGGAATGGAGAGCCAAAGTCGAAACCGACCTGAAAGGTGCCGACTTCCAGAAAAAACTGGTTTGGCGGACAAATGAAGGCTTTAACGTACAGCCTATGTATCGAGCCGAAGATATCAAGGACTTGAAAACTACCGATTCTCTCCCTGGTGAATATCCTTACATCCGCGGCACTCGCACCGACAACGACTGGGCAATACGCCAAGAAATCGCCGTAGCAGAATGCAAAGAGGCAAACGCCAAAGCCAAAGAAATTCTGAACAAAGGCGTGAACTCATTAGGCTTCAAATTGAAGAAGAATGTCATTGCCGATGGCTTCATCGGCGAATTGCTCGACGGCATCAACCTTGCCGATGTCGAAATCAACTTCTCGTGCTGCCCGTCGTGCGCCCTCGATGTCACCAAAGCCCTTGTTGCCTACATCAAAGCAAATAATGCCACCGATACGTTCCACGGTTCAATCGACTTCAATCCATTCAAGCGGCTGCTTAAACATGGCATCGATTTCCCACAAGATATCAAGTCATTGGCTGCCGAGATAGTAAAGGCTGTCGCCGATGTCAAGAACCTGCGTGTAATAGCTGTCGATTCCGATATGCTCAGCAATGCCGGCGCATACATATATCAGGAATTGGGGTATGCCTTGACTTGGGGTAATGAATGGATGAGCATGCTCACCGATGCCGGCATCGATGCCGACGAAGCCGCACGTCGCATAAAATTCAACATGGGCGTTTCTTCAAACTACTTCATGGAGATTGCCAAATTCCGCGCCGCACGTATGCTTTGGGCACAAATCGTGAAGCAATACGAACCCAAGTGCGATTGTGCTTGCAAGATGAACGTACACGCCACTACATCGGAATTTAACCAAACAATATATGACGCTTACGTCAACCTGTTACGTTCGCAGACCGAATCAATGTCGGCAGCAATCGCCGGAGTTGACTCAATCACTGTGACACCGTTTGACAAGCAATACAAGACTCCCGACGAGTTCTCTGAACGCCTCGCCCGCAACCAGCAGTTGCTGCTCAAGGAAGAGAGCCACCTCAACCGCATCGTTGACCCTGCCGGTGGTTCATATTATGTAGAAACGCTCACAGTATCGATTGCCAACGAAGCATGGAAATTATTCCTCGCTGTAGAAGAAGATGGTGGGTTCTACAACCAACTCAAAGCTGGAGCCGTGCAAAAAGCTATCAACGAATCGTGCGACAAACGCCACAGCGATGTCGCCCGCCGCAAAGAATCGTTGCTTGGAACCAACCAATTCCCCAATTTCAACGAAATGGCTGCCGACAAAATCGAAACAGAATGCTGCTGCAAGGGCAAATGCGGATGTGCCAGCGATGACGGCGGCATTGCTGTCGAGGCTCTCCGCGGCACTCGCGCAGCAACCGACTTTGAAGCACTGCGACTTGAAACCGAACGTAGCGGCAAGCGCCCGCGCGTGTTCATGCTCACCATTGGCAACCTTGCAATGCGCATAGCTCGCTCGCAATTCTCGTCAAACTTCTTTGCTTGCGCCGGTTACGAAATCATCGACAACCTCGGATTCGATACCGTGCAACAGGGCATCGATGCTGCCGTTGAAAAGAAAGCCGACATAGTGGTACTCTGCTCAAGCGACGACGAATATGCAACACTCGCACCCGAAGCATTCAAAGCCCTTGACGGCCGCGCCGAATTTGTCGTTGCCGGCAATCCTGCTTGCACCGACGACCTCATTGCCGCTGGCATCACCCAATTCATACATGTCCGCAGCAACGTATTGGAGACATTGAAAGCTTTTAACGCTAAACTATTAAAGTAACACGCAATCATGAGACCTAATTTCAAAAACATAGATATAGCAAACGAAGCCTTCAACGTTAAACACAACGAAATTGCCGAAGGCGAAAAATGGATTACCCCCGAGCTTATCCCTGTAAAACCCATTTACACCAAGAAAGACCTCGAAGGGCTTGAACACCTTAATTATGTAGCTGGCATTCCTCCCTACTTGCGTGGCCCGTACAGTTGCATGTATGCATTGCGTCCATGGACCATCCGCCAGTATGCCGGATTCTCAACCGCAGCCGAGTCAAACGCATTCTACCGCCGCAACCTTGCTTCGGGTCAGAAAGGCCTGTCGGTTGCATTCGACCTTCCCACGCACCGCGGCTACAATGCCGACAACCCACGCGTAGTGGGCGACGTTGGAAAAGCTGGCGTATCAATTTGCTCGCTCGACGACATGAAAGTGCTTTTCGACGGCATTCCATTGAACAAAATGTCGGTGTCGATGACCATGAACGGTGCTGTATTGCCCATCTTGGCATTCTACATCAACGCCGGGCTTGAACAGGGCGCAAAACTCGAAGAGATGGCAGGTACTATCCAAAACGATATTCTCAAGGAATTCATGGTGCGCAACACATATATCTATCCACCGAAATTCTCGATGAAGATTATCGCAGATATATTCGAGTACACTTCGCAAAATATGCCAAAGTTCAACTCGATTTCAATTTCGGGCTACCACATGCAGGAAGCCGGTGCTACTGCCGACATCGAGCTCGCCTACACTCTTGCCGACGGTCTTGAATACATACGTGCCGGCATCAATGCAGGCATGTCAATCGATGCATTCGCACCTCGCCTGTCGTTCTTTTGGGCAATCGGCATGAACTTCTTCATGGAAATTGCCAAGATGAGGGCAGCACGCATGCTCTGGGCCAAGATTGTTAAAGAATTTGGCCCGACCAACCCGAAATCACTTGCCCTGCGCACACACTGCCAGACTTCGGGATGGTCGCTTACCGAGCAAGACCCGTATAACAATGTTGGACGCACTTGCATCGAGGCTATGGGTGCTGCATTGGGCCACACCCAGTCGCTCCACACTAACGCCCTCGACGAAGCCATCGCATTGCCAACCGACTTCTCGGCACGTATTGCCCGCAATACTCAAATCTACATTCAGGAAGAAACCTACATAACCAAGGAAATAGACCCGTGGGCAGGTTCTTACTATGTAGAAGCCCTTACCGACGAAATCGCGCACAAGGCTTGGGAACATATCCAAGAAATCGAGAAACTTGGCGGAATGGCAAAAGCCATCGAAACTGGCATTCCTAAAATGCGCATCGAGGAAGCCGCCGCTCGCACACAAGCACGCATCGACTCGGGCAACCAGACTATCGTGGGCGTGAACAAATATCGTTTGGAAAAAGAAGCCCCAATCGACATTCTTGAAATCGATAACACCGAAGTACGCAAGGAGCAAATCGAACGCCTCGAAGCACTCAAGGCAAACCGTGACGAAAAAGCCGTACAAAAAGCTCTCGACGACATCACAGAATGTGTCAAGACAGGCGAAGGCAACTTGCTCGATTTGGCCGTGAAGGCAGCAGCTGTCCGTGCTTCGCTCGGCGAAATATCCGATGCCTGCGAGAAAGTCGTTGGCCGTTATAAAGCAGTAATTAAAACTATTTCAGGCGTGTACTCAGCAGAAACCAAGAACGACCCTTACTTTGAGAAAGCAAAACAGATGACCGCTGAATTTGCCAAGAAAGAAGGTCGCCAACCTCGCATTATGATTGCCAAGATGGGTCAGGACGGTCACGACCGTGGCGCAAAGGTTGTAGCAACAGGCTATGCCGACTGTGGATTTGACGTTGACATGGGGCCACTCTTCCAGACTCCGGCCGAAGCAGCTCGCCAAGCCGTCGAAAACGATGTGCATGTATTGGGCGTTTCGTCGCTCGCAGCTGGCCACAAGACACTGATTCCGCAAGTAATTGAAGAGCTCAAGAAACTTGGGCGTGAAGACATCATCATTATCGCAGGTGGTGTCATCCCTGTACAAGACTACGACTTCCTTTACAAAGCCGGTGTAGCTGCAATCTTCGGGCCTGGCAGCTCTATTACCAAGGCTGCATGCAGCATAATGGAAATTCTCAACGGTAACGAAGAATAATCATTCTCATCCATCATTCATTTTCATCATTTTTTAATTGTATGAGCTGCTCCAATTGTGGGGCAGCTCTTTTTTATTCAAGTGCTTTAAGCCCAAATCGGTCATTATAAACTGTTTTGATTTTTTACGGAAAAATTTATATGAAAATTCTTTGTTCATGTTTTGAGTGTCTTTTCTGACGCTTTCATTCTATTGTCGGGTCCGCTTAAATATAATTCATGGTAAAATTTAAACAGGCTCTTAGCAGAGAGCAATAATTTTATACCTGTTTTTCGGCACTTTTTTCGTAGTTTTGCACCATGGAAACATTAAAGCACGAATGTGGCGTCGCAATGATTCGTTTGCGCAAGCCATTAAGTTATTACAAAGAGAAGTATGGCACATACTTCTATGGATTAAACAAACTGTATCTCCTGATGGAGAAGCAGCACAACCGTGGACAAGAAGGTGCCGGGCTGGGATGCATAAAATTGTCTTCAGCCCCTGGCAACGAGTATATATTCAGGGAAAGAGCTTTGGGGGCTTCGGCAATCCAAGAAATCTTTGACAACGTCAAAGATGTTGTCGGCCATTCAAAAGCTACAATTTCCAATGAGGAAGACCTCCCATTCGTAGGCGACATATACATGGGTCATCTGCGATACAGTACAACTGGGAAATCGGGCATATCATACGTACACCCTTTTTTAAGACGTAACAACTGGCGCGCACGCAACTTGCTGCTGTGTGGCAATTTCAACATGACAAACGTTGACGAGATATTCAACTCGATTGTCAGCGAAGGACAACACCCTAAGATATATGCCGACACAGTGCTTATTCTGGAACAACTCGGCAGCCGCCTCGATGACGAACACCAACGCCTATACCGGCAATTTCGTGAAATGGGATATGATGGGCGCAACCTAACCAATAAAATCGAAGCCAATATCTCAATACCCAATATAATCACCACTCCAGCCCAATTATGGGATGGTGGCTTTGTGATATGCGGGGCAATAGGCAGCGGCGACATGTTTGCGTTGCGCGACCCTCTCGGAATCAGGCCCGCATTCTATTACTACGACGACGAAATAGTAGTAATAGCTTCAGAACGCCCCGTTATCCAGACCACCATGCACCTCGACATCGACCAAGTGAAGGAATTGACACCAGGGTCGGCAATCATCGTGAACCAGAAAGGTGATATTTCCATAACCGACATACTCGGGGAACGCGGCAACCAACGATGCTCGTTTGAACGCATATATTTCTCGCGAGGAAGCGATGCCGATATTTACAACGAACGCAAAGCCCTGGGCAAGGAAATTGCCCAAGCCATATTAAAAGCCATCGACAACGACCTCAAAAACACAGTATTCTCATTTATCCCGAACACTGCCGAGGTTGCATACATAGGCCTCATGGAGGGGATGGAACTCTTCCTCAAAAAGCAAGTGGCAGAAGAAATATCAAAAATCGACCCTAACACACCCGATTATAACGAGAAGATTCTCGACCTGCTGAGCCACCGTCATTTACGGTGCGAGAAAATCGCCATAAAAGACATAAAATTGCGAACGTTCATCACCGAAGGCGACACTCGCGACGACCTTGCAGCACATGTATATGATGTCACATACGGGCAAGTAAATCCGGGCATCGACAACCTTGTAGTAATTGACGACAGTATTGTGCGCGGCACTACGCTCAAGCAGTCAATCATAGGCATACTTGACCGTTTGCACCCACGGCGCATAATAATCGTGTCGTCGTCGCCACAAGTGCGTTATCCCGACTACTACGGCATCGACATGTCGCGCATGGGCGAGTTTGCGGCTTTCCGTGCAGCAATGAGGCTATTGAAAAAGCGTGGAATGCAAAATATCATAGACAGCGTATATGAAAAATGCAAAGCACAAGAAAAACTGCCCAAAGAACAAGTAGTCAATTACGTTAATGAGATTTACGCACCTTTCACCGACGAGGAAATCTCCAATGAAATTGCCGAGATGCTTGTACCTGCCGGCACTAAAGCCGAAGTGAAAATAATATACCAGACACTCGACGGTTTGCACAAATCGATACCAAACCATCCAGGCGACTGGTACTTCTCGGGCAATTACCCCACCCCAGGCGGAAACCGCATGGTAAATCTGGCATACATTAATTACTATGAAGGTAATCCCGACCGAAGAAACTAACATCTATACACTAAAAATATTCCATGAAACCATTAAAGAATCTACTTACAATTATTGCGGGCATTTTGGCATTCACCATATTGCCCTTGAATGTATTTGCCGAAAGGTTTGCAATCGTATCTGACACGCATGTGTCGCCTGGCAACACCAATGAACAACAACTGCGGCTTGCCGTGGAAGAAATCAATAAAAGCGACGTATCATTGGTTATCGTTTCGGGCGACATCACAAACGAAGGCAGTGATGCAGAATTGCACAATGTAAAAGCCATCATTGACCAGATAACCAAGCCTACCTTTACAATCCCAGGCAACCACGAAAACAACTGGAGTCAAAGTGCAGGAAAAACATTCATCGACTTGTGGAAATCCGACAGATTTGTCACCGAAACCGATAGCCTAATCATTGTCGGTGTCAATTGCGGTCCTTACATGAAAATGGGCGACGGACACATAAAGCAGGAAGATTTGATATGGTTAGATACCACACTGTCGGAACGCACATCTGCTACAAATAAAAAAGTTCTGAGCATCTGCCACTACCCTATCAATCCCGACCTTGACAATTATGCCGACTATGTAGCACTGTTACAACGTTACCCGGTAGTAACCCACATTTGCGGACACTACCACACGTTTAAACATTATAATACAGGAGGCATTGACGGACTTATATGTCGTTCACTCTCGATGAACGATTCATTCGGCTATTCAATCCTCGACGTGACAGGCGACTCAATTCACCTTTATGACAAGCAGCTCGGCAAGCAACCTCAATTGATGTATGCTTACCCTGTCAATACCACATTCACAGCCGTCGAATCGGCCGACACCACCGAATACAGCCTGCCCGACAACGTGAAAATAGACCTCGTGCTGCGCGACAACGCATCGATATTCACACGTGTCGGCATAGACAATGAAAACATATACACCGGCAACTCGCTTGGATATGTCAAAGCGACCGACAAAGTAACAGGCAAGACCCGATGGGAATACCAAGCTGGCACTTCGCTATTCTCCCGTCCGGCTGTTACTGACGATGCTGTAATTGTTCCAACTTCTGACTGCCGGCTGTTGTGGCTTGACAAGGAAACCGGGCAGTTGCTACACGAGTACCAAGCCGACGGCCCATACGTGGCCGATGGAATTGTTATCGGCGACACACTATTGCAAGGTGGATACAAAAAGTTCCAAGCATGGAATACAGTCACAAAATCATTGCTATGGGAGAACGACAGTCTCAACAATTATTGCCAAGCAGCACCAACAACCGATGGAACAAATGTGGTGTTCGGCGCATGGGACACATATCTGCGCAATCTCAACGCTACCACAGGATTTACAAAATGGAAATGGAACAACGGCAGCAAGAATACATTGTTCAGCCCGGGCAATTGCGTTCCTGTCATTACCAATGGCAAGGTTATAATTGTCGCTCCCGACAGATATATGACGGCTTTCGACCTCACGACTGGCCGCCAACTGTGGCGCAACAACGACTTTAAATATCGTGAAAGTCTTGGCGTTTCGGAAGACGGCACACGAGTGTATGCAAAAACAATGGATGGGCAAATCGTTGCCGTAAGCACTACCAATGATGAATTCAAACTGCTGTGGAATGTCGATGCTGGGTTGGGCTATGAACACGCCCCTTGCATCGTTCTTGAAGCCAACGGCACAATCTACGTGGGTTCACGACGCGGGATAATGGTAGCAATAGATGCTACCACGCACCAAGTCATTTACACCTACCGACTTGGCAATTCAGAATTTAACGGCTGGGAACGCGACAGTAACGGAGATGTTTACACATCGCTCATCGAGGGTACTGTATGGCGCATTACGACAAACAAATAATAAATGCGAACCTAAAAAAATGAGGTTGCCCAAAAAGCAACCTCATTTTTTTTTATCTTTTTTCAAGAATATCAGTCAACCAAGCCGTAGCTACGGAAAACTTTGTGGATTTTCTCAAGGGCTATTGTTACTTGTTCCTTGGTGTGCGTTGCCATCAGGCTGAAACGGATAAGAGTATCATGCGAAGCCACTGCAGGAGAAACAACAGGATTGACAAATATGCCCTCATTCATCAAGTCGCGCGTGATTGCAAACGTCTTGTTATTATCGCGTATGAACAACGGGATAATCGGAGTCGAAGTATTACCTATTTCGCAACCCATCGAACGGAATCCCTCAAGTGCATAATGGGTCAAGTCCCACAAATGCTGCTGGCGTTCGGGTTCGTTAATCATTATATCTAATGCGGCATTGGCTGCAGCCGTTGAAGCTGGTGTGATGCTTGCCGTGAAAATATACGACCGTGAGTGGTGGCGCAGATAGTTAGTTATCGACTTGTCACAAGCTATAAAGCCACCAAGCGAAGCAAACGATTTGCTGAAAGTTCCCATGATAAGGTCAACATCATCGCTCACGCCGAAATGGTTGCAAGTGCCTCGGCCTTGCTTGCCAAACACGCCTATGCCATGAGCTTCGTCAACCATGATAGTAGCATCATACTTCTTGGCCAAACGTACAATTTCAGGCAAATTGGCAACATCGCCTTCCATCGAGAACACACCGTCAGTTACAATCAACTTCACCTTATCGGGAGCGCACTTTTGCAACTGCGTTTCGAGCGACTCCATGTCGTTATGCTTGTATTTATAAGCCGTCGAAAAAGACAAACGACGACCTTCGATAATCGAGGCATGGTCTTGCTCGTCGAGCAACACATAGTCTTCACGACCTGTCACGCACGACACTACGCCTAAGTTAACCTCAAAGCCGGTGGAATATATCATTGCATCTTCTTTCCCCACAAAAGCAGCAAGACGGGCTTCGAGTTCTTTGTGAATATCGAGCGTACCATTAAGGAAAGGCGAGCCGGCACACCCCGTGCCATATTTCTTGATGGCTGCAATTGCAGCTTCTTTCACCTTGGGGTGGTTGGTGAGGCCCATATAACTGTTGGACCCGAACATCAACACCTTTTTACCCCCAATATACACCTCTGTGTCCTGCTCACTCTCAATCATGCGGAAATAAGGATAAATACCCAAAGCCTTGGCTTTTTGCGGCTCCTGATATTGAGAGAGTTTAGCTTGTAATAGCTTCATAGTTTATTGAATATTATCTAATTAACGTTATAAACTATCTGCAAATCTTTAATCGTACTTTCTTGTTTTGACATTACATAATTGCAGGCTGCAAAAATACGAAAAAAAACGATACACATAGCCATAATCACACATTTATTTGCTGCAACATTACCTTTTTCCAAAACAAAGCATGGAAACCTCACAATTTGTCGTTTACTCTTGCTTGGCGACTTCCTGTTTCCGATTCTCTGCTATTAGAAGCAATTTATCACCCACATGGAGTTCGAGCTGCCCATTGGGTATCATAAATTCGTTACCACGCTTGACAAGCATAACGAGCGTACCTGTGGGCAAATTCATATCGGCTAATCGGTTGCCGATTTTCAAATCCTCGGCTGTGAGCGTTTTGTCATACAGTTGAGTATCAATCTCCTCGGGAATCTCCACACCGAATTCATTGCCTTCTCGTTGCAACGGCAAATCAAGTCCAAGCCACCGGGCCATCGTCGAAATTGTCATACCTTGCAGCAACAACGACAGCAATGTAATAAAAAACACAATGTTGAATATGCTATCCGCACCTTCTATGTTAGCAACCACAGGATACGTGGCAAAAATGATTGGCACGGCACCACGCAGCCCAACCCACGACACAAATATGCGAGCCTTGCCACTCATCTTGCGAAATGGCAGCAAACATGCAAACACGCTCAATGGACGAGCCACTATTATCATGAACACTCCTATCAGTAACGCACTGCCAGCCATTCCAAGCATTTCGTGCGGATTCACAAGCAAGCCAAGCGAAAGGAACATCACTATTTGCACCAACCATGTGAGTCCATTCATAAACGTATTGATTTCCTTGCGGTTTACAAGCCTTGCATTCCCTGCCACCACGCCAGCAATATACACTGCGAGATACCCATTGCCCTTCACCATGTCGGTGATGGTAAATGTGATAAACACCATGCTTAGCAATAATATGGGATAAAGCGACGAGTTCGACAAATTGACTTTATTAATAAGCCATACACCGAATTTCCCGGCGGCATATCCTATAACCCCTCCGAAAAGGAACTGCAATCCGAGGTCGCGTGCCACGACAGCCAGACTCCAATCGCTGCCGCTGCCGACAATTTCTATAAGCACAATCGTCAGCATGTAGGCCATCGGGTCGTTACTTCCACTCTCCAATTCAAGCATCGGGCGCAAGTTATACTTCAAGTTCATATTCTGCGACCTCAACAAGTTAAATACCGATGCCGAATCGGTCGATGACATTGTTGCAGCAAGCAGCATCGACGTGAGCAAACCGAGTTGCACATTCGTACTCTCCCAACCTGATATAAAGAAGATAAAAACTCCTGTCAGGACTGTCGTCAACAGCACACCCACAGTCGATAACAACACGCCTTGTGCCATCACGGGTTTCACCTCCGACAACTTGGTATCCATTCCGCCCGAAAACAAAATGACACTCAACGCCATCATGCCTATGAACTGGGCGTCTGATGCACTGTGAAATTGTATTCCAAGCCCGTCACTGCCAAAAAGCATACCTATAAGCAAGAAAAGGAGCAGGACCGGAATGCCAAACCGTGAACTTGCCTTGCTTATCACTATACTTATGAACACCAGTATAGAGCCAATCAACAAAAAGTTTTCTGCCGTTATCATTGATGATTCTCTTTCGTTTCGGTATATCCATGCCTTTCGTTCATCATCTCGGCATATATGCGACACCCAAGCCCCACCATTTTCACACATGGCCGTTTGCGGTAATACTCGGCCGTGCGTTCGCTTGGCATCGTTCCTTCAACCTGCTTAGGTTTCAACCCGAGCAATTCGGCACATATCAACGAACCGGCTTCCTGCTTGAAACGTGCTGCAAGGTCTTGCACAAGTTGGTAATTCTCGCCTCGTCCCTTCAAGTCGCCCGCCACTACCGAACCATTCTCAAGCCCGGCAAGCAGAAACATTCCGTTGGCACCTCCACAAGTAATCCTCATGCGCCCGATTCCCGCGCCGAACGATGCCGACACACGCAATGCCATATCTTGAGATAGCCCATAAACATCGGCAAAAGCCAACACCACCGACTGCGAGCAATTATATCCTTTCAGAAAGTTTTCCATTCCACGCTTTTCGCGTTCTTCCACGTCTAATTTCTCCATTGCTACTTACTTAAAACTTTTCGATATACATCCATTGTGTTTTTTGCTATACTGTCACGAGTGAACAGGCTTGCATGGCAAAATCCTCGCTCAACCATCGACTGGCGCAACGCTTCGTCGCCAAGAACTCGGTTCAAAGCGTCGGCCATGCCTTCGGCATCATCGGGGTCAACATATATGCTGCCTTCACCCCCAGCTTCTTCCAAGCACGACCCTGTGGCCGAAACCACTGGCACACCACTGCACAATGCCTCAAGCACAGGTATGCCGAAGCCCTCATATCTCGAAGGATATACAAAAGCCGAAGATTGCTGGTAAGTCGCGGGCAAATCGGCGAAATGTACCTGACGGAAAAACACCCTGTCGCCAAGATTATGCTTGGCGACATAATCTTTCACCGTGGCGGCATAACCCGTTTCCCTGCCAACAATCACCAAAGCCACACCCTTGTCGATAGCCGACATGGCTTTAACGGCAAGCAACACATTCTTACGTTCCTCGACCGTACCTACATATAGGATAAAGCGTCCTTTGGGCAACTGGTAACGTTCCTTCACTGCCATCAGTTCATCTCGGTTTCGCATTACTTTAAAACCGTCATCGCAGCCTTGATAAACCACGTCGATTTTATTCTCATCGATGCCATAACACTTCACAATGTCACGCTTCGTGCATTGGCTCACCGCTATTATCCTATCGGCCGAATTACACGCATGCCTGAACTTGTAATTATATATAATCCTGTCGGCAGGCTTGTAACAATGCGGATAATGCAGGAATATAAGGTCGTGTATGGTCACCACTGTCGGTACAGTATTATGTACCAACGGCAATTCGTTGCTCAATCCATGAAACAGGTCTATGCCATCGCTCGTGTAGTCACGCACTATGCCACTACCCACTCGCCACAAGCCCGACAACTGGCGGTCAAGGCTATGTTTCGGGGCGGTTATCTCCACATTCCGGCGTTCGAGCAGCGGCGCAAGGCGGTTGTTGTGCCTTATCTTGGGCGCATAAAGCACATATTCATTCTCGGGATAACGCTCCGATAGCACATCTATGACCAAACGGCTGTAATTTCCCAATCCTGTATTATTGTTGACTGCCCTTTTGGCATCATAACCTATTTTCATCATTTACATATATTTACTTATTTGCAAAGTTAATAATTATTTGGTTAATGCCGAAACAGCTACACACACCAACTTACATCACAAAAAAAGCCCCGTGCATCACTGCAAGGAGACTTCTCATAAACGATATTTACAGAATGTATTGCGATTGTCAATACACCATTTTTATTCGTATTAACCAACTCGTATTAGAAGGCGTGAAGTATCAAGCCTTATAAATATAGAACTTAATTTCTAATTGCACCGCAAAAGTATAATCGGCGTGTTACAATATGGTAACAAATCGGTTAAATTCGTAACACAAATTCTTTTTTGTGGTTCATTGTACCCACTTGCACCAGCACCAACCCTGTCGGTGCATAACCATGACCGATGTTAAATTGCAAAAACGCACCCACAGCTTATAGGGTAATTACATCTAAATTTCATAACTTTGCCGTAAACGAAAAATTATAATAACTTATGAATATCCTCGACCGTCTTAATGCTCATAAAGGGCCGGCTTTCTCTTTTGAAGTTCTTCCGCCTTTAAAAGGCAAAGGAATAAGCCAGCTTTTTGCCGGCATCGACAAGTTGATAGAATTTGACCCTTTGTATATCAATATAACCTCTCACCGCAGCGAAATGGTGTTTGTCAGCACCGCCGACGGATTGTATAAACGCATCTCCGAGCGGAGCCGCCCGGGAACCGTCGCTGTGGCCGCCGCAATACAGCAAAAATATGGCATCCCAGCCGTACCGCATATTATATGCAGCGGCTTCTCAAAGGCCGAAACCGAGTATGCACTCATCGACCTCAATTTCCTCGGCATAAACAACCTGTTACTACTGCGTGGCGACAAGGCAAAACACGAAAACCGATTCGTGCCTGTCGAAAACGGGCACAGTTTTGCCTGCGAACTCGAAGAACAGGTTAACATGTTCAACGATGGATATTTCCTCGACGGAACAAAAATGGACTCGGTGAGCGAAGTGAAATTCTCGTACGGCGTAGCCGGTTATCCCGAAAAGCACGACGAAGCCCCCAATATCGACATCGACCTCGCCAATCTTAAACGCAAGGTTGACCTTGGTGCCGACTATGTGGTGACACAAATGTTCTTCGATAATAAAAAATACTTTGATTTTGTAGAACGTTGCCGCTCAATAGGCATCACTGTGCCTATTATCCCCGGGATAAAACCTATTATCAATAAAAACCAACTTACCATATTGCCAAAGGTGTTCCATGTGGACTTGCCCAACGACCTTGCCAATGAGATTAGCTCGTGCCACAACAACGATGAAGCCAAACAGATAGGTACGGAATGGTGTCTCGCACAGGCTCGCGAATTATTATCAAAAGGAGTTAAAAGCATACACTTCTACTCGCTTAATGCCACCGACATTGTGCGGAATGTGGTGAAGGAATTATTCTAAAACAAGTTGTGCGACGATGAAATTCAAAGACATAATAGGAAACGAGTCAACCAAAAATCTATTACGGTTGATGATTGACAACGACCGCATCCCCCACGCTATACTGCTGACTGGGCCACAAGGAATCGGGAAACTCGCCATGGCACGCGCAGCAGCACAGTATCTGCATTGCGAGCACCGCACCGGCGGAGAACCTTGCGGAAAATGCCCGTCGTGCTTGCAGCACCAGTCATTCAACCACGCCGACACGTTTTTCTCATTTCCTGTAATCAAGGGGAAAAGCAATAGCAAACCCACGTCGGACGATTACATCGCCGAGTGGAAACACTTCCTTACCGAGAATCCCATAGAGAATTACCAAAAGTGGCTCAAGGAACTGAACAACGAAAATGCACAACCGCAAATTTACGCATCTGAGAGCGCAAATATAATCACAAAAATGAGCTACGCCTCATATACGGCAAAATACAAAGTGCTCATATTGTGGCTGCCTGAAAAAATGAACGAGGAATGTGCCAACAAACTACTGAAAATCATCGAAGAGCCATTCCCCGACTCCATTTTCATCATGGTCAGCGACAATCCAAAGGAAATATTGCCAACCATCTATTCGCGGCTGCAAATAATCGAGATGAAGAAACTCTCGACCGACGATGTAGCAACATATCTTGAACGCACCTACAACCTGTCGCACCAAGATGCCATTGCCGTAGCGGCACCTGCAAACGGCAACATAATCACTGCACAAGAAACAATAGCCTTAGATGGCGAAAACAAAGAATTTTTTGAAAACTTCGTATCATTGATGAGGCTTGCATACGCCCGCAACCTAAAAGCCCTGAAAGCTTGGGCCGAAAACATCAACAATTTCAAACGCGAGAAAATCAAGCGTTTCATGCAATACTTGGCCAGAATGGTGCGTGAGAATTACATTTACAATATGCGGCAGCCAGCACTTAACTATCTAAACAGTGCCGAGGAACAATTCAGCATGCGTTTCGCACCATTTATCAACGACGGCAATGCCGAACGCATGATGACCGAAATAGAAAAGGCCGAAAGAGATATTACAGGCAATGCAAACGGGAAAATAGTGTTGTTTGACTTTGCCATAAAAATCACCATTCTTATAAAACGTTGAACAATCAATGGAACAGCAAGCACCGACCCCCTTCTTGCGACTTGTGGCCCGGGCCTTTGTCGAAAACTGTGCTGCACAATTGCACGACTATTGCTTCATTTTCCCCAATCGCAGAAGTGGCACATTCTTCGCCAACGAACTTGCCAATGCCACAGGAGGCCAGCCAATTATCTTTCCTGAGATTACGTCAATCTCGCAATTCGTTGCCGATTTCTCCCATGGCGTTGAAATATCAAGGATTGAAGCCTTGCTGTTACTGTATCAGGAATACCGGGCCATTACAGGCAATCCCGATGAATCGTTCGATAAATTTTCTTGTTGGGGCGACACTATCCTGAACGACTTCAACGATGCCGACAAATACCTCGTTGACCCTCGAAACTTGTTCCAAAACATCAAGGACCTGAAAGAAATTCAGTCAAACTACCTGAACGAGGAACAATTGGAGGCTATAAAAGAGTATTTCGGCGAAACACCGGCTCATAAATACGCCAACACCGATACCTTGTGGAAGAGCAACGACGGAACACAGAAATTTACATCATTATGGGATACACTGTATGACCTGTACATACGTTTCAACGCATCAATAGAAAAACTCGGAGTCACATACTCTGGCAAAATGTATAAAGATGCCGTGGCGGCGATACGCAACATGGCCGTCGAGGATTTCAGGCATAGCAAATACGTTTTTGTGGGGTTCAATGTACTTTCCACGTCGGAATACTACATTTTCAAACTCCTCGGGCAAAAGGGTATCGCCGACTATTATTGGGACTACAATTCCCCAACGTTCGACAATCCACAAAACAAGGCAACAAGGTTCGTCGGGCGAAACATAAAGCTGTTCAAGCCGAAACTCGATTTGCATGAAGAGAAAATCACATCGTTCCCCGACATTCGCGCAATAGGAATACCGTCCAACATAGGGCAAGCCAAATATACAAACGTAATCCTCGAAGAATTAAGCAAAAAGAACAGTCTTGATACCGGCAACGCCATCAACACCGCCGTAGTGTTGCCCGAGGAATTTCTGCTCATACCCCTACTCGACTCTATCGACACCACGATTTCCAATGTCAATATCACAATGGGCTACCCATTACGATACACCGACATCGCCTCGCTTGTGTCGAATATCGCAAAAATGCACAAAAACGCACGTAAGGAGGAGGGCGAATTTTGCTATTTTCATGAAAACATCAGAGAGGTGCTGGCACACCCCCTACTGAAATTAATTGCAGCCGACGATACTGCAACATTAATATCGCACATCACGCAGTACAATTTATTCTACATCAAAGCATCGCTAATCAACAATTTGGCTCCGTCGTTAAACTATATTTTCGACCCAGTAGTCCACACCAACAATACAGCCGCACTCTTCGAATACCTGAAACGTATAATATCATTCGTAGAGAACGATGTCATCGGCAACAAGTTAGTTCCCGACAATTCTATCGAAATGGGATTCATATCGGCCTATATCGACCAGCTCAACATACTGGCTTCTGTCATACTGAAGTATGAAATACCCATGAACGACGACACGTTTTTCTACCTCGTCAACCGCATAATATCGACAGCATCGATTGCATTTGAGGGCGAGCCATTAGAGGGGTTGCAAATAATGGGTATTCTCGAAACCCGATGCCTCGATTTTGAAAACGTAATTATATTGTCGATGAACGAGCGCATATTCCCTCGCAAGCACTACTCGCGTTCATTCATTCCGCACATATTAAGGAAAGCCAATGGCATGGCAACAGTAGAATTCCAAGAGTGCATGTATGCCTATTATTTCTACCGCTTGCTAAGCCGTGCAAAAAATGTCACACTGCTGTTTGATTCACGCACACAGTCAATCAGTTCGGGCGAGCCGTCGCGTTTTGTTTACCAGCTGCAAAAGCTCTTTCCTCAATCACACACAAGCATACGGCACATCAGTTTCAACATTTATGCTCCCAAAGCCACTCGAATAGAAATTCACAAAAACAGCAGGATAATGCAGGCTCTCGACATGTTTCGCACCGACGGGAGTGGTCGATACCTGTCGGCAAGTGCCATAAACCACTACATAAACTGCCCATTGGCATTCTACTTTGAAAAAATCGAGAAGCTCAACGTTCCCGATGAGATGATGGAATTCATGGACTATAGCACCCTTGGCACAATCGTCCACGAAGTAATGCAGAAAATATATGGCCTGCACGGACGTCGCACACGTGATGGCATCCATGTAACTCCCGAAATCATAACAAAGACACTTTCCGACAAAGAAGCCGTCCACGCCCTTGTGCACAAGTCCATCAACAAAATATATCTCCACGAAGAGAATTGCGACACCCCGCTCACCGGCGAAACCGCCATAATAGGCACCGGGATAACACTGCTGGTTGGCAAGCTGCTCGCCTACGAGAAATCATTGCCAGGCTTCACTATCCTTCAAACCGAAAAAGAAGAACTATTGCACTGGCAGTTAGACCATGACACACATGTCAACATCAAGCAATATATCGACCGTGTGGACCGTGTGGAATGGCCCGACAGACAATACCTCAGAATCATTGATTATAAAACAGGAAGCGACAAGACCACAGCCTCGTCGGTCGAAAAAATGTTCAACGCGCGGTCGCAAAACCGCGCCAAAGCCATGCTGCAACTGATGCTATACTGCAACGTGTATTCAGAGTTGCACAAGCCCGACTTGCCCATACGCCCGATAATCTACACCATTCGCAACATCAATGAATCGGGCTTCAAGGTCAACAGAAAAGACGTGGAATGCTACACCGAAATC
>CALUMJ010000025.1 GCA_944321715.1 uncultured Muribaculaceae bacterium | reverse complement strand
AATTGCGCAGCGGACGCACGAGCCGTGCGTCCGAGTGCAGCAAGGCTCAGTTAACCATCTGTAAATTAATAGAATATGCGCCTAATTGCGCAGCGGACGCACGAGCCGTGCGTCCCTACAAAATTGCACAAATTTGCATTTTGATACACCCTCAACAAATATATAAAAAAAATAGTGTGCCACGGGTGAGCGTGGCACACTATAGCAATATTATTTATGCGCAGCCTCACGGAGCTGCTCAAAATGTCGGTACGCGATTATTTTACAACCTTAACCGAGCTGCCGTCGTTGAAGCGAACGATGTAAACACCCTTGGCGAGCGACGAGCCATCGATGGTGGTAGTGCCAGCGATTTCGCTTGCAGCTACTGCCTGGCCAGCAATGTTGTAAACAGTTGCAGCGTTGATAGCTTCAGGAGCAGTTACAACAAAGTTGCCACCCTCAACCGATACCTTTGCAGCCGATTCAGCAGCAACGGCTGTGATACCAGTTGTACCTTGGTTAACCGTCAATTGCAAAGGCGTGATACCTGGAGCATTGAGTGTGCAAGTACAACTGCGACCTTCAACATCAGCGGGAAGCGCATCGGCAGTAATTGTCAATACCGTCTGGCTTTCTGTATCAGCAAGTGCATAAGATGCCCAGTCAGAGAGCGTACCATCATAGTTGGTATCTTCGTCAACTGTATAAGCAGCTGCAACCCATAATGATTCCAATGGAATTGTCACGCTACCACCATTGGCAGGAACTGCAACAGCATTGTTAGTTACAGGAGCATTCTCAGCTGGGAAGCACCAAGCAAAGGTTGCATCTGTGTAAACACACAAGCTTGTAACAGCTTCGGCACCTGTGCCAGAAGTAATACCATAAATAGGGAATTCCAAACCTTGGTCACCTATTTCTGCATAATATGCCTCAACATTATCTGGGTCCTCAGGTATAGATGTTATACCCATTGGGTCAAACGTATTGACATTGGCATTACCATCAAATAAAATTACCAGCGGAGAATCTACAGTCACATATCCATCTTGGTAAAGGATTCCGTCAAACACTTGCACGTTGAACGGCAGCAATGCAGTAGTTACGTAACCCTCACCAGCAGTGCTTGTATAGTCTTGCGTTGCCGTAAATACAGCAGTTGCCAATGGCTCATCCGACATCGAAAGATTCTCATCTAACGTATATAATTCGGCTGTCAGTTCAGTTCCCATTGGGAAGTCAACCGCAGCTACTACATAAATTTGCGACAAGCAATAAGGAGCGTATGGCTGGGGATAAACAATGCCAAATTTATCTATACCAGCTACACCGTCACGAATACCAAAATTCAATGAAAAATAACCAGAGGCTTCAGCCACATTTAATGGGTTGTCGTAAAAAGGAATTTCGCCATCCAACATCAAGGCTGACTGACCTCCAAACATAAGCAGACTTGCTGCAGAGTACTCATCCGATGCAGTACCATTCGAAGCAGTTAGTGTTGGTGCATTCACTTGCACGTATCCATAGTTCAGCTCCAAATCCTCGTTGTTGGATGTCGCATTTTCATATGTAGTAGGGTCTTGATACGACCATGTGTACTGAGTTGCACCAGTAGAGGTATTGACGAATGGCAAGTTGATGAAAGCTGGGCCATGAGCAACAGCGATGTCAGCACCTGCAGCAACAAAATGATACCAAGAATCACCGTCGACACCAGCACCCATATAGAACATATTTGGCAGGTCATATGAGGCTTTAAGTGAAGCATCATCGGCCAAGGTCCTTACTTGCTGTACAGTGCGTTGAACTTTATTTGCAGCAACTGCTGTACCGCTAAATTTCATTGCTTTTGCAGGGACCTTCACATCGAGGAAGTTGCTGCACTGACGAGTTTGCACTGCATTGTTGGCCGAAACAGCCATCGAAGCAGAGGCAGCAATCGCTAAAAGTAGCATTTTTTTCATAATCTTACTTTTTTGAGATTAAACATATTTTATTTTGTTCTATGTTGAACTCCGTTACTGGAGTTCAACATAGAAATAATCATTAGAATTTGACGAATTTTCAAAACGGATGCGATGCGGATTTACCTCATTACCACCGACTGCCAACATGGTAAAGTCCATCGAAGACAAGTAGTCGCAGAACTCGGTAAGTTCAGGCACCAGTTGCACAAACGTGCGACCATTTTGGGAAGCCGAGCCAGTGAATATCACGCCGTCCAACGAAGAGTCGTTGAAATCAAATTTCATACCTGCATCACCATCGGCAACCCTCACATAATGTATGTACCCTTGCGACTTAGAGCCTTTTAACGAAATGCCCAAAGCTGCATATTTATTAGCTGCGTCATAGAGAAGCGACATACCACTCACAACCCAGTTCAATGGGCGACCAGCATTGGTTGCTGCAGCAAAGCCATCAACAAGGTTTTGATATTGGACGGCAATATTGCCCCCAAGACTGTTGACATCGATGCTCCACACAGGCTCACTTTCCATGAAGAGGTCGGCAAGAGCTGGGGCTTTGATGGTGGCACCGGCGGTGCAATCTTCGCCACCAAAGTCGGTGCTTACGAGGTAAGTGCCTTCGGCATTCCACACAAATTCACGAGCGGGGGTGGTTGTAACAGTGTCGCCGGGGAAGTCGGTAATCCAGCGGAAACCACGCGGAGTGAGCACATACGACAAGGTCGAAGTCTGCGTGATGGCATCGCCGCCTTCAGGCACTAAGTGCATCACTTGCGAAGCGGCATCGGTGATTGAGTAGCGCACGCCGTCGGCAAGCTCAAGCCACAACGTGGGTATCGAGCTGTTGAACATGCTGTCGCGCATAGCATAGATATCGGTGAAATATTGCTCCCAGTCGGTATTGCTGTCGAGCGGGTACATGTATATTTCACGCCCCGTCTTTTTACCACGCATGTAAATCATGGTGTCGGTGACTTCCATGAGCTTGAATTCATAGTCGCCGCCGCTGCCCACGCCGTCGCTCTCAACATCTTGGTCGGGTTGAGGGTCGGCATAGCGGTGGAACAGCGTGTTGTAGGTGTTGAACGTCAGCACCGGGCCGTCATCGGCAATCACTTCAAATGCGCTGCTTTCTTGAGCGTAGGCATTGCTTGTGTTGCTATTGCGGGTGGCTATCACCACCGAGTCGCTGGCAAACTTCATGAGGAAGTTGTAGCCCCGCTCGTCGCCGTCGGCAAAGTAATACATTTCCCAGCCGTTAGGAGCCGAACACAATATCTTGTGGTATTCACTCTTGGCAGCCTCAAGGCGTTCGGCCGCACTTTGGCTCCATATATCGTCTTCCTCGCGGCTGCACGACGAGGCAACGGCTGCAACGGCAACGGCTGCGGCAGCAAGCGAGAGATATTTTATAGCATTGTTCATATACATTTTTTTCTTACTCGGTTATAACAGGTTTTTCAATCGAATAAACGACATTGCGGAGCGAGTCGAGGTTGATGTGCGACTGGCGGCGTTGTACCTCGGCGCGAAGCGTGTCCAAGTCCACACCCCAAGAGTCGCGGAACCAAGTGCGGGCAATCTGCACCTTTTGGTTGATTATTGCCACACCGTCGGCACCATCGAGCAAGCCGCCATTGTTATCCTGTATGTCCTCGGGGTCCTCATAGATGGGGTTACCCGTGTTGTCCTCTTTGCCCGACTCCTGGAAGTTACGTCCGGCGTAATACATGATGTCGGCCCATTCTTCGTCGGTGGCAGTGATATAGGTAGCCACAATTTCGGCGAAGTCTTCACGTTCTTCCGACGAGCCGTATGCAGTCACGCAACCAAACGAGTTGCACACGCGGTCGTCGCGGTCCTGCCAGTTCATCGGGTCATAGAACGAGTTAGAGAGCAACTGGAACTCGGTGGGATAAACCTTTGTCTGGTGCAAAATGTGAGCAAACTCGTGGTGCATCGTGTGCAGGTAATACTCGTTGAGCTGTGCCGGGTCGGTGGGGTCGATATAGTTCACACGGTAGAGCGACACCTTGATACCGCCCTCGGCAAGACCCAAAATCATGGTACCTGCCACCGGGTTGAACGCCGGCGAACCGATAAGGTGGATAATGCGCGGCCCGTATGCACGGAGGAATTCGGTGCCTGCAATAGTGTCATACACCTCAAACCACAGATACTTGGTGAGTGAAGCCAAGTCAACCGACGCGTCGTAACGAGCAGGGACAAGGTTATAGTTCATATCGGTACCTACATCCTCCATCTTGTACTTGAAATCGAGGTTGTATGGCTCAAGATATTCACGCTTGAGGAAGCTGTCTAACTGAAACGAATAAGAGTTCGGGTCAATCGTTTCATCGACATCGGGGAAGATGGTTTCCCCTAATTCGTCGTCGCTACACGACACAATGCCTATCGACAAGAATAGGGCGAAAACTATGTATAATAAATTGCGTAATTTCATAACTTACTTTTTTTACAACTGAGGAACAATCATTTCACTGTTGCTACATTCCTTTGAACAGGAACAAAGATAGCGTCAGACTCGCCAACAGGCGTAGAGCGGTCGGTAGGAGCCATACCAGCCGAAAGCACCTCGGCCGGCAACTGGAATGCCTTGCGTGGGTCGAGCATGGTGAGTGTTTCGACGCGCGAAGCACCTATTGTGTGGCTATATTCGAGGCCATAACGCTTGATATCAAACCAGCGAGTTCCATCGCCCACATTGTGGACACGGCGGAAGTGCAGTACGCATTGCAAGAACGGCTCGTTCTCGTCAGTCACGCTATACTTGTCCGACGGACACACCTCGTCGATATGCAACTCCTTGGCTATGCCATGACCCGGGTCATTTGTCCCGTAAAACGAAATGATATTGCTGCGAGAGAGGTCGGTGAACTCGCTATCGTAGGACGAAGCCAGCCCGTTCTTGCGCGAGTCGTCCCACACCTTGAGGTCGGCAACGGCCTCGTCAATCTTGCCAAGGTAGATGCGAGCCTCGGCACGGGTGAACAGCACCTCCTCGTTGGTAAATTCCACACGCACGATGTGTGGGTAGCCGATACCGGCAATGCGGTCGGTATATTCAAACATTTCGAGAAGATTGCCTCCAAATGCGCCGTAATCCTGCTCACCATTGATATAGAGCTTGCCAAGCCAGCAAGGGTGGAAGCCGCCGGCAGCCGTCCACGACGGACCTGCGCTCATATAGGTGGCATCGCCGCCCTCGCCGTTGTAGGCATAACGTGAGCCGCCGCTTATGTGACGCAAGAATACCGACTGCGTGGGAATAATGAGCAGGTTGTTCTGCCTTTCGACGCTAATCCAGTATTGCACTGATTGTGTAGAGCTGGTGAACGATTGCGACCACCAGTCGGTGAGCTGCGAAATGGCCGGTGCGCCACTGCCGCCGAGAGCCACGTTGGCATACGCCTCGGCCTTGGCATAATCACGCTTGTAGAGGTAGAAACGTGCTGCGAAAGCATTTGCCGCAGCCGAATTGAAGTGATATTTAGGCTGCTCGTATGAAGCATCGTCAATCAACGGAAGACCTTCGAGCAGGTCGGCCTCGATTTTGTCGTAAACGTCGGCAAGGTTGCCACGGTCGTAAATGACACTAAGCGTCGTTTCGGGTTCGGTAGCATAAGGAATGCCCTGAAGCGACTTGCTAAGTTCGGGACCGCGGTAAGGCATGCAGAACAAGTTGGCCAGCAAGAAGTGGTGGTAAGCCCTGATGAGCAGAGCTTCGCCCTTGACGGCCGACACCTCGTCGCCACGCCCCTCGGCCTCAAACTCGGCCACGCGTTCAAGCACATGGTTTGCGCAAGCGATGGCATGGTAGCAACCCTCCCAAAGCATTGTGGGCGAGTCTTGCGCGTTATCGCTTTCGGCCGCCTCCCAAGCAAATATTTCATTGTCGATACGGCCATATTCGGGAAGGTTGTAGCGTTGCCCGAGCGAATTGGGCGCATTGTTATCGACAATGTTGTCGCTCGACAATTCACACATCAAGGCAATGTTGCCGTGGGTGTAACCGTTGACGAGCAACATTTGCATCTGTTCGGGGGTGTTCAATTCCACACGGTTGTCGGGGTTCTTGCTCAGGAAGTCCTCACACGAAGTGGTTCCTGCTGCGACAACCGCCAATAATGCGGAAAATGCTATATATTTTAATTTCATATCTTTATGACGTGTTTATACAATATATGTGATTATTACAAACCGAAGCGCACAGTGAATGTGAACTGGCGAGGTTGCGGGATAGCCACACCGCCCGAATTCATGAATTCAGGGTCTTGACCGTTAAGAGCCTTGTCGGCATAAATCAGCCACAAGTTGGTAGCTTGCAACTTGAGCGAAGCCGAACGCAAGCGCAACTTTTCGAGAACCACCTTCGGCAGGTTGTAGGTGAGCGAAATTTCCTTCAAGCGTATGAAGTCGCCCTTTGCCACGCGTGCGGTCGAATAGTTGTAAGCGTTGTAGGCAACAGCCAACTGCGTGTCTTCGTAGGCCTGGCGGCGGCTTGCAATGGTCGGGATGTCGGTGTATTGCTCGTCGCCCGGCATTACCCAGCGGTTGGCAAATTCCTTAGGCATGGCAGTTTCGTCGCTGTAGGCCGAAGAGAACACCTGGTCCAAGCGCACCACGTTGCCAAATGCGTAGGTCAAGAACACGTTGAGCGTGAAATCTTTATATTTGAATATGTTGCCGAAACCACCAGTGATAGTCGGGTCAATCGGACCTTCATATTTCAAGTAGTCAAGGTTCTCAAATTCCTGGAAGTTGATGTCCGATACCGTCACATCTCCATTCTCGTTGATGAATTGCGGCAGACCTTCGTCGGTAAGCCCTACGAATGGGATTGAGAACAACGCACGTTGCGGATAACCCACGCGTGTGAAACCAGTAGAAGCAACCAGGTCGATTACGCGCGACTGAGCGTTAAGTTCGGTAATCTCGGTTGTGGCGTATGAGAAAGTCCAGTCGGTATCCCACGAGAAATCCTTTGTCTGGATATTCGACGTAGAAAGCGTGAATTCCACACCACCCGAGCTCATCGAAGCCACGTTGCCATATTTCATTGTTTCGCCACCAACACCCGAAGTGTAAACCGGGCCAATCAGGTCGTAGTTGTCGCGGGTGTACCAGTCAACAGCAAGGTTGATGCGGTTGTAAAGGAAACCGAGGTCGGCACCAATGTTAAGCTCGCGCTTCTTTTCGTATGTAAGGTCGCTGTTTGCAAGCTCGTCTAAGTCGATACCCATTTCTTGGGCGTTTGACAACGGACGCCACGGGCGCGCTGCAATAAATATAGGTGATGCGCTTGCATAGTCAATAGGACCAGCATCGGCAGTCAACGAGTATGAAGCCTTGAGCGTAGCGTGGCTCAATACCGGGTTGGCAAACCAAGACTCGTTCGTCATATCCCATGCGCCCGAGATGTTCCACGTAGGCAACCAACGTGCTTGGCGTGTACGGCCAAGGCGGTTTGAACCCTCGTAACGTGCAGTTCCGTTCAACGTGTACTTGCCTTGATAAGAATAAGCTACGTTGGCAAAGAATGCAGCGTCGCGGTCGTATGTGTAAGTGTCGTGGTAGTATTCGCCATTCTCCTCGTTCATCTGCTTGAACAGGTTCGGGTCGATATATGGCAAACGGCCATTTTCATAAACCACGCCCCATGCTTGCAAGTATTCTTCGTGACGCGTAACCGAGCTGATTTCGACACCGCCGAAGAAGTTGGTTATATGCGTGTTGTCAAATGTCTTTTGATATTGGCCAGTTGCACGCAAGTTGTATTGCGACAAGCTGTTTAGTGTGTGAAACCACATACCGCCCTTTGGCAGCACCGTTTGCGGCAACGAAGTTTCGTCGTCCGGGTCAACATACAGGTACGGGTTGGAGTCGCGGATTGTAGCGTCCTCGGGGTCGATACCTGCACGGTAGGCGTTTGCCTGGTTCGAGTCGTCCATGATGTAGTGGTTCTGCTCGGCCTGTTGGAAGCGGTAAGCACCCAGCAAGTGGAAATTCAAGCCAGTGATGGGCTTCCAGTCGAGCTCGCCTTGGAACTTCACATCGACAATCGACAAGTCAATATAGTTGTTCTCCAATTCATGGAAAATGTTGAAGTCGGCATAGTTACGGGTTGAAGTAGCCGTCGGGTCAAGGGCACGCGACACGTTCATGGCATAGCTGAACGGGTTGATGTCGAAGCTACGGTTAACCGAACCATTCACGATGTCGGTTTCTTGGCTCAACGTACCGGGAGCAGTCTGCGAACGGTAAGAGTCTGAAGTCAAGAACTTCACTTTCACAGTGTTCGACAGGTTGTAAGTGGCGTTGGCATTGAACGTGTAACGTTGCACGTCGCTCGAAAGGTTCCACCCCGGGTCGTTCATGAACGAGAACGAAGTATAGAAGTTACCCTTGTCGGTACCACCCGAGATGCTGACAGCGTGGTTTTGGACGATGTTGCTGTTAAACAGCAAGTCAAACCAGTCGGTATTGCGGAACTCTGCGGTACGCAAGTAAGCATTCTTGGCAGCTTGAGTATTTGGCAAGCCAAATTCGCCATTCTCATATTGGTCAATCAGGTGATACATCTGTCCATAAACACCCGAGCTTGACGACGAAGCCAGCGTTGCAAAGTCGAGCCAGCCCTTGGCTTCCATCTCGCGATACACACCCATCTGCTCTTGCGAGTTCATGATGTTGTAGTCGTTGTAACTGGGTTTCAGGCGGTAAGTGAACTCACCCGTATAGTTTATAGACGTGGTTCCGGCACGGCCTTGCTTGGTGGTAACGACAATCACACCAGCCATAGCCTTTGCACCATATATAGATGTAGCCGAACCGTCTTTAAGGATTTGGAAACTCTCGATGTCGTCGGCATTAAGACCGGCGATAGCCGATGAAATCAGCGTAACAGCGTCGCCCGACGAGAGTTCGTCGGCCGAAATGTTCACAGCATCTTCAAGAATCACACCGTCAACCACCCACAGAGGCGTAGAGTTGCCATAGATTGAAGTAGCACCACGCACACGGATTTTCGGGGCAGTACCGAAAGTACCTGAAACGTTCTGCACCGATACGCCGGCAGCCTTACCCTCAAGGGCGCGGCTGATGTCGGCTACACCGTCGAGCTTCGTTTCTTCGCCGCCTAACTTGGTTGTAGCACCGGTAAACAAGCGTTTGTCCATCGTGGACATACCTGTTACCACCACTTCGTCAAGTGTTTGCGACGAAACTTGGAGCGTAATCTTCACATCGCGCTTCGAAGCTTGGAACGATTCGCTGTTGTAACCAATGTAGTTGATAATAATAGTGGAATTTTCCGACGGAGCCTTGATAGTGAACTTACCATCCAAGTCGGTAGCCGTTGCAGTCGAAGTTCCCTCCACGGAAACAGTCGCACCGATAGCCGGTTGCCCGTCGTCTCCTTGAATAACAGTACCCGATACCGTCACTTGGGCTCGCGCCGCCAACGATACCAGTACCATAGCAAATAAGAAAACTAACTTTTTAAGACACATAAGTACTTTAAATAAAAAATCTATATTTCTAATTAGTCGGTAACTGCTGATAATTCAGTTTTTTATACCTAAAACAACCGTCCGAAAAACACATGCTCTTTCCAAGCAGAAAAAGCACACATCGTTAAGACAGATTGCTAATAATTTGCGATGAAAATCGTCCTTTTTTCACCATTCTGGCAATAAAAAGTATTCTTTTCGTGTCAAACAACGACGCAAAAGTAAACACATTTTTCATAAAAACCAAGTTTTTTATAAAAAAATCGTTCAACCCCTCGATTAGTGTTAGAATTTTTGCAACAATATCGAGCCAATTTGTAGCAATTTGACAGATACTCGGTAAAAATACTCTTTTTGACACCTTGTACACCTATGCAGAAATGTAAAAATCACCCCAAAACACAGCCGTTTTACAATAAAAATTAACACAACTTGATTAAAAACATTAATCTTTAGCATATACTACGATTTTACGACATTACACATTGCGGCAGAAGGGCGTAAGGCACATTTTGTTATTCGCACCTTTTTGCGTATGTTTGCACATATATAATATAGGTGTAACAAATGGAAATAGTTTACGAAGACAACCATATAATAGTGGTGAACAAGCGTCCAGGCGAAATAGTGCAGGGCGACAAGACTGGCGACCGTCCACTGAGCGAATTGTTAAAAGACTGGCTGAAAGAGAAATATGCCAAACCTGGAAATGTGTTTTGCGGGGTAGTTCACCGCTTGGACCGCCCTGTCGGCGGATTGGTGGTGTTTGCAAAAACAGGGAAAGGGCTCGCACGAATGAACCAACTGTTCCGCAACGGTGATGTAAAAAAGACCTACTGGGCCATCACAAAGAATATGCCGCCCGAACAGGAAGGCACACTGACGCATTACATAACCACCCGAGAGCGCATCAACAAATCATACGCATCGGCTACGCCAAAGGAAGGTGCCGTGAAAGCTGTGCTGAAATACAGGGTCATAGCCCGCAGCGACCGATACAACCTGCTTGAAATAAACCTGCTCACTGGCCGCAAGCACCAAATCAGGGTACAATTGTCGGCAATCGGCTGTCCGGTGAAAGGCGACTTGAAGTATGGTGCCGAACGCAGCAACCCCGATGGGAGCATAAGCCTGCTGGCCCGGCGCATCGAGTTCGACCACCCAGTATCGAAACAACACATCGACCTCACAGCTCCTGTGCCAGACGACAAACTGTGGCAAACCTTGGAAAAAATCGCCGAGGAGAACGGCAACAACCAACCCACAACGCAACCCGCCGAGGAGTAATTTTTTCCCTACAAGTGTAGGGATTGGGAGCAAATACAGCATTCTCAGAGGGCAAAAATCGGGATAGCACGTTATTACACTGCGAATTGAGCCTATTTTTTGGCACTCCTGAATATTTGCAGAAAAATCGCAACAGTTAAAAAAGTATATGCCAAACGAATTTTTGCAAAACGACACACTGATATTGCGAGCCGTCGAACTGAGCGACGTAGATACTCTATACCGCTGGGAAAACGACACCTCACAATGGGCTACGACCAACACCCATGCACCATATAGCCGGCAGCAACTTTGGAACTACGCCAACGACTACGACGGCAACATATATGCCCAAGGCAGCATTCGCTTCATTGTATGCCTACGTGAAAACGGGAATGCAATAGGCACTATCGACATATACGACTTCGACCCTGCCAATATGCATGCCACCATAGGTGTGTACACTTCCACAGCGCACCGTGGCAAGGGCTATGGGGTACAGGCATTGCAGATTGCCACAAACTATGCGCTGCAATACCTTGGGATGAAGCAACTTATAGCCATAGTCGCCGCCGACAACCATGCCAGCCAAGCAATGCTCGCCAAGGCCGGCTACAGCCGCTGCGGCACACTCCCCCACTGGCTGCGCAACGGCGACGCCCACATCTACGCGGCCGCAAAATGAAATCGCCCCCACGACCAACTGTCACCGCTTATTGAAAATCAAATCCAAGCCTTGAGTCAGTTCAATCGCACATTTACGGGGCAATTGAGCCACAAACGGTAATCCTCGCCAAGCATCGACACTTGTGTGCGCCACGCCACTTCGCCGTTGGCAACAAGCACCTCGCCCACATCGAGCATTTTTGCTACCACCCAGTCGCGGTTGTCAAGCTCCTGCCGCAGCTGGCCGCTTGTCCACCCGCTGTATCCCACAAAGAAGCGCATGCACCCGGCAACAGGACACCCGGCAGCAACGTATGACTTCACAGCCTCGAAATCGCCGCCCACATACAACCCGTCGGCCACTTCCACCGAGTCGGGGATTGCACTTCCCAACGTGTGCATGTAGTAAAGCCTGTCGTCATGCACAGGCCCACCGACAAATACCGGAACTTCTTCGTTCACATCGATGCCCTCGACAAGTTCGCCAAGCGTATATCCCGACTCCTTGTTAACAACAAGCCCCATCGTACCGCTGTCGGCCGAATGCTCGATGATGCACACCAAAGCATGGTTGAAACAACCGCCACCGATAAATGGAGCTGCAACCAGCAAGTCGCCAGCCATCGGGTCGGGCTGATGACGCTTCACACTGAATATGTCGCCTATTAAATCGTCCATAACACACTCCTTATACACAAACATACACAATTTTTTTCGTTTCGCGACCATTTCACTTCAATATTTGTAAATTATAATAATTAAGTCGTTTATTATTCTACCGATAGGAAAAAAGTGTTACCTTTGAAAACCAAAAGCAATAATACATATTTATTCAACGATAAGTAATATTTTATTCATATTTTCTCTTATTTGACAAAATGAAAGTATTGAAATTCGGCGGAACGTCGGTGGGAACTGTCGAAAGCCTGCGCAACGTGAAAGCAATCGTGGAAAGTTGCAACGAGCAGGTTATCGTGGTGGTGTCGGCATTAGGCGGCATCACCGACCAGCTCATCAACACCGCCAAGCAAGCCGCCAAAGGCGACGTGGCATACCTGCAAAATTATGCAGCAATCGTGGAACGCCACAACAAAGTAATCGACGGTATCGTGCCTGAATACCGCAAGCTCGATGTGCTTTCCATCACAGCCCCACTGCTCGAAGAGTTGGGAAACATTTACCGTGGTGTAGCGTTGATTAAAGACCTCTCGACGCGAACACTCGACATCATCGTGAGCTATGGCGAACGGCTGTCGTCGGTAATCATAAGCCGTGTCATCGACCATGCTCGCCACTACGATGCCCGCAACTTCATCAAGACCGAAACACAATTCAACAAACACATAGCCGACCTGAAGCTCACCGAAACGCTCATAAAGCAGACTTTCGAGAACTTCGCTTCGCAAGTGGCCGTAGTGCCTGGTTTCATATCTACCGACCGCGAAACTGGCGACATTACCAATCTGGGCCGCGGTGGCAGCGACTACACAGCCGCCATCATCGCTGCCGCGCTCAATGCCAGCCAGCTTGAAATATGGACCGACGTGGACGGCTTCATGACCGCCGACCCGAGGGTAATTTCATCGGCATACGTCATAGACCACCTCACCTACATCGAGGCAATGGAATTGTGTAACTTCGGGGCAAAAGTGGTATATCCGCCGACCATATATCCAGTGTACCACAACAACATACCTATATTAATAAAAAATACATTCAACCCGTCGGCTCCAGGCACGCTCATCACCGAGCATATACCTGCCAACGAGTCGAAAGCCATAAAGGGCATTTCGTCAATCAACGACACTTGCCTCGTAACGCTGACAGGCTTCGGCATGGTGGGCGTAATCGGCGTGAACTCGCGCATATTCAATGCGTTGGCTCGCAACGGGGTGAGCGTATTCCTCGTGTCGCAGGCATCGTCGGAACACAACACGTCGTTTGCCGTCCGCAACAGCGACGCCGACACTGCCGTAGCCGTGCTGAAAGAAGAATTTGCTGCCGAGCTCACCACAGGTGAAATCAGCGATATCACGCCCGAACACGACCTTGCAACAGTAGCCATCGTGGGCGAAAACATGAAACACACGCCGGGCATAGCAGGAAAACTGTTCAACACGCTTGGGCGTAACGGTATCAACGTGATTGCTTGCGCACAGGGGGCATCTGAGACCAACATCTCTTTTGTCATCAAGCTCGACAGCTTGCGAAAAGCCCTGAATGTGATTCACGACAGTTTTTTCTTGTCAGACACACAAGTCCTGAACTTGTTTGTGACGGGTGTCGGTAATGTTGGTCGAAACCTGTTGCAGCAAATCAGCAAGCAATGCGCCAACCTGATTAAAGACAAGGCTCTCGAACTTCGTGTGGTAGGTATCGCAAATTCCCGCAAATGCGCTTTCTCGCGCCGCGGATTCGACATCGACAATATCGACGAGGTACTGAAAAATGCCGAAATCGACGCCAGCCCGGAGCGAATTGCCGACGAGATAGTGAAAATGAACATATTCAACTCAGTATTCGTGGATTGCACGGCAAGCAAGGAGATTGCCCATCAATACAAGCGGCTGCTTAGCCATAACGTAAATGTCGTGGCTGCCAACAAAATAGCTGCTTCGTCGGAATATGCCACTTACAGCGAGCTGAAACACATCGCAGCCAAGCGCGACGTGAAATTCCTTTTTGAAACCAATGTCGGCGCAGGGTTGCCAATCATTGGCACAATTAACAACCTCATCAACTCGGGCGACAAAATTCTGCGCATCGAAGCTGTACTTTCGGGTACGCTCAACTATGTGTTCAACACAGTCAGCAAGGATATTCCGCTAAGCCGCGCCATAGAAATGGCAAAAGAAGCTGGATACAGCGAACCCGACCCACGCATCGACATGAGCGGACAAGATGTAATACGCAAAATCGTAATCTTGGCACGCGAAGCAGGATATAAAGTAGAACAAAGCGACGTGCAAGTCAATAGCTTCATTCCCGAAGCCTGCTTTGAAGGCACTGCCAACCAATTCATAGAAAATGTAAAAAGCTACGATGCCGCATTCGAGCAAATGCGACTGCAAGCCGAGCTAAACCACAGCCACATACGCTTCGTAGCCAAGTTGGACAATGGCAATGTATCCACCGGATTGCAGGAAGTCGGCGAAGGGCATCCGTTCTACTCGCTCGAAGGTAGCAACAATGTCATCCTCATCACAACTGAACGATACAAAGAATACCCGATGGAAATCAAGGGGTATGGAGCCGGCGCCGAAGTGACGGCTGCTGGCGTGTTTGCCGACATTATAAGCATTGCAAACATCCGATAAACAAGAACATGAAATTATGAAACGAATCATCATACTTGGTGACGGAATGGCCGACGAACCAATACCGGCTCTCGGCGACCGCACTCCATTACAAGCCGCCGACACTCCTGCAATGGACTGGATAGCAGGGGCTGGACGCACTGGGCAGCTCTATACCGTGCCGCCCGGCTATGAACCAGGAAGCGAGGTCGCACACTTGTCGCTCCTCGGATATGACCTGCACAAGGTGTTTGAAGGACGCGGCTCACTCGAAGCCGCAAGCATGGGCATACCCATCGAAGATGGCGAGATGGCCATGCGGTGCAACCTCATCTGCATCACTCCAGATGGCATAATCAAAAACCACTCGGCCGGACATATATCCGATGCCGAAGCTCGCGAACTCATAAAATACATCGACGAGGAGTTGGGTAGCGACACTGTACACTTCTATCCGGGTGTATCTTACCGCCACCTGCTCAAAATACGCGGCGGCAACAAACTGCTACATTGCACGCCTCCACATGATGTGCCGGGAACGCCGTTCCGAAGTGTAATGGTTCGAGCCACTTCGCCCGAAGCCGAAGCTACTGCACAACTCATCAACGACTTAATCATCAAATCGCAAGAACTGCTCGCCCAGCACCCAGTCAACTTGCGGCGCATCGAGCAAGGCAAAGACCCAGCCAACAGCATCTGGCCATGGTCGCCGGGTTACCGCCCTGCCATGGAAACGCTGCAACAGAAGTATGGCATCAAGCGTGGCGCAGTAATATCGGCAGTTGACCTGATACGGGGCATCGGTGTATATGCCGGCCTCGAACCGCTCAAAGTGGAAGGTGCAACTGGATTGTACGACACCAACTATGAGGGGAAAGCGCAAGCAGCAATCGACGCTCTAAAGGGCGATTACGACTTTGTATTCTTGCACGTCGAGGCAAGCGACGAAGCCGGCCATGAAGGCGATTTCGAGCTAAAAGTCAAGACAATAGAATATCTCGACCACCGCATTTGCCAACCAATAATCGATGCCACCCTCGGCATGGACGAACCTGTGACAATCGCCTTGCTGCCCGACCACCCAACACCGTGCCGCATACGCACCCATTCGTCGGCAGCCGTTCCTTTTGCCATATTCCGCCCGGGGGAACGCCCCGACCGTGTGCCACGTTTCGACGAAGAAGTGGCTCAATATGGCATGTATGGCACTTTGTCGCGCGACGAATTCATGAAAGCCTTGTTTAACGATTAACCCCTTAAACCACATTATGGAATATTATAGCACCAACAGGCAATCGCAACCGGTATCGTTGCAAGAAGCCGTGCTCAGGGGACTCGCCCCCGACCGCGGACTATATATGCCTCAACGCATCGGCACGTTGCCCAAAGCATTTTTCAACAATATCGCACAAATGTCGCTGCAAGAAATCTCGTATGCCGTGGCAAGCATACTATTTGGAGAAGACATCGAAAGCGACGTGCTTAAAGACATCGTTTACGACACACTGAAATTCGACATCCCGCTGAGGCATATAGCCGACGACCGTTACTGCCTCGAATTGTTCCATGGCCCGACACTGGCTTTCAAGGACGTGGGCGCACGGTTCATGGCTCGGATGCTCAGCTACTTCAACAAGGCAAACGGAAGCAACAGCCGTGTAAATGTACTCGTTGCAACCTCGGGCGACACTGGCAGCGCAGTAGCCAACGGATTTCTTGGCGTTCCCGGGATACACGTCTATGTCCTTTACCCGCAAGGCAAAGTGAGCAAAATCCAAGAAGCGCAATTCACCACTTTAGGACAAAACATAACTGCCCTTGAGGTAAACGGAACTTTCGACGACTGCCAAGCACTGGTGAAAAGCGCATTCATCGACAAAGAGTTGAACGACGCAATGATGCTCACCAGTGCAAACTCCATCAACGTTGCCCGATTCTTGCCACAGTCGTTCTACTACTTCTATGCCTATGCTCAATTGGCCCAGCGTGAACAAGACACGAGCAACATAGTAGTGGCCGTCCCCAGCGGCAATTTCGGCAATTTGGCCGCCGGACTAATCGCGAAACGCATGGGGCTGCCAATCAAGCGATTTATTGCCGCCAACAACCGCAATTGCGTATTCTTCGACTATTTGCGTACAGGAAAATACGAGCCTCGCCCGTCAATCGCAACCATTGCCAACGCCATGGACGTAGGCGACCCGAGCAACTTTGCCCGCATTGCCAATTTATATGGCAATTCGCACCAAGCCATTTGCGACGAAATAAGCGGCTGCACATATAACGATGAGCAAATAAGTGACACAATCAGAGATGTGTTCAATGCCGACAGTTACCTCCTCGACCCACATGGAGCCGTGGCCTACCGTGCACTTACCGAGCTGCTGCAACCCGGCGAAATTGGCGTGGCTCTCGAAACGGCACACCCAGCCAAGTTCCGTGGAACAGTCGAGGGAATCACAGGCAAACCTGTGGACATCCCCGAAAGGCTGCAAAAATTCATGCAAGGGACCAAGGAAACCGTCAAAATCAATTCGGGCTTCCATTCTTTCAAAAAATTCCTATTGCAATCAATCAGATAAAAAAACGACAGCGGGCGATGAATGTTTCATCGCCCGCCGCTTTATATCAGCCCAAGTATTACTCTACTTGAGTATCTTCGTCATACCACTTACTGTACATCAGGTAATTATGGGCAATTTTCACATTGATTTCACGATTTTGTGCCGGGTCAACCATTTTTATGAACTTGGCTGGAACTCCGCCCCACAGCTCGTTTGGTCCAATCTTGGTCTTGCCTGTAACCACGCTACCAGCCGCCACTATCGCACCCTCGCCTACCTCGGCATGGTCGAGCAAAATACTGCCCATGCCGATTAGCGCGAAATCATGCACCTTCGCCCCATGAATCGTAACATTGTGGCCTATCGACACATCATTGCCTATTTCTATCGTCGATTTTTCATACAGCGTGTGAAGCACACTTCCGTCTTGGATATTGACACGGTCGCCTATGGTGATGGTGTTAACGTCGCCACGCAACACGGCATTGAACCACACGCTGCATCCGTCACCCATAGTCACATCTCCTACAACCGTAGCATTGTCGGCAAGAAAACAATCCTTGCCAAACTTCGGAGTAAATCCCCTTACGCTCTTTATCAGTGCCATAATATTACAGTTTTTTTGTTTTTTCGGCAAGCCACTGCTTCTCGCCATCGTTTAGATAAGGCGAAAGACGGTCATATACCTGCCTATGGTAATTGTTAATTTGCTCAATTTCCTGTGCCGACAGCATCGACATGTCGATGAGTGTACTGTCGTATGGGAACAAAGTCAACACTTCAAAGCGATAAAAATCGCCAAACTCGTCGGAATGCTCTCCCTCGACCGTAAGCACAAGATTTTCGGTGCGTATGCCATAACGTCCTGCCTTGTAAACACCTGGTTCGTCGCTCGTAATCATTCCCGGCAACAATGGAGTGTTATTCTCGTTCAAGCGAATGTTTTGTGGGCCTTCATGTACTCCTAAGAAATGGCCAACGCCATGCCCCGTTCCATGCAAGTAGCTCATTCCTTCATTCCAAAGGTATATGCGGGCAAGTGCATCGAGTTGCGCTCCGCGTGTTCCTGCAGGATATTGCGCACGAGCTATGGCAAGGTGTCCTTTAAGTACGAGTGTGTAGTCATGAATCTCATCAGGTGTCGGATTACCGAGCGAGATGGTACGCGTAATGTCGGTGGTTCCGTCAAGATATTGAGCACCACTGTCGATGAGCAGCAACCCATCGGCATGGATTGTCGATGCACTCTCCTCGTCGGCCGAATAGTGTACTATTGCCCCATGCTCCTTGTAACCGGCTATCATGGCGAAACTGTCGCCACGGTACAAGTCACTTTGGCTACGATACTCGATACCTTTTTTCCACACATCTATTTCATTGTATTTTCCTGTTCCTGCATTCGCTTCGAGCCACATCCACAGGCGCACCAATGCAGCACCGTCACGCTCCATGGCACGGCGAGTGCCAGCAAGTTGCACATCGTTCTTAACCGCCTTGAGCATTGCTATGGGCGAAGTCGAATACACCTTGATGCAATCGAGCGCACGTGCCAGTGTGTCGCTCACCTTGGCAGGGTCGAGCATGACAGTCGTGCCTGTGCTTACGCGACCAAGGTAATTGCGCACCTCGTCGTATGGCTTGACTGCCACACCTATCGACTTCAGATAATCCTTAACTTCTCGGTCGAGTTTCACATCGTCGATAAACAGCACCTTGGCATCGTCCGACAGATACAGGTAAGAAATAAATACCGGCGTAAACTCCACATCGCTTCCCCGCAAGTTGAGCGTCCATGCTATTTCGTCGAGCGACGGTATGAAGATTGAATCGGCACCAGCCTTTTCAACTTCGGCAAGCACCCTCGCCATCTTGTCCGAAGCACTTTCACCGGCATATTTCTCGTCGTGGATGAATATTTTGCCCTCGGGGCGTGACGGACGCCCTTCGGTCCACACACGGTCGGCGATGTTGAAGTCCGACGCAAACCGCAACCCATTACGACCACACATCTCTTCGAGCTGGGCAGCTTGCGCTATCGAGAACAAGTAACCATCGACAGCAAGCACTGCACCATCATGCAGGTTCGCGGCAATCCATTCATTCACCGTTGCTTCGCCCGGCACATCTTCCTTGTGCATGTCAAATCCCGAGTCTTCGAGCTGTGCGGCAGCTTGCAGGAAATATCGCGAGTCGGTCCACAACCCAGCTTGGTCAAGTGTCACCACAGCCGTTCCGTTGCTGCCTGTGAAACCACTCACCCAGTCACGTAACTTCCAGTGTCCGCTTATATACTCGCTCTGGTGGGGGTCGGTACCCGGTATAATCACCGCATCGACACCCAAGCGGCGCATCTCGCTGCGAACCGCTTCAAGGTTTTTCAGAGTTTCTTTGCTCATTTCTATATGTTTTAATCAAAAAAATTCAATCAACCCACAAATTTACCCAATTTTGCCGAAACACCGCCCCACACCCCCATTAATTATTTCCGATGGTTTTACACTATTATCAACTGGCCTCTAAAAATTTGCGGGGCGCAATCCTGTCGGCTCTTGTTATTTTTGCTAACTTTGCATAAATTTTTTACCGACAACTTATGGAAGGACAATACAAATATTTGGAAGACAGTGTTTGCAAAGTAATCGGAGTGATTGGGGGCGTTAGCTGGGCCTCGTCCGCCACATATTACCGCCGCATGAACGAAGTGATGCGCGACCGATACGGCTCGCTCTACTCGGCCAACTTGCTGCTGTATTCCATCCCGTTCCACAGCTTCGCCGCTCAAGAACGCCTTGCAGCCGAGGGCGACTGGACTATGATGACAGCAACAATGGTCGATGCCGCCATGAGGCTCAAAGCCGGCGGTGCCGAAGTAATCGTGATTGCTTCCAACACGCTCAACTCGCTGGCTTCGGTCATCGAAGAAAAAGTTGGCGTGAAGGTACTTAACATCATCGACATCGTGGGTGAGAAAATAATAGCTTCGGGATTGAAAAAAATAATATTGCTCGGAACGAAGCACACGATGGAAAACACATTCTACAAACCTACGCTTGAAAAGAAATTCGGGCTCGAAGTGCTTGTGCCTAACCTCGAAGAACGCAACTACATCAACGACGTGATTTTCGACGAATTGTGCAACGACGTTGTTAAAGAAGAATCACGCAAGGGATATGTAGATATTATCAAACGCTTGGAGAAAGAAGGTGGCGAAGGCGTTATCCTCGGCTGCACCGAAATCCCATTGCTCATAGGGCAAAATGACGTTGACATTCCCATTTTCGACACCACCGAATTGCACTCGGTTGCTGCCATTGATTACGCTACCAGCAAGTAAGCACATCACACACATAGAAAACAAAATAATTGCACCGATGGGATTTCTCCACACGGTGCAATTATTTTTCTATTATTATGGCAACAAGTGATTATTCGCTGACTATTTCTATTGTGCCTTTCTTCAAGCCCTTGCCTGTAGCTTCAAGTGTTATCTTGCCAGGTTCCTCGGTCGAAGAAACTATTGCTGTCATCATGCCGCTGAACACATGCATGTGTGGCTCTTGGAACGATTCGAGCGATGTGGGGTCGCCATTGGCTCCTGCACGATAATACCCCTTGCCTTTGACCTTGAAGGTGATTTCATTGTCGGCTGTCGGACACAAATTGCCATCCTTATCGACAACCTTGACAGTGACAAACGAAAGGTCTTTGCCGTCGGCCCTGATTTGCGAGCGGTCGGCAACAAGCTCTATATGGTGAGGCTTGCCAGCCGTGTGCATTTCGGTTTCGGCCACAGCATTGCCATTCTCGTCGTATGCCACCACTTTCACCGTTCCCGGTTCATACTTGGTATCCATCCACATCAGGCGGTAACGCTGCTGGCGCAAGAAGCGAGTCGAACCCACGGTGTCCTCGCTGTTGTAAACCTTGATTGATGTGTCCTTGGTGCGCTTGCCTTGGCTCTTGCCATTGATAAACACTTCGGCCGTCGGATAATTGGTATAGACAAAGATTGGAGTTACCTCGCCTTCACGGCCTTCCCAGTTCCAGTGCGGCAACACGTGCAATGTTTCCTCGTCCTTGTTCCAGTGGCTGCGGTAGAGATAGTAACGGTCTTTAGGCAGGCCTGCAAGGTCGAAGATGCCAAACAGCGACGAGTGGCTTGGCCAATCACTGTAATACGGTGTAGGTTCGCCAAGGTAGTCAAATCCTGTCCACACAAATTCCCCTATGCAATATTGCAGGTCGTCGTGCTGTATGAAGTCGTCTTCTGGCAGGTTCGACCAGCCGCAATGCTCCACGTCGTAAGACGAAGCCTGGTGGTCGTCATACTTCTGCATCGAACGGCGCACTACCGGGAACTTATAAACGCCACGCGAACTTAATGTAGATGCTGTTTCACTGCCGAGGATTATTTCCTGTGGCAATTTCTCGTAGTTTTCTTGATATTTGTGCGGACGATAGTTGAATCCTGCAACGTCCATCGTCGCAGCTATATTGTTGTTAACCACGGCATCGGGATTATCCATGCCCTGAGTCACAGGACGTGTGGGGTCTTCGCGATGGCAAATGTCTTGCAAGAAGCGCGCCAGCTTCGAGCCTGTGCTGCCCGGCCACTGGTCGGGGACTTCATTGCCCACGCACCACATCACCACACTCGGGTTGCTGCGGTACTGGTGCAGCAAGTTCACCAAGTCTTTCTCGGCCCACTCGTCAAAGAATTTGTGGTAGCCGTTATCCATCTTGGGCGTTTTCCATTCGTCGAACGACTCTACCATCACCATCATACCCATTTCGTCGCAAGCCTTAATCAGCTCGGGAGCCGGCATATTGTGCGATGTGCGGATGGCGTTGCAGCCCATGCTCTTCAACAAGCGTATCTGGCGGCGTATGCCGGCATCGTTGGCTATGCCTCCGAGCGGGCCGAGGTCGTGGTGGTTGCACACGCCTCGGAAATAGGTGTGTTCGCCGTTCAAGAAGAAGCCCTTGCCCGGAATGATTTCGATTGAGCGTACTCCAAACGGAGTAGTGTATTCATCTTTCAACGTATTGCCTTCATAGATTTTCGACACAGCCGAATAAAGCGTGGGGCTGTCGGGCGACCACAACGATGGCTTGTCGATGACAAAATCTTGCTCGAAGGCCTTGCCGCCATCGTAGAGCGATCCTTGCTTCTCGGCCGAAGCCACCACACGGCCGGCAGCATCGCGCAACTCGGTAACGATGCGGTAATCAGTGATTTTCTTGCCCTGCGGCATGTCAAGGTTGGTGATAAGATGCACCTTGGCATATTCCTTGTCCACGACAGGCGTAGTGAGGTAAGTACCCCACACCGGCACATGCGCATCTTCGTTGACAATCAGATGCACATTGCGATAAAGGCCTGCGCCCGGATACCAACGCGACGATTCAACTTCATTTTCAAGACGCACTGCAAGCGTGTTGCCCTCGGGTTTCAAGTAGGGAGTGACATCGATGAAAAACGAGTTGTAGCCGTATGGCCAATAACCCACTTCCTTGCCATTGAGCCACACACGAGCATGGCTCATTGCGCCATCAAACACCAGTGTTGCTGTCTTTCCCTCGGCAAACGACGGAGCGTCGAATTCGAGCCTGTACCACCCTACTCCGATAAACGGCAGGCCGCCAGTGCGCCCGGCGTGTTCCATCTCCTCGGTTTGCCCATCTTGCGCAATAGCCATGTTCTGGCGGTCATTGTTGATGTCAAACGGGCCATAGATAGCCCAGTCGTGCGGCACCACTACCGACTGCCACTTGGTATCGTCAAACGCTACACTGCTGAAGCTCGACTGGTCGTCGCGCGAGAACTTCCAGCCTTTCTCAAAAGTCTGCTTAGTCCTCACTTGCTGCGCCACCATGCCCAACGACACGAAAGCCAACAAGGCGACTAATAATGTGATTTTTCTCATAGTATAAATGTTAATAATGAATGGCTAAAATTACAACATTCCGAGCAAAAGAGCCAATAGTATGCAACTTTTTTTTCAAATTAATAACATTCCCCGTTACAACTGTGCAACAACGGTCGTGTGACTGCCTCGGGGAGCATCAGATGATTATCATGTTAATCGGCGAAATCTGCTTGACCGACCCGTCGGGCGAAACCACCACTACCGATGTCACATAAAACTTGTCGCCGGGCGACAACTGCGCTATTTGCTCATACTGGGCGTCCGACAGCCTGTTGCCTTGCGAGCGTACCGAGCTAATCTCGCCTGTGCCATTCTTTATCATCATTGTTTCAAAACTTTTGACAATGAACTTCACCTGAGGGCCGTCGTTGACTTGCGCTTCCACACCTATGGCATTGCCAAGGTCCTCACGGCGTATTGGCACACCGCCATAATAGTTATGCACGGTATTGTCGCTCCCACGGTAAGTCAAGTATGCCACTGGGTCGGGCAAGGGTTTCACCTTGTAATCATAGTCGCACAAGTGTATGCGCTTGCCATCGCGTACACAGTCGATGCGCAACGACAGTGCACGAGCATCACGGTTAGGCTTGATTATGCACATTCCGCCACGATGCACCACAGTGCCTCCCGATGCTGCAAAATCAAGTTGGTCAAACGGCACACCGGCACAAAATATGTTTAGCGCATTGTCATATCCTGCATATAACGTATTGATTGCCGATGGCGACACAAGCACTACCGGGACATCAAACATTCCATTATCGTCAACGATGCGTTGGTTTTCATTGATTAGCACATAGCTCCCAGCATCATTCTTCACGCCTTCCAATCCGTCTTCGAGCATCGAATGGTGTACCTCTGCCAGCATCTGCACAACCTCATCTTCAAGGTAGTTAAGCATCATCACGCCACCCACGGCCGGCAAATAGGAAAACGTTTCCCTCTCCCACGACATTCCCCTTACATCGCTTCGCAACATCAGGGACGACGATGCGTAGGCACGCTTGGCGCTGTCTGCTATAAGTTGCAACATGCTGTCGCGATACGTTTCAAGGGCAAGCCGCAAAGCCCGCCCTTTGCCATTGGTCGCCGACAACATCACACCCGGCACAGCATTCAGGTCCTCGCGGGCATGTAGTTTGCCCTTGCGATAATCGTCTTTATCGGCATACCGGGCTATAGCCTCGCGCAGGCTGTCAAGCATTTGCCTCATCGTCTGCGTCTGGGCGTATGCACGATTTGAGACAGCAATCAACTGCTTGTCATTCCGTGCTGCCACTTGCATACGCATAGTGTCGATATACCGCTCGGTAGCGTCAATGCGCACTTTCAATTCCTCGTCCATCAAGTCATATCCCTGAAGCACATCCGACGATATATTTATAGCGAGCATGGCTATAAGTATCACATACAGCAGATTAATCATCTTCTGCCGTGGTGGCATTACATATTTCGACATGGCCGGCGTTATTTATTTCTACCCTTTGATTCCGTCACATTGAGAGCCTCAAGCATACGCGCATACTGCCTGTTAAGCAACTGAACTTGGCTCACAAGATGTGAAGTTTCTTTTTCAATCGAGGTAAAGGTTTCGGGATTTACTGCGGCGGCACCAGCCGACACTTTCCTGATTTGTTCCTCGTATGCCTCGTTCAAGCGCGACAAGTTTTCGTCGAGCCGCTTCATCTGCTCGGCATATCGGGCTGCCAATTCTCCCGTCGGGTCGGGAAGCTGCGTTTCTCCATACGACGATTTGTCGCCCTCTTTCAACTGAGGAAACACCTTGTCCCACTTGTAATCCGAGGCAGGAACATCAAAGCCCGAGATGAAAAATATGAATACCTCGGTAAACAGACCTATCATCAGAAATACGTTGTCATACGGCATGTGCACAATTTTAAACACTGCGCCTAAAATCACCAAGCAGGCTCCCCAACAATAAGCAATATTATAAAACCGCTTGCCTGCCCGGCTCGATAAAAATCGTTGAATCCCCATGTTTTGTTTATATAGTATAATGAAGTGCATTATTGTCCGCTACTTTGGAACACCTTTTCCAAGGCATTCCAAAGCACAGACAAATGTATATAATTAAAAAGTTATTTAAGAGCGTGCCAGTGTCACGGTTGCGAAAACAATATCTTGGCATTGCAACCGCTGACATTTTTGTAGCCCAGTTCTTCGGCATTGACCACCGTGATGCGATTAGCATCAATGCCAAATTCGGTTTCGAGCAACGACCTTATAGCCCCGGTGCGTCCATCGCGCAGCTTCCCGTCGATTTCAGCATCGTTCAGATTGTCACTGAAAGCCACAATCTTGATGTTATAACCGTTATCCTTGAGCCATGTGCCTATCGCCTCGATTTTTGCACGTTGCTCTTCACCCAGGAACGAACTATATTGCTCAAAAAATATGTCGATTGAACCCTCTTCGTGTTCGGGGGCAATCATGACCTTTCCGTCGGGTACTTCATCTTTCTTCTTGTCTATTTCAAGACGCAATCTGTTAACCTCTTCGTTTAGCCTTTTCACCTCGCTGTTCAGGCTGTTGACCCGGTCGTTGATGCCGTCATACAACGTACATGCGTCGCCATTGCCACTGCGGCGGTCATGCCGCCCGAAACTGTAACGCAAGCCTATCGAGAAATCGGCAGCGATACCGATTTTACTGTCGCCACTGTAGCGCGACTCCATTCCCGAAGCTGCAACTTCGGCAAATGCGGCCCAATGCGGTGCGAAATTATAGCCCACACCTAAGCCCACATGTACCTCTGGACGGTTGCGCTTCTCGCCACTACGCATACGATAATATGCCGCGCCGACATTTAAATCAAATGTAAAACGGTCATCTTCGCGGTAAGCGTCGAAAATGTTCAACAGGTTTAAAGTATAGTCAGCTCCCAACGAGAAATAACCAGTCCTGGCATTGTTGTCAAATTCTCGCTTGCCGACACCGAAGACAACCCGTAGCCCCGACCGTTCATTAAACCATGAGCCTATACCTATTTTCCCGGAAAAGCCGTTTAGCCCCACACCCTTTGTCAAAGCCACATTGTCGCCAATACCACCAGTGATGTAGAGGTTTTTAGAAAACGTCGTTTCGCCGGCAGCTTCTACCGGCACACTTTCGTTTTGCGCAAAGGCTGTGCCTGCCATCAAAAGACAGCACGCCAATAACATTTTCTTCATAGTCATACAAATTTTTTCCTTTAAATAAAACTCCTATCCATATGTGTGCCACAAATGTACGCAATCCCAAGGAAATATCCAACTATTTTTTTCAGAGCCCACTTACCGCTTTGGCATCAACGACTCGCGATAGGCCTTTGGCGACATACCGAGGTGCTTGGTGACATAACGGCTGAAATATGAGAGCGATGTAAAATTCATTTCTTCGGCCACTTGCACTATCGACAGGTCGGGATTATTAAGATATTCCTTTACCATGGGAACTGTATAGCGGTCGATATAGTAAGTGACGCTCTTCCCGGTCTGGCGCCTCACCGTGTCGGAAAGGTATTTCGTGGTAACATTGAGCTGGCTGGCATAATATGCCACATCACGGTACTTCTTGCTGCGGCCGCTTTCAAGCAGTGCCATCAACTCCTTCACCACATACATGCTCCTTTCAGTGGCATATATAGGAGTGCGGTTCTTGGCATGGAAATAAAACAAGTCGTAAATCAGCGGAAGCGCAAGCCCGCCTATCAGTTCGCGGTAAAACAAGTGGTCGGTTTCGGCAATGCGGTCACGGATATTGTGAATATCCTGCACTAATTTCAAGGCACCTGTTTCCGACAATGGAATGACAGGATTGTCATACAGGCTGATGCTCCCGCCTATGCCGTAATTGTTTGCCGGGAGCTGGTTGGAAAGAAAATCATGCGGTGCCGCCAATACCTCTACTTCCATATCCTCGCTCTGCTCTGTCACAACCACTTGCTGCGGAGCATTGATGACAACGGCATCATACTGCTTCACGTGGAATGGACGGCCATCATAAGTGAACGACCCCTCGCCTCGCAGGCACACCAAGTGGACGCACCACCCTTTCAGCTTCACCGACCCTATCAATTGGAACAGGGTGGAATGCACTATTTTAATTTCATTATCCTTCGCCATATCGCAAAGTTATGACATTGCCATGCAACTACAAAAACGATTTGCGCTTTTAGTAAAACATTTGATGCCTTTTGTGAAACAATGGCATGGAAAAAGCAAGCTAACTTTGCAACATAATCAAAGAGCAACAGACTATGGGCAAAATACTTATCGCTTACTATTCACGCCGGGGCGAGAACTACGTCGGCGGAGTTGTCAAGAAGCTGAAACAGGGCAACACCGAGTGTGTTGCTGACAAGATTGCCGCACTGACCGGTGCCGACAGCTTCCGGATAGAAACCGTAAAGGCATACCCGGCCGGATATACCGAAATGACCGAAATTGCCATGCAGGAACTTCAAAGCAGGGAACGCCCTGCGCTGGCAGGACAAATCGGTGACATGGAACAGTATGACACGATTATCCTCGGCTATCCCAACTGGTGGGGTACGATGCCGATGTGCGTGTTCACATTCCTTGAGGCATACGATTTCACCGGCAAGAAAATACTCCCATTCTGCACCCACGAGGGTAGCGGGCTGGGCCACAGCATGGAAGACATCAGGCACACATGCCCCGGTGCCTACGTGAAAGGCGGTCTTGCCATACGTGGAAGCTCTGCTGCTTCATCCGACAGTCTTGTACAGGAATGGTTGATGCAAAATACATTCACGAATTGAATTTTTAACCCAATAAAACAACAAATTATGGAAACTGTAAAATTATCAAATGGCGTGGAAATGCCGATTTTAGGCTACGGGGTCTATCAAGTGACTCCCGAAGAGTGTGAACGCTGCGTATCCGACGCCCTGAGCGTGGGCTACCGCATGGTCGATACCGCGCAGGCCTACTATAACGAGGAGGGCGTGGGTCGCGCCGTGAAGAAAAGCGGCATACCTCGCAACGAGCTTTTCATCGTGACAAAGGTGTGGATTTCAAATGCCGGGTATGAAAAGGCCAAAGCCTCAATCGACGAATCGTTGCGCAAGCTCCAGACCGACTATATCGACCTGCTGCTTATCCACCAGCCTTTCAATGACTACTATGGCACCTACCGCGCCATGGAAGATGCCTACCGTGCCGGCAAGCTCCGCGCCATCGGCGTGTCGAACTTCTACCCCGACCGGTTCATCGACATCGCCGAATTTTGCGACATCAAGCCTATGGTGAACCAAGTGGAAACGCATGTGTTCAACCAGCAGCGCCAGCCACAGGAAATAATGCAGCATTACGGCACACGAATCATGTCGTGGGGACCATTTGCCGAAGGGCGCAACAACTTCTTCACCAATCCCATACTGAAAGCCATCGGCGAGAAATATGGCAAATCGGTGGCACAAGTTGCCCTGCGCTTCCTCATTCAGCGTGGCGTAATAGTAATCCCCAAATCAACGCATAAGGAGCGAATGGTGCAGAACATAGACGTGTTTGACTTTTCTCTCACGGCCAACGACATGGATGCCATCGGCAAGTTAGACAAGGGAGAAAGCCTGTTCTTTTCGCACTACTCGCCCGACACTGTCAGGTTCCTTACCAGCCTCGGCAAGTAACGCAATCATTAACATTAATATATATTACAAAAACTGCCCTTACAAGTGAAAAACTTGCGAGGGCGGTTTTTATTTACAGTATATTTTTCAATTTTTATGCACATTATGGCTGTTGTAACCATATTTCGACACACGCGGCGAACCGTCGTAAGTAATATCGCCCGAACCGTTAACAGTGGCATTCAAAGTCTTTACGGCATGGCACTCAATGTCGCCCGAACCGCTGACAGTGGCATACACTTCATTGGCAATCAAGTCGCTGGCATCGACGCTGCCCGATGTAGCCACTTCTATCGTAGCACTTGCCGCCTTGCCATCGATATATATATCACCCGAACCCGATAGTTTAGCCTCTACCGAAGCTGCGTCTATATCGCTGCAATCCAAGTCACCCGAACCCGATAGCGAAACCTTGCACAATTTTGCATCTACAGTTTCCACAGCCAAATCGCCCGAACCGTTAACTGCCGCACCAAACTCTGCACAATTCAAAGCGTCGGCAGCTATGTCGCCCGAACCATTGACTGTCAAGCCAATCCACTTTGATGCTTTCAAAGTTGACGGCAAATCTATGTCGCCCGAGCCGTTGACTGTGCCGTCGAACGACTGGCACTCAACATATTCGGTCAATTTAATGTCACCCGAACCGTTGACTTCCGTTTTGATGCTTTCCCGCTGCATCTTCAGTGCCGAAACCACATACAGCCCGCCCGAACCGTTTACCACATATTTTGTGACCGACGGAGCCACGACACGCACCACTACATCATTCTGATTTACATTAACGTTCCGCTTGAAGCCTATCGACAAGGTGCTGCCTTCGACTTCGACCTTGACCAACGGCACAAGGTTGTCCGAACCTGTCACGACCGCCCCGGGTGTGCTACCCACCTCGTAGGTCACCTCAAACGACCCATTGACAATGATTTTGTCGAAATTGGAAAGCGACATTTCATTTGAAATTTCATTGCCACTCGGAGAAACTCTCTCCTTTGCAAGCACATTGCAGCAAGCCATCATCAACAAGCTCGCAACTACCAATAATGTTTGACCTGTCTTAAACATAATGTATTAACTTTTAGGTTTGTATTTTTGTGTATTAGATGTGCTAATATACACAAAAGGTTGCAACGTACCAAAATTTTTTATTTGAATGGCACGGCGCAAATGCGGCAAAGCAAAACAGCATAAAACTGCAATGAAACGCATATTTATTGAATATTATACTATCGGACAAGTAAAATAATTACCGTTGCTTAGGTCAATAGAATTTATTTATTAAATTTGCAGCATAATATCATCAACTTAAAAGTCTATGAACGACAGCAAACTTATGACGCGCGCAGCCGACAACATACGCATATTGACTGCTGCTATGGTCGAGAAGGCCAAGTCGGGACACCCAGGAGGCGCAATGGGTGGTGCCGACTTTGTGAATGTACTCTACTCCGAATTCATGATATATGACCCCGAAAATCCTTATTGGGAAGGACGCGACCGCTTCTTCCTCGACCCAGGGCACATGTCGCCGATGCTATACTCGGTGCTTACTCTGGCTGGAAAATACTCCATCGACGACCTGAAGTCGTTCCGTCAATGGGGGTCGCCATGCCCGGGGCATCCCGAACTTGACGTGGCCCGCGGCATCGAAAACACCTCGGGCCCGCTCGGGCAAGGACACTGCTACGCCGTAGGTGCTGCTATCGCTGCAAAATTCCTCGCCGCAAGGCTCGGCGACGAGATAATGGACCAAACCATTTATGCCTACATCTCGGACGGCGGAATGCAAGAAGAAATCTCGCAAGGCGCAGGACGCATAGCCGGCACATTGGGACTTAGCAACTTGGTGATGTTCTATGATGCCAACGAAATACAGCTCTCGACAACTTGCGAAGAAGTGACAAACGAAAATGTGGCTATGAAATACCAGTCGTGGAACTGGAAAGTAATAGACATTGACGGCAACGACCCCGACGAAATACGCCGAGCACTGCACGAGGCCAAGGACGAGAAAGACCGTCCGACAATCATAATTGGCCACACCGTCATGGGCAAGGGCGCACTGCGGGCCGACGGAACAAGCTATGAACACGACTGCGGCACACATGGCGCACCGCTCGGTGGCGATGCCTATATCAACACTATCAAGAACCTTGGCGGCGACCCCGAGAACCCATTTGTCATCTTCCCCGAAGTGCAAGCCATATATGACTGCCGACGTGCCGAACTGAAAGAAATAATGGCCACTCGGCGTGCAAAGAAAGATGCTTGGGCAAAAGCCAACCCACTGCTTGCCGAGAAACTCGAACGCTTCTTCAGCGGAAAAATCCCGGCAATCGACTGGGATGCCATCAAGCAGAAAGCCGGCTCGCCGACTCGTGCAGGTTCATCGACCGTGTTGAGCACACTTTCGGCCAATATCGAAAACATGATTTGCGCATCGGCCGACTTGTGCAACTCCGACAAGACCGACGGGTTCTTGAAACATACCCACGCATTTGCCTACCACGACTTTACAGGTGCATTCTTGCAAGCTGGCGTTGCCGAGCTCACCATGGCTTGCTGCTGCATCGGTATGGCTCTGCATGGCGGCGTGATTGCCTCATGCGGCACATTCTTCGTATTTTCCGATTACATGAAGCCCGCTCTGCGCATGGCGGCATTGATGGAACTGCCAGTGAAATTCATCTGGTCGCACGACGCATTCCGCGTGGGCGAAGACGGTCCTACCCACCAACCTGTGGAGCAAGAAACACAAGTGCGACTACTCGAAAAAATGAAAAACCACAGCGGCCGCAACTCGATGCTTGTGCTGCGTCCTGCCGACGTGGAAGAAGCCACACAAGCATGGAAACTCGCTATGGAAAATACTTCCACACCTACCGGACTCATTTTCTCGCGGCAGAATGTCGATAACCTGCCCGAGGGGAACGACTACAAGCAAGCCGCACGCGGTGCCTACATCGTGGCTGGCTCGGACGAAAACCCCGACGTGACATTGGTGGCAAGCGGCTCGGAAGTATCGACATTGGTGGCAGGTGCTGCCCTGTTGCGCCAAGACGGAGTGAAGGTGCGCATCGTTTCGGTGCCATCCGAAGGCCTGTTCCGCAGCCAAAGCAAGGAATACCAGGACAGCGTTATCCCTGCTGGCGGAAAAATCTTCGGACTCACTGCCGGGCTGTCGTTCTCGATGCAAGACCTTGTGGGCCTCAACGGCAAGGTATGGGGTCTTGACTACTTCGGCTACTCTGCACCTTACAAAGTGCTTGACGAAAAATTTGGTTTCACTGCACAAAACGTTTACGACCAAGTAAAACAGATGTTGTAAACCTCACATTGCAACAGACCTTAAAACAATAGCGGCGGAAGCCTGTTTGACAAAAATAAACAGGCTTCCGCTGCATTTTTTAATTCTTTTGCTGTAACTTCGCATATTCAATATATTATGTATAATAATGGGAACATTGAAAGTACCATCAAAAATTATATGTGGAGCCGAAGCATTGGAAAGCAACAACGGGTTGCTGGCACACTACGGACGCAAGGCCTTAATCGTGACAGGGCCTCACGTAGGGCATTCGCATGCAATGCACAGGCTCGTCGCCGTCCTCCGTCGTGACAACGTGGAATATGAAATATTCGACGGGATTAACAGCGAACCCACCGACACAATGATTGAGGCAGGCGTTGCGGCCTACAGCAATGCCGGTTGCGACTTCTGCATAGGATTGGGCGGAGGAAGCCCCATCGACGCAGCAAAGGCCATTGCGCTGATGACCGTCAGCTCCGAAGAAATATCCCATTACATGGGCAAGGAAATCGACATAGCCACACCTGCTGTCGTCGCTTGCCCCACCACAGCCGGAACAGGCTCTGAAGCCACACGCTTCACCATCATCACCGATACCCGGCGTGGCATAAAGATGCTGCTCAAGGGCGACACACTGCTGCCGCGGCTGGCAATCGTCGATTACACGCTTGGCACTGGTGCGCCACGCAGCGTCATCGTCGGCTCGGGTCTTGACGCGCTCACCCACGCCATCGAGGCTTACATTTCCATCAAAGCCATGCCGCAAACCGACGAGCTTGCCTCAAATGCCGTCGGCCGCATCATGCACAACCTGCCTCGTGTACTGCTCGACGGCAACGACACGGCACGGCAAGAAATGGCACAAGCCGCATTAGATGCCGGCATTTGCATCAACAATTCAAGTGTGACCGTCGTTCACGGCATGAGCCGCCCGATAGGCGCGCTGTTCCACGTGCCACACGGGCTGTCCAATGCCATGCTGCTGCCCACGTGCCTTGCCGATATGGCCAGTGCCGCCACACCCCGCTTCGCAGCACTGGCACGCAACGCAGGCTTAGCCTCAGCAACCGACACCGATGCCACTGCAACTTCGTTGTTTATTGCCGAAGTTTCTCGGTTATGCACCTCGTGCGGCGTACCTTCTATGCACGAATATGGCATCGATGAAGACCGTTACACGCAACTTATCGACAAAATGGCGGCCGATGCCATCGCAAGCGGCAGCCCGGGCAACGCGCCCAAACCCTACACGGCCGAAGATTGCCGTCGTTTGTACATCGAGGCATATAACCGAAAATAGCACTCTCACCCACAGACACATGGCGGTAACCTGCAAGCAACATAAAAGTGCGATGGCGGCAATGTTTTATGCCGTCATGGCATCAATGTTGCTTCTCGTGTCGTCGTGCAACACCACCAAGCATGTTCCGCAAGGCAAATACTTGCTCGACAACGTCGATATAAACATAACCGACAAGAACCACCAAGTGAGCAAGACCGACTTGCAAAGCTACTTGCGTCAAATGCCTAACCATGAAGTGCTCGGTGGGCTGAAGTTGCAATTGTGGTTCTACAACTTGTCGGGGCACGACAGCACCAAGTGGGCCAATCGCTGGATACAACGTGTGGGCACCCCACCAGTAATCTACGACCAGGAACTCACCGATGCTTCGGTACACCAGTTGCAGACCGCACTTATCAACCGCGGATTCATGAACTCGGTGGTGGAATGCGACACGTCAATGAATCTCAAGAAAAGGCGCATCGACGTGCGATACAACATCACGCTCAATCAGCCACACTACATCGACAGCATCATATACAACATACCCAACGACACGTTGCGCCGGCTCATTCTCGCCGACTCGGCAAGTTTCATATTGAAGCCCGGCGAGCTATTCGACCGTACCCGCCTCGACCTTGAACGGCAAGGCATTGCCAACCGACTCAGACAGCAGGGCTACTTTGCATTCAACAAGGAGTATATCACATTCACCGCCGATACGGCCGAAGGGAAGAAAGACGTAATACTCACGCTCAACACCATGCCTCCCTACTCTAATGCCAACATGGACTACTACACGCAGCATGAGCCATTCTTTGTGCGCCGAGTTACATACGTCACCAATTACGACCCACTGGTAATGCACGGCACAGCCGACTACATTGCCCCCGACACGGTTAGATACAACGACATATCAATCCTGTATGACGAACATTACCTGCGCCCATCGGTCGTCGAGGAGTGTAATTTCGTCATACCCGGGAAGTTATACAACTCGTCGGACATCGACCGCACCTACCGTGCATTGGGCCGATTGGGAGTGCTGAAGTTTGTCAACGTCGAGGTAGTACCTGTGGGGCGCATCGACGGTAAAATATGGGTCGATGCCTATTTCTTGCTTACTAAAGGTAAATCACAGACCGTTTCGCTCTCGCTCGAAGGCACCAACTCCGAGGGCGACTTGGGCTTTGGCGTAGGGGCATCATATTCGCACCGAAACATAGCCAAAGGGTCGGAAGTGCTCGACACAAAGTTCCGCGCTTCATACGAAAGCCTGTCGGGCGACTTGTCGGGACTCATCAACGATAACTACTCGGAATACTCGGGCGAAGTGGGCATAACTTTCCCAAAGTTTAAATTCCCATTCCTTAAAAAACAATTCAAGCAGAAAGTCCTCGCCACAACCGAGTTCCTAACATCATTCAACTACCAACAACGGCCCGAATACACACGTGTCATAGCTGGTGCCGGATGGAAATACCACTGGTCGAACACAAACAACCAGACACGCACTAGCCACACGTTCAATCTACTCGACGTGAGCTACATATACTTGCCGCACAGCCAAAGTGGATTTCTCGACGACATTACCAACCCACTGCTGCGATATTCCTACGAAGACCACTTCATAATGCGCATAGGATATTCATACTACCACTCCAACAAACGGCAAGCATCGCCGCTGTCATCGAATTTCCAACGCAACGTTTACACCATACGTGCCGCAGCCGAAACGGCTGGCAACGTGCTATACGCATTCTCCAACATGCTGGGACAAAGCCGCCAAGACGGTGAAGCCTACGAGGTGTTCGGCATACGTTACTCGCAGTATGCCAAGGTCGATGCCGATTTCTCGTTCACCCACTCCATGTCGCCACGACATTCTGTTGCGTTCCACATGGGTGTCGGTGCCGCCGTGCCATACGGCAACGCCACTGTGCTGCCATTCGAGAAGCGATTTTACGCCGGTGGAGCCAACTCGGTACGCGGTTGGGGCGTTCGCACACTCGGCCCTGGCAGCTTCGATGCCACAAACTCGGTCAACAGCTTCATATACCAATGCGGCGACATCAGGTTAGACATCAACTTTGAATACCGCGCAAAACTCTTCTGGGTACTCGAATTAGGCGCATTCATCGATGCCGGCAACATCTGGACTATACGCGACTATGAGAGCCAGCCGGGAGGTGTGTTCAAGTTCAACGAGTTTTACAAACAAATCGCCTTGGCCTACGGAATAGGCCTCAGGCTCGACTTTACATATTTCTTGTTACGGTTCGACTTGGGCTTGAAGGCCCACAATCCTGCGCAAAACCAAGAACGGTGGCCGCTCATTCACCCCGACTGGTCGCGCGATGCCACCCTGCACTTCTCGGTGGGCTACCCTTTCTGATTTTATTAACACACACTTACATATATGCTATCACATCATGAAACGTTTAGTAATATTTGACCTCGACGGAACGCTGCTCAACACGATTGAAGACTTGGGCCGCGCAGCAAACCATGCGCTCGAAGCCAACGGATTCCCGACGCACAGCGTGGCTTCATACCCTTTCTTCGTCGGCAACGGCGTGCGCAAACTCATCGAGCGTGTGCTGCCCGAAGATATCAACAAGGAAACGGTGATTGACAAGATGCTTGCCGACTTCAAGGTGTACTACAACGACCATAACACCGACTATACCGTGCCTTACCCCGGAATTTGCGACATGCTCGACTGGCTGCAAGAGGAAGGTGTGAAAATCGCCGTCGCCTCAAACAAATATGACCAAGCGACACAAAAGTTGATTAAACACTTTTTCCCGAAAATCAACTTTGTCGCAGTCGAAGGGCAGAAAGAGGGTATCCCCGTGAAGCCCGACCCTTCGATTGTTTTCTCAATTCTCGCTCAAGCCAAGGAGAAAAAAGCCGACTCGCTATACGTGGGCGACTCGGGAGTGGACATGGAAACAGCCCGTCGGGCATGCATCGACTCGGTAGGAGTGACTTGGGGATTCCGCCCCGAAAAAGAACTTGTGGAGTACCATGCCGGGCAAATCGTCAACACACCCCTCGAAATAGAAAAAATAGTCGAACAATACATAGGTTAAACTCTCAACCATATTTTATCGATAAATGGAAAAACCAAATAACGACAGCCGCATAGTAATGACACTCGACGCAGGTGGCACCAACTTAGTGTTCAGTGCCGTGCGCGACCGCCAATTAATAGTCAATCCCATCACGCTGCCATCGAGCGGCAACGACCTCGACCGCTGCCTGCAATCGATGGTGCAAGGTTTCGAGGCTGTCAAGCAGCAACTGCCGCAACCTCCTGTTGCCATCAGCTTTGCTTTCCCCGGCCCGGCCGACTATCCAAATGGCATCATAGGCGGCAACTTGCCCAATTTCCCGGCATTCCGCTCGGGCGTAGCCCTCGGGCCATTCTTGCAAGACAAATTTGGCATTCCGGTATTCATCAACAACGACGGCGACCTGTTTGCCTACGGCGAAGCATTTGCAGGACGGCTCCCCGAAATCAACTCCCGGCTCGAAGCCTTGGGCAGTCCAAAGCGTTATCATAATCTGATTGGCTACACATTCGGCACAGGATTCGGAGTGGGCATCGTTTCGGGCGGACGGCTGCACATTGGCGACAACTCATGTGTCGAAACGTTCTGCTTCTATAATTGCGTAAATCCTGCCAATATCGCCGAAGCTACCGTGTCGGCTGGGGGAATACGCCGCGAATATGCCCGATTGACTGGCGACGACACCGAAATCGACACCAAAGAAATCTACGACATCGCCGACGGCAAGCGCGAGGGCGACCGTCAAGCCGCACTGAAGGCATTTGAAACATTCGGCACAGTAGCCGGACATGCCATAGCCGCAGCGGCATCGCTCATCGACGGCATAGTGGTGCTTGGCGGAGGCGTGGCTCGCGGACACAAATTCTTCATGCCTGCACTGCTGGCGCAGATGCGCTCTACGAGGCTCAACTACAATGGCGACATGTTTGGCTGCATACAGCCGCAGGTCTATAACCTCGACGACGAACAAGAGTTCAACCAATTTGCCCATGGCAACGCCCAAAGGCTGCAAGTGTATGGCAGCTCGCGCATGGTCGATTACGACCCGCACAAGCGCATAGGCATAACATTGTCGCACATCGGGTCGAGCCGCGCCATACAATTGGGCGCAGCCGCCTACGCATTGAACAACATCCCATGCCGATAGCACCTCCCATGCCGAGCCGGAATCATGACACAGCCCCGTTCTTGGAACGTGTGAAAAGCTACATCGCAAGCCACCACATGCTACCATACGGCGGCAGGGTGCTGGTGGCACTGAGTGGCGGTGCCGACTCTGTGGCTCTGTTGCGTGTGTTGCTTCATCTGAATTATGAATGCGTGGCGGCTCATTGCAACTTCCATCTGCGCGGCGAGGAATCTATGCGCGACGAGCGGTTTGTCCGTGACTTGTGCCGGCAGCTCGATGTGAAGCTCGAAGTACGCCACTTCGATGTGCCGACACGCATGGCCGCCGATGGCTCGTCGCTCGAAATGGCTTGCCGCGACCTGCGTTATGAATGGTTTGAAACACTGCGAGCATCCGAGCAATGCGAGGCAATAGCCGTGGCACACCACCGCGATGACAATATCGAAACGCTCATGCTCAACCTGCTACGAGGCACAGGAATAGCCGGAGCTGCCGGCATCAAGCCCGTAAACGGCCACATCGTGCGCCCGTTGCTGTGCGTTTCGCGCAGCGAAATCTTGGCATATCTCGCTGCAATAAGTCAAAATTACATCATCGATAGCACCAACGCCGAGAACGATGCCCTGCGCAACCGCTTGCGCAACATCATCTTGCCCACCATGCGGCAATATTTCCCGACAGCCGACACAGGGTTTGCTCGTTCTCTCGAAAACCTGTTGTCGTGCAACGAGTTATACGATGCGCTATTGTCACAGCGACTTGCCGAAGTTGTGACAACTGTTGGCGACTGTACCGTTATCGACATAAAGGCAATAGCTGGCAATCCCGGCGCAACGGCACTCATGTTCGCCGCAATGCGTCAATTTGGATTCAATTCCACGCAAGCAACCGAAATAATTGAAGCATACAGCCGCGACGGAGCCGTGGGCAAACATTTCTATGCCGGCACATACCGCGCCGACATCGACCGCGACAAAATCGTAGTTGCAGCCACCGTAGGGCAACAATATATTCCTATCAACATAAACTCGCTCGACAACGGCAACCCCGCCGGCTTGAAAATAACAAAAATCGACCTTGAAAACTGCAATATTGCCAGCATCTGCGATGGCCGTAGCAAGGTGTGCTTCGCCCCCGAAATAGCCCGATGCAAGAGCCTTCGACTACGCCACTGGCAAGATGGCGACCGCTTCAAGCCGTTCGGGATGCACGGGCGCAGCCGCTTGGTGAGCGACCTGTTCACCGACCTCAAGCTATCGGATGCCGAAAAACGCCGCGCATGGCTGCTCGAAGCCGACGGCGTAGTGGTGTGGGTAGTCGGTTACCGCTCATCCGAAGCCTTCCGCATCACACCAGGCCACGGAATGGCCTATCTATTTGTGGCAGCACTATAATCAATCAAACACCTGCCTCAAGATTTCGGGCGACTTCATTGCCCCGATGGTGGAATTATGCAACTGATAGTAGGCAAGTGCGATGTCGAGAATCTCGTTGCGCTGCACACGACTGAAACGGAAACGGTGCAAATTGGCAAACGTCATGCGCGACAATAGCATGATTACTTCGGCTTCGCGCGGGGCAAGCACATGCTGATGCAACGGATGCGACGGCGTGAAAACGCCATTTTCCATGTCGAACCAATATCCGCGGCGGTAAGTTGCCGTGTCGGGTTGTATGCCGATGAATGCACCCAAGTGGAAAAGGAAGCAGATATGGAAATTTGCCACACCCAGCCGCATCGAGTCGAGCAACCGCACCGACGTCGCTATGAAGCGGAACAGCGGTTCATTGCCCTCGCTTTCCTGCACCGAGCGGCTGAGCAACTCACTCACAAACATAGCCACCATGCCTTTCACCGGGTCGGCACGCAAGGCTGCCAATGGCTCGGGGCATCGGCAATCCTTCAGCGTGGCTATGTCGCGCCCCGGCGAAATGCGAGCCTCAAACTCCACTATCGACAGCGGCATGAACATGGCATTGCGCAACCGCGCCCCACGTGTGGCACCCTGCGGCAGCAGAAACGACATGCGACCATGCGTGTCGGTGTAAAGATGTACTATCGAATTACGCTCGTTATATTTTATCGTGTGCAACACTATGCCGCGAGTCTTCTCATACATATTATATAGGGAATAGAACCAAATTATGTGCTAAATTACACACTTGGATGCATAAAAACAGGAAAAAACATAAAAAATCGCTGTTGGACGCTCAAAAATTTTGTCAATTCAATAAAAGTGCCTATATTTGCACTCGCTTTTGAGCCACAAGAGTGATGGCCCATTCGTCTATCGGTTAGGACGCAAGATTTTCATTCTTGAAAGAGCGGTTCGATTCCGCTATGGGCTACTTAATCAAAGAAAATTCAAATATTAAAAATGGCAAATCATAAATCATCGCTTAAAAGAATCCGTCAGACTGTTACAAGAAATCTCCGTAACCGTTATTATGCCAAGACTGCGCGCACAGCCGTTCGCCGTCTGCGTGCAATGACCGACAAGGATGAAGCAGCCGCAGCTTTCATCAAGGTTTCTTCTTTGCTCGACCGCATCGCTCGCAAGAGGATTATCTCTAAGAACAAAGCTGCCAACTTGAAGTCGAAATTGCAACGCCACGTGAACAAACTTGCTGCCGCTGCCGCATAAATGCAGGTAGCAGCCGTGTAGAATAGGCACATATCGCCCCAACAGCTATTAAAGCTCAGGGCAGGATGGAAAAAGAGATATGGCCCATTCGTCTATCGGTTAGGACGCAAGATTTTCATTCTTGAAAGAGCGGTTCGATTCCGCTATGGGCTACGAATGCCAAGCCGAAGCACTAACGTGCCACAGCTTGGCATTTGTTGTATTCACCCACCACCAAAACACAAGTCACTTCCATTCGTTGCATGTATACCCGTGATATGTTGTAATTTAGGCAGTAACGCGGGTGTATCAAAATTGGCATGACCCACCTCGTATGAGGGTGTATCAAAATTCAGGTACACCCTCTTATCATAACCTATCTGTAAAAAAATGCCACAAAGCCCCGACTTT